>NZ_JBYTDT010000002.1:511688-576027 GCF_058791655.1 Paenibacillus sp. EB106-05-06-XG162
GAAATAACTGCAATAGTGCAGCTAATATGCTCGTAGAGGCTGCCAGTCGCCGAAATAACTGCAATAGTGCAGCTAATATGCTCGTAGAGGCTGCCAGTCGCCGAAATAACTGCAATAGTGCAGCTAATGTGCCCGAAGAGGCCGCCAGTCGCCGAAATAACTGCAATAGTGCAGCTAATATGCTCGTAGAGGCTGCCAGGTGCCGAAATAACTGCAAAAATGCAGCTAATATACCCGAAGAGGCTGTCCGGCGCCGAAATAACTGCAAAAATGCAGCTAATATGCTCGAATAGGCTGCAAGGCGCCGAAATAACTGCAAAAATGCAGCTAATGTGCCCGAAGAGGCTGCCAGGCGCCGAAATAACTGCAATAGTGCAGCTAATGTGCCCGAAGAGGCTGTCCGGCGCCGAAATAACTGCAATAGTGCAGCTAATGTGCCCGAGGAGGCTGTACGGCGCCGAAATACGTTTTTTTAGAGAGTATACCGGCCTTTTATATGATATTTCCTATTTACGGAAATAGAGGGATTCGATAGAATGATACCAGTATTTTCAATTCTAAATTTGCAGTTAAGGGAGGAATTCGCATTGATCACAACAACGCTATCCATCCATGAAGGCAGAACCGATGCTGCACCGGACGCGGTAGGTCTTGATGCAGCGCGGCTGCAGCTGCTTGATGAGCATTTCCGTGGGCTTATTGAAGCGGGTCGCATTCAAGGGGCAAGTTACTTGGTTGCCCGTGACGGCCAAATTGTCGTCCATCGTTCCCAAGGTCATCTGACATACGAAGAGAACAGTTCAGCACTTCTACCGAACTCGATTCGTAAAGTCTATTCGATTACGAAAGTATTTACAGCAATTGCAATCGCACAATTAGCAGAAGCAGGGAAGCTCTTCTATCAACAGAGTGTGAGTGAATGGATTCCTGAGCTGAATACGGATCAGCATCGCGGCATTACGATTTGGCATCTGTTAACCCATACATCAGGTCTTATGGGCGATCCTGGCGTCCAGACAGAGCCTTACACGCTTCCTTGGTACGAGTGGTGGCTGCATGAGAAGAAGTCTAGTGCAGATGCATGGACGCTCGAAGAAGGGATAAAGACGATTGTCAGCGGGCGGATGTATTGTAAACCCGGTGAACAATGGAATTATTGTACGGCAGGGTTTGCGCTGCTAGGTCTGGTTATCGAACGTGCGTCAAGCATGTCTTACGAGCAGTATGTTCGCGAACGGATTACGGAGCCTCTAGGGATGGAGCGTACATTCCTGCGTGTTCCGGAACATTTGCGAGCAGAGACGTGTATTGTGAATCCTTGGCAAGAAAAAGAAGTGCAAGACTCATTTGACCGGACAGGGATTCCAGCAGCGGCTGGTAATGGTCTATTCTCAACCCTTGAGGATCTGTGGAAGCTTGGACAAGCCATGTTAGATGATGGGCAACTTCATGGACAACGCATTCTTGGACGCAAAACAGTACGGATGATGGTCTCGAATCAGCTAAATAACGTTCCATCGACGTGCTGGGGCGATAAAAATCCTAATTTTCAGATGGGGCTCGGCTGGAGTCTGAGTCATCAAGATATTTGCTCACCAGGAACGTATGCACATGAGGGTGCAGGACATTGCGGTCTGTTCATTGATCCTATTGAACGGCTCGTCTATGCATTTATGGTACCTAGCCAAACGGGTTGGGTGCCGCAAGCCATCATAAATCCGCGAGCGATTATTTGGTCAGCACTGCTATAGTGAGCGACGATAAACCTGAAATGGAAGAAAGAAAGGACGGGGAAACGATATGAGCCTTGGTATACATCATGGACTGACCGATATTTCACCTTCGGAAGCAGGGTACCGAGAGAGTACCTTGCAACAGCTCGACACATTCTTAATGGGATTAATTAATGAAGGGAAGCTGCAATGCGCTTCCTATATGCTCGCGCGCGGCGGACAGACTTTCGCGGTACGTGCGCTAGGCGCGCTTCGGCACACAGACACTGCAAGTGAATTGCAGCCGCAGTCGATCCGGAAGATTGCTTCGGTCACGAAGTGGTTCACGCTCGTCTCGATCATGCGGTTAATGGAAGAAGGGAAGCTATATCTAACACAGCCTGTGAAGGATTGGTACCCAGAATTTGATCATCGCCATTTTGAACGGATTACGATTACACATTTATTAACACATACATCGGGGCTCGCACCGGACCCGGGTTATTTCACCGAGCCCTATCCGTCTGGTCCTTGGGATATTGAATTTGCATTTGGCGATGATTCGGAGGCTTCGAAGCCAGAACGTACAGAAGCGGAGGACATTGCTTATCGCAGGTCTAGGTGGATCAAGTCTGTTCTAGCAGGACCACTGGTCTGTCAGCCAGGGGAGAGCTGGAACTATTCCTCGACCGGCTTTTCGATCTTGGGGGATATCATTAGCCAGATCACGGGGATGTCCTACAACGATTATGTGCGTCAGACGATTCTGGAGCCGCTTGGGATGCATCGAACGTTCTTCGAAGTGCCTGAGGAGCTTCACCATGAAGTATGCACGGTTGACGATTGGGATTTAAATCGATTAACAAGAACTGAGAATAGGGAATGGTCACCGCCTCGGGCGGGTGGTGGGTTGTATTCGACCCTTGCGGATATGAATCGCTTCGGACAGATGATGCTGAACCAAGGAACCTATCAAGGAGCGCGTATTCTTAGCCGAAGGTCTGTAGAGCGTCTTGCACAGAATCAATTCCCGTCAGGTATTCCAGCCTTCAATTGGGGGGACCGGTTGAAGGATATGCCCTATGGACTTAGCAGCCAGCTAGGACGCGTGTTCGATCCGTTCAAGTCTGGGACATTCTATCATGAGGGTGCAGGGCGCTGTGCACTAATGGTCGATGCAGAGGAAGATTTCGTCGTCTCGTTCTTCGTACCGACGGCGAATGGCTGGGTTCCCGAATCGATTGTTAGCATTAAAAATATGATCTGGTCGGGCTTGCAATAATGCAATCCTTACGGTTCGTACGTGCGGTAGCCTTCGCGACGTACAAAGAATGGGCGGCTTACCGCTCGCATATGGCAGTTTCAATCTTCATCGGTCCTGTGTACTTTCTAGTACAGTATTTCATCTGGCATGCGGTTTATGCATCACAAGATATATTGAACGGATTTACACTGTCAGAAATGTTGACATATTACGGTGTCATGTCTGTTATTACCTATTTGACGTTCGATTTCGCCGATTGGAATCTACAGATGCTCATCCGTACAGGGAAATATGTCACGTTTATTTTACGTCCAGTCTCTCATGTAGGGTTCGCATTGGCTCAGAAGGTTGGTCATCGCACGCTCGGGTTCTGGATGGAATTCATTCCGGTTTTTCTGATTTATCTCTTTATTTTCAAAATCAAGCTGCTGCCTCCGCAGCCGCTCTGGGCAGTGCTCTCCATTATTTTAGGTTTCTTGATGACGTTTTTCGTCAATTACTCCATTGGATTAACCGCCTTCTGGCTGACGAATGCGGAAGGCGTCAGGCGTGTATTCTTGCTGATGCGTGACATTACCGCAGGTGTATTCGTGCCGCTTTCCTTTTTTCCAGACGGATTGCAGCATGTACTCTTTTACTTGCCTTTCCAGTTCATGCAGTATGTCCCTGTACGCGTCTATATTGGCAGCTATGAGCTTGCTGGGATCACGATGTCGATTCCGCAGGTCGTCGGGTTGCAGGCATTCGCAGTGCTCTGTATGTGGGGTGTATGTCAGCTCTTGGTTCACCTGGGTGCCCGGAAATTTACGGGGGTGGGGGTATGAAGTCATTACTCGCTTGCTACAGGGCGGTAATCAAGACGAAGCTGGCAGAACGGATGGCTTATCGAACGGATTTTGCCATTAGCGTGCTGCTCATGCTCTTAGGTGATTTTATGATCCCATTGGTCACTCTGCTTGTCTATCGTTCAGGAGCAAGCTTTCCGGGATGGACACTACAGGAGGCACTGCTTATTCAGGCCGTGTTTACACTCGCCAAGGGAGTCGCATTTCCATTTTTCTTTGGGATTGTATCAACGACGCTCTATCATGTCCGTGAAGGTTCGTTCGATGTCTTCCTGCTGAAGCCGCGGCCAATTCTATTTCTTGCGATGATGAATGCTTTTGATTTGGACGATTTCGGTCGTCTAATTAGCGGTGGTGTATTATTTGGTCTCGCTTTGTCAGGGGTGCCTGCACCTAGTGCATTACATTGGATTCAGTTCGCTGTCCTGTTCTTCTGCTCACTGCTTGTCTTATTTGCGTTCTCGTTGTTCTTGTCGGGACTACTGTTCAAATGGGTAGGCAGCAGTCGTGTTTATGACATGTTCGATTCCATGTCGATGTTTGGAATGTATCCGGGAACGATCTTCTCGAAATTGTTCCAGCAACTCTTCACGTATGTCATTCCGATTGCCATGATAGGTTTCCTGCCAGCGTCTGTGCTGCTCGGAAAAGGTGCGGATGGGGCATGGCTATCAATGGGGATGAGTATTGTTTTCTGTGGAGCAGGTCTTATGTTCTGGCATGGTATGCTTCGCAATTATACGAGCGCAGGGGGGT
Source organism: Paenibacillus sp. EB106-05-06-XG162 (assembly GCF_058791655.1). Lineage (NCBI taxonomy): Bacteria > Bacillati > Bacillota > Bacilli > Caryophanales > Paenibacillaceae > Paenibacillus > Paenibacillus sp. EB106-05-06-XG162. The sequence continues at coordinate 516,266 of NZ_JBYTDT010000002.1, forward strand.
GAAACCGAATGATTGAAGTCCACAATTTATATAAGACGTATACAACGTATACCCGTGGGTCGTCGTTTAAGGAAACGCTGCGCAGTCTATTTAAGCGGGAGACCGTCCTCGTACCTGCAGTCAAAGGGCTAACCTTCAAGGTAGAACCTGGAGAGATCGTTGGCTTTCTCGGACCGAATGGTGCGGGGAAATCGACGACACTGAAGATGCTCACGGGGGTCCTGCACCCTACCTCAGGGGATGTCCGTATCTTAGGGTGCACACCGTGGAAACAACGCAAGCGATATGTGCGCAACATTGGAGCGGTATTCGGGCAGAAGTCCCAATTGTTATGGGATATCCCCCCACTTGACGCGTTCTATATGAACAAAGCCATTTATGCGATCGAGGATGCCGCATTTGAAGAAACACTGCACAGACTTTCTAGGCTGCTTGAAGTCGAGGAGATTATGCGGAAGCCGACAAGGCAGCTGTCTCTCGGAGAACGAATGAAATGTGAGTTCATTATGGCGATGTTGCATCGGCCATCCGTGGTATTCCTCGATGAGCCTACGATCGGGCTGGATGTCATCGCGAAGGAGAAAATTCGCAGCTTTATTCAGGAGATGAATGAGCAAGGCGTTACGTTTATTTTAACCACACATGATCTAGAGGATATTGAACAGCTTGCACGTCGTGTTATCGTCATTAATGATGGCGAAATCGTGTTTGATGATTCGATCATGGCGCTGCGCAATTTTCTCGGCGCGAAGAAGAAAGTTCGGATCGTCACCGAGCAGCCTGCGGATTGGTATGGGATTAAGGGTGTTACCGTGCTTAAGCTGCATTCAGCCAAAGATGCGGAGCTGGAGCTCGACACGGATTGTCTACCGCTCAAGCGGTTCATTCAGCTGATGAATGAGCGCTGCACGCTGCAAGATATGACGATCGATGCGCTGCCGATTGAACAGGTGATCAAGGAGTTGTATGGGCATAAAGAACGGATCGAAAAGGTCAGTATTGTAAGAGGTTGTTCAAAAAGTCATCATTTGATCACGAAGTAATTCAAGAAGCATAACCGACATCGAATCTTACGTTCACCTTCGAAGTCCGGTACTCATTTAGGTTTCGCCTAAACTCCGTTCCTCCTTCTTCAGGTTCTCGCAACCTTCTTGGTGCTGAAATGCCGACTTTTTGAACACGCACTTTAACGGAATAAGAATTGTAATGAATATCTCTCTAACACACAAGATGTAGATGTTGAAGTTGATTTGTAGGAATGACGATCACGTGGAGGAGTCTTACTTCCGTCTTGGTGACGGTGTAAGGCTCTTCTCTATTTTTATCTTAAATTTATCTAAAATATAATATTTTTAATTGAATAGAAACCCTTATTTTACGCCGATTGTATCCCTTTCCAACGCAAAATATAGGCTTGTTATTGTATTGACAAGCACAATATATTGATGTAAATTGATTAAGCACAACTACATATCGTGATGTACAGGTTTTTTGCACCTCTAGTCTTAGAGTGCAAAGATTAATAGGGAAGTCCGGTTGAAATCCGGCGCGGTCCCGCCACTGTAATAGAGGAGCGGTTGCTAGAGAGCCACTGATTAGTACAAATCGGGAAGGCGGCAATCACGATGATCCTTGAGTCAGGAGACCTGCCTGTCATCTGCACATGTCATCCCTACGGAGATAGGAACGTGCTGGCGTCGTCTTAATGAGTGAACTATCGTTAAGGTGCGTTCGGTTCATTGTGCCGGATGCGCTTTTTTTAATGAGTAAAATGTATAAGTTTTGAGGTCCCCACAAAATACCTGAGTCGGATTCGAAGGTAGTGTGTCACTTTGTGGGGGTATTTTATGAGCATAAGAGAGAGGACTGAGTTACAAAATGGTCATCGCATTTGATTCTAAGACCGGGAACGTAAAAAGATTTGTACATAAATTGAACATGAGGACTGTGGAGATTGACGAGCAGACACAGCTGGATGAGCCATTCGTGCTGATTACGTATACGACAGGGTTCGGTCAAGTTCCAGAGAAGGTACAATCTTTTCTACAGAAGAACGGTTCGTATATGAGAGGCGTATCGGCAAGCGGGAATCGTAACTGGGGAACCAGTTTTGCGAAGAGCGCAGATACGATTGCGATGATGTATGATGTACCAGTCATTTCGAAATTTGAACTATCGGGCACGACAAATGATGTGCAAAGGTTTGTAGAGGGAGTGAATAGCATTGCGGCATATTGAGTTAAATAACCAGTTGATGCTTCGTGACGCGGACGGATTTTTCCGATTGGATCGTGACCATGAGGCGGTAACAGCATTTATGGAAGAAGTAGAAAGTAAGAGCTTGCGGTTCGAGACGATCCATGAGCAAGTTGAATATATGATTGCGCATGAATACTACGAGAATGTTTATGAGAAATATACGGCTGCCCAGGTCGAGGAACTTTTTGAACTAACGAGAGCATCGGGGTTCGAATTCCAGTCCTACATGGCAGCTTCTAAATTTTATGTCGACTATGCCTTGAAGAGCAATGACCATACGCAATACCTTGAGCAGTATTCGGATCGCGTATCGATGGTATCTCTACATTTAGGTGATGGCGATTTCGATAAAGCCAAACGTCTTGCGGTTGCGATGATGGAGCAGCGCGTACAGCCTGCAACACCAACATTCTTGAACTCTGGTAAGAAGCGTCGCGGTGAGATGGTATCGTGTTTCCTGCTCGAGATGGATGATGCACTTAACTCCATTAATTATGTGCTTGGCACATGTATGCAATTATCGAAAATCGGCGGCGGCGTGGCCGTTAACCTCTCGAAGCTTCGCGGTCGCGGAGAGGCGATCAAAGGCGTCGAAGGCGCAGCAAAAGGCATTATGCCTGTCCTGAAGCTAATGGAGGATGCATTCTCCTATGCGGATCAAATGGGACAACGTAAGGGCTCTGGCGCAGGGTACTACAATATTTTCGGATGGGACGTTGTCGAGTTCCTTGATTGTAAAAAAATTAATGCGGACGAGAAATTGCGGATCAAGACGCTCTCGATCGGGCTGATCGTTCCGGACAAATTCTACCGTCTCGCGGAAGAGAATCAACCATTGCACGTATTTGCACCATATTCGGTCTACAAAGAATACGGCATTCATCTGGATGACATGGATCTGGATCAGATGTATGATGAATTACTAGCGAACGATAAAGTGAAGAAGAAAGTCATCATGAGCGCACGCGATATGCTCGTGAAGATCGGGATGATTCAATTAGAGTCCGGTTACCCGTACATTATGAATAAAACCAATGCGAATGAAGCGCATGCCCTCAAAGGCATCGGTTCCGTTAAGATGTCCAACCTCTGTACGGAGATCTTCCAACTGCAAGAGACATCCGATATCGGCAACTATGGCGAGGGAGATGTCATCCGCCGCGATATTAGCTGTAACTTAGCGTCATTAAATATCGTGAACGTGATGGAACACGGCAAGATCAAAGAATCCGTTCATGAAGGCATCGAAGCACTAACGGCGGTTAGCGACATGACGAGTATTCCAAATGCACCAGGTGTACGTAAGGCGAACACGGAGATGCATTCCGTTGGTCTAGGCGCAATGAACTTGAATGGTTATTTAGCGAAGAACAAGATCGCCTATGACAGCGATGATGCGAAGGAATTCGCGAGCGGGTTCTTCATGATGATGAATTACTACTCCTTGGAGAAAAGTATGGAAATCGCCCGCGATCGCGGCGTGACATTCCGTGACTTCGACAAGTCTGAATATGCGAACGGGAACTACTTTACAAAATATGAAGAGACAGACTTCCGCCCACGCTCAGAAAAGGCTCTGAAGCTGTTCGCAGGTATGGAGATTCCATCACCTGAGGATTGGACGGCACTCAAAGCCAAAGTTCAAGCCCATGGCCTGTACCATGCTTACCGCTTGGCTATTGCGCCAACGCAAAGTATCTCTTACATTCAGAATGCAACTTCGAGCGTTATGCCGATCGTTGAGCACATCGAGACACGGACGTATGCGAACTCAACAACGTACTACCCAATGCCGTACTTGGCAAAGGATAACTATTTCTACTATAAATCCGCGTATCAAATGGACCAGTTCAAGGTTATCGATATCATTGCGGAAATTCAGCAGCATGTGGATCAAGGGATCTCGACGGTTCTGCACGTGAATAGTAATGTAACAACACGTGAGCTAGCTAGATATTACCTCTACGCGGCGCGTAAAGGGCTGAAGTCGCTCTATTACACGAGAACCAATCATTTATCTGTAGAAGAATGCATTAGCTGTTCTGTATAATGTTGGTTGATAAAAAAGTCGCCTTTTGATCACGAAGAAGCACGGGAAGTTGATTCGGCGTCGAATCTTGCATTCACCTTCGAAGTGCGGTGCTCATGTAGGTTTTGCCTACACTCCGCTCCTCCTTCTTCAGGTTTATGCAACCTTCTTGGTGCTGAAAAGTCGATTTTTTATCTGTTATTTAACTAGGGGGAAGAAATACATGAAAGCAGTCAATTGGAATCGTCCGGATGACGATTTTACAGCAATGTTTTGGAATCAGAATATTATGCAGTTCTGGACGGATGAAGAGATTCCACTCTCGGATGATAAAATGTCCTGGGTGGCGCTGAAGCCGGCAGAACGTGATACGTATATGAAAGTGCTCGGTGGCCTAACGCTTCTGGATACGATTCAGGGCGGCGTGGGAATGCCGAAGATCCTTGAGCATGTGGATGGTTTACAGCGTAAAGCTGTACTCGCGTTCATGGCCATGATGGAGCAAATCCATGCAAAGTCCTACAGCAGCATCTTCACAACGCTGGCAAACAGTGAGGAAATCGATCAACTGTTCAAGTGGGTGGAAGATGAGCCGCATCTACAGAAGAAAGCGAAGCTGATCTCCGGGTATTACACATCGATCGTCACGCCACGCGATCTGTACATGGCGATGGCCGCTTCCGTATTGCTCGAGAGCTACTTGTTCTATAGCGGATTCTTCTATCCGCTCTACCTTGCCGGCCAAGGTAAAATGACAAGCAGCGGCGAGATCATCGACTTGATTATTCGCGATGAGAGCATCCACGGGGTTTACGTTGGCGTTTTGGCGCAAGAAGTATTTGCGAAGCTAACAGCTGAAGAGCAGGAAGCAAGCACGCGCGAACTCTATGATCTACTGGAGCAGCTGCAAGCGAACGAGGAATCCTATACGGATTCGATCTACACTGCGATCGGTTTGGCGGCAGATGTGAAATCGTTCGTACGTTACAACGCGAACAAAGCCCTCATGAACCTTGGTCTTGAGCCAAAGTTCGCCGAGGAAGAAGTGAACCCGATCGTGCTGAACGGGTTGAGCACGAAGACGAAGCAGCATGACTTCTTCTCAAAGAAAGGGAACGGCTACGTTCGGACGACGAATGTGGAGCCGCTTCGCGACGAAGACTTCGTATTTGAGTTTTAAATGAGAGCCATCTGGACTTGTTCCAGATGGCTTTTTTGCGCATGAAGGGCGATGAATCATCCACGTAGGTCCGGCGGGATATCTCTCTCCAGTCGGCTCTTGTTCGCCCATTCCTTTGATCAGATTTTAAGGAAGGAATGGGCTGCCAAATGCCGAACGCAGGCTCCTCCAAGAGACACCCCTCCTCCCTGATACGATTCATCAAGCACAAACAAGCCATCCGCAAAGACTCCGGATGGCCGTTGAGGGTGGGCAAGGGTGCAGGGGATATGTCCTAGTCACACGTCTAAAAACATAGAGTAGGACAGACAGGAGGAAAGACAACATGCAATTCCTAAGATTAAATGCATTTCAACTCAAAATCATCGCCATGGTCTTCATGGTCTTCGACCATGTCCATCAATTTATACCGGATATGCCGATGTGGCTTAATTATTTTGGTAGATTGGTATCCCCGATTTTCTTCTATTTTGTGGTCGAAGGGTTCTTCTATACGAGAAATCGCAAGCGATATGCAGGCAGACTGTTCGGCTGGGCTGCCGTCATGCTCGGCGGGTCTCAGTGGCTAGCATGGTGCTTTCCACAGAGTACCCCGATTCATAATAATATTTTCTTATCGCTTGCCCTTGCGGTTGTCATGATGATGGGATTGGAATGGGCGAAGTGGGATCGTAAGGGACTATTCCTTGGTGTGCCGCTTGCTGTTGTCGCTGCCGCGGTTGCTTATCTATATTCCGAAGCATCGCTATACGGCGTGGTCATGACGCTTGTATTCTATTTCTGTCGTAACCGAAAAGGGCTTATGGCTGCATTGTATGTGGGTGTATGCTTCGTCCTGACGATTGGCTTCGGAATGAATTTCACCTACGAGGCGCTGTTTCTCTTCGATGCGCAGTGGATGATGATCTTCGCGATTATTCCTATCCTCATGTATAACGGGGGACGTGGACCGAATACGAAGCTCACGAAATATATGTTTTACACGTTTTATCCGGTCCACATTTGGATTCTTTTTATTGTAGGTTATTTCGTTAAGCTTAACGGCTTATGAGGCAAGCGATGTTGACTTCATAGGCCCTTTGGAATGCTTGAGGTTCATCGATGAATAGATAGATTTGATGCACAGACTGTCGTTTGCCGAATAGGTGAATGATGGTCTGCTGTTTTTTTTAGCTGGATTCGTATGTAGCAAAAAACGTGTTGACATTACAACACTACAGTTGTAGTATTAAATAGAACTACAATTGTAGTATTAAAGTGCAACTGCAGATGTATCTTAAAATAATAATGTGTAAGGAGTATTTCAAATGAAAGTAGCATCAAAAGTAGCAATCGCAACCCTTAGCAGTATTCTATTGTTGGGTTCTTCTATGAACTTCACGGTGGAGGCGGCATCCTCCAAGCCATCCCAAAAAACAGCTACCCAAAAAGTAGCCGTCAAAGCTCCAACGGCAGAGGAAAAAAAGTTCATTGAACAAGAGATCAAAAGAGTGAAGGAGTTGGTGACGAAGACGGGTGATACATATGTCCTGTATCATAAATACAAGGCGCTTAATAGCGGACTCGATCTTAGTTATTGGGGACTGACACAGGAATACACCACATATGAAGACTATCTAAAAAAAGCTACGACATTGAAGGGTGCCATCTTGCAGGAGCCTTCCAACTTACCCGAGGGATATACGTTCTCCAAAGCTAGAATTGGAGGTCCATTGGGAGGAAAGTTCATTGATGATTTGAGAGCAGAAGGCAAGAAGAGTGGAAAGCCCATTTATATGAAAAAGATGAATTGGAATGAGGCGGAAGACATCCGACTGGAGTACACGAACGGGGATGATACGTTGGCCTTTAATAAATACACCGTAGAAACAAAAGACAGAAAAAATAAAGGTTATTTTGACGATAAGTTCCCGGCGAATGTTTTTCCAAAGTATGTTTACTGGCAGGATAGCAGCAAGTTCGGTTACTATATTTCAACCTCATCGGATATTTCAAGGGAAAAGAAAATTGAAATTCTAAAAGCAGCTGTAAAAAAATGATATTTTGAACTAGCGTAGCATGATTCGTATCAACTTATTTTCTTCACGTCTGAGCAATTTGATTTAGGAGGCTTCATGCATGAACCAAATACCATCCATTACGGATGCTGAGCTCGAAATTATGCGGGTATTGTGGGCAAATCCGGATTGCCCTTCCAGCGAGGTTGTACAACAAATGACAGATCGAATGGGATGGAGCCCAAATACGACCAGGACGCTCCTGAATCGATTGGTGCAGAAGGAAGCGGCGGGAGCGAAATTGGAGAAGGGTTCGAAGCGCACGCAACTGTTCTACCCTCTCATCAGTGAACAGGAGTACCTGCAATTCGAAACTACATCCTTTATGAGAAAGCTGTATGGCGGGGCATTAAAGCCGATGCTGGCGAATTTTTTACAAGACAAAAAGCTGAATGCGCAGGAAATCGAAGATCTGAAGGAGTTATTTGACAATAACCGTAACAACGATGAAGAAAAGAGAGAGACGTAATGAGCCCCTCACTGCATACAAGTTTATTTTCGATTTTTGATTGGGTAATCCGTGGATCGTTCATGGCCGGTATCCTGATCGTATTGGTCTTGATCCTGCAATTCTTATTGAAAAATAGGCTTGAAGGCAGGTGGAAATATCTACTATGGATACCTGTAGCAGTTCGCTTATTACTCCCATGGGCGCCGGAATCTTCGCTTAGCCTGTACAATTTCATATCCCTGGAGTCTTTCATGCCCGGAATGCAACAGCAAACATCAAGTCCTCCGGCTTGGCATGAATGGTGGAGAGGACTGGGGAGTAATCGTGAGATGGGTCACGAAGATACATTGACACTGGAGAGAAGCATGGTAGGGGGGAGCGCGGAAGGGGCGAGTTATCCACCTGAACCGGGAACTGTGCAGAGCATTTTGTGGTGGAATGAGATGAAGTCTATGAGCCTCGCCAATGTATTGACACTGGTTTGGCTTGCAGGTGTACTACTTCTTGCCGCGAAAACGGTATACGACCAGCTTCGATTGAGACAAGTCCTTCGTGCAGGCAAATCCATTGAGACACCTTTATTATCCGCTGTGTTTCACGAGACGAAGCAGCTTATGGGTGTGAAGCGTAAAGTACGGTTTATAGCTTCGGAGGGCATTCCCGGACCTGCAGTGGTTGGATTTACTAATCCAGTCGTTGTCATTTCTCCAAGCTTGCTTATGACATTGAAAAAGGATCAGCTTCAATATATTCTGGCGCATGAGTTCGCCCATATTCGCCGCTGGGATGTCGCAGTGAATTGGATCATGCATATCATCCTGATCTTCCATTGGTTTAATCCGCTAGTATGGTTTGCAATACGAAGAGCAAGACAGGATCAAGAGATGGCTTGCGACGCATGTGCGTTGAATCGGATGAGACCGCAGCATAACAGTGCATACGGGCAGACGATCATCCATGTGCTGGAGCATTTCGCAGGCAAACATCAACAGCCGGGGATTGCCGGTCTGTCCGCGACGCATAAACAAATGAAAAGGAGACTTATTATGATCAAACAATTCAACAAAAAATCCTATCGCCTATCCATTTTAGGGATGACAATCATTCTCGCGCTTGGCTGCGTGACGCTGGTCAATGCTAAGGGGAAAGATGCAGGGAGCACACCACAAGCAACTACCGTACAATCGGGGCAGGATCGTAAAGACGCTGATATCATCTATCCTGATGAAGTTATGGGTTCTTCGGTGAACCGTGAGCTGTACAAACAAGAAATGGATAAAGCGATAAAAAAAGCAGCTGCTGCAGCCAAGGCTCTAACAGCAGAGGAAAAAACGTATATCGAAAATGAGATCAACCGCGTGAAGGAATTGGTTAAAGAGACTGGTGATACATATGTCATCTATCATAAATATAAGGATTTAAACAGCGGATTAGATCTTAGCTTTTGGGGACCGAACCATGAGTTTTCTTCTTACGAGGATTACTTGAAAAAAGCTTCGACCTTGGAGGGTTCCATCATGCAGCAGCCTTCCAACCTGCCAGCGGGCTATACGTTTACCAAAGCGATCATTGAAGGTCCGACAGAAGGAAAGTTCATTGATGATCTAAGGAATGAAGGGAAAAAGAGCGGCAAACCGGTTTACACGAAAAAACTGGATTGGAAAGAGGCTGCCACGATCCGACTGAAGTATACGAACGGTGAAGACACGTTGACGTTATCGAAGTATACGGTGGACAAGGATGGCAGCAAGGATAAAGGGTTCATTGACGATGACTTCCCTGCGCACATTTTTCCTAAATACGTGTTCTGGCACGATGGCGGTAAATTCGGATACAGTATTTCGACTTCATCGGATTTATCCAGGAAGCAGAAGATTGAAATTCTGAAAGCAGCGGTGAAAAAATAACATAGCTCTTGTGAGACAAGCCCATGTAGCCCTAGAAATAGGGTTGCATGGGCTTGTACACGGTTGAAATGGTTGACATGAATGGCTCAATATGATTGAAAATTGTTTATCGCCTGGGCATGGGTGTTATCCAAATATATAGTGGTGATCTTGCCATGTTCTGTGAACGACAATTATACCCCAGGAGATGTTCCCTGGGGTATTTGTTGTGCACGAATAAATGGCCCGCGTGAATATATTATAGGAGTGAGATAAGAAATCAGCCCAAAGGGAGGAATGTCCATGTCACAATCAGATTTCATCATGGCACAGACGGACCGATATGGCGCGCAAAATTATCACCCTTTGCCTGTCGTCATTGCGAGAGCGGAGGGCGTATGGGTAGAGGATATGGAAGGGCGGCAGTACATGGACATGCTTAGTGCGTATTCAGCAATGAACCATGGCCATCGCCACCCGAAAATTATTCAGGCCTTGAAGGATCAGGCGGATCGCGTTACACTTACGTCCCGCGCATTTTATAGTGAGACATTAGGGAAGTTCTATGCGAAGCTTGCCACTTATACGGGGAAACCCATGCTGCTGCCGATGAACACGGGGGCGGAAGCGGTAGAGACGGCAATCAAGGCAGCGCGACGCTGGGCTTATCGGCACAAGCAAATACCGGCAGATCAAGCTGAAATCATCGTGTGCAGTGATAATTTTCATGGGCGTACCGTAACGGTAACGTCGTTTAGCTCAACGGATTCCTATCGCGAAGGATTTGGTCCCTTCACACCGGGGTTTCGGGTGATTCCATACGGTGATCTGGAGGCGTTAGAGGCCGCGATCACGCCCAATACAGCTGCTTTCCTTGTCGAGCCGATCCAAGGGGAAGCAGGTATTCTGATGCCGCCAGCTGGATATTTGCAGCAGGCCTACACATGCTGCCGGCAGCATCACGTCTTATTCATCGCGGACGAGATTCAGACCGGATTTGGCCGCACGGGACGCAAGTTCGCATGTGATTGGGAGCAGGTTGTCCCCGATGTATATATTGTTGGTAAAGCGCTAGGTGGAGGCGTCATGCCGATCTCGGCTGTCGCAGCTAACGAAGAAATTCTGGGTGTCTTCGAACCCGGTTCACATGGTTCTACCTTTGGTGGTAATCCACTCGCTTGCGCCGTAGCCATCGCAGCACTGGATGTGTTGGAGTGGGAACGTCTTGCAGAACGATCCGAAGCACTTGGGTCTTATTTTATGGGTGAACTTGCTAAGCTCGAATCGCCGTACATCCACCAGATTCGAGGTCGAGGCTTGTTCATTGGCATGGAATTAACGGTCCCCGCAAGAGCTTATTGTGAAGCGCTGAAGGGGCTAGGCGTTCTTTGCAAGGAGACACATGAACGGACGATTCGATTCGCCCCGCCGCTCATCATTACGAAGGAGCAGCTCGACTGGGCTCTCATAAGAATTGAGCAAGTCATAAAGAAGCGTGCCTAACAGGTAGAGGAGGTTCTGAGTATGGCTAATCCAAGAGTAACGATCATTCGTGTGCCATTCGGACTGGGGGCAGGACGCCCGGGTGCGGAATTTGGGCCAGAAGCCATCTTACAAGCAGGGTTAATGGAGCGGCTCGAACAGGATGGTATCGAAGTAGCTGCTGTTAGCGAAATCAAGCCGCCTTCTACCACATCAGCGGAGGTTAACCCGAAGGCGAGGTATCTTCCTGAAGTGATGGATGTATGCGGAAGACTCGCAGATCGGGTTGCTAAGGCGATAACCGATTCGACGTTTCCACTGATTCTGGGCGGAGATCATAGCATTGCAGCGGGGAGTATCGCAGGGGCGACACGGATGCGCCCCAAGCTGGGTGTCATTTGGTTCGATGCGCATACGGACCTAAATACGGTCCTAACGAGTCCCTCGGGGAATGTGCACGGCATGTCACTTGCGGCGGCGCTAGGATGGACCGATTGGCGCATTGAAGATGCGCAAGGCCAATATACCCCGATCGATCCATCGCATGTCGTGTTTGTTGGGGCGAGGGACTTAGATCCTGGCGAGAAGAACTTTATTCGCAGTAAGGGCATCGCCTGCTATACGATGCATGAGATTGATCGTATGGGTATGGAGGCCGTCATGATCCAGGCTATTCGCATCGCGAGTCATGGGACGCACGGCGTACATTTAAGCTTCGACATTGACAGTGTAGACCCAAGGGAAGCTCCTGGAACCGGGACACCTGTACGTGGTGGTGTAAGCTACCGCGAGGCACATTTGGCACTTGAATTGCTGTCGGAATCCGGTTGTGTTACTTCTGCGGATTTCGTTGAAGTGAATCCCATGTTAGACGTAAATCAACAAACTTCGACATTAGTCATGGAATTGATCTGTTCCTTGTTCGGAGAACGAATTCTCTAGTCGTGTACTGGATTTATAGGATAGTTCTATCTGGGAGAATAGACGCATTAAAAGGTTCTTTTGGGATTATTCGACAAATTTCTTGCGGTCACCGCAATTTAATCTTGCGCGGTTGGCGGTTCGTCCCGCAAAGAAAAATTAGGGTGTTTCACAAATAGTTTTCGGTGCAGAAGTCCTATATTTTTTTTATGCTTAGAGTAGTGAAAAGATAAGCACCGAGAATATAGGAAGAAGGGGCAATCATGAGAAAAGAGAATGTTTATCGGTTTATCATTGGGCAGCGGCGATCGGTCATACATCAAGAGCCGGCAATTCGGATTAAACATCCTGCAAGCGATCTATCCGTCCCACGTGAGTTCTGGAACCAAGTTCGTGTGCGCTCAGATATTGCACCGGCGAAGGCTGCGAGCGAAACCGATCAAGCAGAAGTCAACGTTGTCTATATCCCGCAAGGAATCACAGGATCTGCCACATACATTCTTCATAGCCAAGGGGTTGGTGTCATTATTGACCCCGGTTCACGATTTAAGAAAATTTGGGCGGCTGTTGAACGGATTGGGGTAGAGATTAAATATATTGTAGTAACACAAGCGCATGCAGATCATATGATCGCGTTGGAAGAATTGAAGAGAGCGACAGGTGCACAGGTAGCGATGCATGAATACGACAAATGGGCCGTCTCGAAGCAAATCTATCGGGATAACTTCTTAATGGAGTATCGCCAGTCGTATGCTGATATCGATATCGGTCTACAGGATGGCGACCTGCTGCATTTTGGAGGCAAGACATTAGAAGTTATTCATACCGCCGGACAGACGCATGGCAGCATTTGTGTGAATTGCGATGGATATGTTTTCTCCGGTCGATTGATGTTTCAAGTACTCGAGGAAGGGCACGGCACTCTCGATGTTCGCTCGAACGATGCGCAAGCCTATCGCAAGGTCATTCATCGTATGAATAAGAGTTTCATGGCTTATGCAGCGCAAGGCAAGCCCGTTTTTGTCGAATATGCAGGGCAGAAATAATCCAAAATCTGCAATTGTTCTAGCCTAAACGTGACATACGCGATAAAATGGGGTTAATTATATCGAGGTTAGGGGCTATCTTTGTGGACAGATTGCATATGGAATCAGCGATGAAGCAGGTCATACATCGCCATGTTACGCCACCTGCACTACGGGATCTGATGGAATCTTATGTTGCATACAAAATGACGGAATCTACCGTGTTCGGGGAACTGGCATTATTGCACTACAGCATGTTCGGAGGGACTTCAGAAGAACGGTATACAGGGGCAGCAGCGATTGAATTTCTTGTTCTTGCGCTGGATATCTTTGACGATCTACAGGATCAAGATAATGACCGTGTCCCATGGATGAAGCACAATCATGCGCAATCTATGAACGCTGCGATCGGATTTCTAGCACTTAGCACGAAGGCCATTATAGATACGAAGTTCGATGAGGCCCGCAAGTCGATCGCAGTCGAACTACTCCAACATCGATTGAATCAATCTGTCGGAGGGCAATACATCGATGTCGATAATGCCATTACCGAAGAAGATGAATGCTTTGCAATGATGCGAGCGAAGTCGGGTGCACTTGTGGCTTGCGCTTGCCAATTAGGAAGCGTACTTGCGACAGGAGAAATGAATGATCAAGTTGGCGCTTATGGAGAGTTGTTCGGCATGACCGCACAGCTTCGCAATGATATGGAAGGTATCCTGCGATGGGATACAAGGAATGATCTTATTCATCGGAAGCGGACGCTACCTGTTCTTTATTTGCTAGATGATTCGGCGCCGGAGCTTCAAGTCCTTCGGGATTATTATGCAGGACAAGCAACTGTCGACCAGCTATACGCGAACAAACATGTCATTATGGACCAAATTGAGCGCGGCGGCTGCATCCCATATACCCAGGTACATATACAATTTCTTCAGCAAGAATGTCATACCTATATCGAGGGCCTATCCATTGATCTTCATTGGAAGCAAGAACTGGAAAGTTTTATATAAAACTACCAATCGCGCAAGTACCGCAACGTGCATTGCGGAAAACCGCAATAACGTTTGCGAACTCAAATGAAGACGATGATGGTATAGTAAAAATGTAGTGAAAAAATAGTCGAAAAGGTGGAGTTGTAAATGATTAAGCAAATGATCAACTACCTCACGAATAACCCGCAAGTACCACAACTTGTTATGAATGGACAAGCTAGTCTTGTTGGTGTATCACCAGCGCAACAAAAGACAATTGTCGACACCATAACTGGCGGCAAATGGACTGAAATTGATGGCGTAAGAAGAAGCTACTGGTTCGCGTAAATAATATTTGATTGGAGCAAAAGATGGGTTACGTTAGGAAATATCGAATGTTCTTCATACTAATTGCAGCAACACTTCTCGTGATGTACTTTTTGTACACAGATTTGAGGGTGGCCTATATTGGTATGGAAGTGGAGAAAGCAAACGACAACCAGTGGATCATATGGAATGTTGAACCCGACGGATTAGCCTATAAAGCAGGAATTCGGCAAGGTGATCATGTTATTTCAATCGATCATACGAACGTCGAGCATTACCCTAACAAAAGAATGTTGACTTCTATTGATTATATTGAGACCGAACGCAACGGGCAGGTCATGCATTACCAGTTCGATGATGCGGTCAAACAACCGGTATCGATGGAACAGACAATCTTACCCATCTGTTTGTATACGGTATTATTTTTACTATCCATATTTTTATTGCATAAGAAAAGAGAGGATGCTGCGGCACATCTGCTGATCCTCTTTTTTCTCGCTGTAGCGATAAGTTATGTGAGTGCAGGGGCGTCCGCACGTAAAGATTATGTGGGCATGCTTACGTTATGGGTTACCATCTTGCAAATTCCAGTCATATTTCTCCATTTTCTGTATCGGTATTTCAATCAGAGAGAACTGGAGATTGTGAAATTCTATGTGATTGTCGGTATGTACTTGGTTAATGGGATTATTCTAGCGATTATCAGCTTGCTTGTATTCACAAATCTAGGGAACTATTTTTTCGGCAGACTAGCGATGCAGGTTCTGCTCATTTCGTTCACGATTGGGACGGTCATCAGTATTCTCGTCCTCATCATTAGTTATCGCAAATATCGTAACACGACGTATCGTCCGCTGTTTAAATTTATGTTATTCGGTAATTTTATGTCGTTTTTTCCTTTTGTTTTTTTGTATGCGCTCCCGTGGATCTTGATCCATCGCGAGATTATCTCGGCGAGTACGGCAGCGATATTTCTGTTTCTATTACCGATTATTTATGTATATTTGATGGCTGCCAATCATTTGCTTGATATTGAGTTTGTGCTCGATCGATTGCGCTATTACTGTCTATTAGCTGTTATGCCAACGTCGG
The DNA here is from genome assembly GCF_058791655.1 of Paenibacillus sp. EB106-05-06-XG162. Lineage (NCBI taxonomy): Bacteria > Bacillati > Bacillota > Bacilli > Caryophanales > Paenibacillaceae > Paenibacillus > Paenibacillus sp. EB106-05-06-XG162. The sequence goes on from NZ_JBYTDT010000002.1 coordinate 531,949, forward strand.
TTATTCTCATTGGAGTTTATTTTTTAGTCAGACAGCGTGAGGATGTATTCATCAAGTGGGCTCAAATGTTCATATTTGTATATATCGGAGTTATTTTGTTTTTATATGTCAAAGATATGCTCGATTTCAGGTTCCGTAAGAAGTTGTTCATCGGTACCTATAACTTTCAATCGAGTCTAGATCGATTCTCTAGTCAGATTAGCAAGATGATGAAGGTGCCGGATCTAGAGGAGCGGCTGCTTCGTGAAGTGCTCGACGTGCTTCCTGTGAAGTCAGCTGCACTGCTAGAGATGAAGAATGATGAGGGACACATTGTATTTATCCGATCGCAAGGTGATTTTCTACCAGCGCAAGAAGAGAGACTAACGGAGGAATTAAAAGGCAAGATTCATGATTATGCCGTCGGTGATTGCATTAAGATTGACTCGGGCCTTTGCTGTGTCATCGGCAAACATCAAAGAGGGCATAACCTGTTATGGATATGCAGCAAAGAGAATCGCGTGCAGTTTAACCGTGATGAACTGGTGTGGTTACAGACGATTTCCAATTATGTCAGCATGGTGTACGAGAATTTACAACTAATTGAAGGAGTCATTATGGATTTAGAAGTGCGTTCACACGGGAAGGCTCCTGCATGGGTGCTCCGGATGCTATTTCAATTAACGGAGAAAGAAAGACGGCGGCTTGCTGCGGATTTACATGACTCTGCGCTTCAGGACCAACTGCTGTGGTATCGCAAGCTCGAGATGATTCTGGAGGAGACAGCGTTTGAACCAGAAGTGAAGGAACGACTCACTCAGATCAAAGAAGGTCTTCTGGATGTCGTACACCAGATTCGAGAGACGTGTAATGAACTGCGCCCACCGTTCCTGAAGGAAATGGGGATTGTCGAAGCGATTGAGAATCTGTGCAACTATGCTGAGTTCCATTCGAACTATTCCGTTGATTTTAACTATGATGGCTTTAATCTAGAGCTTGACGATGAATACGTGTTGACGATCTATCGGATTACACAAGAGTTAATGCGGAATACGACCAAGCATGCCAAAGCATCAAATGTCGAAATATTACTGCGTCAGAATCATGAGCATATCGCGTATGTCTATCGTGATAATGGGGTTGGGATGGATATGGTCCAACTGCAGTCTTCTTTCAGTCATATGGGGCTGTCCGGAATTCGTGAACGGGTATCCGGGTTCGAAGGGGAGACGATGTTCCATTCTGCCGTCGGTGAAGGATTCGAGGTCATTATTACGCTGCCTTATCAGACCGTGCCGAGCAGCCAGTACGCCATTGCCAGGGGGGTCGTAAATGATTGAAATTTTGTTGGTAGATGACCATCCATCTGTTGGAGAAGGCACGAAGATTATGATCGAGAAAGAGCCGGATATGAATGTCACGGTTGTCTTCTCAGGTCTCGAAGCGCTTCAACTGATTCGAGAGAATAAATACGATATTATGTTGTTCGACCTGAATATGCCTGGGATTAGTGGACTCGAGTTGACGCGCAGGGTGATGTCGATCAATTCAGGATTCACGGTTCTGATCTACTCTGGCTACGATATTAGCGCACACTACAATATATTAATCGAGTCTGGCGTGGCAGGATTCATCAGCAAGACATCGTCTCGTGAGCAGTTGATTGCGGCGATACGATGTGCGCTGCGGGGTGAAGCCGTCATTCCAATTTCGCTCTTGAAGCAGCTAAGGCGCAATGACATTCGTTCTGGAACGGGTCTCAGCCAGAAAGTTGAAGATGTCTCGATCAATGAGAAGGAACAAGAAATTTTGCAAGAAGTCGCCAACGGGTTAAGTAATAAAGAGATCGCAGGATTGCTCATTATGAGCCAGCGGACGGTCGAATATAACTTAACAAGGATATTTGAGAAGTTGAATGTACGATCAAGATCTGAGGCGATTATTGTAGCCAAACGGCTTGGACTAATTCATATTCAAGAGTTTATGTAGTTAACGAACGTTGATAATGGATAGAGACGGGGGATATGATGATTTGTTTTGAGGAAGAACTATGAGATTTATTGGGAGCGTGATCGTGCGGGCTTTCATGGAACAAATCCGTACGCGATTCTATCTCGTTACAACGTTCTTCATGAGTCTATTCGTCATTGGTATATGCTATGCGGCCGACGGACAATCCCTTGCCGAACTTCCTATTTCCAAAGGGGAAGTGTATCTGCCCATTTATATTTTACTTGCCGTATTATTCGTCATTATCGTGGAATGTGGGGTATCGGCTGGGAAATCAATCTATCGTGATCGCGAGCTATTTAAGATAAAAGTTCATAAACGGTATAAGGACTTTGCCTTGATATTTACGGGGAAAATTATCGGGATTGGTACCGCAGGTGTGATCCAACTCCTGGTTATCATCATTTTATCTCTGGTGTTATTGGATTATTGGCAGCTTGAGGCCGTTATGCTGAATTCGCAAATTTGGCTAGATCTACGTCATTTGACGCCATCCTTATTCGCATATATGCTGTTATTTTTCGTCCTCGGTTATGGGCAGTATGTAGGATTATATGTCACGATCGGTTCGGTGCAGAAAAAAAGCTATATGCTGTTGTTGATGTTCATCGTAACCATACTATTTATCGCAATGATCATGTTGTGTTTCTTCATTCCTGGTGTAGATCATGAGTTGCTGCTCAAAGTAGGGTCGATGTTCCCTTATTCGGCGCCGTTCTTTATGATTATTCGTCTAAGTACAGAAGATCTGACTTGGTTTCAGTTCATGATGCCGGTGTTCATCATGATTGGAGCGATATGGATTAGTAATTGGCTCACGATTCGTTACTATGAAGTCGTGATTCGCAAAATGAAGAAGCCGATCTCCCTGGTGTAGGGGGATTGGCTTTTTTCTTACCACATCAGAAAGTATAAGTTTTCGCAAATGTAGCGAAAACTTCTTTTTGATTGGCGATAAAAACAACCGCTGAACGCGGTCGCTCATCTTCGAGAATACATCGATAGAAGTTTTTCTCATGGGGATAGACATTTATCCAGGTTTCCTCCATACTGATACACAGAAAATGAACGACGGAGTTGTACTGATGCATCCACTCGCTAAATTAATAGCTGTTCTCTGTACTACGATTCTCGTACTCACGTACTCCACTGCTATGATTCAAGGGGTCATCTTCCTTGTAGTTGTGGCCATAGGGTTATCGCTTGGGAAGCATGTAAGACGTGTTTTTGGTAAAATGGCACGTTATATGCTCGTATTCGCCATTCCGTTCTTTTTCATCCAATGGATTTGGCTTCCTGGCAGCACGCCTTGGTTCACATGGGGGCCTCTGCAGGTTACCTATGAAGCACTCAATTATGCCGCTGCGATTACGTTCCGACTGATGACGTTGTTTCTTACTTCGGCGATGTTCATGGCAACGACCGAGCCCCGGGATGTCGTGCTGATGTTGACACAGCAGCTTCGTGTGCCGTACCGCTTTGCCTATGCAGTATCGCTTGCCCTACGGTTTCTGCCTATCTTGTCCGAGGAGGCAGAGACCATTCGCACAACCCATCAGATCCGTGGGATGAAGCCGCCTAGGGGCGTACGGGAGCATGTTCAGGCATGGAAGCGATTTTCGATCGCGATTTTCACGAATTCGGTTCGCCGCATGCAGATGACAGCAAGTGCGATGGATACCAAAGGGTTCGGTGCTTACCCGGATCGGACATATTGGCGAGAGAACCCCGTTTCCATTTTTTCGTGTGTTGCCATGGGGGTATACGTAGCAGCAACGGCGTTCTGTTTATATCGTTTTTAATTTTATTTATCATATTAAATTATAAGCAAAGGAAGATGAAAGCATGTCTACTCCGACAACCAAACTTCAACGTTTTACAACGATTGAGATTGTATTGATGGCGATATTGGCTATGGCGAATGCGGTATTAACCGTATTCCTATCTTCGGTGAATCAATTCTTAACGACACTTGGAGGACCGATTGCAACCTCTACCATCGTTGGCATCTATATGATTTATGGTGTACTTGTGATGTATATCATTCGTAAGCCAGGAACAGCATTTATTACGTTCATGTTAGGTGCGACGGTTCAGACCCTGCTCGGAAATTCTTATGGCATGGCTGCATCTGTAGTGGCTGCGCTATGTTATGCACTGGCGGTTGAGCTGATCTGCATGCTCTTCCGATATAGTCGATGGAACGTAGGTGTTATGATGACCATTGGCTTCTGTGCTGTACCGCTATGGTTTATTTTCGCCGCGAATATGTTCGGCTATCTGAAATGGGGCCTGCCACAACTGACGATTGCACTCATCGTACGCTGCATCAGCGGGATCATCCTGTGTGGATGGCTTAGCAAAATGATCGGGGATGCGATGGCACGTACGGGGTTACTCCGAACCTTCAATATTGGTAGAGATGTCAAATGACACGAGAGCAAGTTCTGATCGAATGTGATCACATGACATATACGTATGAGGGGGAGGAGCGCCCTGCTGTTCGGGATGTGTCGCTGACGATTAGACAAGGAGAATTCGTAACGATCTACGGGCCGAATGGGAGCGGGAAATCGACCTTATGTCAGATGATGAATGGTTTGATTCCTGGACAAATGGGCGGACAGATGCAAGGCAAAATGACCGTACAGGAATACGAATTGCAAGGCCATGCAGAAGAAGTCCATCAGTTATCGCCGCAGATTGGTTTTGTCTTTCAAGACCCGGATGCGCAGTTAGTCGTGGGCAGTGTAGAAGATGAGCTTGCCTTTGCTCCAGAAAATTTGCGCATAGAGCGAGCGGAGATCATCCGGCGATTGGAAGAAACACTTCGTCAGGTTGCAATGGAGGATTATCGAGATCGCCATGTGCATCAACTCTCTGGCGGACAGAAGCAGCGGATTGCTATCGCCGCTGTACTAACCATGAAGACACCAATTCTGATCTTAGACGATGTCACCTCGAGTCTCGATGCAGCAGGTAAGCAATCCATCTTCAAGCTACTGCATGCCCTGCATGAACAAGGGGTCACTTGCATTGCGACTGTATCGCGATTCGATGCGATTCCACGCGGGACAACGCGATTAATCACGATGAAATCGGGTGAGATTCAATCGGACGAGTCCATTACGAATGTGAAGCAATTACCTGTATTCCTATCATCTCTCGAATCCGTGAGGACAGCGGAATCCAAGCGACATATTGCCGTTGAACCGATCATTGAGGTGCGCGAGCTTACGTATCGATACCCGAATGGTCATGTTGGTCTGAAGCCTTGTTCATTCGATTTATTCCCTGGGGAGATTGCGGCGCTCACAGGCCCGAATGGGTGTGGAAAGTCAACGCTGACGAAGCTGCTCATGGGTCTGCTCCCGGCAGCTAAAGGGACAATTCGTATGCAGGGTAAGGATATAAGCAAGTCCTCAATCTATGATCGTGCGAAATGGCTTAGTTATGTGCATCAGCAGCCAGAACATCAGTTTATTGCGAATACGGTCATGGAAGAGTGTATGTATAGCTTACGTATGATGCGAGAGCGCCGTCTAGATCAGACATCGAATCAGAGTTTGATGGAGGAGCAAGGTAAGCAGATGCTAGAGCGTATTGGATTGTATGAGAAGCGGGATCGGCACCCGTTCCAGTTGAGCCAAGGGGAAAAGCGGCTCTTGAGTGTTGCTTCGATGTGGTTGACTGATCCGAAGCTGCTCATTCTGGATGAGCCAACAAGCGGCCAGGATCTAGCGAATACGCAGCGGATGTTCGAGCTCTGTACGGATATGGCGGAACAAGAAGTATCCATCCTCGTCGTTACACATGATCAGCGGTGGATCGAATCGTGGGTGACCCGGACGATGCAGCTTGATTCATTAGCGGTCAAAAGCGAAAAATATAGGGATTCATTAACCAATAAGTAGGAAAAACAAATTAAATGTCGAACCTATTAAAGTAAGGTTTTTCCATAATTTTGCTATAGAGGGTGTTCGATCTGTCTCACAAGTTGAATCCGCTTTCTACCTATCGCGCATTGATCGCACTTGTCTGTTGTATTGGATTAGCGATGCTCGGGACGCAATGGGTTATTGATTTTTCGTATGGTGCGCGAATTTTCTTCTGTAGCGCATTTCTATTTATTATCCTATATTTATTCGGACCTTACTGGGCAAGCGCATCAGCGATTGTCGTGAGCATGGTGTCCTATTTTGTGCTGGAAAGCTCGATATATGTGCTCTTAATTTGTGTTGAGGTCATCGTTGTCAGTACCGTATTTACGCAGAAGAAACGATTCCTGTTCATATGGGATGGGCTGTTCTGGCTTTTCCTGGGGGCGCCGTTAGCAGGGTTAATTTATTATTTGCAGATGGGCACATATGCTTCAGAGATGTATCTGCAAGTTTTTATGATTGCAATGAGCGGATTATTGAACGGCTTATTAGGGGATGTCATGATTACCTATCTGCCATGGAGGCGATTATTCCCGAAGCTGAAGAAACGCACAATATATTTGAATCAGCTATTAACGCATCTCTCCATTGCGGCAGTCATCGGACCTTTTCTCCTAAATATGTATATGGATAGCTTTCAAATTCGAAATCGGGTGGAACACGATTCTAGGTTGCTGGTGCAGACGCAGACGCAGCATATGCTGAATGAGATCGAACGTCTCCAGCAAGAAGCGAGAGTAAAACGCACGACACTTCAAAAAACAATTCTTGCAGGCGGCCTCGTACAAGAATTGGTCAATAAATCGGCGAATGGCCCGATCTCGATTGGACTGTTCTACTCGAACGGCCAACTTGCGGGCTCGACGGACGGCAACACATTCCTACAGCACTACAATCGCATGAAGGCCGAGGAAATGACGCAGATTGAATCAGAAGCTTCGCTGGAAGAGCTAGGCGCGGTAAGCACCAAATTGAATACGAAGAGCTACTTCTATCAATGGATTCCGGTCAATACGCATTATAGCTATGAGACATGGCGGTGGAACCATGGTTATTATGTGTTAATTACGGAGCTTCAGGGCTTGAACCCAAGCAAGGTCGTTGCCTATATCCCGATATCGTATTATCAGCAGGGAACGATTCTAGCTTATACCAATAAGTTTATTATGATGTTCACCTTTTGCTTGGTTGCGGCGATTGTCTCGCTGTTCTTCAATTCATATCTGATGTTGTCGCTTAATCAATTGATGAAGATGACGACGGATTTACCTGAGAAATTGAAGCGTCAGCAAGTATTCGCATGGCCTCGAACAGCGATCCACGAGATTGGATCCTTGGTGACGAATTTCCGAATCATGTCGGATCGCGTAGTCGAGATGTTCCATGAAATGCAGCATATGAACAGTCAGTTAATCGAACAGACCGAGATGCTCGCGAAGTCGGAGGAACGTCTGGAGCAGCTGGCGTACTACGATTCTTTGACAGGGTTGCCGAACCGCTATCAATTCACGGTCTATCTCGAGCAGGCGATCAACGAAGCTTCATTTCATGGGCAGGACCTCGCTGTGATGTTTATTGATTTGGATCGATTTAAACATGTGAATGATACGCTCGGTCATGATGTTGGGGATATGCTGATCGCCGATGTATCCAGACGATTGGCCAGCATCTTCCATGATCGGATGCAGCGATCCAGCTGTGCAAGGCTAGGTGGGGATGAGTTCGTCGTCGTATTGAAAGACGTGAAGCGTAGTGAAATTGACCATTATGCCGAAGTGATTATCGAGAACATATCAAAGGCCTTCTTGATTCAGTCTCATGAATTATTTGTCGCGGCAAGCATTGGGATCAGTCTATACCCGCAGGACGGCGATACTCTAACATCCATGCTGAAGAATGCCGATACGGCGATGTATGTTGCGAAGGACAAGGGTGGCTCCTGTTATCAGTATTATCATGAGATGACGACGGAGCATATCCCGGAACGAATGATGCTGGAGAATCAATTACGCAAGGCCCAGGAACGCGGCGAATTGCTGCTGCATTATCAGCCATTACTCGACGATCGTGGGGAATTGATTGCCGCAGAAGCGTTGATTCGGTGGAATCATCCGATTCATGGCTACGTTTCGCCATCGCAGTTCATCCCGTTAGCTGAAGAGACCGGACTCATAATACCGATTGGGGAGTGGGTGCTTCGGACCGCATGTCTACAGCATTTAGCGTGGGCTACGGATGGCCTCTCCAAAATTCAGATGAGTGTGAACGTATCCCTGCGGCAATTTTCCAAAGATGATTTTGTTGCATCGGTAGATCGTGTATTGCAAGAGACGGGATTTGATCCGCGGTATCTAATACTAGAGATTACGGAAGGTTATGTACATCACGATATGGAACGTGCTATTGACGTCTTGAGACAGTTGAAAGAGCGTGGTATCCAAATTGCGATTGATGATTTCGGTACCGGATATTCTTCATTAAGCCGGCTGCGGAATCTACCGATCCATATGATCAAATTGGATCAATCGTTCGTTCGCCATTTGCCATCTGATCAGGTGAATGCTTCCATTGTGAAGACGGTAATCCAGCTCGGCCATAGTCTAGAGGTTGCGGTGACGGCAGAAGGAATTGAGACAGAAGAGGAGCTTGCGTTCTTGCGAGACAGCGGCTGCGATAAATTCCAAGGTTATTTGTTCAGTAAACCAATGGAAGCGGATGTGTTTGCGTCCATCTATACTGTCGCATTGACAGGAAGAACCTGACCCAAGAGGTCAGGTTCTTTTCATTGTAGACGGTGTTGTTCGATCCGCTGTAGTACCTAATTTTTTGAGTAGGCGCATCGTTAATGCCTTCTCTTCTTCCGTTAGACCGCTCATAGCTGTCGCAATCGCACGAGTATGTTCGGAATATATCTTGTCCATCACGGCTTTACCTTCATCTGTGAGTTCTGTATTGATGACACGGCGGTCTTTGGAGCAATGCTTGCGCCGTAAGAGTCCAGTCTGTTCGAGTTTATCAATGACATAGGTTACGTTACCGCTCTGGAGGAGCAGCTTGGAACCAATTTGTTGGACGGGTTGAGATCCTTTCAGATACAATACTTCTAATACAGCGAATGCGGTAGGGTTGAAGCCTTGTGTTTTGCTGCTTAAATTGAAATGCTCAGATACGCTTTTGAACGCTTTGGCGAATACGTGGAATAATTGAACGGATGGATCTAATCGTCTTTCCTCAAGTTCCTGCAAACTCTGCACCCCCTTTATACGATCGGTTATGCGATTATCTTACGGGATAAATAGGTTAAATTTAAATAACTTTTATCACATCTAATGATTCTTATGAACATGAATCTTCCTAGAGAAGGGTATAGTATCGGATAGGTATTGAATTTTGATGAGAAGGGGGATTCGATGCAACACACAGCAATTTCGTTTCAATTCCGTGACCCTCACAGCGCGAAGCTAGCTTATGATATGATGCAAGAACTTGGCTACGAGCCGATGCTCGACAATGCTGTAGGGACGGAGTTGCATATTCATGTGGAACATACCGATTTAACATCGGCGCTAGAGATTGCTCAAGCTTATGGCGGCGAGTTACAGGAGCAAGCTGAGATGACGGAAATGGCTGTTCATGATGAAGCCTACGGCTTGGACCATTTCATCCCCGTTCCTGCTCATGTGGTGAACGAGGATTGGGTGGATGGCTATGCAGACGGTCCGGCATTTAGCGAAGCCGATCATTATGAGAATCTAGATCTGCGAGATGAGGATCATTTGGCTTATGTTGATGAGACAACGGATCATTTCTCAGGCGAAGTAAAAATATAGCGAAAATACCCCATAAAGTGTACACATAAGAAGAAGGTGGCGAATCGTAATGATCCGCCACCTCTTTGTTTTATTTACATCGCTGAGCTGCGCTCATCCCAGCCGTATAGCCTGTTGTGAAGGCCGCCGTAATGTTATAGCCCCCCGTATATCCATGAACATCCATGACTTCACCGCAGAAGAAGAGCCCTTCCGCGAGCTTGGACATCATGGTCTTCGGATCGATTTCCTTCAGATGTACGCCCCCGCCGGTGACGAAGGCTTCTTCGATGGAGAGCGTCCCGTTCGCCTGCATCGGGAATTCCTTTATTAGATTCGCAAGCGTAAGCCAAGGCTGCTTCGGAATGTTATCGAAAGTTGTATCTTCCTGAAGGCCAGCAAGCTTCAGGAACAAAGGTATCATCCGTTCAGGAAGCAGCGGTTTAAGGACATTCTTAATCGCTTTCTTCGGGTCTTTTCGTGCTAAATCCAAGGATGCTTGATAGAGCTCATCAACGGACATATTGGGAAATAAATCGACGGTCACGCGTATCAAGCGGGTATCGAATTTTTTCTGTGCTTTGACGACAAACTGGCTTGCGCGAAGTGCTGCGGGACCCGAGATGCCGAAGTGGGTGAACAGCATATCTCCTTCATGTTCAATGATTTTCTTGCCCTTCGGATTCCACACCGAGAGTGTAATATTACGAAGCGACAAGCCTTGAAGCTCCTTGCTGCGAATGAATGGCTCCTGGACAGTAATCGGGACTTCCGTGGGAAATAATTCTGTTATTGTATGACCGGCTTCCATCGCCCAAGGATAACCGTCACCTGTCGAACCGGTCTGAGGAACAGACTTTCCGCCTGTAGCGATGATCACGGTGTGACTGCTTACTGTCTCCCCTGACCGGAGCCGCACGCCGATGGGGACATTGTCGCGATATTGAACCTTGTCGACGGGGCGGTTGGTGCGGATCTCAACCCCGAGCTTTCGCGCCTTGCCAATCAGAGCATCCACAACGGTCTTGGCTTTATCTGAGACCGGGAACATCCGTCCGCGATCTTCTTCTTTGAGGGCAATCCCTAAATTTTCGAAGAATCGAATGATGTCTTTATTGCTGAAATGTGCGAATGCACTGTGCAAAAATCGGCCGTTCCCCGGAATATATTGAATCAGCTCGTCGATCTCCTTCGCATTGGTCACATTACAGCGACCGCCGCCTGAAATCCCTAGCTTCCGTCCGAGCTTGTCCCCTTTATCGATCAATAGCACCGAAGCTCCGTGCTCCGCAGCTGCGATGCTGGCCATGAGTCCCGAAGGTCCCCCGCCGATGACGATGACGTCATATTTCATGATGATGTGCTCCTTTAATTCATTTTCATGACTCTATTGTAACGTGTTTCGTTCTTGTTTAAAATTCTAAACTCTAAAACGCATATATTGTAAAAACCTGTAACTTGTGATTTAATTTTTGTAATTATATATTCCTGAGGCCGGTGATCGTTTCTGTGATTTTTACGCCAATTAAAGAAACCTTCTTACAAGAACTCATTGCATTGTTACCTGCATTTATGCTTCAAATATGGACAATGAGACCCAAATTATCTGGTCTGCTTAGTAATTTCAGAATATTGTTTGCATTCTTCTGCATGATTGCCTTTCTATTATCCATGGCATTCTCGTATTGTACGCCCGATGAGTTTTACTATGACTTCCGAGTGGTACCCCTATTGATTGGCATCCTGTACACTGGATTTCGATCGAGTTTCGTGTTGGCTGCGATTTATATCGGTGCGCATTTTCTGTTCTTTGATCAAGGAGAGTTATGGAATCTTCCGAGTGATGTTGGCCTCTATCTCATTCCTATCGCCATGTATTTTATTCCTCAATTTCGAGTAGGTGATGCATCCAAGCGTGTTCGCATTGTCACGTATATCGTTGTTGTTGGGATGATTTTTTCTTATGTCGACTACATCGTTAGTGTTCGCAGCATGATGGTTCACTTGGATTTTTCTAAAGTTCTATTTGAAGTGCTTTTCAGCGGGATTTGTATGCTTACAGCCTATTTATTGCTATTTTTCATTGAAAGTATTCTAGAGAAGATGTCACTGCAAGAGCAGCTCCACCAAGTATCGGGCCAATACCATCAAGAAGCGCAGAAAATGAAGCAGCTCATCGATGCCACACCGCTTGGTGTTATGTCGGTCGATAAGATGGGGAATGTGACGGCGATTAATGATATGATGCTGCGACTATTTCAAGTGCAAGGCCAAGTGCGAAGCGAAGACCTGATTGGGAAGCCGTTCAATTATTTGCGCAAGCATTATGGCATGGAGTATCCGGATATTCAGTTGGCACGTTCCTTGCAAGGCGAGAAGACCAATGCAGAAGTGCTCCAATATAACGAGAAAATACTCATCTCCACGATCTCGAGTATTCGTAATCCGAAGACAGATGAAGTTGTAGGTGCGGTAGGGATGGCGCATGATGTGACGGAGCTTCAAATGCTGCGCACGGAGATTGGCAATTTGGAGCGGCTTAGTCTAGTTGGGCAAATGGCGGCGAGTATTACCCATGAGATCCGGAATCCGATGGCCGTCGTACGAGGGTTCGTCCAATTGATGCGAGAGAAGAGCGATCAATCTCTGCACGATTATTATCGCATTGTGTTAGAAGAATTGGATCGCGCGAATATGATTATAAATGACTTCCTCTCCTTGGCGCAGAATCGCATTGTGGAGACGGAAGAGAGTCATCTGCACGATATTGTAAACGATTTAAGTCCTCTCCTGTGGGCGGATGCGAATTTGCGCGGACTCGGGATCGATATGCGTTTTGCATCAGATGTTCCACATTTGCATTTGAATGAGAAGGAAATAAAGCAATTGATATTGAATCTAGTGCGTAATGGCATGGAAGCGATGAATGGCAAGGGGACGTTAACGATTGAGACGAAGCGGGTGAAGAATGCGGTTCAGCTCATTGTTCAAGATACAGGGGAAGGCATCCCGCAAGACACGCTGGACAAGATGTTCGAACCGTTCTATACGACGAAATCTAAGGGTACGGGTCTTGGTCTGCCGCTGTGTCTGAGTATCGTAGAGCGGCATAAAGGCAAGATCGCCGTTGATTCTGTACAAGGACAAGGGACGACATTCGTCGTTACCTTCCAAGCAGATGTCGCATAACAAGAGATTGGAGGGAAGCATCGAAGATGAATTATGCGTGGTCCCTAGGTCCCTTTATTCTAACGCAAACGACACTCTTGTATGTGATATCGACGTTCGTAGGGGTTGCTGTCATGCTCTGGAGGCTGTACTTGGATGGTGAGAAGGTTCGGGTATGGCTGGATATTTTCGCAACCTATCTGATGATCGTTGTCCTATGTTATAAATTTGGTTTCTTATTCGATGACCCAGGGATTCTGCTTCGAAGTCCTCGGGTTATCCTGTTCATGAGCGGCGGATCGACTGGGGGATGGGTCATCGGGGTCTTCTGTATGCTGGCATTCACCTATCGCGGGATGAGTCGAGGCTTACTGTCTTTTCGCGTCCTCGCGAATATCTTGCCTTATGGTTTCGCGGTGATGGGGATTTCCGCGTATGCCTTGCAATGGTTCTGGGATCCATCGCTCCTGAGTGCGGTACGCTTTTTGCTGCCGCTCGGTCTCTTGATCGTGCTCCTGCTCCAGCGCGGTACATTGCGAGAAGGAAATCATCTGGCGATATTTCTTGTGGGGCTTGGGATCGGCGGCATGGCACTGTCCATCGTGGAGCCACATCTGGGCGGATCTCTAGGGAAGATCACCACCTGGATTGGCTTAACAAAAGCCCAGTGCAGCTGGGTCGGCATAGCCCTGATTGGGATGTGGCTCCTTCACTTGAAGCGGCGGATGAAGCCGGATAATCCCTCCTGATGCGGAACATAATAGGAGGGAGCTCAAGGAAAGGAGGCCGATTTCGTGGCAAAAGATAAGGAAAAAACTAAAAATCGGAATGCAGGTCCGTACAAACCTTCCCAAGATGGAATGGATAAGAAAACGGACGTGGACAGCCCAAATCGTCCGGCTACCTAATCACATGAAGAGGGAGCGCCAATTGGCGTATCTCAGCCTTGTGAAGCAAGGGTTTTCCCTTGCTTTCATTCTTTATGAATGTATAATAAAGGGTAGCAATAATAAGTTTGTTGCTAAGAATTCGTAAGGAGTGAAAGCAAATGTCAATGTCTTTTGATCGATATATGAAAGATATGGTTCAACCGATGCGAGACGATCTTACTCGCGTTGGAATTGAAGAATTAACAACACCGGAGGCGGTTGAAGAAAAATTACCGACTGCGAAAGGTACAACGCTTCTCGTGATTAACTCCGTATGCGGCTGCGCAGCAGGCCAATGTAGACCAGGTGTTGCAAAAGCGTTGCAGCATGAGGTAACACCGAATAACTTATTCACGGTATTCGCAGGGCAAGATAAAGAAGCGACTGCCAAAGCACGTGAGTACTTATTGCCTTATCCTCCTTCATCCCCTTCGATCGCGCTATTGAAGGATGGCGAATTGGTTCATTTCGTTGAACGTCATAGCATTGAGAACCGTGGTGCAGATGACATTGCGGCTGAATTGACGGCAGCATTTGATCGTTTCTGCAAATAAGATGCTTCCCCGTCGTTACTCGTGAACGGCGGGGATTTTAATATGGTTAATGAAGTACATAAGAACACTTAACTTAGAATAAGGCGGTGTCGACATGAGTTTGCAGCAGGAGATCATTGAACGGCTTGGAGTCAAGCCTTCCATTCGAGTAGAGGAAGAAGTTCGGAAGCGGGTAGATTTTCTGAAGGAGTACGTAACGAAGTCAGGCGTAACAGGGCTTCTGATTGCGATTAGCGGCGGGATCGACAGTGCCGTGGTTGCAGGACTATGTAAACAAGCAACAGACGAGCTCAGCCAGGAGACAGGGCGCGAATATATGACCCTCGGGGTATTCCAGCCTTATGGCACACAGGAAGACATCGACCACAGCTATGAAGTGGCGAAGGCATTCAACCTGAAGCATACGGTGGAGACGAATATTGAAGATGCCGTCAATGAGATCGCGCTTGAGACGGAGCATGCGTTCAAAGCGTTAAGTATCCATCGTCATATTAGCATTCCTGGCAAAGGCAATGTTAAAGCGCGGACACGGATGGTCGTGCAATATGCGCTTGCTTTTGACCTGAACTTGCTCGTGGTTGGAACAGATCATGCTTCGGAGGCGATTACCGGCTTCTATACGAAGTGGGGTGATGGCGCCGTTGATATTACGCCGCTGAGCACGCTCAACAAACGCCAAGTTCGCGAGCTTGCAGCACATATCGGAGTGCCGAAGAGCGTACTGGATAAAGCACCAACCGCAGGATTATGGGAAGGCCAGACAGACGAGGGCGAGCTTGGGATCACGTATGATGAGAACAGCGATTACCTCGAAGGGAAGGACATTCCACAAGCGGCACGCGAAAAGCTGGAGAAGCAGTATTTGAAGACCGAGCATAAGCGCTCTGCGATTCCGGGGATTTAAATTGAATATGAGATTGGCGTAGGAACCATCGACCTCAGGTCGGTGGTTTTTTTGTTGTGAATGGATTGGTAAGCGAGAATTATATATTGACTTGATATATATCGAAGTGATATATTATCTCCAGCAGGAAGGAAATAAATTACAGATCATGTATGCGGAGGGACAGAAATGAACAGTCAGGATGTTATTCTCGGGATGCTGCTCAAGGGCCCAATGTCGGGATACGATATGAAGCAAGTATTTCAGAGTGTATTTTCTTATTTCTATGATGCAAGTTATGGAACTATCTATCCTACCCTCAGTCGGATGGAGAAGGATGGACTGATTACGAAGGAGAGTGTAGTACAGGAGGGGAAGCCTAACAAGAATGTCTATGCGGTTACGGCGCAGGGACGTACTGCGTTCATGCAGTATCTGCATAGCGAGATTGAGCCCGAGAGCTTCCGTTCCGATTTATTGATGCGCATGTTTTTTGGTGAATTTGTCGACAAGGAAGTGGTGATTGGATGGTTTGAGAGCGAAATTGACAAGAAGGAACAACAGTATCAGCAGCTTAGCAGCGGGTATCAGGAGTTTGCAAAGTTGTGCAGCCCTACGAAGCGATTATGTGCGGAATATGGGATGGAGTCACTCGCCCATGCGATTCAGTTCCTGAAGAAGGGGCTTCGAGAAATTCGTGCATTAGAAGCGTAGAAAAAGAATTAGAGGAGTGGGAGAACCGATGGATTTTTCCAAACAAAAAAGAGGACTCATTATTCTGGCGATGGCATTAGGACTATTAATGTCTTCCCTCGACAACACGATTGTCTCGGCGAGCATTGCCAAAATTCTTGACGATTTCGGAGGCTTCAGCCAGTTATCTTGGGTATTCACGGCGTACATGTTAGCGACGACGAGCACGATGCTGGTCCTTGGGAAAATGTCGGATTTATTCGGGCGCAAGCTATTTTATCTCATTGGGATCGGCTTGTTCATCTTGGGTTCCGCATTATGCGGCGTTGCACAGAGCATGGATCAGTTGATTTGGTTCCGCGCGCTTCAAGGGATTGGCGCAGGGGCGATTTTTCCGATTAGCTTTACGATCATATTCACGATCTTCAAAGATCCGAAGGATGGCGCGAAGTTAAGCGGCGTAATGGCAGGGATTTTCGGTCTGTCCTCCGTCGCAGGACCGCAGCTTGGCACCTTCATTACCGAGCATTGGGGATGGCGATGGTGCTTCTACGTTAATCTGCCGATCGGGATTGCATCGTTCCTCGTCTTATTGTTCGCGCTGAAGGAGACGCGTTCGGAACGGAAGCCGAAAGTCGATTATTTAGGCACGTTTCTCCTCGTCATGACTTGTCTCTCGGTAATGCTCGCGATGGAATGGGGCGGTAAGGATTATGCATGGAGCTCGTGGCAAATTCTTGGTCTTTTCGCTGTAGGGCTAATCGGTTTAATCGCATTCATTCAGGTAGAGAAGCGAGCAGAGGAGCCTGTCCTTCCGCTTGAAATTTTCCGGAATCGAGTGGTGCTCGGCACGAGTATTATCAGCTTCTGCCAAGGCGTGATGATGTTCGGCGCGATTACGTATTTACCGATTTTCTCGGTCGCGGTGCTCAATCATGCGAATACGAATAGCGTCTTAACCCCGATGATGGCTTCGATGATATGCGGGACGATCGTGAGCGGGATGCTCATGATGAAGTTCAAATATCGTACGTTGATGACGATTTCGATGCTATTCGGCGTAGCGACGTCAATTCTGCTAATTACAGCATCGCGTCAGATCGGTAACTTCGAGATGATCCTGATCATGATTCTACTTGGGTTCGGCGCGATTGGCCCGATGATGAGTATTGGGCAGAATGCGATGGCGAACAGCGTCGATCCGCGTTATATGGGCGTTAGCTCATCCATCGTTGGCTTCTGGCGCAACATCGGCGGCGTGATGGGCGCATCGGTGATGGCGGTGATCGTTAATCATCAGCTCAAGGGATTTATCGAGCAGGGAGCAGCCCAAAATCATATTCCAGCGGGACAAATTAATACGCTAGCGAATCCGGAAGTGTTAATGCATGCGACAGATAAAATTCCAGCGACCATCTTAAGCTTCTTGCGCGATTCCATGGGATCTGCGATTAATCAAGGCTTCATTCTAAGTCTGTGTGTTGCTGTGATTGGTGTCCTTGTCGCGCTAAGCATTGGCAACAGCAAGTTCCAAGCGCCGAATCGGAAGGGCGAGACGGGAATGAGCGCTGAGTAATTTTGTATGATAGAGAAAGAAAAAAAGAACGAGCTATCCTTTACTGGGATAGCTCGTTTTGGCGTGATGAGGTAATCCGTTTCTTGTTGACCAGATCGATGATGCATGAAGTGATCACCGTAAGGAGCGGCAGGCTCCATAGGAAAATCGCATAGGGCACATACGAAGCGATTGGGATGCCGATAATGGTGCCGCACAGCACAGCGAGCAGATTCCAAGGAATCATAGCGGCTGCAATGAGCGCCGTGTCTGCGATGACACGGGATAGGTGCTCACGTGGGAATTTTCGCTCCCAGAGCGGGAGAAGATTCCGTCCGGTCATCATGATTGGCAGCGTTTGGGTACAGGATAGCAAGCCTAAGATGATGCCGAACAAACCGGTTCGCAGCGTACCTGAGGCCATGGATGGTGCTGTGCCTAATATTTTCTCCATGTAAGGTTGTAACGTGCCGGTTTTCTCCAATATCCCGTTATACGCTCCAGCTAGTGCGATCAGCAGGACCAAGTCCAGCATTTGAAGCATGCCTTTGGTATGAAGGGAAGGCAGTTCAGCGAGATTGTATCCACTCCATAAGGAATGGAGCCAGTCGACGAAGGAGACCTGCTGCAGCCAGGTACCAACGACGATGCTGGCGGCGATGGACAGGAGGAACGCGTACTTCGTCTTGAGACGGAATACATTCGCCCCGAGCAGGATGATCACAGGGATCAAGAGCCAGGGGGACAACTCAAAATGGGCGCTGAAATTCGTCGTCGGCATGGTGACATGCTGTGCATTCCAATCCCCTCGTAGGTCAAAGATCCAATAAAAGGCTAGCGAACATAGCACAGCTGCTATCGTCGTTGGCATCATTTTCGGATATTGCTTACGGACCGTCGTGCCAGTCGAACTGGCGAGCAATTGATGGGCACTGGAAAAGGGAGAGGTCCGGTCGCCGACGAATACGCCAGAGACCAAAGCTCCTGCGAGCAGAGGGAGCGGGATTTGAAGCACCGCCCCCATCCCGATAAGCGGTATGCCAATAGCACTAAGCGTGCCCGTTGACGTGCCTAGAATCATCGAGACAACCGCACAGAAGACGAAGGAGAGTGTGACCAAGTATGTGGGGTCAATCAACTGCAGCCCTTGCTCGATGAGGTAAGGGATGGTGCCGCTCTCCGTCCAAGCCGGAATGATAAGACTGACGAAGAGGAGAATCCAGACTACCTCTTTGGTATGCAGAACGCCTGACTTGATGCTCCGCCCCAGCGAGCTCCAGGATGTACCGGCCTGGATCGTGAAGAAGATCAGCGATCCAAGGCCGAGCAGGAAGCCAAACGCTAACGGAATGTGCATGAAATAGGCGAGCAGTAGCCCGGCAATCGTCAAGCTAATCATGATGCCCAATTGAAGCGGACGAATCATGGGTCGGTTCCTCACTCTCTCTCGATATGACAATTTATATTCGAATTATGAACCCAACACACGTTGGAATACGCGCAAGGTGCGTTCGGTAATCTCTACAACTTGCTCTGGCGTCGTACTGAGCGGAAGCCAGTAATAGATCGTATCGCCGAGTGGGCGGAGGATTAATCCTTCTTCGAGCCCTGCCTGATAGATGCGATTGCCGATGCGCGTCCCGGATTCGAAAGGTGTGCGGCTGGCTGCATCCTGATATAAATCCATCGCGGCAATCATGCCGATCTGGCGTACGTCGGCGACTTGCGGCAATGCCGCGAATACACGGAGCTGCGATGATAGTTCAGTGGCTGCCCGATGGGATTGTTCGAGGACGCCTTCTTCTTCGAACAAGCGAAGGCTCTCTAAGGCGACGGCACAAGCGACAGGGTTCCCCGTGAAGCTGTGGCCGTGGAAGAACGTCTTCTGCGTGGCGTAATCGTCATAGAACGCCGCATAGATCTCTTCGCGGCACAGCGTCGCCGCGAGGGGCATCATGCCCGCCGTCAATCCTTTGCTGACGCAAAGGATGTCGGGGCTAATGCCCGCGTGCTCGCAGGCGAACATCGTGCCGGTTCGCCCAAACCCTGTGGCCACCTCATCAGCTATGAGGTGGACATCGTACTGCGCGCAGAGTTCGCGCAGTCCTGCAAGATAGGCGGCGGGGTAGATCACCATGCCGCCAGCCGCTTGAATCATCGGTTCCACGATGATTCCCGCTAGGGTGTCCGCGCGCTCCTGGAACAGCGCGCGCACGGCTTCCAGCGCGTCCGCCACGAGGGCGGCTTCGCGCTCAGGTGTCCGTGCGCTGCCGAGCACGCGCACGTCCGGTGAAGGTACGCGATGCGCGCCGAAGAGCAGCGGCTTGAACATCGCGTGGTACAGATCAACGCCGCCGACGCTGACGGCACCGATCGTATCGCCGTGATAGCTGTTCTCCATGAAGACGAAGCCTGTCTTCGACGGACGACCGATTTGCTGCCAATACTGGAAGGACATCTTGATGGCGACTTCGACAGCCGTCGAGCCGTTGTCAGAATAGAAGACCTTACTTAGTCCTTCAGGTGTGATATGTACCAGCTGCTCTGCAAGCTCGATACCGGGCTGATGCGTCAGACCGCTGAACATGATGTGGTCGAATTGGTCGAGCTGACGCTGGATGGCTGCTTTGATACGCGGATTGCCGTGTCCGTGCACATTGCACCACCATGAGGACACCGTGTCGTAGTAAGCTTTGCCCTCGGCATCGAAGAGTTCGATACCTTGAGCGCGTGTGATCAATAGATGATCCTGCTCGGCATAATCTTTCATTTGCGTGAACGGATGCCATACATATTGGCGATCCTTCGCGAGCAGTTCTTTCTTATATTGTGATTCCATGTTGTTGTAACCTCCTATCCGATACAAGACAAATGACGAGTCCATGTTCAAGCTTAATCCTCTGTACGGTTCTTTGCAAGATCGCTTGTGCATCGGATACGGATGGAAACGAGGATGGAGAGGGGGCGTTTCTGGTTGCAAATAGGCATCGAATTCGCATTCTGCTATAATGAGACGCATGTAATAGTTCATTACGTCGGAAATCAAGGGGGATCAGCATGATCGTTGGAATGGGTCACGATATTCTAGAAATCGAACGGATTGCAGATATGCGTGAGCGGTCCTCGTGGGAACGGTTCTTGCATAAGGTGCTAACGGATGCGGAGCGTGATCTGGCATTGGAGCGTGGAGGCAGGATCATTGAATTCGTGGCGGGTCGATTCGCTGCGAAGGAAGCTGTCGTCAAAGCGCTGGGCTGCGGGATTGGAGAAAAGGTCGGGTTTACGGATATTGAGATTTTACCGGATGCGCTCGGCAAGCCTGGCTGTACACTCTCGCAGGAAGCGTGGAGCAGACTATGGATGGACGAGCCCTGCTACACGATTCATATTAGTATTACACATCAGCGATCGCTTG
This sequence comes from Paenibacillus sp. EB106-05-06-XG162, assembly GCF_058791655.1. NCBI lineage: Bacteria > Bacillati > Bacillota > Bacilli > Caryophanales > Paenibacillaceae > Paenibacillus > Paenibacillus sp. EB106-05-06-XG162. The sequence continues at coordinate 552,885 of NZ_JBYTDT010000002.1, forward strand.
CATCGGCCATGGCGATTGTCGAACGCCGGGAGGACAGTCAAGCTTACGCTTGAGAGCCTGCCCGAACCCGAAATAACACGCAGTTATTTTTTGGTCGATAACCAGTCAGCCAGCTGTTCAATTTCCTGCTCTTCAAGCATTTTCTTAAATGCAGGCATTTTGTTGCTGCCTTCGGCAATTTGCGTGACAATCTCATCTTTGGTCATTTTCGCGCCAACCTTCGTTAAGTTGGTATCGGCACCCATACGTCCCGTCAAGTCCGCTGCATGGCAGCTCATACATTTTTGCTTGAATAGGGTAACGGTCTCTTCAGGTCCTTCAAGGGCCACTTCGTTCTTCGTCGTTCCACCGCTTGCGCCGCATGCGGAGAGGACGAGGAGAGCCGTACAGAGTATGACGGATGCACCGATCGTACGTAATTTGCTATGTAATGTCACAGGGTTTCCCTCCATGTATAGATCTTACAATCAGTATAGGTTAGTAGGGAGTACCCTACAAGCCTACGGAGGAAAATGACACCACTTGTTCAATCTAAATTCATTTACCTCGCATAAAAGGAGTTTTTATAGAAATTATGCAATCATCTATTGAAGCCAAACATTATTTTAGCCGCGAGCTGCTCGCATGGTATAACTTGTACAAAAGAGACTTGCCTTGGCGCCGCCATCGCAATCCCTATTATATTTGGGTCTCCGAAATTATGCTGCAGCAGACACGTGTCGATACCGTCATTCCTTACTTTCACCGATTTATTGATCGTTTTCCGTCGATTGAAGCGTTAGCGGATGCGCCGGAAGAAGACGTGCTCAAGAGCTGGGAAGGACTTGGTTATTACTCCCGTGCTCGCAATCTCCAATCCGCAGCGCGTGAAGTGAAGGAGCAGTATGGTGGAGAGGTTCCTGCCACGAAGAAAGAAATCTCAGGCCTGAAAGGCGTAGGCCCTTATACAGCTGGAGCGGTGCTCAGTATTGCTTATAATCAGCCAGAGCCTGCAGTCGATGGCAATGTCATGCGGGTGTTATCGCGATATTTCCTCATCGAAGAAGACATTATGAAAGGGAGCACACGTGCCTTTATGGAAGGGTTGGTCGTCGAGCTCATCCCAGAAGGGGAAGCGTCGAATTTCAATCAAGCGTTGATGGAGCTAGGTGCGCTCGTCTGTACACCGAAATCACCGCAATGTCTGACTTGCCCTGTTATGGCGCATTGCGCGGGCCGGATCGCAGGCATGGAGGAATCGTTGCCCGTGAAGACAAAAGCGAAGCCGCCGCGTCCTGAGTATCGATCTGTCGCGATTATCGAAGGGACGGGGGCGAATGCAGGCAAAGTGATCGTGCGTCAGCGTCCTGCGGAAGGATTGCTTGCCCGGATGTGGGAGCTGCCGCATATTCTTGCCCCACAGCAAGCCGCGCTTGCCGGTGCCGATGACCCCGTTCAGATGGATATGCTGCGAGGCGCGATGCATGAGGAAGGTATCGCCATGGTGCCAGATGACTTCGTGATGGAAGCGGATCATATCTTCAGCCATATTCATTGGCATTTGAGAGTATACCGTTGTGCATCGAAGCTGCCCGATAACTCTTCTCTGCCTGAATCTTATCGATATATTGAAGAGAAGGATATGGATGAGCTCGCATTCCCGAATGTGTTCATTCGTATTCTGCGTGCGTACTTCAAGGAAATTCATATCTCATGAAGAAAAAAAGCTCGACCTTTGCGCTAGCGCAGAGGTCGAGCTTTTTACGTGCGAATTGCTTTATTTCGCTGCTGTGTAACGTTTGCCAACTTCTTCCCAGTTCACAACGTTCCAGAATGCTGCGATGTAGTCCGGACGTTTGTTTTGATATTTCAAGTAGTAAGCATGCTCCCATACATCAAGACCAAGCAATGGTGTTTCGCCATCCATGATCGGGCTGTCTTGGTTAGGCAAGCTGTATACTTTCAAGTTGCCTTCTTTGGATAGTGCAAGGAATGCCCAGCCGCTGCCGAAGCGAGTTGTTGCTGCTTTTGCGAAATCTTCTTTGAACTTATCGAAGCCGCCAAGCTCATTGTTGATTGCATCAGCAAGTGCGCCAGTTGGAGCGCCGCCAGCGTTTGGTGCGATTGTCTCCCAGAACAAGGAGTGGTTCGCATGTCCGCCACCATTGTTGCGAACTGCTGTGCGGATTGCTTCAGGAACGCTGCTCAAATCAGCGATTAGATCTTCAACGCTTTTGCTTTGAAGCTCAGGAGCAGACTCCAGTGCTGCGTTCAAGTTCGTTACATACGTGTTATGGTGACGATCGTGGTGAATCATCATTGTTGTTTCGTCGATGTGTGGCTCAAGTGCATTGTTTGCATAAGGTAGTGCTGGTAATTGATGTGCCATCGTTAAATACCCTCCCGTAAATATGTAGTTTCACTTCTTTATTAAAACCTATTTAACATAATAAATCAACATTTATGTATGTAAAGTCGAGAGGGCGTTGTGAACTTCTTCCACTCAAAAAAATACGATCCGTGAGCGGTAGCGTACTTGGATGAAGAGAAACCCCTTGGGGCTCTAGCTCCAAAGTCGATTTTTGGTATATTTTGAAAGCGCTTAAGTTTAAGCGCTTTCACGAGATATACGGAGTAATATCAAGTTTATTGTAGATTTTGTTAAGAAAATAGAAGATTTTCCGCGAATTTTGTTGTATTATAACAATATGTTTTTTCAGGAAGCACGGAGCAGTACAGTTTAATAATAAAGGAGATTGAAGTATGCAGGTTCGTTCCTTTCAGTTGTCGGATTATATGCGTGTGACTCAGCTATTTGAAGAGTCGCTGTCGGATTTATGTTACGAGCAGACGATGGAGGCTTTTGCAAGGCAGTTATCATGGGATAGCGATCTTGTACTGATCCACCAAGAAGACGATGTAATCAAGGGCGCCATTATTGGAACGATCGATAATAACCAGGGATGCTATTACAGACTGGCTGTTCATCCTTCTTACCGTGGACAAGGTGTCGGCAAATCGCTGATTACCTCGATGCAGCAGCGTTTCCAAGGCCGCAACGTATCCAAAATTTGCATCGCGGGGGACGAGCATAACGAACCGATATTACCGCTGTTCGCATCGATGGGATTTGACGTAACGAATGTTCTTCAAGCATTTCAGAAACTCCGTATTGTAACGGGTTAATTACGGGAATCATCCTTTATAGGGCATATCTTTCCACGCCATTGCAAATGGTGGAAAGATATGCTTTTCTATTATTATGAAGAATCTAACGTATACTCCTACATTAATCAAAAGTTTCAAGCACAATGGACATTTACATCGGCAGTGGCTAGAGAATTGGCTTGTACCCCAGGAGTTCCTCGATCCTGAGCATCAGCGCGAAGGTATGGTCGTGTTAATCAATTGTCAGACGCCTATTCAGGAAGCCGACGGTAAGCAGTGGATGAGCAAGGTTCCCGCGGTTTCTTTTTTTATCCCGGGTGCGTGGTACAATATTGTGGCCTTAATTGAAGAGACGGGTGTGCGCTATTATTGCAATATTGCCTCACCGCCTTATCTGGCCAAAGACGTCGTGACGTATATCGATTACGATTTGGATGTTGTACTTTACGCAAGCGGGCATATAGATATTGTAGACCGTGATGAATATGAGCGGCATAAGGCAAGTTATCACTACCCTGAGATTGTAGATCAAAAAGTGGCCACGGGCCTCTCGCAGCTGTTAGATCGCATCCAGAATAAGAAGGCTCCCTTTCAAGACGGTCTCGTGGTGTCGTATTACAATGCATGGAGACAACATTTCGCCAAGGAGTAAGAGCCTATGGATAACTTGTTACCGACGGGAAATGAGCCGCCGAAGACGCTGACAGTGCCTCCGCGCAGATGGAAGCTGGTGGTCAGGGATTGGCTCAATGCCTTAATTATTGCGGCTGTGCTCGTGGTACTGCTGCAGACGTATGTATTTAATTTGTCAAAGGTGAAAGGGGAGTCGATGCAGCCCACGCTGCATGATCAAGATCGGTTGTTTGTCGATAAAATTGTATACGCCTTCGCAGAGCCGAAGCGCGGTGAAGTCGTTATTCTGCAAGATCCTTCACTAGATGTGGGCAGACAGTTCCTTGTGAAGCGCGTTGTTGCGATTCCGGGAGATGAGATCGAAATTCGTGACCGTAAGCTGTTTGTGAACGGCGTAGTTCAATCAGAGGGCTACACGGATATTTGGATTGAAGATGATAAGCCTGTGCATACGTTTTTGGAAAAGGATGAGTATTTCGTGCTGGGGGATAACCGGCATCATGAGAAGAGCAAGGATAGTCGGCGGTTCGGACCGGTGAAGCGGGACCTTATTATTGGGAGGGCTGACCTCATCATATGGCCCTTCAATAAAATCACCTGGCTTTAGAGGAAGTATTAAAATCTCACTTTGATAACGGAGCATGACTGTGGGATTATTCGGCATCGAATCTTGAATTCAACCGAGATTTCCGGTACTCACGTAGGCTCTCCCTACGCTCCGTTTCCTCAATCTCTAGTTTCATTCAACCTTCTCGGTTCTGAAAGTGAAATTTTAATACCTTTATTGAAATGAAAAGCAAAACCCATAATTCTAACAATCAACGAGGTGAAAGAAGTGACGGATTCACATAAGACCGATGCGCCATCAGAAGCGCAGCGCTGGGCACAGCTCAAGTCAGACATCCTAGAAGCAGCAACCTCCCTCGGCATCGACAGCATCGGCTTTGCATCGGCGGATCCGTTCACGACGCTTAAAGATCGACTCATCGCCCACCGAGCCAAGGGCTATGAATCGGGATTTGAAGAAAAGGATTTGGACAAGCGGACGACACCTGCGCTATTGTTCGACCGTCCGAAGTCGATCATTGCGATCGCGGTTGCCTATCCTTCGAAGCTGGTGGACCCGCCGAAGTCGGAGCCGGGCGCCTATCGAGGGATATTGGCGCGTTCATCCTGGGGACGGGATTATCATCATGTTCTCCGGGATCGCCTGAAGCGTCTGGAAGCGTTCATTGCAGAACGTGTGCCGGAGGCTCGCATGGAGAGCATGGTCGACACAGGGGCACTCTCAGACCGGGCTGTTGCAGAACGCGCTGGCATTGGCTGGAGTGCGAAGAACTGTTCGATTATTTCGCCCAAATTGGGATCGTGGATCTATCTTGGCGAGATGATTACGAATATTCCGTTCGAGCCGGACACGCCGGTGACGGAAGGATGCGGGGAATGTACCAAATGTATCGATGCGTGTCCCACGAATGCGCTAGTAGGCCCAGGGCAGCTCAACGCGCAGCGCTGCATTTCATTCCTAACCCAGACGAAGGGTGTGCTCAGCGACGAATTTATGACTAAGATCGGTAATCGTCTCTATGGCTGTGATACGTGTCAGATCGTCTGCCCGGAGAATCGGGGCAAGAACTGGACGCAGCATCCCGAGATGCAGCCGGATCCCGAGATTGTAAAGCCGCTGCTTATTCCACTGCTCTCGATGAGCAACAAGGAGTATAAGGCGAAGTTCGGCGATAATTCATCTTCCTGGCGTGGGAAGAAGCCAATTCAGCGGAATGCGATTATTGCGCTGGGGAATTTCAAGGATGTCACGGCCGTTCCGCATTTGCATGCCCTAATGAAGGAAGATCCGAGACCGGAGCTTCGCATCACAGCGGCCTGGGCACTCGGCAAGATCGGAGGACAAGCATCGATGGAAGCGTTAGAGGATATGCTGCACCGTGAAGCGGACAGTGATGTGATTGCGGCGATTGGGCAAGCCAGAGCGAAGTTAGGGCAGCATACAACCCCATTATTGTATACCGAGATGGACTCGCCGATTGGGCCGTTAACGTTAGTACGTTCGATGCAAGGGCTATGCCGCATCGAATTCGGCGCATTCGTAGATCAAGAGGCATCGATTCAGGAATGGGCAAGTCGGTGGTATTCGGAACCCGAGCTGATTCGCAATCATGCTGCGATGAAAGATATCGTGATGCAGATACAACAATTTTTTGCAGGTGAGCGCAAGTCGTTCGATCTCCCGCTAGACATGAATGGAACGCCGTTCCAGCTGCAGGTGTGGCAAGCATTAACCGAGGTGCCTTATGGAGAGACATGGTCCTATAAGCAAATTGCCGAATGGATCGGCCAGCCGAAGGCGGTACGTGCCGTTGGCGGCGCGAACAATAAGAACCCGGTATCGGTCATTGTACCTTGTCATCGAGTGATAGGGATGAACGGCAAGCTGGTCGGGTATGGCGGCGGGTTGGATAAGAAGCAGATCTTGCTCGCACTCGAGCAGGAAAATACGGATTTACCGTTTGTCAGTGAATAGTGGACATGCTATGATATTTGCAAATATACATCTGATCAAGGCTCGCGTAGACTGCGTAAGCATTGGGATGTGACTAAATAGATGAGGTGACTTAATCGAATGAGTTATGTTATTCCAATTGTGACATTAATCGTGGGGCTAATTCTTGGTTTTATTATCGGCGTGTTCTATCTGCGCAGACAATTGACGAAGATGCAGAGTGACCCGCAAATGCTTCAGAAGATGGCGAAGCAAATGGGCTATAACTTGAACAATAAGCAAATGCAGCAAGCGCAGCAAATGATGAAGGGTCAAAAAGGCGGGCGTAAATTTAAGTAATTGAAAGTAGGGTGCATCTTGTCGGGAGTAAAGGATTATGTGAATGAACACGTACAGCAGAATCACGAGAAGATTGAATATCATGTACAGCAAATCCTGAAATTGATCGGTGAGGATGTAGAGCGGGAAGGGTTGTTAGAGACACCTGCTCGGGTCGCACGGATGTATGAGGAGATTTTCGCTGGCTATGCTGTCGATCCGCGTGAAGTGCTCGGTGTGACGTTCGATGAGCAGCATGAAGAGCTTGTCATTGTCAAAGATATTGTCTACTACAGTCAGTGTGAACATCATATGGCGCCTTTCTTCGGGAAGATCCATATCGGTTATATCCCTAGCGGGAAAATTGCGGGTCTTAGCAAGCTCGCACGCCTCGTTGAAGCGGTGACGCGTCGATTGCAGGTGCAAGAACGGATTACATCCGAAATTGCTGATATTATGGAAGAAGTGCTGAAGCCGCACGGCGTAATGGTTGTTGTGGAAGGGGAGCATTTGTGCATGTGCGCGCGAGGCGTGAAGAAGCCGGGCAGCAAGACGGTAACGTCCGGTGTCCGCGGCAGCTTCCGTCGCAGCTCGACACTGCGCAACGAATTTTTATCGTTAATCAAATCATAATCATTGTTGGGTAGAAGAATCGCTCGTAAAGCTCTTACATAGAGGCTTTGCGGGCGATTTTTTTGAGATTATAGGTTTTACTGGGGCCCCCCGCAAAGTATTTGAATAGGCTTCGTAGTGAAGTCGTCACTTTGTGGGGTTATTTTGTTCGCGGAACGGTATAGAACCGCCTGTTGAACAATAAAGTGATAAGAAGAGTTGTGACGATGTATCGTGAAAAGGAGTGGCTGCAAATGCTGCACATTGTTGCTTGTATCAAACAAGTACCTGACACGAAAATTATTAAAATGAACCCGAAGACCAACACCATGGATCGGTCCAGTGCCCCGGCCATCCTCAATCCCTACGATGCGCATGCGGTGGAGGAGGCTGTCCGCTTAAAAGCGAGGTATGGCGGGAAGGTGTCTGTCGTCACGATGGGTCCGCCGCCAGCGGTCAAAGCCATTCGTAAATGTATTGAGATTGGGGCCGATGAAGGCTATCTCATTACGGACCGTGCCTTTGCTGGGGCAGATACGCTTGCAACCAGCTACTCACTCACCAAGGCGATCGAGAAGATCGGGACGATGGAGCCGATTGACCTGATTATTTGCGGGAAAATGACCATTGATGGTGATACCGGACAGGTAGGTCCCGGTATTGCACGGAGGCTGGATATTCCGCCGTTGACGAGTGTGAATAAGGTGGTCGAGCTTGATCGTGAAGCGGGCTATGCGGTTGTTCATCGGAAGCTCGAGGATGGGTATGAAGTGATTCAGACGACATTGCCTTGCTTGCTGTCTGTAGAGAAGGAGATTAATGAAATTCCATATTCGACCTTACCGAATATGATGCGAGCTGCGCGGTATCAACCGGTGATTTGGTCGGTTGAAGATTTGGGGATCGTGGATCGGACGAAGCTTGGACTAAAAGGCTCGCCGACGATCGTCGCCAAAGTATGGCCGCCGGATAAGCCAAAGGGCGGCGAGATGCTGCAAGGGAGCAGCGAGGAGCAGGTGAATCGGTTATTCAGTATTCTGATGAATAAGAAGGAACTATTCCATAAGTCAGGCGCCACAGAGGAAGGAGGCGTGCAATGAATATTGAAGAATATCGCGGCATTTGGGTGTTTCTAGAGCATAAAGATGGAGCGATTGTCCCAGTCTCACTTGAATTGCTTGGCGCGGGCAGACGGCTTGCGGACAAACGTGGCGTTCCGTTATCAGGGATTCTTATTGGCGATGGCGTGAAGGGTCTAGCAGCAGAGGCAATCACTTATGGTGCGGAGACGGTCTATGTGTATGATGATCCGATATTCCACCATTACCGCACAGAATCGTATATGAGGGCAGTTATTGCTTGTGTCGAGAAGTATAAGCCGGAAATTTTCCTCTATGGCGCGACCTCGACGGGCAAAGATTTGGCGAGTGCTGTAGCGACAGACCTCGCGACAGGCCTTACGGCGGATACGACGATGCTTGATGTCGACGCCGAGACCGGGCTGCTGGAGGCGAGTCGACCCGCGTTCGGCGGCAATATTATGGCCACGATTCTGTGTAAGAAGGACCGCCCACAGATGGCTACGGTGCGGCCGAAGGTCGTTAAGGCGCTGGAGCGGGACCCTGAGCGAACGGGTGAGGTCATCGAAGAGCCTGTAGAACTTCGTGAAGACGATATCCGCACGAAGGTGCTGGATATTGTCAGGCATACGGTGAAGAAGGTTCGACTCGATGAAGCGGATATTATTGTGGCGGGCGGCAAAGGCCTTGGCGGCCGCGCTGGCTTCGAGATGATCGGCGAGTTCGCGAAGCGAATCGGCGCTTCGGTTGGCGGAAGTCGGGATGCGGTGGAAGCGGGCTGGATTGAACATAGTCGACAGGTCGGACAGACAGGGGTCACGGTGACACCGAAAATTTATTTTGCGATCGGCATCTCAGGAGCGATTCAACATTTGGTCGGCATGCAGAACTCGGGCTTAATTATCGCGATCAATAAGGATTCGAATGCGGCTATTTTTCAGGCTTGTCATTATGGCATTGTGGGGGATGCATTCGAGATTGTGCCGATGTTAACGGAGGCCTTCGATCAAACGCTGCGAGAAGAGGTGGAACATGGCTGAGAAATTTGATGTCATTGTCGTTGGCGCCGGTCCAGCGGGGACCGCATGCGCATATACTTTAGCGAAGCAAGGTGTAAGCGTTTTACTCTTGGAGAGGGGGGAATATCCCGGATCGAAGAATGTGATGGGCGGTGTACTCTATCGTAAGATGATGGAGGATGTCATCCCGGGTTTTTATAAGGAAGCACCTGTCGAACGGCCGATTGTGGAGCAGCGGTTCATGATGCTGGATAAGGAATCTGCTACGACCTTCAGCTACAAGGGGATGGAGTGGGGGAAGGAGCCCTACAACAACTTTACGGTGCTCCGTGCGAAGTTCGACCAATGGTTCGCTGATAAAGCGGTAGAGCAGGGCGCACTGCTCATTAATGAGACGGTTGCGCTCGAATGTATCGTGAAGGACGGTAAGGTCGTCGGGGTTCGAACGGATCGGCCGGAAGGCGATATTTATGCCGATGTCGTGGTCCTTGCGGATGGGGTAAATTCGCTCCTCGCGAAGTCTCTTGGGTTCCACAAGGAATTCAAGCCGGATGAGGTGGCGCTTGCCGTGATGGAGGTGCTGAAGCTCGATAAGAAAGTGATCGAGGACCGGTTCAACCTGGAGGGGGACCAAGGTTGTACGATTGAGATTTTCGGAGACTCAACCAAAGGGATCCTCGGCACGGCATGGCTCTATACGAACAAGGATAGCCTTAATATCGGCGTCGGCACGATGCTGTCTGGGCTTATCAAGCATAAGCTGAAGCCTTATGAACTGCTGGAATATGTGAAGACGCATCCGATGATTCGTCCTTACATTCAAGGAACGGAGCAGCAGGAGTATTTGGCGCATCTCATTCCAGAGGGTGGATATCGGTCTATGCCGAAGATCGTCGGCGATGGCGTGCTCGTCGTTGGCGACGCGGCACAGATGGTGAATGCCATCCATCGGGAAGGGTCGAATATGGCGATGACCTCCGGTGTCATTGCGGCTGAGACGATTATCGAGGCGCAGTCGACAGGCGACTTTTCCGAGAAGTCCCTGGATGTCTATCGCCAGCGGTTAATGGATTCGTTCGTTGGGGAAGACCTGAAGAAATATAAGGATGCAACGCATCATTTCGAGAAATACCCGCACTATTTCGAGCAATATATCCCGATGATCAATCGAGCAGCGAGCCAGATGTTTACCGTCGATGGAACCTCGAAACGGGAGAAGCAGCGGAAGATCTGGCAAGGCATCGGTACAGTCGGCGATAAAATCAAAATTGCTCGTGACTTGTTTCAAGCTTGGAGGGTGATGAAATGAGTGATGGAACGAAAGGGCAATCGATTGAAGAGAAGCAATATTTGATCCGATTCAAGGCCGACACCAATTCGCATCTGCATGTGCTGGATTATGATACGTGCGCGACCAAATGTCCGGATAAAATCTGTACGATTTTCTGTCCTGCGGAAGTGTATAAGTGGGAAGACATTCGGATGCATGTCGGCTATGAAGGCTGTCATGAGTGCGGCAGCTGCCGGATCGGATGCCCGCATGAGAATATCAAATGGGTATACCCCAAAGGTGGTCACGGGATCATCTTCCGGTTAGGGTGAGCGCCATGTTCCGGGTCGGGGATCGCGTCGTATTCGTGACGGACGGGACGGTTGGAATTGTAATGGGCATTGAAGAAGATCGATGCCAAGTGATATGGGAGGATTTCTTCGCCAGCTGGGAGAAGAAGGAGCTCTTGCGCAAGGAAGATCCACAGGCGATGATGTAGGGGATAAGGAACGATTGTACGGTGATAAAAAAGAGCTGACCTCGTGGTCAGCTCTTTACATCATGATTATGGCTTGCTGCGCTGCGCCTCATCCAATTGTTCGGTGGTTCCGACAAAGAACTTGACCGTCTGAGGGGTATGGACTTTCGTTCCATCGCCGTGAAGTGTACTTGATGACGATGTGCCAAAGTGATGAACCATGGCGTTTTCACCCAAAGGGATACTCTTCCAGGTACCGTCCGCAAGGACATAATAGTAGGTAACGGGACCTGAAGCATTCGGACTAGATGTTATTAATTTACCTGATGGCGGAATTTCATAGACGAGCGCATTTTTCTCCTGCTTTAACTCGGGATATCCAGGTTGGTCATATTCTACTTCGACCCATCCGACATAACCATCGGGGATTAAATACATATGTGCTTTATAATCGTCATAACGATTTACTATAAAAGCTACTAGAATTGCTATTGTGAGGCAAAAAACGACTACAGAAGTTAACATGATCCATGGTTTTTTCACTCATGCTTCCTCCCTTGGGGATGCATATGGCTATAAAAAAAGCCTTTGGAGTACGCGCTCCAAAGGCTTATTAATTTTATCGACACCTTATTCAACATCATAACAAATCGTGAAGAAACAGTCTATATTTTTGGGAAAATTTCCGATAAAGTTGAAGTGCCGGCAATAACCGAAGAAATGGAGTGTTGCTAAGATGGAACGGAATTTTCACCTCGATTTATCTGATTTGCAAACTTATGTAGGGAACGTGTTTGGAACGAATTATTGGGTTACGGATATGGTGAGGTTGCACGGCGGTGCACAGAAGGTCATCTACAAGTTGAACTGTAGCAATGGATTTTCCTGTGTACTCTATGTGTGGGATCTGACGATGAATTATTTTCAAGAAGAAATCGAAAGCAATGGTGCGGATCATCGATCTTATGGTAGTGATTTATTCGCGATGAATAATAGATTTTTCAAGGAACAGGGGATTCGAACGCCTGCTCTGTACGACTTGAATCAGGATCAAACGAAGTATCCGTTCGATTATGCACTCGTAGAATACATGGAAGGGCAGAAAGCGGAGGTCTATTTTCACGAGTCGGATACGCGGGTACAGGATGCATTGTTCCATCAGATCGGCGATATGCTGGCTGGCATGCATGGGAACATAAGGCAGACTTTTGGGAAGGTGAATGATCGGGAAGAAGCCAGAGAGAACTGCCACTTACTTCAGAAGAAGGATGCCGAAAATCAGTTGTTGTATGCCTCCCAGTATATTGAGCCAATCAAGGCCCACTATAGCCAGCTGCTCGAAATGCTGCATGTGCTCGCATCACGCATAGCACCTCGCAACCGTTATGGATTTATCCATGGTGAATTGGGTCCCGATCATATATTGGTGAATCAGCAATTGGAGCCTTACTTGATCGATATCGAGGGAGCGGAGTTCTATGATATCGAGCTTGAACATAGCTTCCTTGAACTCCGTTTCGGCGAATATTATCGGTATCTTAAGCATGATACGCTTGATCCGTACCGAATGGCTTTTTACCGATTCTATTACCACATCTCCTTAATGGCGGGGGGGCTAAAGCTGCTGCATCGCGGTTTCCCGGATCAACAATTTGCAAGAGATCTTGCTGCGTATCATTCCCGGTGTGCATTGGGGTATTTGTTATAATAGACTGTTCTATTTACTGTGCAAATGAGGCTTCTTGCATAGATTTATCAAATTATCGCATCCTACATTCCAATACTGTATAACTTGGTGTATCCTGCCATCCCGAAGCATACGCGTATTGGAGGGACTGACTTATTCATGCAATTATCAGAGTTGAATCCCACGCGTCCTTGGCCACTGCCGCAAGCGCCGTGGATCATGTCGCAGCAATGGCGTGACATCACTTTCGTCCATTACGCGATGGATCCGAAGATGCTGTCCTCGTTCATCCCGAAAGGACTTGAACTGGATACCTATCATGACCAAGCTTGGATCAGCATCGTCGTTCTACAGGTGCATCACCTGAGATTACGTTTCATGCCACCCATACCGGGCATGATGGACTTCAATCAGGTCAACATTCGCACCTATGTTCGATCTAGTGAAGGCAAACCCGGGGTCTATTTCTTACGTATCGGTGCCACCAGTCGCTTGGCTGTGTTCGGCGCTTCGCAATTTATGCATATGCCGTTCGTTCATGCTGATCTTCGCATCGATCCGATGCATCCGGACAAGCCGCAATTGAGCCATCCGCCGGATCAACGTATCGACTGCAGTCTTTCGGACCATACCAAGCTGCGTCTGCGTGCAACGCCGGTCTCGAGTCCTTATCCCGCAGTCACTAATTCATTAACCAAATGGCTTACAGAGCGTTACTGCCAGTATAGCGATATACTACATCCCGTACCGCTTCAAGCGAAAGGTGTTGTGAGCAATGAACTGATCATCACCGACATTCAGCACTCGCCTTGGTCCGTCCAGACTGCAAAGGTGTCCGTGGAACAGAACTCACTGCTTCAGCCCTTTGGTATCGCTCTTCCTTCTTCGCCGAATCTCGCAACGCATACGAAGAAGGTGCAAGCGTATATTTGGTGGCAGCGGCCTGTGAAGCCTATACGTTAACAGCAGTTCGTGCGAGGTATCACTTCTTTATAACAAAACATAACCCGCGCGGCTGTGAAGCTGCACGGGTTATTATAATGCCGTTCACCACGGCTGCCATCTCAATTGTTTTGCTTGCTTGTATCGGGCTGCTACCGCAGGCCAATAGACGACTTTCCACCAATTATCGATATATTTGCGGCGATTGTTCTGATACGTCAAATAATAGGCATGCTCCCAGACGTCGACTGGGAGGAGGGGAATGTTATCCCACTGTGATAAGTTCTGGTGCTTCTCAGCTTGTAAAATCTGCGTACGACCGCTACGAGGGCTCCAGACGAGGATCGCCCAGCCACCGCCTTCTACCTTCTCTGCTGCAGCACTGAAATGGGCCTTGAACTTCTCGAAGCTGCCATAATCCTGGATAATTTGCTCGGCTAAGTCTCCTTCAGGCTTCCCGCCGCCTTCAGGGTTCATGATTTCCCAGAAGAGGGTATGTAGATAGTGTCCAGCACCGTTAAAGGCCAACTCGCCTTCCCAATATTTAACGAGGTCGAAGTTCCCGTCTTCGCGTGCATTGGCAAGTGCTAATTCTGCATGGTTAAGACCATCGACATACGCTTGATGATGTTTGTCGTGATGGATTCGCATCGTTGTCTCATCGATGTAAGGTTCAAGTGCATCATAAGGGTAGGCGAGAGGCGGCAGTAGATGACCACCGATAGGAACGGGCTCCGGTTGTTTGGGGGGAAGCATATCGGACCATGTCTTCATCCGGTAATCCTCTGAAGTGATGGGAGACTGCTCTGTAACTGCGGGAGCAGTGATCCCCGGATGTACCATCGGTTGCGCGGTATGGATGAAAGACTCGGTTTGTTCAATGATACGGCGTAGGGTCTGCTGCGCTGGAATATTTCGTTGAATCGCAGGGCTTGCGGCAATCACTTCGCGAAGCTGTGTGACCCATGCTAGCGAATGGGCTAGGGAAGCGTTCAATAAATGATCGACTTGTTCTTGAAGTTCCGGGGCATAGGGCTGATGGGTATGGCGAAATGGATGGATATAGAACTGTGTATAGTGAATGGTTCGGTGCACGAGTCGTTCCCATTCGTTCAGCCAAGTGACATATTGCGGTTCAAGTGCGGGTAGCACGGAAGGAATGAAGGCCATGTTATCTTTCTCTTGTCGTTTCCATTGCAGAATTTCTTCGAGTACGCGCGCGGGCATGAGCGTACCATATACAAACAGCATGTCATAAGCACCTCCCTTAGAGCATCTTTAATCAAGATATTCCAAGTTGTTGATGCCTATGCCATGCTGTCAGGGTAGACTCTAAGATTAAGATACGGCATTTAAGAAAGAAGCAGTTCGCTTCAAATATTCTTTGGGATGTTGACGATAGATCATCTCATGCAATGCGCCATTCGAGATCCAAACCTCGGAGTTGAGATTGCTCTGCTTCGCTGCGAGTTCCTCTGCAATCGGATAAGGAGCCTT
Organism: Paenibacillus sp. EB106-05-06-XG162; assembly: GCF_058791655.1. Taxonomy (NCBI): domain Bacteria; kingdom Bacillati; phylum Bacillota; class Bacilli; order Caryophanales; family Paenibacillaceae; genus Paenibacillus; species Paenibacillus sp. EB106-05-06-XG162. The sequence goes on from NZ_JBYTDT010000002.1 coordinate 568,088, forward strand.
CTCATCATTCGTTCCGTGAATGAAGAAGATCGGCATTTCATAGTTATGACTTTTCACGGCCTCATAAGGAATTTGCTGCAAGCTCGTGCCATTAATGATAGGGAATAAGGATCTTAGAATGGGCAGCGATACATCACGCGGCAGCTTCATATGTTGACTGATATTATGATACAGTGTATCAGGCTCGAGCAGGAACGTACTATCTAAGATCATTGCATCGATGTCATCTGTCTTAAGCGCGGCTTGTAAGGCCGTGCCGGCACCCATAGAGAAGCCCCATACGACAATTTCTTGCGATCCGCGTTCCTTCGCATATTGAATGGCGCCGAGCAGTTGTTCACTTTCGATGGCGCCGCCCGTTGCGGCAAGCTTATGGGTCTTGGAGGCGAATCCGTAATCGAACATAACGACGTTGTAATTCAATCGGTGTGCGAATTGTGCGAGATCGTACATCGGTACCCACAGCTCTTCGCGGTTCGCACCATAGCCATGACTGAATACGATGGTCTTCTTCGAGTTCGCAGCGGGGATATACCAACCTTCTAAATTCGTACTGTTATCTAAAGCAGGGAATGTAATATTCTCGTAATGCAAGCGTTTGGCTTGATAGGGATTGGATGTGATGTCTGCAACCGTTGGATTAGACAACACCCATGCAATATATCCATGCAATGCTAGAAAGGCAAAGACGAGGAGTGTGACAAGTGATAGAGTAAGTGCGATCATGACATGTCTCAGACGCAGACGACGATAAGGTATCGCAGGTGCAGTAGGCTGTAGAATTTCGCCTTGAAGTACAGGTTCAGTCCATGTGGATGTCGTCATTGCGTATACCTCCTCTATAATCTTAGATGTGAATTGATTATTAATATATAATTTTGATCTTCCTTAAAAGTAAGTGTTCAAAAAGTCGGCAATTCAGCACCGAGAAGGTTGCGAGAACCTGAAGCCATGTTTCCGTAGCGAGTTTTTCTCCGAAAAACTTTTAGGAGGAACGGAGTTTAGGCGAAACCTAAATGAGTACCGGACTTCGAAGGTGAACGCAAGATTCGATGTCGATTATGCTTCTTGAATGACTTCGTGATCAATTGATGACATTTTGAACAACCTCTAAGAGATCTATGAAAGCGTTTTATAAATCTGTGGTAGTTCTATCGTATGATGAGATAGGTCTAGGGTCAATGGGTGGTCGTAATTTGTAAGGTCCTTGTAATCTACCTGTAACAGAGGTAATCTCAGCTTTACGAAAGCGTAGATTTTCGTTATACTAGATGTAACTTTGTTTCATTCTATGAAACTATTTTAAGGGGGAATCCTCTCTTGGAAGAACGTAAATTAACGGTTCGAGCCGTCGAGCGGGCTTTAGATATACTGATTTGCTTTACATCGGATACGGATTTGGGCTTGACGGAAATCTCCAGCAAGATCGGCTTGCATAAGAGTACCGTACATCGGTTGTTAACGACACTGGAGGAAAAAGGATTTGTCACACGCAATCAAGCGACGGAGAAGTATCGACTTGGCATGCGTGTATGGGAGCTGACTGCTAACTTGTCCCAAGAGGATGATCCAGCAAGTATACTGCTGCCGGAAATGGAGCGGCTGCGTGATTTGATCGGAGAGACGATCAGCTTGTACTTGCGTGATGGCAAAGAGCGCATCCGAATTCAAGCCGTACAGAGTAATCATGCGATACGCAGGGTAGCTCCTGTGGGTATGCGTGCGCCGCTATCGGTAGGGGCATCGAGTAAAGTATTGATTGCTTATGCGAATGGGGATATGCAAGCAGAATTAATCCAGTCATTAGACTGGACGTCTGAGACGGAGAAGGAGCACTATATCCGTCAGCTATCGGAGATTCGGGAGCAGGGCTATGCGACGAGTTTTGAAGAGCGGGAATCTGGTGCTGCAGCCCTATCTGCACCCATATTCGACAGATCTCACCATTTGGCGGCGGCCTTATCCGTCTCAGGACCTGTGAACCGCTTCTCGCTGCAGGCGATGCAGGATCAAGCGCCGCTTGTCATTGAAGCAGCGAAGCGCATGGGGAAGATGTTACGGTAGGAAGAGCGCCAAATAGGAATGAAGAGCACTAAAAAAGAGCCAATATCACTGCAGTACAGACTGCATGGTATCGGCTCTTTTTTGTCGTTCATGATTCACATCCATTTTTCGCCCCAGGATTGAATTTTCTCAATAACGGGTTCTAGATCTTTACCTTTATCCGTTAGGTCATATTCGATACGAACCGGGGTCTCCGGATAGACATTTCGGACGAGAATGCCGCAGTTCTCCAGCTCCTTGATCCGATCCGTCAGCATTTTATCGCTCATTTCCGGAATTTGCTCTTTAATTTCTTTGAATCTTCGTGGACCGCCTAACAGTACGCGAATGATTAGACCTGTCCAACGCTTGCCAAGCAGCTCAGAAGCGTGCTCGTATTTTGGACACATTTTAGAGTAATCCATTGTAACACCTCTTTTCCGGGCAAATGCAATGTGCAATGTCCTTGTCATAATTTTAACATATCTAATGTCAGAAAAATAGGTTTTTTAAAAATATTTTTAGTTGCTTGACAAAAGTTAGTTAAGGGGTGTATATTAATTTTAGTAAGTAACAAACAAAATATAAGTGTTAAGGGGAGAGTTACACATGTTAGATGTAGGTATTCTTATTATTCGCTTGGTGATTGGTCTTTTATTTATCGGTCACGGCGCTCAGAAATTATTCGGGATGTTCGGGGGACACGGATTACGTGGTACAGCAGGATGGCTTGAATCCATTGGCATGAAGCCAGGGATGTTGATGGCACTTATGGCTGGCGGCGGCGAGCTTGTAGGCGGGTTGTTATTCGCTTCGGGGGTATGGTTAACGATCGGCGCTGCACTCATCGTCATTACGATGCTGGTCTCGATCATTACGGTTCATGGTAAGAATGGATTGTGGATCACCGCAGGCGGTTACGAATATAATCTGGTTCTCATTGCTGTTGCTGTAGGTATCGCCTTGATCGGCGGCGGGCAATATACATTGATGAACTAATTTCATCGGAGTGAGGAGGGTCTAAGATGATTAACATTTATCCAGCAGCATCACGATATACAGCCGATCACGGTTGGCTGAAGAGCAATTTCAGCTTCTCATTTGCAGATTATTATGATCCGAGTAATTTAAATTTCGGTGCAATGCGCGTGCTGAATGATGATTTTGTTACGCCGCAAAAGGGGTTCGGTATGCACCCTCACCGTGAAATGGAGATTGTGTCTATCGTGCTATCGGGGGAGCTTGAGCATCGGGATAATCTGGGTAATCACGCGATTACTTCATTTGGTGAAATCCAGCGGATGTCAGCGGGGACGGGCATCTTCCATTCAGAGTTCAATGCTTCGAGCGATGAAACCTTAAATTTCTTGCAAATGTGGTTCATCCCCGGTGAATCGAATCTACACCCGTCCTATGAGACTTCGAAATTCGATGTGAGCCAAATGCGCAATCAGTTGCTGCCTGTTGTCTCAACCGAAGGTGGGGAGAACGTCGCGAAGATCCATCAAGATATGACGATCTATTTGTCTGATCTGGATGCGGGGAAATCCATTTCTCACATATCGACTGCCGATCGCAAAATCTTCGTCTTTGTCCTCGAAGGGGATGTCACCTTAAATGGTGAGGCGAAGCTTGGTACACGAGATTCTGCGCGGATTTCCGATATCACGACGCTGCAGATTGAAGCGAGTCATGATGCACGATTCATGCTCATTGATCTATGTGATCTGTAACACGTCATTAGCTCAGGCGCACCGCTCGTCCTTTAGGATGGGCGGTTATTCGTCTTTCCATGCACGCTTCGACACTTTGTTAAATTCGTTAACATATATCTGAGCATCGCCTTTGTATACTAGAAGTACACCCATCCAATGCTCCTGAAGGGAGACGGTATACATGGAGACGTTCGGCCGCGGTTGTCTGTATATTATCATTGGCTTCGTACTTATCTTCATACTAGCCATATTCGTTGGGGGGATTACGATCCCTTGGTTTATTCTGATTCCGCTTATTATATTCGCATTCTGGATCGCAAGCCAGAAGAACAAGTGACAGCGCACGAGTTGTTGGGAGAATGAAGAAGAGCTCCGAGATGTTCTATGAATCAGACATCTCGGAGCTCTTAACATATGATATGAGTTCGTTCTTTATTGGTTCGCAATCATTTGACGAAGTACCGTCTGCAAGATACCACCGTTATGGTAGTAGTCGACGTCCACCATGCTGTCTAGACGCACGATAGCCTCAAAATCAAAGCTGCTGCCATCTTCGCGAGTCGCGATAACTTTCACCGATTGTCCTGGCTGTACATCGTTGGACAAGCCAAGGATATCGAATGTCTCGCGGCCCGTAATGCCAAGTGTCTTCCAGCTCTGTCCATCTTGGAATTGAAGCGGAAGGACGCCCATACCAACAAGGTTACTGCGGTGGATACGCTCGAAGCTCTCTGCGATAACTGCTTTGACGCCGAGCAAGAATGTACCTTTGGCTGCCCAGTCACGGGAGCTTCCTGTACCGTATTCTTTACCTGCGATAACTACGAGGTTCTTACCTGCATCTTGATATTTCATGGATGCATCATAGATCGACATGACTTCTTCATTCGGCAAGTAAGTCGTTACGCCGCCCTCTGTACCCGGAGCCACTTGGTTACGAATACGGATGTTCGCGAACGTACCGCGCATCATCACTTCATGGTTACCACGACGGGAACCGTAGGAGTTGAAGTCTTCTTTCTTCACACCGTTCTCGATGAGATATTCACCTGCTGGACTGTCAGCTTTGATGTTACCTGCAGGGGAGATATGGTCCGTCGTAACGGAATCGCCCATCAATGCAAGCACGTTCGCGCTGTTGATGTCTGTAATATCATTCAGGCTTGTGCCTAGGTTCGAGAAGAATGGCGGGTTCTGAATGTAAGTCGATTTCTCATCCCACTCATACAATTCACCTTGTGGCGCTGCAATTTGATTCCAACGCTCATTCTGTGTGAATACGTGCTCGTATTTATCACGGAACATTTGCGGTGTTAATGCGGTTGCTACCGCTTCTTTGATTTCTTGCGATGTTGGCCAGATGTCTTTGAGGTACACTGGCTCATCGTTCTGATCGTAGCCGATCGGATCGTTCACAAGGTCAATGTTCACCGTACCTGCTAGTGCGTAAGCAACAACTAGCGGCGGGGAAGCAAGGTAGTTCGCTTTCACTTGAGCGTGAACGCGTCCTTCGAAGTTACGGTTACCGGAAAGAACGGCTGCAACCGTCATATCGTTATCCGCGATCGCTTGGCCCACTTCATCCGGCAATGGACCGGAGTTACCGATACAAGTCGCACAACCATAACCTGCTACGTGGAAGCCCAGTGCTTCGAGCGATTCCAATACGCCAGCTTTTTGCAGATATTCAGTTACCACAAGGGATCCTGGTGTTAAGCTGCTCTTCACATAGCCAGGCTTCTTGAGTCCGCGTGCAACGGCTTTCTTCGCGACAAGACCTGCACCGAGCATAACGCTAGGGTTCGATGTATTCGTACAGCTCGTAATCGCTGCGATCACGACTGCACCCGCAGCCATTTCACTCTTCTCGCCATTCGGATGGGAGACAGGAACGGATTGTACGATTTTCTCGTCGGACAAGCCATAGCCGCCTTTATCGATTGGTGTGCGAATAATGCTGTTGAATGCTTCTTTCATGTTCGATAGCTCGACACGGTCTTGTGGACGTTTCGGTCCAGCTAAGCTTGGTACGATCGATCCTAGATCCAGCTCAATCACATCGGAGAAGATTGGATCTGGTGTCGCGTCTGTACGATACATGCCTTGCTCTTTATAGTAGCTTGCTACAAGCTCGATTTGCTCTTCTGCGCGACCTGTACTGCGCATGTAGTTCAATGTCTCATCATCGACTGGGAAGAAACCAACCGTTGCGCCGTATTCTGGTGCCATGTTGGCAACTGTTGCACGGTCTGCAAGGCTGATGTTGGATAGACCTGGTCCGTAGAATTCTACGAATTTGCCGACAACGCCTTTCTTACGAAGTAATTGCGTTACTGTTAACGCAAGGTCTGTCGCTGTTGCGCCTTCAGCAAGGTTACCTGTTAATTTGAAACCGATAACTTCCGGTGTAACGAAGTAGAGCGGTTGGCCGAGCATACCAGCTTCTGCTTCGATACCGCCAACACCCCAACCAACAACGCCAAGACCGTTGATCATGGTTGTGTGGGAGTCTGTACCGACGAGGGAGTCTGGATAGACTTCAGTCACGCCGTCAACATCTTTCGTTGCAGCTACGGATGCAAGGTACTCAAGGTTCACTTGGTGAACGATACCTGTGCCTGGAGGAACCGCGCGGAAGTTATTGAACGCCGTTTGCGCCCAGCGCAAGAAACGGTAACGCTCTTCATTACGTTCGAACTCGACATTCATGTTGTACTCTAGCGCGTCGGGAGATCCGAATGCATCTACCATGACCGAGTGGTCGATAACAAGGTCAACCGGTACAAGCGGATTGATTTGTTTTGGATCGCCGCCAGCTTTTTTGACCGTATCGCGCATAGCTGCAAGGTCAACGACAACCGGAACGCCAGTAAAATCTTGCAATACAATACGTGCAGGAATGAACGGAATCTCTTTGTTCTCGTCGCGGCCTTCCGCCCAGCTCGCGATTTGCTTCACATGTTCACTTGTAATGGCTCTGCCGTCGAATTGACGTACAGCAGCTTCCAATAACACTTTAATGGAGAATGGAAGCTTGTTAATGCTGCCAATACCTTGCTCTTCAAGACCCTGAAGACTGTAGTAGCGGTAGCTTTTCCCGTTCACTTGCAGGTCGCGGGCTACGGAGTAGTGATCCTTTTTGGACATGATGCTGCGCCTCCTAAATTTATTCTCGAAGGAGTTCCCTTCGATCAAGAGTCCAATTTGAAATGATATTCGTTTCATCTAGTGAAACGCAATTTCAAATTATTGATTTACCTTAAGTATACCTGCATAATCTCTCGTCGTAAAGGGTTTTTTCACCGGGGATCCTCTAGGATTCTTTCAATAAAATATCGATAATTCCTGAAGATTTTACCATGAATCGATCATGAAAATGTTTACAATGAATGGAATATGACCACACCCCGCAAGGATGCTGAAGCGGTAGGAAGGAGACATTGATATGCCATTCTTTGAGAAGCTCCTATTCAAGTCCATTCGTTTCAAGTTGATCTTCGGGTTCCTCATCGTCATGCTCCCGCTTATTGTCTTCCTGCTCTACAACAATTTCTACGCCATCGAGGTCGTCCGCAATCAAATCGCGAATTCCAACAGTAATCTTACCGCCCTATATATGGGGCAAATTGATCGGAATTTAGAGGAGCTCGATAAGTACCTCTACAATTTATCAGCACAATTAGCTCGTTGCGTCTCCAAGTCACTGAAATAACTGCAGAAATGCAGTTAATTGACTCGTTACGCTCCCAAGTGGCTGAAATAACTGCAAAAATGCAGTTAATTGGCTCGTCGCGTCTCCAAGTCGCTAAAATAACTGCCGAAATGTAGTTATTTGGCTCGTCACGCCCCCAAGTAGCTGAAATAACTGCAGAAACGCAGTTAATTGACTCGTTACGCTCCCAAGTGGCTAAAATAGCTGAAGAAACGCAGTTAATTGACTCCGTTACGCTCCCAAGTGGCTAAAATAGATGCAGAAACGCAGTTAATTGACTCGTTACACTCCCAAGTGGCTAAAATAGCTGCAGAAATGCAGTTAATTGGCTCATTACGCTCCCAAGTGGCTAAAATAGCTGCAAAAACGCAGTTAATTGACTCTTTACGCTCTCAAGTGGCTAAAATAGATGCAGAAACGCAGTTAATTGACTCGTTACACTCCCAAGTGGCTAAAATAGCTGCAGAAAT
>NZ_JBYTDT010000002.1:576127-622240 GCF_058791655.1 Paenibacillus sp. EB106-05-06-XG162
TTGGCTCATTACGCTCCCAAGTGGCTAAAATAGCTGCAAAAACGCAGTTAATTGACTCTTTACGCTCTCAAGTGGTTAAAATAGATGCAGAAACGCAGTTAATTGACTCGTTACACTCCCAAGTGGCTAAAATAGCTGCAGAAATGCAGTTAATTGGCTCATTACGCTCCCAAGTGGCTAAAATAGCTGCAAAAACGCAGTTAATTGACTCTTTACGCTCTCAAGTGGTTGAAATAATTGCAAAAATGCAGTTAATTAGCTCATCGCGTCTCCAAGTGAGAGCTGCAAAAATGCAGTTAAATGACTCGTCGCGCCCCTAAGTGGTTGAAATAGCTGCAAAAATGCAGTTAAATGACTCGTTGCACCCCCAAGTGGCTGAAATGCTGCAGATATGCAGCTAATTGACTTGTTACGCTCCCAAGGGGCTGAAATAACTGCAAATTCGCAGTTAATTGGCTAGTCACGCCTCCGAGTGGCTGAAATAACTGCAGAAATGCAGTTAATTGGCTCATTACGCTCCCAAGTGGACGAAATAACTGCAAAAATGCAGTTAATTCGCTCGTCGCGCCCCCAAGTAGCTAAATTAACTGCAAAAACGCAGTTAATTCGCCCTCTGCTGCCCCGATGGCCGTAAACAACTGCAGAAATGCAGTTGTTTACGGCACGCCGCTCCCCCCAGCCCCCCTCAATGGATGCGCTCAATTGAAAAGTGGCACCCCGCACACCGTAACTCCGAAGAGGGGATAGATATGGGGTGGAGGAGCAACAGCGGCTGGAACCCTATATCCACCCCTCCCCAACGCGCCAATGTAGAAGTCAGCCATCTGCTTTTCAATTTGAGCACACCCATCTCATCCTCATATTTCCCCCCAGCATGTCATATACTGAACCAACCTTGCTTACGGTAAAAATCTTTGGGGAGGTCCTTTGGTATGCGAAAAGATTGGAAAAATGCACTTTATTCCTATGTGAATCAATTCAACCGCACAGAAATCGATTATAGGCAGCCCGCAGATCAAGTTGTGGTGACAGATTTAGATCATTTAATGCGCAAAAGCAACCGCATGCATATGCTAAAGGAATGGTATCAAGCGCGGGAGTCAACGCCGCTTCGCAATGAGACGCGGACGAAGCTGCTGCGGACACGTGAAGGTGAAGGGGAGGTCGTCGTCGATCTGGAGTTTCAGACACGCCGAATCTATGAGAAACGCCATATTGCCCACGTTGAAGAACGATTAGAACAAGAGCGCATTACGCTGAACAAGGATGGCAACACGTGGATTATTACCCGCATTGAGCAGAACATTCCTGAGCGTCATCCCGAGGAACGAAGAACGGAGAAGGAGGAGATTGTGAGTCACCCTGAACAGCAGACATCCGAGCATATCCCATCAATCCCTCTCTTAAATACAGATGTTCTTGGGATGCCCAAATCTTGGCGTGCGAAGCCTTATGCGAGGGAACGTGCGGTGCAATATGCGGATCAGTGGTGGAACGGAAACAACCCGGAATTTCTAGCCTTTGAAGTTGATTGCACGAATTATATCTCACAATGTCTCGTTGCAGGGGGGGGACCAATCCACTATACTGGTAAAAGAGAGACAGGTTGGTGGTACCGGGGTATGGTGAACAACCAGGAAGCTTGGAGTTACAGCTGGGCTGTCGCCAATGCACTGAACAACTATTTGAATCATAGCGATTCGTATTTGCAAGCTGCTCCCGTGGAACGGCCGTCGGATTTACAGCTAGGCGATGTCATTAGTTATGATTGGGATGGTGATGGTCGCTACCAACATAGCGCGATCGTCACAGCATTTGATGCAGGCGGAATGCCGCTTATTAATGCGCACACGACGAATAGCAGACATCGCTACTGGGATTACCGGGATTCATATGCTCATACGGAGCGTACACAATATCGTTTTTTTCATATTATAGATTGGTTCTAATGTCTAACAACAATGAAATAAAGGGCCCAATCGGGCTACAAAACATGTTCTATTGCGGAGGAAAGTCATGAGCGGCATAAAGAAAATACGCGTAGGTCTTATCTACGGAGGCAAATCAGGCGAGCACGAAGTATCTTTATCCACAGCACTTGCAGTGATGAAGGCATTTAATTACGACAAATATGAGATCGTGCCTTTCTATATAACGAAAGACGGCGAATGGCGGAATGGTCCGCTCCTACAAGCGCCGGTAGAGCATTCAGGATTGTTGCAGTATGAAGCAGATAAGAATAAACCGGCAGGATCAGCGATTATGCCTTTGTTCTCGGATGCTAGTCAATCAGTAGGAAGCAGCGGCGTACAGAGTGTTGATGTGATGTTCCCACTGCTTCATGGTACATTTGGTGAAGACGGTACGATTCAAGGATTGTTCGAGATTGCTAATGTGCCATACGTTGGCGCAGGGGTTCTCGCTTCTGCGGTGGGTATGGATAAGGTCATCATGAAGAAATTGTTCGCTCAGGCGGGATTGCCGCAGTGTATGTATCGTTACTTCACACGCAAGCAATGGGAGAAAGACGCGAGCTATCATACGATGGAGATCGAAATATCGCTAGGTTATCCATGCTTCATCAAACCGGCGAATCTTGGTTCCAGTGTCGGCATCTCCAAAGCGCGTAACCGGGAAGAGCTCGTAGCAGCCATCGACCTTGCGCTTCGTTACGACCGTAAAGTCATTGTAGAAGAGTTCATTGATGCGCGTGAGATTGAAGTTAGCGTACTTGGGAATGAGGAGCCGAGAGCTTCGGTACCAGGTGAGATTACGTCTTCAAGTGAATTCTATGATTACCAAGCCAAATATACGGACGGGAATTCTTCGATGATGATTCCGGCGAACATTTCGCCAGAGCTGACAGAGGAACTTCGTTCACTTGCCATTCGTGCGTTCCAGGCGATCGATGGTTCGGGACTATCGCGCGTTGACTTCTTCGTGCAGAAACATGATAACCAGATCATGATTAACGAAGTGAATACGATGCCGGGCTTTACGCCTTACAGTATGTATCCGCTCATGTGGCGTGAGACAGGTGTACCGTATCAGGAACTGTTAGATACATTGATCCAGCTCGCGCTTGAACGTTTTGAAGAGAAGCAGCAGATCGATTTCGGCAATAACAAACCACAGACGGTTGTGTAAGGGTCAATTTTAAAATAAACGTATTTATAGCAGCAGGGAGGTGTTCGCTTCCCTGCTCTATTTTTAACCATATTCTAAGGAGGAACGATTAATGGGATTTCAGACGGAGTTTAATTCAGTGTGCAAGTTCAAATCGGAGCAAGAATTGTACGAGCTGTTAGAATACGGCCGCGGTAAAATGGTGAAGAGCGGATTCCGCGTATTCCCGACAGGTCAGAAGGTCATTGCATATACACCGGATAACCAAGCCATTGCGATCGTGAAGATCGTTGCATCCATTGCAGAGATCAACTTCCAAGGGGAAGAATTGACCGAGGTGGAGATGGAGTTAATCCGCAAGTTGAATGATGAAGAAGCGCGTGTGCAGACGGCGCTCGCGTACGAGATGTTTTTTGGCGATCCTGGTAAAAAGTAACCGGATATGGGCACACTTAGAAGTATGTGAATTTCAACGTACGATAAGGAGGCCCACGCGGTGAAGAAGACAATGCAGGTTCGGTTCGGCTACGTCGCGATGTCTACGGTCATCAAGAACGCATCGCCTTCGCGGACGATGACCTACAAGCAGTTCGAGAAGCTGGGTGACATCGAAGCGGGTTACCGTCGATTAGAACGAATAGCAGAAGAGAACCTGCACAATACGCTGCGGCTGCTGAAGCATAACCGAATGCATGACATTCATCTCTACAGGATGTCATCGAAACTGATCCCCCTTGCGACACATCAATCCCTTCAGGATTGGGATCCTTTCCCCTATCTGAAGCCAGCATTCTCGGCCATTGGCGACTATGCGAATCAAGCAGGCATGCGTCTGTCTTTCCATCCCGATCATTTCACCGTATTTAGTACCCCACGAGAAGAAGTTCTTCGTCATTCGATTCGCGATCTAACGCATCATGTTAGGATGCTTGATGCAATGGGATTGGATGATCGCGCGAAAAATAATATTCATATTGGCGGTGCATACGGGGACAAAGCGACAGCAGGCGCACGGTTCATTCATCAGTTCTCCAAGCTTGACCCCACACTAAAGCGGCGAGTGACCCTAGAAAATGATGATAAGACATTTAATGCGGTAGAGACTCTTCAGATTAGTGAGAAGCTTCGATTGCCCATGGTGCTCGATATTCATCATCAATGGGTGAATAATGAAGGCGAACGGCCCCAAGATCTATGGCCGCGTATTCACGCGACATGGCGTGAGGAACATGTAGTGCTGCCGCCTAAAATTCATGTATCGAGCCCCAAGAGTGATAAAGATCTTCGAGGACATGCCGATTATGTGCAAGTCGAGCCGCTGCTTCACTTTATGCGGGCGATTGCTCCAATCACGACGCATCTGGATGTGATGATTGAAGCGAAGATGAAGGATGGTGCGCTATTCAAGCTTATGGACGATCTGAAGCAATATACGAATGATGGCGTTACGATAAAGGATCAAGCTAGCGTTGAGATTGAGGGATAATTTGGTAAAACAACCATATAACGTATAAAATACTTGAAATTCGCCTGTAAATAAGGTAATTTGGACAAAGGACTGGTTGTTAGCTGGTACGATTCGAAGAATGGACAAGCTAGGAATCGGTGAGAGGAGGAAAAGGAAGAAATGAGTCAATTATTAGCAGGTAAAAATATTGTAGTCATGGGTGTCGCTAACGATCGCAGTATCGCATGGGCGATTGCACAATCCTTAGCGGCGCAAGGTGCACGTCTAGCATTTACATATGAGAGTGAACGGGTACAGGAACGGGTAGGTAAGCTTGCAGCTACAATCCCGAATTCAGTTATACTTCCATGCAACGTAACGGTGGATGAGGAAATTGATACCCTCGCAACACAACTAAAAGAAGAATTCGGCGTTCTTCACGGTGTCGTACATAGTATTGCATTCGCGAAGGCGGAAGAGCTTGAAGGATTATACGCGAATACATCCCGTGCTGGATTTGCGTTAGCACATGACATTAGCGCGTACTCGCTTGTTGCGGTATCACAGCGATTGTATCCGTTAATGACAGAGGGCGGCAGCATCATGACGATGACGTATCTTGGTGCAGAGCGTGCCATGAAGAACTACAACGTGATGGGTGTTGCGAAGGCAGCGCTTGAAGCGTCCGTTCGTTACCTTGCCAATGACCTCGGTCAATACAACATTCGCGTGAACGCGGTATCGGCTGGTCCAATCCGTACACTTGCTGCGAAAGGGATTAAAGATTTCAACTCGATTCTGCGTGAAGTGGAAGAGAAAGCACCGCTTCGTCGTACGACAGAAACGGCTGAAGTTGGTGATACGGCGATGTTCTTAATTAGCCCGTTATCCCGCGGAATTACAGGCGAAGTGATCTATGTCGATGGTGGGTTCCACATCGTAGGCGTGTAGCGTTTCGCCATTCAAGTTCAAGAGTTCGTTTCTACAACATAGCGCCTTTGAGACGCTTAGGAGAAACGGACTTTTTTGCTCTCAGGCTACAGGCCGTAACCATAATGATCACTTGAGATGTGCATGAGTTGGATTTTGCGCGCATATCGTAATCGTGACGAAACTTGCTGATCCCTAGAGCGTATACTTTGTATATGGATAGGAGATTCAATAGGAAAGTAGAGTGATAGCCTTGAATCAAACGAACCAAGAGCCGTATGTGGTTAGCAGTAAAAGTTTTACCGCCGTGGCCATTAATTGCGCTGCGAAGGCAGGAGAATGGATTAAGAGCAAATTAGGAAACTATGAAAAATTGGATATAAAAACCTCGTCGCATGATTTAGTGACCGAAGTGGATAAAGGCGCAGAAAAACTCATTCGCCGCTTAATCATGACACATTTTCCCGATCACTCTTTTCTAGGTGAAGAGAGTACGGGTGTCGGCGCAGCTGCAGCGACTTCCGCATTGAATGAAGTGAAGCAGTCCGATTATTTGTGGATCGTAGATCCGATCGACGGAACGACGAACTTCGTGCATGGATTACCGCTATATTCGGTATCCATTGCGTTAGCGCATAAAGGGGAAGTCATTGTAGGCGTGATCTATGATCCGGCGCGTGATGAGTTGTTCGTCGCGGAGAAGGGCAAGGGAGCCTATGTTCATGGCGTGCGAATGAAGGTCTCCCAAGAAGAGAATCTTGAGAGCAGCCTGATCGCAACAGGTTTCCCAACAGACCGAGATGTATTGCTGCCGCTCAATTTGGCAGGTATTCAAGCGGTTGCACCGCGCGTTCGCAACATTCGTACGATTGGATCTGCCGCGCTTAGCCTTGCTTACGTGGCGACAGGACGCTTAAGCGGATTCTGGGAGTTGAATTTGAATGCTTGGGATCTGGCGGCTGGCGTATTGCTTATTCAGGAATCCGGTGGCAAGGTGACGGACACTGCAGGCAATCCGTATCATCTTGGGGTGCGTCATGTCCTGGCAACCAATGGTCATATCCATGAGGAGTTGCAACAGGTGCTGGCAGAAGCCAATGTAACAGGGTTAGATCGTTAATTTCACACATCGATTGAGCTAGTCCGGTGAAGACTATATGCGTAGTAAGTTGCAGAACAACGCATATTTAGTAGACAAAGGAAGGGTTCTGAAACATGGATAAACAACGTCAAAACCAATCGGCTCAAGAACTAGAACAGCAGCTGAGCGACATGTTGACTGAAGGCGAGATGGAAGCGGTTGATCGCAAAGCGCAAGAACGCGCACAAATATCTCCGAAATACGAAATTCGAATTCAGACGGAGCTGGATCCCATTCGAGAAGAGACGAAGAAGTTCCGCAGCATGGCGAAGGAAGTCGACGGTCGATATGATCGGTATGTGAAAGACAAAGAATAGCGCACCAGAAGAGCAAAGAGGCTTACGTTTCTTTGCTTTTTTGTCTATGCGGACGGCGTGAGAGGGGATTTGGGGATGAACACAGAACAATCCGTAGTATCTATTCGTGATTTATATATGGCTTATGGGACCAAAACCGTACTCCAGAACATTGATCTTGATGTCTATCCAGGGCAGATCATTGGATATATTGGGCCGAATGGGGCAGGCAAGAGTACGACGGTGAAGATTATGTTAGGCCTTGTAACGGGGTATTTGGGCGAAATTCAATTGTTCGGTCAGGATATTGCTAATGGAGATCTGCAGTATCGGAACCGGATCGGATACGTACCTGAGGTTGTAGATATTTACGACAATTTAACGGCGAGTGAATATTTAACGTTTATTGGCGAGTTGTATGGGATGTCATGGGAGCATGCGAATCGCAAAGCAAGCAGATTGATGGAGCAGTTCGGCCTAGCGGCAGATGTCTTTCATAAGCCGATCGCATCGTATTCCAAAGGCATGAAGCAGAAGGTAATGTTGATCTCCAGTTTGTTACATAATCCGGATTTGCTATTTTTAGACGAGCCCTTGAGTGGGCTTGATGCGAATAGTGTCATGGTCGTCAAAGAAATTCTGGCGCAGCTAGCAGCTCAAGGGAAGACGATCTTCTACTCCTCGCATATTATGGACGTCGTTGAGAAGATTAGCCACCGAATTGTGCTGCTCAATGGCGGAAGGATCGTCGCAGACGGGACATTCGATGAGCTGAAGGAACGCAATCACGAAGGAACCTTGGAAGAGATCTTCAATGAACTGACAGGCTTTCACGAGCACAAATCGATTGCCGAGGATTTCGTATCCATCGTGCAAGAGGTGTAGCGATGCAGGAATTCAGAGTGTTGAAGATCTTAGATCGTTGCCAAGGGTTATTCGCGAAGGTAGGCGTTGATTATCCTGTCATGCGCAAAATTTTACAAGTGAAGCTTCTGATGGATCGTCGGCGAGTTCCGACGGTGCTCACGATGATGTCCAAGAAGAAGCAGCAGGACGATATGCTGACGGAGACGAACTATTTTGGCAAATCGTTAGTAGTGTATGGGTTTATTGGGTGCATGATGATTCCGTTCCTGATGCTCGGCAACCAACCGATGCTCCAGATGAGCGTTATCTTCAGTATGATGTTGTTCATGATGACGACTTCAATGATCTCCGATTTCTCTTCGGTGCTGCTCGATGTTCGGGATAAGTCCATTCTGAGTACGAAGGCTGTCCACCCGCGAACGATTAGTATGGCGAAAGCGCTCCATATCGGCAATTATCTGGTCATTATCACCGCTGTGTTGATGGCGCCGGTATGGATTGTGTCAATCATCCGGTACGGTGTACTCTTTGGGGTGGTTTTTCTCGTAGAGATTATTCTACTGGATCTACTCATTCTTGTTCTTACTGCACTGGTCTATTTCGGCGTACTCCGAATCTTTGATGGCGAGAAGCTGAAGGATATGATTAATTATGTGCAAATAGGCCTCTCCGTCGGACTCGTCATTGGTTATCAGATTGTGATTCGATCCTTCGATCTGGTGCAGATCGATTTCGAATGGGTGCCGGCGTGGTGGAACATGCTGCTCCCGCCGATTTGGTACGCGGCGCCGTTCGCGCTGCTCCAAGGAGCGACAGATTCGTATTTGATTGCGATGACGATCCTCGCGATTTGCGTTCCGATTCTTGCGGTGGCGGTCTATATCCGTACGCTCCCGAGGTTCGAGCAGCATCTCATGAAGTTGACCTACCAAGGGGAAGGCGGAGGAGGAACGCGCCGCCCTGTGCTGCACGCGTTGGCGAAGGTGCTCTGTACATCGCGGGAAGAGCAAGCTTTCTTCCGGTTTGTACTCCGAATGTTCGGGAGCGAGCGGGAGTTTAAACTCAAAGTCTATCCATCGCTCGGGATCGCCTTCATACTGCCGTTTATTCTACTCTTCAATACGCTGCGGAGCGGGGGGTTCGCGGAGTTGAGCTCGAGTTCGCTGTACTATACGATATATTTCGGTCTAACGATTATCCCGACCTGTATCGCAATGGCGAGATTCTCTGGTCGACATAAGGGGGCTTGGATCTATCATGTGGCTCCAGTTCAAGATATTACGGCATTCCATCGCGCGGTGTCCAAAGCGGTCTTGCTGCGAATGTTCATGCCTGTGTTCCTGGTGCAGGCGATCATCTTCATCGCGTTGTTCGGAGGCCATATCATTCTCGATCTCTTCATCGTCATATTGAATGCGATCGTCTATACGAGCCTGTGCTACAAATATATGTCCAAGTCGCTGCCGTTCTCGGAGCCCATGGCAGAATCCCAGCAAGCCTCTGGGTGGGGGATCATGCCTTATCTGCTTATGATCGTCCCGTTCGTCGTAGTACACTTTGGCAGCACGTTGTTGCCATATGGATCCTATCTCTATCTGGCCGTGTTAGTCGTGAGCAGTATCTGGATTTGGACGGGGGGAAAAGGCAAAGAGAGACAGGTAAATATTAACGCTTAGCGCGTAGGATAAAAAAGGCACTCCTTCATCGATATCGATGAAGTAAAGTGCCTTTTTCTGTGTGGATCGATTTGACGAGTACTTGGATGGTCTCATACAGAGACCGCTTCTTCACGTGCCGATGTTAGCTGTGAGAAGTGTATTATTTAGAAAAATATGGGTTTACAACGATTTATCTTACGAGTAGAATTCTTATTAGTAAGATATTTTTTTGACTCGCAGAAAGAGGGTGGACCGCATCCAGAAGCAAGATATTCATCACATTTACAGCATGTATAACGTCCTTGGACGGCGATGGATGACGGATTGGAATAAGCGTACAACCATGAATGTACCTCACACGCATTTTATGGCGCTTGAAATATTGGAGTTGGAAGGGCCGCAACGTGCGACGGTACTCGCGAACACGCTTGCGATTACCTCTGGCGGTGTCACCGTGATGACCGACAAACTGGTGAAGAACGAGCTAGTGAAGCGTGTCATGCAAGAGGATGATCGGCGTGTCGTTATGCTCGAAATCACGGAGAAGGGTAGAGCAGTGTTATTCGAATTGCAAGAGCAGCGGACCATCATGATTGATAGCCTCATGAAAGATTTGACGGAGTCCGAAGTGCAAGAATTGCTCCGCATTTATAAGAAGCTGATTGATGCACATCAAGATTAGCGATTCAATCGGATTCAGCAGCAACGCTGTTGAATTCCATCATTTTCTGTAAGCGTATACATTATTGAAAGGAGATCGGTCGATGGGTAATACGTGGGATGCAAGCTATGATGTCGTCGTCGTAGGTTCGGGTGCAGGGGGATTAGCGGCAGCGTTGACAGCAAGATTGAAGGGATTGTCTGCACTTGTTATTGAGAAGACCGCTTTATTCGGTGGCTCTAGCTCCTTATCGGGCGGGGCCATCTGGGTACCGACGAATCACTATTTGGCGGAAGCGGGTCTAGGCGATACGTGGGAGAAAGCACAAGCTTATCTGGATGCTACGGTTGGAGATCGTGTACCGAAGGTTCGGAAAGAGGCTTATGTGAAACGCGGTGCGGAGATGGTGCGTTATTTGCACGATAATACGGAGCATGTTCGCTTCAAGTACATCCCGGGCTATTCCGATTATTATCCAGAAGCGCCGGGTGGATTTCCGCAAGGACGTTCTGTAGAACCACTGATCTTCGATCTGAACAAACTCGGTGAAGAACGGAAGAATATGCGACGCGCCAATCTGCCAACGTATGGTATTGTCATGAATGCCTTTGAATTTCATAAAGTAAATATGATTACAAGAACATGGGTGGGCAAAAAAACCTCGTTGAAACTCGGTATGCGATTAATTCGAAGCGTTGTAACAGGTGCTCGTCTGTCTTCACTTGGTGAAGCATTGATCGGCCGACTGCGTAGATCGTTAATGGATGTGCAGGGAGAAGTCTGGGTGAAGACGGCTTTTCAAGACTATGTGATGGACGATGGGCGTGTTGTCGGCCTTATTGCTGTGCGGGATGGCAAGCAGATGCGAATTGAAGCGAAGAAAGGCGTGATCCTGGCTTCGGGCGGATTCTCTCACAACCAGAAAATGCGTGAGCAATATCTTCCGCTTCCGACGTCGGAGAAATGGACTTCAGCCTCGGAAGGGCAGACAGGCGATTTGATCGAGGCATCGTTACGTATTGGTGCTACGCTGGATCTCATGGATCGGGTATGGGGGGCGCCTTCGGTTATACCTCCGGGTCAGGCACCGTATTTCCTAGTCGCAGAGCGTGCGCTACCGAACATGATGGTCGTCAATGGCGCGGGTGAACGTTATTTGAATGAAGCGGTGCCTTATCATGAATTCGTGGATCAGATGTATAAGAACGATAAGCCGGAAACACGAACGACACCGTCATGGATCATTATCGATAAGACGACGAAGAGCCGGTATATTTTCTTAGGATTATTCCCGGGTCAGCCATTCCCTAAGAAATGGTTCGATAATGGCTTCATCAAGCAAGGAAATACACCAACTGAGCTGGCTCAAGCGATGGGGGTGCCTGCCGATAAGCTGACAGCAACGTTCGAACGATTTAATCGCGATGCGCGGCAGGGCAAAGATACAGCGTTCCATCGCGGCGATAGTGCTTATGACCGTTATTATGGCGATCCGACCTACCCAAATCCGAACTTGGCTCCACTTGAGAACGGTCCATACTATGCTGTACCAATTTATCCGGGCGATATTGGTACGAAAGGCGGTATCGTAACGGATGAGTATGCGCGTGCCCTAGATTCGGCTGGGTTACCGATCCCTGGTCTATTCGCCACAGGCAACTGTTCTGCCGCCGTCATGGGAGAGACATATCCAGGGCCGGGAGCGACCTTGGGGCCTTCAATGACATTTGGCTATGTTGCGGCGTCATTCATGGCAGACCATAAGTAAAGCAGAACCTGATTATGGTATAATAAATCGATAGATTCATAGATTGGTGTCGAGGTGAAATGTAATGAAATATCAACCACGAACGAAGCGTAGAGCTATCGCGGTGGCAGTGATGGCATGTATGCTCTGCATGAGCTGGGCGGGTGGTGCCTACGCGGCCATTCCTGCGGGAAGTGCAGTAGAGGCGAAGGATACTCAAGCTGCTGAGTCTGAGCTGCGTTATGTCGCACTCGGCGATTCACTCACCGTAGGATTCGAGCCGCAGCTGCTCAAGGAGAAGAACCCCGTTCCTTATGGCTTCGTTGATCGGGTCTTGGAGCAAGCATTGTACAAGGGCAGAGCGAAATTAAGCAATTATGGCATTCTCGGGTTAACGAGCGAAGGACTGCGTATTTACGTGAAGGCGATTCAATCCGGTCAGACGTTCAAGTATGCCGATCTTAAATCCATCGCAGCAGATCCGCGGGCTGCTTCAATCGAGCAAGGCATTGCACAGGCCAAAGCTGATATTGACCAAGCCAATGTCATTACGATTACGATCGGTGGTAATGATTTTGGTGCTTTACTGAACGAAATGAGTGATTTGGCAGATGACAAGGCTAAAGGTTTGGTTGATGGTCTGATCGAGCAGTACACAACGAATGTCACGGAAACGGTAAAAATGCTTAAGACGATGAATCCCAAGGCGACGATTATTATCGCAGATCAATATCAGCCTTTGCCGAAATACCAGCGTGAAGCGTTGTATCAGAAATTGATGGGTATCGCAGACCAATTTACAAGCACCATAGACGGCATAACGAAGGCCCTCTCGGATGACGGGACGGAGATCAAAGTCGCACATGTTGCCGAACTGTTCAAAGGCAGAGAAGGTGAGTTAACACATACTAACTTGATGGAACAAGATATTCATCCGACGCAAAAAGGGTATGAGTTGATGGCGAAGTCGTTCGCAGAGTCGATCTGGGGAACCTATCGTGAACCGAAACCAGACAGCACAGGAGCGACGACGATTGTTGTGAAAGGGCAAGAGCTCGCAACAAAAAACCTGCCAACGGTAAGGAACAATCGGACATTCGTGGCCATCAAAGACATCGTCGATGCGATGGGGGTAACCTCCAAGTGGGATAACAAAACATCAACCGCAACCATTACATATGGCGACCGCGTCCTGACACTGCCGATTGGCTCGAAATCTGCATCGGTGAATGGGCAACAGCTTGTCGTAGATGCTCCAGCCTTCCTGCTCAAGGTTGGGCAAGAACAGAAAACCTATGTTCCACTCCGTCTGCTCGCTGACGGATTAGGCTTCCAGATTGAGAATCGGACTAAAGCACATACGGTATTTATTAATCCATAATTCCGAAGAACTTCCGTCATTGCACTGGGTACGTGTGGTGAACGGAAGTTTTTGTCTATTTTAATTGTTAACCTAATACATTATAATTGGTTGACAATTAGAATTTCATAGACGACAATATGAGGTGCATTAGCGATGAACAGCAGAAGAGGATTATTCATAACAGGAACCGATACCGATGTCGGTAAAACGCAAGTGGCTTACGGCGTTGCTGCGGCATTAACGCACCATCTCGGCATCGACGATGTGAGGATGTGGAAGCCTGTGCAGACGGGGGTAAGCGTCGGAGAAGAGAATGCGGATAGCTATCGATTACGGCATGGAAGCCGGATCGGGAATCAGCAGGAAGAAGATATCGTTTCGATTACTTTACCTGATCCTTTAGCCCCTTGGATCGCGGCGCGGAGAAGCGGTTTAACGCTGGATTACCATCACTTGGTTGAGGAAGGCAAGACAAGGCTTGCACAAGGCGGCATGTGGATGGTGGAAGGGGCTGGCGGATTAGGCGTTCCGTTAACCAAGCAGCATCTGATGTTAGATTTGGCGAAGGATTTAGCGCTTCCCTTGTTGATCGTAGCTAGAGCGGGGTTAGGTACTGTGAATCACGCCTTGCAGACGATTGCGTATGCAAGACAGGCAGAGGTCGAGATCGCAGGCATCATTCTGAATGGATATCAAGATGGGAAAGAAGCGAATGTCAAAGACAACGCGATGATGATTGAAGCGTTCGGGGATGTTCCTGTGCTTGGGATTTTGCCTTGGATGACTGAAGAGGCTGACGATGCATGGCGAATGGCTTGGGCCGCAACTGTTGCTGAACGTGTGAATTTGCATCAACTTATTGGATTGGAGAGGAATTGAAATGAGCGAATTACTAACAAAAATCGATTGGAATACATATGCCGACAAGGCTTTAAATGGAGAACGGTTAACAAAAGAAGAAGCATTATCAGTACTTACCGCAGACGATGATGAATTGCTCGCAATTATGCATGCAGCATTCCGTGTGCGTAAGCATTATTTCGGCAAGAAAGTAAAACTGAATCTAATCATCAATGCAAAGAGCGGGCTATGTCCAGAGGATTGCGGTTATTGCTCCCAATCGATTGTCTCCACAGCACCGGTGAAGAAATATCCGCTGCTTGAGAAGGATGTCCTCGTCGATGGTGCGCGTAAAGC
The DNA here is from genome assembly GCF_058791655.1 of Paenibacillus sp. EB106-05-06-XG162. Lineage (NCBI taxonomy): Bacteria > Bacillati > Bacillota > Bacilli > Caryophanales > Paenibacillaceae > Paenibacillus > Paenibacillus sp. EB106-05-06-XG162. Next base: position 590,561 of record NZ_JBYTDT010000002.1, read on the forward strand.
GATGGAGATGCAGGCAGGAACCTACTGTATCGTAGCGAGTGGCAAGGGACCGACGCCTCGTGAATTAGATCAAGTTATTGCCGCTGTCGAAGAGATCAAATCCACGATGCCGATGAAGATCTGTGCATGCCTTGGCATTCTGTCACAGGATCAAGCGAATCGTCTGAAGACAGCGGGGGTTGATCGCTACAATCATAACTTGAACACGAGTTCGGGGCATTTCTCGAGCATTACGAAAACACATACCTACGATGATCGTGTAACGACGGTTGAGAGTGCCAAAGCAGCCGGGATGTCTCCTTGCTCAGGATGCATTGTTGGGATGGGCGAGTCGAAGGAAGATGTTGTTGATGTCGCTTACGCGCTTCGTGAGCTCGATGCCGATTCCATTCCGGTTAACTTTTTGAATTCGATCCCAGGAACACCGCTTGAATCTCTTAAACATTTGAATCCACGCTACTGTCTGAAAGTACTTGCGCTGTTCCGGTTCATCTGTCCGGATAAGGAGATTCGTGCTTCGGGTGGTCGCGAGGTCAATTTAAGATCGCTGCAGCCGCTCGCACTGTATGCCGCGAACTCGGTCTTCGTCGGTGATTACTTGACGACAGAGGGTCAAGAGGCAACAGACGATCATCGCATGATCGAAGATATGGGCTTTGAGATTGAGTTATGTGCGCTATAAATGTTGGAAAGTGGGGATGGATGCAGGAGGAACTGGATCGATTGCAAGGGGAGCATCTGAGCCGGCAGTTGGTGGCAACGAAGCTTCATCCGAGAGGCTTTCTGGAACGCCAAGGGCAGCGAATGCTCAATTTGGCTTCCAATGATTATTTGGGTCTTGCGTCCGAATCGGCAGATCGATCGGAACTATCCAATATGAATTCCCTATCTGGAGCAGGCGCCTCTCGGCTTGTTGCAGGGAATGATCCGATTTATGAGCAGTTCGAACAAGAATTTGCTGCCTTCAAAGGAACGGAGCGATGTCTGTTGTTCAGCAGCGGGTATATGGCGAACATGGGGATTATTCCTGCCCTCGTAGGAAGGCATGACTGCGTCTTCAGTGATCGGTTGAATCATGCCAGTATTGTGGATGGGATTCTGTTAAGTCGTGCGGAACATGTGCGTTATCGTCACCGGGATCTGAACCAACTGGAGGGCCAGCTGAAGAAAGCGCCGAAGGAATCACGCAAACTGATCGTCACGGATACCATCTTCAGTATGGACGGCACGCTCGCACCGCTTCATGATCTTGTTACGCTGAAGGATCGTTACGGAGCCATGTTGATGGTGGATGAAGCCCATAGCGGCGGGATCTATGGTAGCGAAGGGCAAGGCTTGGTCCATACGATGGGGCTGCAAGATCACGTGGAAGTACAGATGGGAACATTCAGCAAAGCCTATGGGGGCTGTGGTGCTTATGTTGCGGGAGATGCGATCTTGATTCAATTCCTGCTCAATCGTGCACGCACGTTCATTTACAATACTGCCCTACCGCCAATGGTTATTTATGCCGTGCGAGCGAATTGGTTGCGTGCTAGGCAAGAAGCTTGGCGGCGCAAGGCTCTGCTGGCACGGACACAGCAATTCCGCACCGCATTGCAGGCAGCAGGGTTCGATACGGGAGCAAGTGAGAGTCAGATCATACCGCTAATGATAGGAAATAATGCTCAGGCGATCGCCTATAGTGAGGCGCTGCAAGCGGAGGGAATCGCAGCTGTGGCGATTAGGCCGCCTACCGTGCCGCAAGGGACATCCCGGATCCGTTTCACGTTAATGGCAACGCATAAGGAACAAGATTTGGATTGGGCGGCCCATTGCATGATTGAACTTGGCCAGCAGATGGAGTTGATATGACATGACGGAGCAGCATTTATATTGGATTCATGGTTATGGAACTTCGTCGGAGGTGTGGAAGGATGTCGTATCGGAGTTAACGGAGTTCAATCATTCGTTTGCTAGCTTCCAAACTTGCTATACGGTTGAGGACTTTCGTAAGGCCGTGCAGGAGGACATTCAAGGTATCCTCGAATCCACGAAGCCAGCGGATCTTCATATCATCGGCTGGTCGATGGGCGGCATGCTCGGGATTGAGGCGTTAGCGCATGATGATCTGAATGGGCTGGCAAGGGAACTCGGGTCGATGATCCTTGTTGCCTCGTCGCTTCAGTTCGTTACGGCGAACCGAGAGCAAGGTTGGCCAAGACGCGTCGTCGAACGGATGTGCAAGAAGATGGCAGTGGAGCCGGAGGCGACAGTGAAGGCCTTTCAAGCTTCGCTGCTTACTGATGAAGAACGGGCGCAGCTGATCGACGCGCAGGAAGATGGTCATCGTCATACGATGCCGCATGATTATACGGAGGCAGGCTTGGTTGCGGGGCTGCAATATTTGCTCGATACCGATTTGCACGAAGACTGGATGAAGTTAATGCAGCAACCGGTGAATTTACATTGGATTCATGGCACGCGAGATGATGTGTGTCCAGTTGGCGCTATACCGTCGAATCTTCCAGCTGAACAGATTACATATGTATCGAATGCAGGGCATATGCCTTTTCATGTTCAACGGGGTTTATTTTTAACAACATTAAGGAGAAGACTTTGCGATGGGAACAACATTACAAATGGATAAAGAGCGAGTCCGCCGCAACTTCGACCGCCATGCCGGGCAATATGACCAATACGCCGTCGTTCAGCGGTGGATGGCAGAACGACTGCTTGCTTATGTGTCAGACTGGGCGAAGGGACGGAGCGTGTCGCGAATCCTAGAAATCGGCTGCGGAACAGGGATTGTTACAGCAGAGCTCAGCCGGTTATTCCCACAGGCGCACATCACGGCGCTTGATCTCTCCGAGCGTATGGTCGAAGAGACGCGGAAGCGGTTAGGGGAAGATGCATCCAATGTAACTTTCATCATCGCAGATGCGGAGGAGTGGGCGTGCGCACAAAAGTTGCAAGACCAGAAGGCTCACCTTTCGCAGAAAATCACATATGATGTTATTGTGTCGTCTGCGGTTTTCCAATGGTTTAATGACCCGCAGCGAACTTGTAGATCCTTGCAGCAATTGTTAGCCCTAGACGGGTTGTTCGCTTTTGCTACGTTCGCAGGCGAGACATTTCATGAATTACACCGATCCTTCGCCGCAGCTGAATCTAAGCTTGGACTACCAATGATACCGCATGGGCAATCCTATCCGAACGGATCAGATTGGCAGCAGATGTTTGGTGATCAGGGCTTATTTCGTTGGGATCAGCAGGAGTACATCCTCACCTATCGAGATGTCATGGCGTTCTTGCATAGCGTGAAGCGAGTCGGTGCATCAAATGCGGTGAAGCAAACGGACAGTTTAGGCGGTAGTCGTGCGTTATTTCAAGCGATGTGTGCGTATTATGAACAGCACTTTGCTGCGAGCAGCGGGGAAGGGATTCAAGTCACTTATGATGTTGGATTCGGAACCTACCTTCACCAAGAAAGATAAGTGAACATAATAAAGGCACCGCATGACTAGACTTTCTAGTGCATGAGATGCCTTTCTAATCCTATGCTTGAGGTTCTGTATGCGGCTTGACGCCAGCTCTGCGACGTTTGATGAGAAGCCCAGTAATGACGACCGCGGCTACGACCAGAATTTCGAATCCATATTTGATCGCGGGATTCGTGAAGAATGGTTTCATGAACGATTCGCCGACGATCATCTTCGACGCTGTCCAACCGAGGACCGCTGAACCGATGGTAATAATAATCGGATACTTCTCCATGAACTTTAAGACAATCGTACTTCCCCAGACAACGATTGGTACCGAAATCGCGAGTCCAAGAATGACGAGCAAGAAGCTGTTATGAGCTGCACCTGCGACAGCGAGCACGTTATCGAGACCCATCACAGCATCTGCGATAATGATCGTTCGAATAGCGGCCCAGAGGCTCTGACCGGATTCGACGTTGTGTTCTTTCTCCTCGACCATCAGCTTGACGGCGATCCAGAGAAGGACGAGTCCCCCCGCAATCAGCAAGCCTGGGATTTTGAGCAACCAGACGACAACTAATGTTGCTGCGGCCCGAATGGCAATTGCACCGACGGTCCCCCAAATAATCACTTTCTTCTGTTTATCCTTTGGCAAGTTACGCGCCGCTAGACCAATAACGATGGCATTATCGCCTGCGAGAACAAGGTCGATCATGACGATTGCGAGCAATGCTGACCAAAACTCCATTGAGAAAAAATCCATAATTCCAACTCCTCCAATAAAGATATAATAAAAAACGCCGTTACCCTCTATGGTAACGGCGTCTAATCTAGACAATAAAAAAGAGACCTTTACCATAGGTGGCAAAGGTCTCGCAAACAACATGATCGTTGCCAATAAAGCCGGGGAAGACGATTCCCGTAATGACGACTTTACTGTTACTTGCTACTCCCCTTTGGAGACGTATTGAATTGTCTCTATCCTATCACACAAGCCACGATTTTTCAATCTTCCAAAGATAACAATTTGATGTTACATTGGCGAATTATCGGACGGACATGTGATAGAAAGCGGTGTTAGCAGCTTCAATCGTTTTTGCGATGTCATCCTCTGTGTGCTCGGTTGTTAGGAACCAGGCTTCATATTTTGAAGGAGCGAGGCAAATGCCTTGGGACAGCATACCACGGAAGAACTGAGCGAATAGCTCGCCGTCGGATTGCTGTGCTTCTTCATAGTTTGTCACAGGATGATCACAAAAATGCGTAGAGAATGAACCGCGAATACGATTAATGGTCAAAGGTACGCCGTGCTTGCGCGCAGCGTCTTCGAGGCCGACTGTGAGCGCCTTGGCAAGTGCATCCATACGCTCATACGTGCCTGGTGCCTGCAGGACTTGCAGGCATGCAATCCCTGCAGCGATGGAGGCTGGGTTGCCCGCCATCGTGCCGGCTTGGTAAGCAGGTCCGAGCGGTGCGACCTGCTCCATGACGTGCTTGCGGCCGCCGTACGCACCGATCGGTAGGCCGCCGCCAATGATTTTGCCGAGCGCCGTCAAATCCGGCTCGATCGCGGCAAAATCATCGAACGCAGCGAACGTTTGCGTGCTGCCGTAATGGAAGCGGAACGCGCTGATGACTTCGTCATAGATGACCAGCGCGCCGAACTGCCGCGTGATACGGCAGAGGCCTTCCAAGAAGCCTGGTGCAGGCATGACCATTCCGAAGTTGCCGACGATCGGCTCGACCATCACGGCTGCGACATCGTCGCCCCAGCGCTCAAGCGCGGACTCCAAGGCGTTCAGATCATTGAACGGCACCGTGATGACCTCTTGTGCAATACTAGCTGGAATTCCTGCGCTATCAGGAATTCCCAGCGTAGAAGGGCCGGATCCCGCAGCGACAAGCACAAGATCGGAATGCCCATGGTAACAACCGGCGAATTTAATGATTTTATTCCGTTTCGTATAGGCACGCGCCACACGAATGGTTGTCATAACCGCTTCCGTCCCTGAGTTGACGAAACGCACTTTATCGAGGGAAGGGATCGCATCCTTCAGCATCTTTGCGAATTCGACCTCAAGCGTCGTCGGTGTACCGTACAACGTACCGTTCTGTGCTGCGCGTGTAATGGCTTCCGTAACATGCGGATGTGCATGACCAACGATAATGGGGCCGTAGGCCGCCAAGTAATCAATATATTTATTGCCGTCAACATCCCAGAAATAAGCACCTTGACCGCGTTCCATGAAGACGGGAGCGCCGCCGCCAACGGCCTTGAAGGATCTGGAAGGGCTATTCACCCCGCCTACGATATGGGTTAAAGCTTCTTGATACCAATGTTCTGAACGTTCTCGATTCATTGCATATTCTCCTTAAGACTTCGAATATATAGTGTCTGTGTTGTGTTACTTCTTAGATGTGCTGGCATTCGAATCTGTCTTCTCCGTTGTTCCGTTCGTTGTGCCTGTGTCTGTCGTTTTTCCACCTGCGCCCGTCGTTGCTGGCGGCTCAGGTGCATTGTCTTTCGTGAATGTCTCTTGAACGAATTCCTTCAACTTATCGAAATCTTTGACGCCAATGACGGCTGCGCCGCCTGCTTTTTCTTCAGCAATCATATCCATTGGAGGAATTTGCACACTGCTGCCGACCTTCGTATCATAACCAAGGGCTGCGAGTTTCCACATGTCATCGATCGTGAGATTCGTCTCGATGAACGGATTCACTTGCTCGAGAATATCCGGCAATTTCATAATCGACCATGTCGATTGCATTTTCGCAGCGACGGCTTTCAAGAACTCGCGTTGACGCTCCGTTCGGGTAAAGTCAGACATCGCATCGTGACGGAATCGAACATATTGGAGAGCTGATTTCCCATCGAGATGCTGCATCCCTTTTTTCAGATCAATATCATATTCGTGTTTATCCGCTTTACTGCTGTATTTCATATCTTTCTCAACCTCGAAGTCAATGCCGCCAATCGCATCGATCAATGCAATGAAGCCTTTGAAGTCAACATAGACATAATATTGAATCGGAATTCCCATGACATCGCTAACGGTTTTCATCGCAAGGTTCGGTCCGCCAATCGCTAGCGCGGCATTGATCCGCTCTTTGCCATGGTCTGGAATATCAACATACGTATCCCGAAGGATGGAGAATAGCGTTCCTTTTTTCGTTACGGGATCAACGGATGCAATCATCAAGGAGTCGGAACGAGGAACCTCATTCTTCGCGAGCCCCCTGGAATCGCCTCCTAAGAGTAATATGTTAACGCGCTCCGTGCCTGTCCATTCCGGAGGCTTGATTTCTTCGACTTGCGTATTATTTTTAAAGATAGAGTCCTCTGGGTTCTTGTTCATATTGTCGAGACCTTTGTACATGCGGTACGCATAGATGCCGGCAAAAATCAGTACAATAGCAAGTATTGTAATGCTGGAGTAGGTAATCCATTTTGCCCGTTTGCTCATCTTTTTCATAAAATGTTGCCTTCATTCCTTTCTTCTCTATGAATTTTAAGAATAATAAATGGTTTTGCAAGATGATCTATTTAAAGTATCATTACATTATAGTTTTTTTTTTGGAGAAAAATCAAATGAATTGTCGTTTTTTAGGCATTGTACCAGGAGGTTGCTAGAATCGTGTTAGCCATAGATGTAAAAGATTTGCGCAAGGAATTTAATGTGCAGAAGAACCGTGAAGGCGTCAAGGGCGCGATGCTGGACTTGTTCCGTCGTGAATATACCAAGGTCCGTGCGGTGAAAGATATATCCTTTCAGATTCCGAAAGGCGAAATTTGCGGCTATATTGGCGAGAATGGCGCAGGTAAATCGACAACGATTAAGATGCTGACGGGGATCCTCGTACCGACCTCTGGCGATATTCGGGTGAACGGCTTCGTTCCTTATCAAGAGCGTGAGAAGTTCGTACGTGGGATCGGTGTCGTATTCGGTCAACGGAGTCAGTTATGGTGGGATATCGGTGTGATCGAGTCGTTCCAGCTGCTTCGTAAAGTCTATCGCGTTCCCGAAGCAGAATTTAAGAAGCGTCTGGATGAGCTTGTCGAGCGCCTACAGTTGCAGGACTTGCTGAATCGCCCAGTACGGAAGCTTAGTCTCGGGCAGCGTATGCGTTGTGAGCTCGTTGCTTCCTTATTGCATAACCCATCGATCGTGTTCTTGGATGAGCCAACGATTGGTCTCGACATTGTCGTGAAGACGGAGATTCGGGAATTCCTGAAGCAGATGAATCAGCGCTATGAGACGACCATTTTGCTCACGACACATGATCTACAAGATATTGAAGCCCTCTGTTCGCGCGTCATTATGCTCGATGATGGGCGAATTATCTACGATGGAGGTCTGGATGAGCTAAAGGCGAAGTGGGGTAAAGGACGCGAGGTTCAGTTCCAATTCGCAGCACCTTTCCAACTGGAGCAGCTACAATTCTTGACCGCTGGGCTTGAGGTAGCTTGGTCCATTGAGAACGAATATACCGCCAAAGTATGGATTCCGCTCGAAGTGAACGTATCGGATGTGCTGAGCCGCGTCGTCGGCACGACGGAGATTACGGACATTAAGATTATCGAGACGAATACCGATGATATCGTTCGCGAGATTTATAAGTCAGGGTCTGCAGAGGAGTCGAAGCTGCATTTGCTGGGTGATGAGAAGGTGTCGAATGTTTAGCGCTTATCTCGATTTTATCCGTATTCGCTTCCTCATGATGCTGGCTTATCGCGTCAATTATTATAGCGGCATTCTCATTTATACGCTCAATATTGGTGTCTATTATTTCACCTGGCAGGCGATCTACGGGTCGCAGCAGACGCTCGGCGGGTTCACCGCTGATCAGATGACGACCTATGTCGCGGTATCTTGGATGGCCCGTGCATTTTACTTCAATAACTTGGATCGGGAGATTGCGAACGACATTCGGGACGGCAGTGTCGCGATTCAGTTCATACGTCCGTATAACTACGTCTTCGTCAAAATGATGCAAGGTCTTGGCGAGGGCTTGTTCCGCCTGTTGCTCTTCATGGGCCCGGGGATGATCATTGCGTGCCTCTTGTTCCCCGTGAAGCTGCCGACCGATCCTGCGGCATGGACAGCCTTTCTTTTTATGTTATTAATGAGCTTCTTAATTAATTCGCAAATTAATATTTTCACCGGACTGCTCTCATTTTTTGTGGAAAACAACGAAGGCATGATGCGGATGAAACGCGTGCTTGTTGACCTGTTCTCTGGCGTGATCGTGCCGATTAGCTTATTCCCGGGCTGGTTGTCCGGCATCATGAAGTTCCTGCCGTTCCAAGCGATTACGTTCTTGCCGAGTTCGGTGTTCACGGGACGGATTCAAGGAACAGGCATTTGGCAAGTTCTAGGGGTCCAGCTGTTATGGTTTACGATTCTAATTCTTCCGATCTTCCTCATGTGGCGCAGCGCGCGGCATCGGTTGTTCGTACAGGGGGGTTAGAGCATGGTATTCTATACATCGTTAATCTGGGAATATATGAAGAACTATATCAAGACGAAGCTGACGTATCGTGCAGATTTCTGGGTCGAGGTGCTGTCGGACTTATTGTTCCAAGCGACGAATCTGATCTTTATTCTGGTCATTTTCCAGCATACCGACTCGCTCGGCGGCTGGTCGGAAGCAGAAGTGGTGTTCGTCTATGGGTACTTCATGATCCCTTATGGGATCTTCATGTCATTCATTAATTTATGGGGCTTTAGTGAACGCTATATTGTCAAAGGGGAGATGGACCGCGTCCTGACGCGTCCCGCACATAGTCTCTTTCAGGTGATTTTGGAAAATATCGATCCGCCATCCATCATTGGATCGTTCGTCGGTGCGGTCATTCTCGGCATCTGCTGGGTACAGCTCGATATTCCGTTCGGAATCGTGGAGTTATTGGTGCTCATCGTCATGGTCATCGGTTCCGTGATGATCTATACCGGTGTGTATACGGCTTTAACGGCGATTTCGTTCTTCTCCGATGCACCGACAGGTATTCTGCCGTTGATGTTCAACATCCAAGGGTACGGGCGCTACCCGATTACGATCTATAATCGTCTGATTCAAGTCGTGCTGACTTGGATTGCACCGTTCGCCTTCGTCGGCGTCTATCCGGCATCGTATTTCCTCGATCAGGAGATCACGAAGTCGTTCGCGCTGCTGACGCCGGTGATGGGGATCGTGTTCCTCACCGGGGGGATCTTGTTCTGGAACTACGGCGTGCGCAAATACCGCGGCGCCGGGTCTTAAGATAGGAAGTTAAAAAAACGAAATTTGATCACGATGATTTTTCAAAGAAGTATTTTCTGCATCGAATATTGCATTCAGCTTCGAAGTCCGTTGCTCATTTAGGTTTCCCCTAAACTCCGCTACTCCTTCTTCAGCTTCAAGCAATCTTCTCGGTGCTGAAATCTCGATTTTTTAACTTTATTGAACTTACAAATCTAGGAGCACGGAGCGGAGCAGCTGAAATCGTACTGGAGAAGCGATAGCGTTCGCCTTTGTCTTCGGATTTCACCCTTGTGAGGTTCAGTCCAATCAAGAAATCCGAAGACAACAGCCGATCGGAAGTACGATTCAGGTGCGGAGCGGATGATGTAGCAACGGTCAAATGAGTAAGGAGGGAATAGAATGGCAGATTTGCAAATAGGACAACGCATTCCTGATTTTACACTGCCCGCATCGAACGGAGAGCAGGTCTCGCTGCATGATTATCGCGGGAAGAAGCTTGTGATTTACTTTTATCCGAAAAGCTCAACGCCGGCCTGTACGCAGGAATCGTGTGAGTTCCGCGACTTCAGCGGGGAGTTCGCTAAGCATAATACGGTGGTCATCGGGATTAGCGGCGACGAGACGAAGGCACATTTGAAATTCATCGCGAAAAATGAGCTGCCATTCCTGCTGCTTGCGGATACGGAGCATGAGGTTAGTCGGCTCTTTGGTGTCTGGCAGTGGAAGAAGCTGTACGGCCATGAGTTCGAAGGTATCGTCCGTTCGACGTTCGTAGTGGATGAAGAGGGAAGACTCGCTGCGGAATGGCGCAAAGTGCGCGTCAAAGGGCATGTGGAAGCGGTACTGGAAACCGTGAAGCAGATGAAAACATAAATGATCCAAAGAAAACAGGGTGTGTCGACGTCATCGACATACCCTGTTTTTTGTCGAGAGCATTGTAGCTAACGAATCGTAGAGTGCTTATTACCCGAGAAGTGGAGTCTACTTGGGGGCTAACGAATCCCAGAGTGCTTATTTGACCCAATACGGGCGTTTCACGGCTCATTTTCTTAAAATAGCGATGCTGAGATTCGTTACAGCAGAAAATCGCCATTTTTTCGCCGAATAAGGTCTGCTGGGTTCGTTAGCCGACACTTCAGCGTTCATTTCATTTTCCAAACAGCCGTTTGCGATATTTAATCAATACGAAAATCACCAAAATGACGATAACGCCAATGGCAACATACAGCGCATTGTGCTCGACGAGTTTGAAGATTCTGTTCCACTGGGGTCCGAAAAATTTGCCGAGCCAGATGAATACAATGACCCAGAACAAAGCGCCAGTATAAGCGTAGATCGCGAACTTTCTGAAAGGCAATCGAATGATGCCTGCAAAATATCCTGTGAAATGACGCACGCCGGGGATGAAATAACCGATAAAGATAAGTCCATTGCCGTATTTGCCGAACCATTTCTCTGTTTTTTCAACTTTCCCTGTACTTAGGAAGAACCACTTACCGTATTTGCGAATGAAGGGCATCCCAACCGCGTGTCCGATGAAGTAAGTAATGGTCATCCCAATCGTAGTACCGAAAAATGCGACAATGATGAGGATCATCCAATTCAACTTGCCCATATAGGACAAATACCCTGCAAAGGCCATCGTCGTCTCTCCGGGAAAAGGCAGTGCGATGAACTCAAGTAGGAGTCCGAAAAAAAGTACGAAATAGCCGTATTCATGGAACAACTGCTCAATTTGGTGCATCCAGCGAATCCTCCTATATGAATCAACTTAATAATCATTTTCAGCCGTCCCTGTACCTCTATCACTATGAGTTTAGCAATTAATATTGTAGACCGAGTCATAGAGCTCCATACCTTCCCATATACTCTAGCAAATAAATGATTTCGTAGACACTTGGGAGGGTATGGAATGAAGAATCAACGAAATAACCGTCAGAACGTTAGTATGAAATGGAATCGGAGAGGCTGGGCCATGGTGCTGCTTCTCCTTTTTAACTATACACTGTTTGCAGGAATTGCCAATGCGGAACAGTCGACGAAGGCTTCCGAGACGAAGACGGTCTATTTAACATTTGACGATGGGCCGAGCAAAAACACTTCAGAAGTGCTGGATATTTTGGCTAAAGAAAAGATCAAGGCAACGTTCTTCGTTCTAGGCCAGCAGGCAGAAAGTTATCCTGACCTCGTTAAGCGAATCGTCCAAGAAGGGCATCAGCTCGGCAATCATTCTTACAATCACACGTACAAGCCATTATATACCGATTTTCGAGAATTCTGGCGGCAAATCATCAAGACCGAGAATGTTCTGAACCAAATCGTCGGCCAGCGACCTGCGCTGCTGCGTGCACCGGGAGGGACGTATGGAAATTTCGATGCCAGTTATTTCGAACACCTCGGACAGGCCGGATTCATCATTCATGATTGGGATGTGGATAGCGGGGATTCGAAACGTAGAAACGTTCCTGCAGCGGAGATCATTAAGGGCGTAAAATCGGGGCCGCTGAAGTCACATGTAACCGTGCTGATGCATGACGGTACCGGTCATAGTGAGAGCGTGAAGGCATTACCGACCATCATTCAATATTACAAAAATAATGGATATCAGTTCGCAGCACTGACGTCTGAGGTGAAACCTGTCCAATTCCGATTAGCGCAGAAGTCGAAATGGGTGAAGGCAGCATTGTCACCCGAGGAGGCTGATCGAATGATGATGCAGGATGCGGCCTCGTGGCCAGACGCTTCGCTGAGTGAAGTCATGAATCGATCCTTGCCGTTATTTGTACGTTATGGTTCAGCTACTTGGCAGTTGAATGCCGGAGAGTATCAAATGATCCGCGATCAATTCTATGTCAGTCTGCGGACGATGACGAGCCGAATGGGCGGAGAAATTCAATGGGATGGCAAGCAGCAGACCGTAATTTTGAAGGTTGGCGATATGCAAGCTGAAATGAACATGATCAAGCATGTAGCGATCATTAAGCGGCCTGGAGAGGAGAATATGGAAGTATCGCTTGACTATGTGATGAAAGATGGGGGTACTCAGCTGAATTTACGAGATTTGATGGACATTATGAATGTGAAGGTCCTCAGCTATGTAGATGATGGGCAGAAGCGGGAGGTTACCGTGGAATAGGGTGATAAAACAACAGAATAATGGATGATTAAGAGGTCTAAATCGAACTTTATCTGGCGAAACTATTAGAAATGAACTTTTCTCATAGAGATGGAGGTTTCGCCTAAATGTCCTATTCAAATCCGATTCTACCTCGTCAAGAACGCCCTGTTGAATTAGTAGAGCAAATGATTGCACGCGTCGAGAGTGTGATGATTGGCAAGCGAGATGCCATTATGAAGACATTCCTCGCGATGATGTGCGGCGGACATGTCTTGATCGAAGATGTCCCCGGCGTGGGCAAGACGATGCTGGTGCGTGCGGTTGCCCAATCGATCGGCGGTTCATTCCAGCGGATTCAATTCACGCCAGACGTGCTTCCGTCGGACATTACAGGGGTCTCGGTCTATAATCCTGCGACCTTGCAGTTTGAATATCGCCCAGGGCCGCTACTTGCGAATCTCGTACTTGCCGATGAGATCAATCGTACCTCGCCGCGCACGCAGTCCGCGCTGCTCGAAGCGATGGAAGAGCGGCGGATAACGGTCGATGGCGTCACGCGCCGGCTGCCCGAGCCGTTCGTACTGATGGCGACGCAGAACCCGCAAGATTTTGAAGGCACGTACCGGCTGCCGGAGGCGCAGCTGGATCGGTTCTTGCTCCGGATCAAGCTCGGCTTCCCGGAGCCTATGGAAGAGGTGGAGCTGCTGAACCGCATGCAGCAGCTCCACCCTATCGATGACCTTCGGCCGCTGGTGATGGCCGAAGACATCGTTCGCATGCAGCGCGAAGTCCGCGCGGTGCATGTCGATGAGGCGATCAAGCACTATATCGTGCTGATCGCCCAGTCCACACGAGCGCACGCAGACCTTGCGCTCGGTGTGAGCCCCCGCGCATCGCTGATGTGGATGCGCGCAGCGCAAGCCCATGCGTATATGCATGGGCGCGCCTATGTAGTGCCCGACGACGTGAAGCTTGTCGCCGTCGACGTCCTAGCACATCGCCTGACCCTCGTGCCGCAGGCGCGAATGATGGGTGTGCAGTGTGAAGAGCTGCTCAAGCATCTCATCAGCCAAGCACCGGTACCGATGTTCAAGTCGGATTCGGGGGCGAGAAGAGCATGAGAACGATAGGGAAGGGGCTCGCGGCACTTGCGTTATGGGGTGCCGTATTTGCTATAGCGAACTTACGAGATGGTGCGGTGGAATGGTTCCTGTTCACCGTGTTCTCGTGCGTTATCGGATCCGGTATCCTCATTCAGATGCTTGCACTGCGCGAGATCCGAGTCATTCGACGTCTTGAACGGAATCATCTCTATGCCGGTGAGTCATTTACGGTGACGATAGATGTGATAGTTCGTTCTTGGATTCCGTTGTTCTGGCTCACACTCACGGAACGTGCAGTGCATACATCCGCTCAAGAGGGTACACAACCGCAACCGATCTTTACCCATACCCATCTCTGCTTGCCAGGTTTTCGATCGCGGATCACGTATGTTTACCGCGTCGGTGGGCTTGCGCGGGGGAGGTATGCTTTTGCAGATATGGAGGTCTGTTCGGGAGACTTATTTGGATTTTTTACGAAGAAGAAACAGGTGAAGACGGATGAATCGATTCTGATCTATCCGGCTCGGATCGGTTGGCCACAGGCGTTAACAGGATATTCCGTGCCTTCCATCACGGAGGAGCAGAACTTGCCTCGAACGGGAATGGAGTCCTCAACGCTCGGAACCGAACTGAGGGAATATGTTCCGGGAGATCCGTGGAAGCGAATCCACTGGAAGAGCTCAGCGAAGCAAGGAAGATGGCAGCTCCGATTGCCAGATCGTGTGGGGGAGCCTTATGTGTGTTTTATATTGGATACGGCTTCAGGCAAGCGGAAACGATTCGAAATGATGATTGCTTGGAGTGTCGCTCGGCTGGAGCAGCTCCTGTCGATGGGAACGGAAATTTCACTCGTCAGCCATCAGTTAGATGGACGTCGAACGTGGCTGCTGAAGAACTTTATGACAGCAGAGATCATGCAATATTTTGCTGAGGTGGGGCCGAAGGGACAAGCATCATTATTGACAGCTATCAGGCATACGGCAATGCGTGAGCCGCGTGGAACGGTATTTGCTATTGTATCGGAACGAATGGATCAGGAAGCAGCTGAGGTCGCACAGTGGCTTTTCACGCAAGGGCATCCCTTGGAATGGGTGTGGGTGATGGAACGCGATCAGGTGAGTCCGGACGAACAGATGTGGCTCGAACGCATGGAGCGTATCGGAGCGACACTATATCGGATCGAGCCGAAGCAAGGTCTGCTGCCAACCCCGCGAGGAGGTGTGGAAGATGTCAGTGCATGAGACAAGTCAACGTATGCGAAGTGCGATGATTTCATTATTATTGTTCGGACTGTTCGCTGAATGGTTGATCCCACTGTATCACTTGCAAGAGAATATTGATTTTTACCGGATTTCACCGCTATTTGCAGCACTCGCGTGCTTCCTCCTGATCGGCTGCCTAACGCTTCATACGGCGATCCGGATGTCTTTGTATACGCTGACCTGCATCGGAACTTGGATCAGTATCTACGCATCCACGGGCAGTTCCTGGCTGGAAGCACTGGGGAGCATGATGTCTTCACTCGCTACCAATTTGAGTCTACTGCTGCAAATGAGCGGCGGTGGGTTTGTGAATAGCGGCGAGCTCCGTACAGGTCTCTTATTGATCGGATGGGCCATGCTCGTAACATCGGTGCAAACGCTAGCGATTCATCGCCAGAGCAGTATGCTGTTCATCAGCATCACCTTGATCTATCAAATCATTCTGCTCTGGGGCTTCGGCATGGATACCACCCTGGGCATGATTCGAACGGTGGCGGAATCACTGCTGCTTATTGCGCTTCTGCGTATCATTACCCTGGAACAAGGGAGGCGTGCTGCGAAGAGCTGGAGTCGGAATCAGGCCATGCTGCTCGGCTGGCCGAGACGATGGATGGCGGGCGCACTCGTTGCGGTGATGTTGTGCTTAGGAAGTGGATATCTCTTCGCCGGGCGTGCTGAACAAGCCAATGTGAAGCCTGTTGCTTGGGATCAGGAATTCGCTGGACTGGAACAATGGGCGGCGGAGACGATCGGGACAGATCTTGTGAATTGGCTGGATACAGCGAAGACACAGACCGCTTCCCTTGCGAAGATATCAGGAGAGACGGGATATAGCGAGAATGATCAGACCCTGGGAGGAGCTCTCGAATCCGATCCTTCGATTGTATTCGAAGCGACATCTCCTGTTCGATCCTATTGGCGTGGTGAGACGAGGCGCGTCTATGATGGTCGAGGCTGGACGGGTTCGATCGATGTATGGGAACCCCTTCAGCAATGGGATCCCATTGCGCCTATAACGCCCGATCAGGAAGGCAGCACGTTGCCATCGATTCAGCAGTCGATTCGGTTTACGTCCTCTAACCCGATATCGATGCAGAAGTGGCCTTTATTTGCAGGGGGAGAGATAACAGGTTTGAGTCAATTGCATGTAAAGGCGTCGGGATCCGATACCGCTTCGGCCATTCGTCAAGCGAATGCATCAGAGGCAGCGATTCAGGTCCATCCGGAAGATGGTGCATTACGTGTAGATACGATCGGGCAAGGAAAGCTGTTAACAGGATATATGGTTGATGTGCGAATGCCTGAGGCAGCTCCTGATAAGCTCCGGCAGATCAAAGGATCCGATCCTGCGTCCGTTTCACGTGACTATCTTCAGCTGCCTGCTTCGCTGCCGAACAGAGTATCAGAGCTGTCTAAGCAGATCATCACAGGTCATACGAATCGCTATGATCAAGTGAAAGCCATTGAACAATATTTAAGGACGTACTATACCTACACCTTAACGAATACAGCAGTACCGCCCAAAGGCGCAGATTTCGTCGATGACTTTCTGTTCACTCAGCTCAAAGGCTACTGTAATCATTTCTCAACCGCCATGGTTGTGATGCTGCGCACGCAAGGTATTCCAGCAAGATGGGTCAAAGGATTCGCGCCGGGTGAACCTTCCGAAGATACAGCGAATGTGTATACCGTGCGGATGAGCGATGCTCATGCATGGGTTGAAGTGTATTTTCCAGGAGCGGGTTGGATTCCATTTGAGCCTACTCCAGGATTTCAGCCAGGCGATGAAGAAAAGGGCATTGGATCAGAGCAGCTCGCAGCAGGGCGGCCTACACCACCTGCAATATCGAGTTCCACACAGACAGAGACGGGTTCAAACCAACCATCGGTTGATGCTGCGACACCGTCCGGTTCTGAACCGCAAGCCTCTAGTTTGCTAATTCAGGCGTTTCAAGGGTTGAAGGTGATATTGTCAGAGCTCTATGATGCTGCACAGAACTGGAACGCAAGCTGGATCCTAACAGGCGGATGGATCCTCGGTTTCATTATTCTAGGGGTATGGCTCTGGCTTCGATATCATTTGTACATCCGATTACACTGGGCGGTTCTCCGCTTCCGTACATCCCATGAGGATCCAAGACGAATCGAGCGTGTAGCGCGGCTCTTATGGCAGACATGGATTCAGCAGTATGGGGCGAAGTCGCAAGATTTAACGATGCGTGAATATATTGAGCGGCTGGATGGCAAAGCTGACAATAAGAAGGTTTCGCTGATGCAAGCGGTGTTTGCTATGGAAGCGATCACATTCCACCCCCATCAGTATGATCGGTTAACGAGGAATCGACTGATTCAATTTTGCATGGGGAAGAATCGAGGTTGACAGATAAGCGCTATGCTCCCTCGAAAGCAGTATTTCGAAGCGAACTTGCCTTGACGGTGGGATTTTCGGTTCGTATAATTAACTTCATGAATTGAGGGAGGCACGTTACTAATGGATAAACCGAATGAAATTATTGTTGTTCTCGATTTCGGGGGACAATATAACCAACTTATCGCAAGACGTATCCGCGACTTAGGGGTATACAGCGAGTTATTGCCTTACAATACGTCTGCTGCACGCATTCGTGAGATCGCTCCGAAGGGGATTGTATTCTCTGGCGGACCGACAAGTGTATATGAAGAGAATTCTCCGCAAGTTGATCCAGAAATCTTCGAATTGGGATTGCCAATTCTAGGCATTTGCTATGGTATGCAGCTGATGGCGCACCAGCTTGGTGGTAAAGTGGAACGTGCGAACAAACGCGAGTACGGTAAAGCAGATGTAGACTTCGAAGCAGATTTCCGTCTTATCGGTGGTCTTGATGCGAAGCAGTCTGTATGGATGAGCCATGGCGACCACGTTGTTGCGCTTCCAACTGGCTTTAAGACCGTAGGTAGCTCAGAGCATGCGCCAATCGCTTCGATGGTTCACCCTGAGAAGAATTTCTTCGCGGTTCAATTCCATCCGGAAGTACGTCACTCCGTACACGGGAATGAAATGATTCGCAACTTCTTATACAATGTCTGCGATTGCACTGGCAACTGGAGCATGGAGACATTTATCGATGATACGATCAGAGATATTCGTAACCAAGTGGGCGACCGTAAAGTTCTATGTGCGCTTAGCGGCGGCGTAGATTCATCGGTTGTTGCGATCTTGCTGCACAAAGCGATCGGAGATCAATTGACTTGTATGTTCATCGACCACGGTTTACTGCGTAAGGATGAGGCTGAGAGCGTAATGGAGACGTTCGTTGGCAAGTTCGATATGCACGTGGTGAAAATTGATGCACGCGACCGTTTCTTAGGAAAACTAGCGGGTGTATCGGATCCAGAACAGAAGCGTAAAATTATCGGTAACGAATTCATCTACTGCTTCGATGAAGAGTCGAAGCAATTGGGTCAATTCGATTTCCTAGCACAAGGCACGCTCTATACAGATATCGTCGAGAGCGGTACTGCAACGGCGCACACAATCAAATCGCACCACAACGTAGGCGGTTTGCCAGAAGACATGCACTTCGAGCTTATTGAACCGCTCAAAGCATTGTTCAAAGATGAAGTGCGTAAAGTCGGAACGGAGTGCGGCTTGCCGGATGCGATCGTTCATCGTCAACCGTTCCCAGGCCCGGGTCTTGCGATCCGCGTGCTAGGCGAAGTGACAGAAGAGAAATTAGTGATCGTTCGCGAGTCCGATGCGATTCTGCGTGAGGAGATTGCTAAGGCAGGTCTTGACCGCGAGATCTGGCAATACTTCACGGCACTTCCGGGCATGAAGAGCGTTGGAGTCATGGGTGATGCGCGTACGTATTCCTACACGGTAGGTATTCGTGCGGTAACATCGATCGACGGCATGACAGCGGACTGGGCGCGTATCCCTTGGGATGTGCTTGAGAAAATTTCGGTTCGTATCGTCAACGAAGTAGAGAACGTTAACCGCATCGTGTACGATGTGACTTCGAAGCCACCAGCGACGATCGAGTGGGAATAGATTAATATTCGAAACGGACAAGACCGTCGTGAGCTATCAGCTTACGGCGGTTTTTTTGCCGGCGGGTCTACATTTTGCGCAGGAGTAAAAATAACTGCTAAAAAGCAGTTAAATGGCTCATATGAGCTCCATGCATCGCAAATAACTGCTAAAAAGCAGTTAAAAGGCTCATATGAGCGCCATGCATCACAAATAACTGCCCAAAAGCAGCAGTTTGTGCTCACTTGATCCTCATACCCTCCCAATACCCGGTTTTATTAGCCCCATCACCCCACGAACTACCCCGTATCGAACAAATAGACGAAATAAACCAAACAAATAGACGAATAAATGACTTGAAAGCGTGACCTTTCTAACAGACATACGAGCAAATCCGTACGGGTGTGCAACTGCAATGCGGTTTCCATGGCCTACAATGGGTGTATTATCGGAATCTTTGTAAGCGCTATCGCACTAGAGGAGGAGCAGTTCATGACTTTCACTTATGATATTCGTACTATTCCATTCAGCCGTTACGGCTCGTTTCTAACTATATCGTATTTACGTGCTTCGGGAGATCGTCCAGAAGGAGTCTATCTGCGCACGGTACGCGGCGGAGATATGACGAGCGGGGCGGCTTTCCGCATTGAGTTGACTGCTCAAGGAGAGGATGTTCCATACACGACGCATGCAACACCATCACGCCTTCGAATGGAGTCGAGCAGCGGATATGCAGAGATCTGTATCTTCGATGGCCGCACAGTAGGCTTCCGGGCGGAGGGGGTTGGCGTTCGACTTACCTTATCCGGTGGCGATTATGATTATGCCATGCAAATGAAGGACAACCGCTGGGAAGTGAACAGCTTCTTGAATGAAGTACGGTTCATGCTCACCTCGGTTCAAGGACAGATCGAGATGGATGCCCCATGGGTGCGGACGAAATGTACACATGTGAAGGCGCATTTTGTGCCTGATGCAGCGACGAACATCGCCGAGTTCCGCGTTGAGGAGTACCGCACGACGTGGCTTGAGCGAGAGTTCCCATCATTCGATGAAGGGATGCAGTATGTCGCTGCAGAATATGAAGCGTGGAGGCAGTCGACTTTGCCGTCCGATGAAGCCTATGCGTCAGGCAGAGAGCTGGCTTCATATATAACATGGTCTTGTGTTGTCCCTGTGGATGGATATCTGACACGCCCTGCGATGTATATGTCGAAGAACTGGATGACGAACATTTGGAGTTGGGATCATTGCTTCAATGCGATGGCGCTAGTTCGTTCCAACCCAGCACTCGCATGGGATCAATTTATGATCTTCTTTGATCGTCAAGATGAGAGCGGGCTGCTGCCCGATTTTATGAATGATAAATATGCCTTGTGGAACTGCAATAAGCCGCCGATTCACGGCTGGACATTAGCATGGATGATGGATCGTACCGATTGGATTGGTGAAGCACAGCTTCGCGAAGTCTATGAACCACTCGCACGTTGGACCCGTTGGTGGTATAACGAGCGAGATGATGATCGTGATGGTATCCCACAATACAACCATGGTAATGACAGCGGCTGGGATAACAGTACGATTTTCCATGAGCGTGGCGCTGTGGAGAGCCCGGATCTATGTGCTTATCTTGTGCTGCAATGCGAGACGCTTGGCCGGATTGCCGAGGAGCTTGGAAAGACACACGAAGCCACCGAATGGCATGCCTTGGCCCAGCGGACACTCGATCGTATGCTGGAGCACTTCTGGCAGAATGGTGAACTTAGAGCCGTTCGAACAGGTACGCATGAGCGGTTAGCGGGCGAGAGCCTGATCAATTATATGCCAATCATTTTGGGCCAGCGGTTGCCGCAAGAGGTTCAAGATACGCTCATCCAAGCGCTATCTGATGAGGAGCGATTCTTATCGCCGAATGGATTCGCAACCGAGAGCATGAACAGCCCGCATTATGAACCGGATGGATACTGGCGTGGACCGATTTGGGCACCAGTCATGATGCTGCTCGTCGATGGGCTCAGCCGCGGGGGATATACCGAGTTGGCTGGTGTTGCAGCACAGCGGTTCTGCCGGATGGCGAACACCCATGGCATGGCAGAGAATTTCGATGCCATTCAAGGTACAGGACTCCGTGATCGTGCCTTTACTTGGACTTCCAGTGTCTATCTAATGCTTGCGAATGAATATGTGAACGCATAACAAGAAGCGCACGTTTCTAAGCCTTATGGGAATCGTGCGCTTTTGGAGATTTATACGGATAAACTGTTCTTATATTTCTCGCTTAAAGCGCTTATCGTCCTAGTGAGGACGACGAAGTCGTTTATGTTTGGCATTCCTTTGTTTTTTGTGGGGATATTTTTGGAATGATGTTCTGGATTGTCAGCGAAGTAGGTGTGTGATAAACTTCATTTACTTTAGGGTACGAACATGCTCAGAGCAGGAGGCAACTTATGCACTATCAGCGGATACAAATGATTTTTCATCGACTACTTGCGCCGCGTCGGAGTCTTCGGCTGAAGCTCGTTATACTATTCCTTATCGCTGCACTATTGCCGCTCTTCACGCTCGGCTGGCTGTCATTTACGAAATCCTCGGAACTGCTTCAGGATCAATTAGGCAAGTATGGGAGCAATGCGGTGACACAGCTGCAATACCAGCTGGATTCGGAACTTAGTCAAATGGAGCTCGTGACCGAATATGTACACGCATACTTGTTGAACCCGTCACGGATCGCTATACATCGAGAAATCCCGCGCTCCTATTCGGATTTGCATGAACAGAGTGATTTAGAAGATTTTCTGAAAGCGCTTAAAACTGTGAAGCAGCGGGGATTATTTATTATTACGAAGTCCGGCTACTTCTACGGGGAGAATTCCATTAAGACGACGATCTTGAAGGAGCAGGCTTGGTGGAAGGCAATTCCCGCCGATTATGCCGGGGAATATTGGCCGGGGTTCTACACGCCAAGGCATTACAAGGAATTTACTGAAAATGAGAAGGTGCTCGGCCTCGTCGTACCGATTCGCAATCAGCAGGGGGCGCTGAAGGATAGCCGTATTCTCATCGAGATGAATGCAGATAAGATGTATGAATTATTCCATTTGTTCGAGAAGAGCACACAGGCGATGCTTACGATCAAGAACAGTGCGGGACAGCTGATCTATCAGTCTGCACATGCCTTTAAGCCGCAAGAGAATGATGTTGTATGGTCCAAATCTTTATCCCTGAATGATTGGACACTGGAAGCGAGACTGCCGTACAAGTCCTTTTTCCAATCTTCGAATATCATTCGCTCGTATACCGTCGTCGGCCTGTTGTTCTCGGGTCTGCTTGCGTTGCTGCTTGGCTTCCTATTCTCCTCCCGTGTAACGGGCCGGATTAAACGGCTCAAAGAATCAATGTTCCTCGCAGGGAAAGGGAGATTGCAGACCAGAATACCCGTACAGGATCGTGACGAATTAGGGGTTCTGGCACACAGCTTCAATCGCATGATCGGGCAAATTCAAGATTTGGTTCAAGAGATTACAATCACAGAGAAGTTGAAGAAAGAAGCAGAGCTGCGAGCATTTCATTATCAGATCAATCCACACCTGTTGTTCAACACGCTCAATTCGATTCAATGGAAAGCAAGGCTTCAAGGCAATGAGGATATTCGTAAAATGCTCTATCATCTGGCCATGCTGCTCGAGGGCAATCTGGATATCACGCAAGAGCTGGTTACACTGCGCAAGGAGCTTGATATTATCGATCACTTCCTCCATATTCAGCGGATTCGTTATGAGCATGAAGTGAATTATGAGCAGCAGGTAGATGAATCGCTGATGCACTATGTCATTCCACGGATGAGCTTACAGCCGCTGCTTGAGAATATTTTTTTCCATGCGTTCGAGGATGGATGCGGTACGATACGTGTCACGGTAGAAGAGGATGGTGAGGATCTCGTGCTTCGACTAACGGACAATGGCAAAGGCATGACGGAGGAGAATAGGCAGAAATTGCTCCAAGGGACGTATCGCAGTAAGCGGGGCAGAGGTCTCGGCGTGAACAACGTCGATCAGAAATTCAAGCTTCATTTTGGACCATTATATGGCCTGGATATTCAATCTGTTGTTGGTCAAGGCACGGTCATCACAATACGTTGGCCGAAGAAGGAGGAGGATGAACATGACAACCAAATCACCCATTAAAGTATTAATTGCTGATGATGAGAGTATCGTGCGCAAAGGACTGGTTGCAACCGTCGATTGGGCGCGCTATAACATGCAGGTCGTCGCGGATGTGCCGAATGGTCAGAAGGGCTGGGAGGCTTTTACGGAGCTGCGTCCCGAAGTGATCATCACGGATATCGTCATGCCGGAGCTGAACGGCATCGAATTCGCTCGGCGGGTGAAAAAGGAAGCGCCGTCGACCCGGATCCTTCTTCTTAGCTGCCATCGAGATTTCGAATTTGCCCAGCAAGGGATCTCGTTAGGGGCCTCTGGCTATTTGCTCAAGACAGCGTTCGAAGACGAAGAATTGAATGAGTTCCTGCGCAAATTCCAAGAAGACATTGATACGGAGCAAGCAGGCAGCATGTCTGTTCTCGATGATCGTGCACGTTGGAATGCTTCTTTCTATGCTTGGTTATGCGGCTTCCGCAACGAATTCCGTAGTGAGCTGCAGGCGCGTTGGGAGTCGCATTGGTCGTGGATGGAAGAGCCGCACAGCGTTTATTTGGCGAAGTCCTTTGTAACAGAAGAAAATTTAATTTGGTCTGACATCGAGAGTCGGCTGCAAGTCGGTTGCGAGAGCATTTTATGCGGAACGGATCGAACGTTCTATTTTATACGCTATAAGGATCGTGAGGCGCTTGAGGCGTTGTTCAAGGACGTGAAGAGCCGTATTCCTTCGTTCCATTGGAGCGGGACGGGACCTTTGCAAGGCATGGATGCTTGGCTTGAGGCGGTGACGAAGCTGCATCAGGAAGCTGAGCTTGAGAAGAAATTCGAGCTGAAGGTCCATTCTTGGCCGGAGACGATTACGAATGCGATACGCCTTGTTGCGGAGGATCTGCGGGAGCCGTGGTCTGTTAGTGATGTCGCACATCGGATCGGCCTAAGTCGAAGTCATTTCAGTACGCTGTTTAAGAAGGTTACCGGTGAGAATTTCATCGAGCTGCTGTACCGGATGCGTCTGCGGGTGGCGATGGATTTGCTGGCGAATACGAATATGACCCTGCAAGGCATTGCGGAGCAGATCGGCATGGTGGACGGCAAGTACTTAAGCAAATGGTTTAAGCGATACTGCGGGATGACTCCTTCGCAATATCGGGCCGAACAAAAAGAAGAATCCTGTTAAAATTTAAGACAAATTAACCCCTGCCGTGAAACAAAAAGCCGTTTTGAAAACGCTTTATTTTTCTTAAAGTGAGAGTAATCAATTGATTGATAAAAATGGTTTGAGGGGGCAATCATCCATGAGTAACAAACGTTCTATGGTCACAACGCTATTATTGTTGATTGCATTAACGGTTAGTGCTTGCGGCGGCGGTGGGGGAGCAACATCGAACCAAGGCGGCGAAGGAAGTTCGGGAAGCAAGGACACAGAGAAAACACTTCGCTTTGCAACATGGGATACAGGTGACAGTCTGAAGGTACAACAGGATATCGCGAAATTGTTCGAGAAGCAGCACCCAGGCGTCAAAGTTCAGATTGAACCATATGCAGACGGATTCGACCAGAAGCTTGCTGCGTCCTTCGGTGCAGGCAACCCGCCGGATGTCATGCTGATGTGGGATTTCCCGACGTACTACACGAACCTGGAGCCATTGGATTCCTTCATGTCAAAAGACGCGAGCTTGAAGCTCGATGACATCTATGAAAGTCTATTCAATTACGTGAAAGTCGATGGACAGACCTATGGTCTGCCGAGCGGATTTACGACTCGCGCATTGTATTACAATAAGAAAATGTTCGATGATGCGGGTGTTCCGTATCCAAAAGACGGTTGGACATGGGATGACTTCAAGGCAGCAGCGAAGAAGCTCTCCAACCCAGCTAAGAAGCAATATGGATTCGGCATTCGTACTTCGAATGACCCGTACGATCTACAAGGCATCGTCTGGAGTAACGGCGGCAGCTTCGTAAGCGCCGATGGCAAAGACATTGAAGGTCAAATGAACAGCCCAGAGACGGCGCAAGCGATCCAGCAGTTCGGCGATATGCTGAAGGATGGTTCTGCTGCACTCGTAGGGGGCAAGAACCAGATGAGTGGCGACGATGTATTCAAAGCGGGCAAAATCGCCATGTGGGAGAGCGGCGTATGGCCGTTGGAAGGCTTCAAGACGGCGAAGGTGGATTTTGGTACTGTTGAAATGCCTGTCTTCCCTGGCAAGCCGGTCAAAGGTATCGTAGCACTAAGCGCAATCTCGGTGGCGAAGCAATCCAAGCAGAAGGATCTTGCATGGGAGTTCACGAAATTCTTCGTCTCGAATGAAGTGATCAAGATGCGCAGTAATTCCGACTTGCCAATTCGTAAAAGCCTTGTAGAAGAAATGAAGTTTAATGAGAACCCGCTGTATGTACCGTTCTACAACATGCTGGAGCGTTCGGACAATACGCCTTCGTTCTTGTTGAACAGCAACTGGAAGCTTGTGAATCGTTACTTAACGACAGCGATTGACTCCGTTATGCTCGGCGAGAATGCGCAGGATGCATTAAATGCAGCCGTGAAAGATGCGAAGAAATACGTGGATAAAAAATAGGATAAAAGTTCAAAGCCCGGTGAGTTTCTCACCGGGTTTTGTTTTTTGTTTGGGAGAAAAGTAGAGGGGAGCTGATAGTTGAACCGAAGGGAACGGGTATGGGGGTGGAGAAGCGTAGCGTTCGCCTTTGGAATTCTGTCCAAAACCTCTGAAAAATAAAATCAAAATGGACAGGATTTCAACAGCGATTGGAGCCCCCATACCCGTCCCTCCCTACGCGCAAAAGTAGGAGGTTAGAGATTATTTTTATCACCGAACAAAAGAACGAAACCATCCAAACATTCTCCCTCCACGTGCAGAAAAGCCCGACATTTTTCTCGAACAAAGTGCCACCTATTGGGAAACAGATGACCGTGTAAAAGCGCTTTCATTCAGACTACAATGAAACCACACCAACGATGTCTAACGGGCTTTCCGAACATCTCCTGAAAGGAACGATATTAATGGAATCTATTAAAAAGCGGACGCCTGCTCGATTCAAGCAAATGAGTATTCCTTATTTGTTCACGTTGCCTTGGATAATTGGGTTTCTTGCCTTTACACTGGGACCGCTCATTTTCTCCCTCATAATTAGCTTCTATGAATGGCCTGTTGTTGGAGACAAGACATTCATTGGGTTAGCCAACTATAAAGAGATGTTCACGAACGATCCGTTGTTCTGGGAATCTCTCGGCGTGACGATGAAATTCGCTGTTCTCTTTGTGCCGCTGAATATCATTATTGCCTTGCTGCTCGCGATGCTGCTGAACAAGAACGTGAAGGGCAGTGGGTTTTTCCGGACAGCGTTCTACTTACCATCCGTTATTTCCGGTGTTGCACTAGCGATGATCTGGTCCTGGGTATTCGATGGCGAATACGGGATCCTGAACTATATTCTCTCCGTGATCGGAATTGAAGGGCCGAAATGGCTCATTAGTCCAACATGGGCGCCCGTTGCGATGGTTATCGCAAGTTTATGGGGACAAGGCTCCATGATGCTCATTTTCCTCGCGGGACTCAAGAACATCCCGAAGGATATGTACGAAGCGTCAGCGATTGACGGTGCCGGCAAATGGAAGCAGTTCACGCGTATCACATTGCCGATGTTAAGCCCGACCATTTTGTTCAACTTGATTACGACCATTATTGCTGCATTCCAGCAGCTGACCCTAGCCCTTGTGATGACAGGCGGGGGGCCGCTGAACTCTACCTATTTCTACGCGATGTACATGTACGAGAATGCCTTTAAATATTCCAAAATGGGCTATTCCTCCGCCAATGCTTGGTTCATGTTTGCGATTGTGCTCTCGCTAACGCTGATTGTCTTCAAGTCTTCATCCGCGTGGGTCTACTACGAAGGGGAAATGAAGCAAGGCAAGAAATAGACGACTATGCTGAGATTGCACAAGAATGACCGATTCGACAGATACGTATAAACGGGGTGATACCGATGAAAAAAATATTCATTTACGTCGTTCTTATTTTCTTCTCATTATTGTTCTTGGCACCATTCTTCTGGATGATCACGACGGCTGTGAAATCGCCGGAAGAGCTGTATGTGTTCCCGCCGAAGTGGATTCCATCTGTCTTTCATTGGGACAATTTTATAACCGCATGGGAGTCGCAGCCTTTTAACGTGTTCTTGAAGAACTCTTTGCTCGTCACAGGGTTATCCTTGGTAGGTCAGCTCGTTTCTTCATCACTTGTAGCATATGGGTTTGCACGGTTTCGGTTCAAGGGAAAAGACATGCTGTTTATGATCTTGCTCGCGTCAATGATGATTCCGTGGGAAGTGACGATGATTCCGCAGTATATGGAATTTAACTACCTGGGTTGGATCAATACGCTGAAACCGCTTATTATTCCAGCATGGTTCGGATCGGCCTTTTTCATTTTCCTATTACGCCAATTTATTATGGGAATCCCGGTTGAGCTGGAGGAAGCTGCACGGATCGACGGCGCGAACCCGATCCAGATTTTTATTCGATTAATCGTTCCGCTCATGACTCCGGCGCTAATTCTAGTCGGCGTGTTCCACTTCCTAAGCAGCTGGAATGATTACTTAGGTCCGTTGATCTTCTTGAATGATCAGAGCAAATACACGCTTACGCTTGGTTTGTCGCAGTTCAGAGGGATGTTCGGCGTCGATATGGTATCGATTATGGCAGTTACGTTCCTCATCTGTATCCCGCCGCTTGCCTTGTTCTTCTTCGCACAGCGCTATATTGTCGGCGGTATTGCAACAACGGGAATCAAAGGATAGGGGATTACAAGACGATCAGGATTGTCTACGGGCAGTTCTTGGTCGTCTTTTGTTTTGAATTTTAACGATTCCCGAACATTAACTTTAAATGAACATAAGAATATTCGCGTTTTCCATTGACAAAATTCGACCCTATCCTCTACAATATAGATGAATAACAAAATTGATTGCGATTTTTCGTATAATCTTGGGAATCGGCCCGAGAGTCTCTACAAGGTCACCGTAAATGATCTGGCTACGAAAAGAGAGAAGAAGTGCTGCCCTATTCATACGGCGTGCTTTGATTTCTTTTGGATGCGAGCCTAGGAGATATTTTATCCTAGGTTATTTTTGTTGTTCCCTATTTCATAAGCTTGGCGCTTATAAAACTTTTAGGAGGAGTCTTTACAATGGATCGTTTCTTTAAGTTAAAGGAACACGGAACAAATGTCAGAACTGAGGTTTTGGCGGGGATCACAACGTTTATGACCATGGCTTACATTTTGGCGGTCAACCCGAACATCTTATCAGCTTTCGGTAAAACAGGCATGGAATGGTACTCCGTATTTTTGGCGACAGCAATTGCGGCGGGCGTATTCACAATCGCAATGGGGATTTTCGTTAACTTTCCAGTAGCACTTGCACCAGGTATGGGTCTTAATGCATATTTTGCATCGGTTATTATTTCGACAGCATCGAGTAATCATCCGGTGACTTGGCAAATCGCGTTAACAGCGGTATTTATGTCCGGTATTATCTTCTTCATTTTAACGGTTACCAAGCTTCGGCAGTTACTCTTAGTGGCGATTCCTGATGGACTGAAGCATGCGATTACGGTAGGTATTGGCTTCTTTATTACAATTGTTGGCTTGAAGAACAGCGGTATCTTGTCAGTTGCCGTTGAATCGACGAAGGATATCAAGGCTGGAGCATTCACGCCGCTTCTTGGATTCGAATCGGTATTCTCGATGGGCAGCTTTACGAATCCAGATGTCATGATTGCGCTCATTGGTATCGCGTTGATCGGTATTCTTATGGTGCTTCGTGTACCAGGTGCGATTTTCTTCGGTATCATTGGAACGTCCTTGATCGGATGGGCATTATTTTATGATCATCTCAAAGCAGTCAGTACAACGCCAGCGACTTGGATGCCTGATTTCAGTCAGTTGAACTTTTGGCAGTTCGATTTCGAGGGGATGATGGGTGTAGGTATCGTATCCATTATTGTTACCTTCACATTCGTTGAATTGTTCGATACATTTGGTACGCTTGTAGGTACAGCAACACGTGCAGGATTCATGAAGGACAAAGAAGAAGGCAACAAACGTGTAGGTAAGGCCATGTTCGTCGATGCGATCGCTGTAACAGGCGGCGCGGCAGTAGGTACAAGTACAGTAACGACATTCGTAGAGAGTTCTGCAGGGGTTGCAGCAGGCGGACGTACGGGATTGACTTCTGTAACAACAGGTCTTTGCTTCTTAGCAGCATTGTTCTTAGCACCAGCGGTTGCGTTGATCCCAGGATCGGCAACAGCAGCAGCCTTGATCATTGTTGGTGTGCTAATGGTTCAATCGGTAAGCGAAATTGACTTTAAAGATATGACGATTGGTATCCCTGCATTCTTGACGATTGCATTCATGCCTTTCACATACAGTATTGCGAACGGGATTTCGTTAGGTATCATCTCTTATGTTATCTTCGCATTTGTAGGTAACATGACAGGGAAGAGCAATCATAAGGTTCATTGGTTAATGTGGATTTTGTTCATCTTGGTTCTTGCACGTTACGTGTTCATGGGCGGAGAAGGCTAAATCGATCATATGGATTCAAAATAAGCCGAGCGTATCGTCAGGAAGGTGACGATACGCTCGGCTTTTTTGATAGGAAAGAATGGGATATTTTAAGGAATTTGATTATGATTGTTGATACAAAATACGTATCGCTTGGCTGGTCTCGGTAAGTTGTTTGATCGTCGCGTCATGTTGTAATGAAGCGTAAGCGAAGAATAGGGTATCTACGGCAAGCAGCTGCGCCAGTCGTGAGCTAGTTGCAGCGCTTTGGAACACAGCCTCGGGTTCATGGGCGATAGATAACATGTACTTAGCGGTCGCGGAGAGTTCGTGATCTCCGTAACGTGCGATCCCGACCGTTGTTAGCTTGTACTTATTCGCGAGTCGCGTAGATTGCACGACTTCATTCGTCTCCCCGCTATAGGATACACCGATGAATACCGAACCTGGAGGCGCATTTGCAATATTGACAGCCAGAACATGAAGATCATGGAATGAGCAAGCTGTTTTCCCAAGACGCATCCACTTCTGGGCAATATCCTCGGCTACGACGGATGAGGCACCGATCCCGAACGAATAGATGGCTGGCGCTTGTGCCATCGCTTCTACGATCTGATCAATGGTGTGACTGTTCAGAGAAGTGGCTGTATCTTGCAGCGCTTGAACGCTATTCGATAAGGTCTTCTTAATGATCGACTCCGTCTCATCGCTTGGATCGAAATCATAGTAGGTTGGCCGCTCATTCTTCGCCATATCTAAGGAGAGTCTTATTTTGAGTTGGGGGAAGCCATCGACATGCAGCGATTGGCAGAATCGGACGACGGATTCGCCGCTTGTATCCGATTTTACAGCGAGTTCATGAATGCTGATTTTCGCCGCATCTTCCGGATGGTCAAGAATATAGCGAGCTACTTTCTGCTCCGATTGCGGTAATTTATTGTACAAAGCCTGAATTTGCGTCAAAATACTTCCCATCATTGCGAGGGCCCTCCGATTTGTTCTATAACATGGATGAAGAAAATAGGACATCTTCGGAGTAGTATGCTCCAAGATGCCCTATTTTTCATGTATTGTTTTATGGCTCAGTTGTCTTTATTATGCTCTAATATCAGTTCTTTTGTAAAGCCAAAGAAGTAAGTGAGCAGGAATCCAGCGATATAAGAAACATCAAGTCCTAGCAGGTAACCGAGGATTCGAAGCGCCGATCCCTGAATTGCGCGATTAAATCGGCGTGGATCGGAATCAATGCTTGATGCAGTCCGAACATAACCAGTAGCAAGAACGCTGCAGCGAGTACGAATCCGGATAATGGACCGCCATAGATATTAAAGTTTCCAATAACATATTTCATAATACGTAGTGGAATGTTTCTATCTGATTTTGCACATATAATGAAGCTTTTCGAAAACATGCCTCGTCGATGCAACTGTATTTTTTTACTAGTTGCATTGTGTGGGCGATGGTGGTAAAGTCTTATTTATCGCTTCAACAACAAGTAAGCATGAATGAGATTGACAAAAATTAATTTCAAAAAAAGCTTGCATATAAAGTTGAAACGTGGTATATTATAAAAGTTGTTGCCGAGAGAACGACGCGGTGATCACGAGAAAGACATTGATCTTTGAAAACTGAACAACGAATGATTGAAAGCATAACGAGAACTTCGGTTCTCGCAAGCAAGTCAGTTTCAAAATGAGCAAGTCAAACACTTTATTGGAGAGTTTGATC
>NZ_JBYTDT010000003.1:0-424671 GCF_058791655.1 Paenibacillus sp. EB106-05-06-XG162
AGCCAGTAGTGACCCGTTGGTTCCATACCAACAATGACGTTCTTGAAACCTTGCTCGGTTAAAATCTTCTGAAACCAACTCACGAACAATTCAAAACCTTCCCGATTGTTCTCAAACGCAATTGGCTTCCCGAACTCGACTCCGCGGTAGTCTTGTGCGCGAGCCACATGTTTAAATTTGGCGATGTCTACACCGACAATTAGGGTAGAAGAAGTGATTTGATTAATTCGTTCATTTTGAGTAGAATGCATCTTGTAGTCTCTCCTTGGTTTGTTTTTGGATCCGACGCTGGCCAGCATCTGGGACCCATAAACATCATACCAAGGAGTCCTTTTATTTCTCAAACCTCGTATTTCTTCATAATAGGAATGCTGCCCGTTAGCGCAACGCGGCTGCCGATCAAATGCTGGCAGCCGCGTTTTAGTTATTTTATTAAGCTATAGTGTCCCGTTAGCGTAATGACATTGTGGTTTTTACTGACTTATCCAAAATATTAATATTATAATTCCGACTCCTATAGGTAGCAGCCCTTGCTTATCTTTTGTTGTTAAGTAAGAAGCTCCACTATTAAATATCAATGAACAACTCATTGTAACCATCATCCATGAAAGTCTTAATTGATCTTTATCTATAAAAAAAGATATTGCAATAACAACAGTAACTATACTGAATACCATTCCGAGTATTTTCAATAGTTTTCTCAATACAAACCACCGTCCTATTAAGCTTTAAGTTTGTTAGCTGAGATAAGGTTGCCATATGGCAGCCTTTGAGCATTGAACTATCGTGTCCCGTTAGCTTAAGATTGAATCCCTGTTTTTAGACAAAACCCCCAACCGAAAACAGTTTCGCTTGTAGTGATTTCTGCACGAATTGAGTTAGTGCCTGAGTTCCATCTAACTGGAATAGAGATATGATCTGGACGGATCCGACCATCACTCACTGGTGGATTCCACAACCAAGATCCTTGATAAATTTCTTGTTCATTAATCCAAAGTCTAAGATGATCGCTAAAACCAAAAGATATTATTGATTGAGTTTCTTTAAGCACTGAAACTGAACTTTTCACTTGAACGATTGAATCTTTTACAGATGCAAAGAGTCTGTTTAAGTTTAATGTACCATTTTCTTCAGTCACAGTTTTCGTCCAGTTTAACTCACTCTTACGTGATTCATCAAAATAAGGATCTGAAACAAGCCAATCTGTTACAAATCCTTTACTGTTTATTTGGTTAACTTCATCTTCATAAAAAGACTGAACTGATAGATCCTCTATCGATAAATCTCGAATGAATACGGGCAAGTATCCCCAAATGCCAATCCTACCCTCTACAGACCCATGTTGAAGATTAGAAATGATCATTTGAGGAGTTGAAGTTTCACCAATATAAACTTTCGCCATTCTGTGATGGACTTCAACAGTAAATTTAACCCACTCTCCTACGATATAAGGTGCATTCGTTAAATAATTTGGACCATTATAAATTTGCCATGTTGTAGACCCGTTCATAACAGGATCATATTGAATTTCTCCATAACCATCGTTATTGCCGGGAGACAGATATATCAATTCGTAATTAGAGGAATCACGCGCACCAAAGGTAAGTCCAATAAATCCTGGTGCCTCTGGAATCGCAACATATGCTTGTAAGCGAAATGACTGTAGTTTGATATCTTTTTTTAAAAAAGCGGCAACACCGGATTTGTTTAAATTTAAAGCTTTAATGTTGCGCCATTCACTTACATGTGCATCTGAATCACCAAGGTCAAATTGGTCCAAATCATCTACCAAGCTCCAAGCACGCGTTTGCAACTGTGCATCGACCTCTTTCATTAAGATTCCTCCAATGTATTATTTTAACATTAATATTAGAGAACGTTTGTTCTTTCGTCAATACAAAAGAATTACACAATCCTGCCCGTTAGCGCAACGCGGCTGCCGATTTATGCTGGCAGCCGCGTCTTAGTTATGTATTAAGCTATAGTGTCCCGTTTGTTGAAAGCTGTAGCTCTTCTTTTATACCTTTCCACTCGACTGTAGCATCGATTATTTCGTCTTTCTGCGGAACAGCACCATTACTCATAGATTTATGGATGATTTCTTTGTTCCCTGACAATTCTGTTTCTCCACTTCCTCCCCCTGATGATACAGAAAATTTATATTTGACTTTACCTACTTCAGAAGGGTTATCCCCTTTGTATGTTAATGTTAATGTGTAATTTTGAATCTCACCATTGAGGTTCGTAACGGCATAGCTTGCTGACCAGTTCTTACTTTCACCAGTAAATAAAATAGAGGAGCTATCTAAACAACCAGATAAAAAAATAACCATGAATAAACACATTAGAAATCCTTTTATTGGAATCCCTCCCTCGAGTATTAATAAAGTTCACATATTATTAAACGAAAGGGAAACTAATTTGTTGCGTTATCCTGCCCGTTAGCGCAACAAAAGCTGCCGGTCTTATGCCGGCAGCCTCTTCTGGTGATTTTTGAACTATCGTGTCCCGTTAGCTTAATAAAGTACGACTATTTTGCATACACATAATTATTTTTCTACTTAAACCACCGACCAATTATTAGTGTTCAGTTCTTATGGAGACTATACCATAGTTAGCTTTAATTTTTAAAATGGCTTCCTTACAACTTTGATGATGCGAGCACCACCGCGAATAAGCCTATTTGCTTGTTCACGGTTGATTCTTACTAGTACAGAAACATCAGTCGTGTTTTCAACGTCAAATACCGAAAAAATTTGACCACTAGCAAACAGTACGCCTTTTAACTCTACTTTCTTAGTACGACTCGGTTTTGGAGGAGTTTTTTTAAATATCGTACGCATAACACCTGCTTTTATGAGACTTCCTGCTTGTTTTGCAGTCGTTCGAACACCGAATACAGGATCAATTTCAACTCCAGGTGCTTTTGCCTCCACCTCAACAATTAGAAAAAAACGATTCCCAATCTTTGCTATACTATTTGCTCCAATGGTTATCGGTTGTGTTGTTTTCGCCAAATTACATCACTCCTTCGAACTATCATATGGAGGGTGTAATGTATTGGACCTAGACAATCGCCCGATAACTTAACTTCGATAAAAGAGGAGCAGCTGCCGCAGCATTCTGCTCCTCTATCGTGTCCCGTTAGTTCAACAAATACCGATATGTGGCAATAAAAATCCACAGTACGACCACTAGCCATACAAAAATAATTAAACTTCCTACAAGCCAATTTTTCGGTTTTCCATGCTTTATTCGTTCCTCGGCTTTTACTGTACAATCCTGGATTATCGTTTTAGGTATCAATTTCAATGCAAGCGTAACACCAAGAGGAACTAATATCACATCGTCTAGATAACCTAGTATGGGGATAAAATCTGGAATCAAATCAACTGGGCTAAAGGCATAGGCAACAATACATATGGCAAATAATTTTGTATACCAAGGAGTGCGGTTATCCTTATATGCAAAATAAAGTACAAAGACCTTTCTTTTTAAATGCTTAGCCCACGTCTTTATTTTTTCAATCATAAACACTGTTCTCCTACTGTGCAGTTACTCCTATAATACCACGTAAAACTGCCCGTTACATTAATGAAACTGCAGCCGATCGTTTGACCGGCTGCCTGTACCATGATTCAACAATCGTGTCCCGTTAGTTCAGCAACTTGTCTTATTTAATATCTGGATCCAGATGGTTTTTCTTATCATTATATTGCCGATCTGTCCGAAAATCTGGTTCGTGTAAAGCAAAATACTTTATCCCAAGATCATCTAATAAATTAGCAGCCCCGATAGTAAATCCTTCTGCGAAAATGAGGATGTAGTTGCTTGGATTCTCAGAAAGTTTCCTTAATGCCTTTTCAACGTGCTTTGATATTATCGCTTCATCTTTTGAAGCAGAAAATACAATTATAGTGTACTCACCTTCTGGAAAAACCTTCGGTAGGAGTCCTTTGTACATTTGTGGAACAAATTTGTTAATTCTGAGACTGCTGATTGCTTTGTATATGTTGAATTTCATTCAGAATCTGCTCACTTTTCAAAATCTATTTTTTATATTATTCGCGACTTCAATCAAGCTATCCTGCCCGTTACTTCAATGAAAACAGGGAGCAGCTACCGCAGTAATCTACTCCCTGGCTATTCAACAAACGTGTCCCGTTAGCTTAACCTTGGGATGATCTACTTATTGATAATTATTCGTAGTATCCTTCGGTTGATTTGCGAAATTGTTTGAATTGATTGTCATCATGTCCGAACCACACTTGGGAGTTTGTTCGGGTAGCCAGCGTACGGATTCTTTCAACTGTGTTCCGGTAACCGATTGAATCATAGATAATGCCCGGTGGCTTAACTGGAGGACCGTAACTCTCAGCCGTATAAATGGTATCCGAAGCGAGGATGATCCCGCCTGTTTCGGGCATTTCAATGTGCAAGCCTAACATACCCCAAGCATGTCCGCTTCCAAAATTTAAAATTTGGATTCCTTCAGCCAGATCGAGATAATCTTCATTGCGTTTGACCGTTTTCCATTGTAAATGGTTTGTGATCCAAGCATCGATGTCTGCCCAAACATAGGCCCCTTCTTTTTCATTACGGGCGTAGCTCTGCAGTGTGCCATTCAGTTCATCTTCGTGGACGATTATCGTAGCATTCGTGAACATCTCTAGGCAACCCGCATGATCCAGATGCAAATGAGAGGCAATGACGTATCGGATGTCCTCAGGTCTTACGCGGAGCTGCTCTAGTCTGTTATGCAGATAACATTCCTCACACGCCACCCAAGGGGACGCTTGTTGGGTGGTTTCCGCCCAGCGTCCTTCAACGCCCATGGAATTCGGATTGCAAGCCGTATCAAATAGAATCTTCCCCTCCGGATGGTCAATCAACACCGTATAAATCGGAAATTCCACAAACTGCGTCGCCGCGTTAGGATTGCTAACCGTGGCTGGGTTATGCATGTTAATCAACCAGTTTTTATCCATGCTCATACGGCCGTTATCCATCACATACAGTTTAGGGCGGGGCTTTATAATATTCGACATGTTCATTTCCTCCCACTAGATTAATTTAGTTATCATCCTGTTCAAAATGTCAGCCTTCGTAATGAATCAGGCGCTTTTGGCGTAAAGCTCAATGCTTGCTTTGCCCTTGGTATAGTCATACAATAATGCATAAACTAAACCTACGTAAGTAGGCACTTTAAAGTGTCCTGGGAACTTCAAGGTGCAGAGGAGGGAAATCATTTGACATCTTTGGTCAAACTAAAACACCCCAACATCGCGCTTGCGGTGTGTGGCTACAGTAAAGTGCTTGATATTATCTCTAATAAATGGACCGCGCTCATCATTTACGCAATGGAAGACGGAAGCATCCGTTACGGGGAAATGGCGAGAAGAATCGAGGGTATTTCCAAAAAAATGCTGACTCAAACCCTACGTAAGCTTGAACGCGATGGACTGGTCCAACGTCATATCACACCATCGGTTCCTCCAATGGTTGAATATTCACTCACTCCTCTAGGGGAATCTTTACTCCAGCCGATGAGAGAGCTACGGCAATGGGGAAGAGAAAATTATGTACGTGTCGAAGCAGCAAGAGTCAACTTCGATCTAACTTACAGTGATGATTAACTATCATAATTGAGCTATCCTGCCAGTTAGCTTAATAAAAACAAGGAGCAGTTGCCGTAGTAAACTGCTCCTCGCTCTGTTCAACTAACGTGTCCCGTTAGCTTAAAACCCGTTATGTCTGAAAGCGCTCGTAATCGTCGAGATATCATTTCCCAAAAATCATTGAGTAATTTCCCATTTATTTAGCCTTGAATATAAAAGTCACTACCAGTAAAATGCAGGAACAAACATTACAAGTAAAGATGGGAACTACGATGAAAAAATGGTTTTGGATATTGGGAATATTTGCGCTTATTACTGTTATCTGCGTGTGTACTCTTAGCTACATAAATAAATACCCAACCCTACTGGGTAACGAAGTTTTCGATGTTCGCATTTTCGACTCTCAATATAATCTAATAGCACGTTGGACTATAGACCCCAAATCGAAATGGTTAACTGACAGTGACAAGAAAAAAAGAAAAACGATTCAACAAATTCTACAACCATTTAATGAAAGACAACTGGTTGATAGTAAAACAGGTAAACCAAATTATTGGTTCCGTATTGATTCCATAAAAAGAAACGGATTCAACTATCTTGTGTGGCTAAGAGAAGGAGCACCTGCAGGATTTGTTGAAAGTACAGAAGTACCACGTTCGTTTGAAAATACAGAATATTTAACTGGGAACCAATATTTTTCGATTTCAGAACAACAACAAAAACAAATGCTGGATTTTTTGAAGTCCAAAAAAACTAATTCTAATCCTTAACTCAACGGTCTGCCGAATGTGCCGGCAGCCTGTTGTCAATGTTCTATCGTTCGCCGTTAGCTCAATAGTCTTATGTTTTAATTAGAGTCGCTGCTTATAGTTGTGAGGCTTGCCGAACACCTAATGCAGTGACGTCCCGACGGGCTTAGGGGGCTGGATGTGGTCACTCGCTTCTCAGAGTGACCCGGACAGCCATTGCATTTAAGGAGTTCTCAAAATAGCTATATACTTCATCTGCAATTCCCAGAAACTCTTCAACAAGTACATTACTATCCAAGTAACAAGCATACAGATAATCAATTAAAGCGGAGTCAATCTCACAATAGTTTAATATGGCATTCTTCATCTTAATAATGTCATCTTGCCATACACCTGTATCTTCTAAAACCAAAGAGTATAATGCACGAATTAATCTCTTAGAGTAACCTTTAATTAATCTAGTTTTCATTGTGTTATCACTAGCATTAGAAAGTAAACTATGTCTACGATCTACTTCCTTCTTGGTCTCTGCATTTAAGTCTAAAATGAACTCTGGAGAAATAATTATCGGTGGTACTTTTTCACCAACGTCATGACCATATATGCAAACACTAATTATCTTTACCCAAAAACCCCAATCATTTGGTTTACTTAATACATCGTCAATCGAGCAAATTGTGGTATCAATCTTAGTTACTACTGGATATTCTTCCAAAAGCCTGTCTTTAATATTTGACAATCTTTCGTAATCAATATCTTTGGGATTTACACATACAATAGTAAAGTCTGCATCTGACTTAAAAGGTTTAGCAGTTCCTTTTGGAATCGAGCCACACATATAAATGCTATGAATCTTACCTTTAAATTCGGTAAGTATATTATCTATATACTTATCAACAAAATCCTTATATTCACTTTGTATTACAATTCTATTTATAACTTTTTCTAATATCATATAGATTCCTCCCAAAATAAAAAACGCCCCAAAGCAAAATGCTCTGGGACGATATTAATCGCGGTACCACCCAGGTTGCTGTATTTTCACACAGCCACCTTAATTGACTATAACGGGTCAAACCGATGGGTATTAGCCATACTCTGGAACTGGCATTTTCAATCAGTACTCTAGGGTTTTCTCAGTCATGAAACCCTTTCCTGTGAAGAGTTTAATGATTTACTTTTGTTCCATCATTGATTTACGGATATTGGTTAAATATTACTCTTTCCCGTCACCTTAGTCAACAACTTGCTCAAGAAAACTGCCCGTTAGCGTAATGCGGCTACCGATCGATGCCGGCAGCCGCGTCTTAGTTGTTTATTAAGCTATAGTGTCCCGTTAGCTCAGTCTTTCGACCTCAACTCTGACAATCGTTTTCCATGTTTCCGGTGGATAACAATCTGCCATTGCAGGAGTAAGATATATTTCTCTGCGGTCCCCCATTACTTTGTAGCCTTGCTCCATAACGAAATCATGGACTTCCTTCAGGGTTACCAGACTATCGCTATAAGGTCCAACATGGAGTTTTTGCACACAGAGAACCGGATTTTTGGTTATAAGCTTCGTTTCCGGAATGATTTTCCCGCGCAAATTGCGTTGCACACAAGCTTTCGCCTCATCGAACATATCCAAAGTGATACAATCTGGAACCTGCATCATTTGGGTTACAGAATATATATTATTTCCATTAGAGTTATGCCAGATAATTTCGTGAGGCATGAGTTGGAATTTGTAGCCCAAGGACTCTTTCGATATTCTTTTCAGTTGATTCACAATCTTAGACAAAATCCACATTTCATCCACGGGTTCAGGGTGTCCAGCCCAATTCATGTGGAAAGTAGTGTTCATTTCTTGAGAAACATAGCTCAAACTCGGTATTTGCTGAAAATGTACCGGTCCTGGTTTGACTGCGTAAACTTGTGGAAATATCTTTCGATGATCGTGCGTGATTTGTTTAATTTGTGTACTCTCCATCACACAGCCCCCTTATAAGCATTATTTCACTCAAAGTATCGTTACTCATATTCGCCGAGTTATTAAAGAATCCTTCCCGTTAGTTGAGAAAAGCAGCCGATCACAAGAAGCCGGCTGCCTTCATCTGTCTTTATTGAGCTATCGTGTCCCGTTAGCTTAATCTTTTGTCATCGGACCAAAGGAAATTTTGTTGGTAAGATCCTTTACTTGTACATACGCTTCTATGTTGTTAGGTACATTCTCTTTAGTAAGAATTAGTCCACTTATTACATTACTAGCAACAACTAATTCATCTTGATTAAATGTTGTGAGTTCTGAGAGCAAATTTTGAATTCGCCTCTCAAAACCACATGATAGCCCATCGATTACCATTTTCATCTCATCTTCAGAAAGTTTTTCACACTGAGATTTGATTGCTGTTATCATTTCATTCATTACGCAACTGACTCCTCTCTCATCTAATTTTTATTCTACTATGTATACTGATATTTACAGGTTTTGGTTCCGCAAAACTGCCCGTTAGCTCAATCTGATGGCTAACATGCGGGAATGATCCAGGTTGAGTGTTGAAACTCATTCTTTGTTTCAAATCGAATAAAAGCCTGTTTCTTCAACCGCCCGAATAAACGCCATACTAAAAAGTCGACCCATTTAGGCCGACTTTTAGTCTTACAGCAATATTAAGCATGCTATATTTTCAGCGATTTTCCCAATGCCATTTGAGCGCTTCCTTTTCGATTTTTTTAACAAAATCATCTTTGCCGTCGCCGTAGCTTTCAATGTCTGTAGGATGCTTGTCAGCTAATTTGCTTTTTAAATCTCCGTACTCCTTGCATATTTCCGGATTCTCACGAAGATAATCTCTGAACGACAAATGCCTTTCGATTTCTTGAATATAATCGTACTGGAAAGCGTGAATTTGATGAGTACGATCATCTCCGCCTTTACGGAAGTACCTCCTCCCGTTCATTCCGAATTCGCCCATTACCTCATAGCCAAGGTTTTCGAATTGGGCAGAGTAAACATCCAGTTTTCCGATATCGTTGACTACTAGCAAAATATCAATAATCGGTTTTGCTTTTAAATTGGGAACGGACGTACTCCCGATATGGAAACTATTCACCAAATCATCTTGAAGGATTTCCTTAATCGCTATTTCCTCTTTTAGATACTCGTTTTTCCAATTAGAATCGTATTCTACAACTGTGACTTTCATTCTTTTTCCTCCTCGCATTTTTAAGTCTTCGGCTATCCTGCCAATTCGTATAACGAAAAAAACAACCGCTCGATAATCGGCTACCTTCTTGTTGCTGTTGAACTCCCTCGATTTAATCCGATGCCGCTATTGTACGTAACCGTGATGAAGTAGCAATACCAAAGGTTATCTAGTGACGCGTTCGGTTGTTTACAGATTGCGATTTTGGATAGTATGATTAGTGGTATTGCGCATGACAAGCCTTTGATTGCGCAGCTACCAAATTAGGAATGGGGAGAAGTCCAAGATGCCGACGATTCAAATTGAAGGAAGAGGCTCCTATGAAATTGCAGAAGGTACTAAACTTGTGCTTGCCCTGGAGGATAATGGGGTAGACATATTGCACCGCTGTGGCGGCAACGCCAAATGCACGACGTGCCGTGTCGAAGTGGTGGATGGAGACGCCGGTCCGGTTGGAGAAGCGGAAGCCGCTCTTCTGCAGGCCAAAGGCATTACGGAATCGAACATCCGCTTATCGTGCCAAATTCGAGTACATAACGATCTTACTGTAAAACCGTTGATGACGGTATCGTCATCCGGCCTGGAGCCAGGCAATCGGCCGCAAGACTAACCGATCGCGAACCGGCTTCCGGGCTCGTAACCACGCTGAGGCATCTCGCATGAGGTGCTCAGCGTGGTTTTTTAATGGATGGCCTTGGCCCAGCCTAGCCTTATGAAACGTCAGCAGCTCAACAAACATAGACTGGCCGAAATGGGGATCTGTCAGACATGCTTCTGCAGGTATTCGTAGCCTTCCGAGAGGAGCTCCATTTCGCCCGTATCTGGATGCATCACAAATGCGTGAACCGGAATCGATTTTGGAAGTAAAGGATGGGTGCGAATGATCTCGACACTCTGCATAATCCCCTCTTCAACCGTTTCGAACCCTTTAAGGAATTTTTCCATTTTGATTCCGCATCTTTCAACTGTTTCTAGTATAGTATCCGAAATGCCTTGAGCCTTGATTTTATCGACCAAGCCAGCAGTATCGAGTCCGGTCATGCCGCAGCCATGATGACCAATGACCAGCACTTCCTTAACGCCCATCTCATAAATGGAGATTAGAATACTTCGCATTGCGCTTCCGAAAGGCTGAGTCAATATGGCGCCGGCATTTTTAATAATTTTGGCATCCCCGTTGCGAAGATTCAATGCTTTGGGGAGGAGTTCAACGAGCCGGGTATCCATGCAGGTGAGAATCGCTATATGCTTATCTGGGTACTTGTCTGTTAAATAGTCCATGTATTCCTTTCTCTCGACAAATTGACGGTTATACTGCAACAACTCGGAAACGATTGACATTGCTTAATCTCCCCTTTTACCATTAATAGCCTCTCTTAACTCCGAGATTCTATCATTAATATAAAGCTCGATCAGCTCTATCGTCAATTTATCTCCCAATATAACAGTTAGAATCAATTCAAGGGGGGATTTCCCATGACCAGGGAAGATGTACAAAAGAAATCGATTCTACGGTCCAGATTCCTTCAATGGTACGATGGGTTCCATAGGTTGTCACATGGTTTTCTTTTCTGATTTCTTGCGTAATTCAGCTTCTATTGTATACATTTCCGGATTCTCAATTACTTGACGCAATTCAATCTGACCTTTCCCATGTCCCATCGGGTCCGGCATCCGCATGGCCCACTCGATGGCTTCTTCCCTCGACTTCACATCAATTAGAATGAACCCGGCAATCAATTCTTTTGATTCCGTAAATGGGCCATCCGTAACCACCGGCGTTTCCTCTGGTTTCGGAAACGAAAGGCGAATCCCATTTGAACTTGGATGAAGTCCTTTAGCCATAACCCGCACGCCAGCCTTAACTAATTCCTCATTGTACTTCGTCATGGCTTCTCTGAGCTCTAAGCTCGGGAGATCTCCGGCTTCATTCGTGGTTTTGACAATCAGCATAAATAGCATAAATCTTCCTCCTTGTTTTTGAATCAAGTTCCTTTTAGAAGACCAGCATATTCGACCTCTATGAAAATCAAAATCGACAAACTGAA
The DNA here is from genome assembly GCF_058791655.1 of Paenibacillus sp. EB106-05-06-XG162. Lineage (NCBI taxonomy): Bacteria > Bacillati > Bacillota > Bacilli > Caryophanales > Paenibacillaceae > Paenibacillus > Paenibacillus sp. EB106-05-06-XG162. The sequence goes on from NZ_JBYTDT010000003.1 coordinate 11,604, forward strand.
TAAAAAATCTTAAAAAATCTTTTCCAAATTTGAACTATACTGCCCGCTAGCGCAACGCGGCTGCAATTATGCCGGCAGCCGCGTTTTTGTTTATTTATTAAGCTATCGTTCCCCGTTAGCTTAGCGACCTATATCACTCAGGCTGCTTCTTTCCAATCAAAATCGTGAAGTCTATAGTGATTATTTTTAAATTCATCTCTTGAACTTTCAGCAAATGTGCCGTTGTTGTCCCCCAGGATAAAGGCGTCATTCGCAGTATAGGTTCGATTAAAGTATCATCCAAGAATACCTGATATCGAACATTTTCAACGTCTGTTACATCAAAATGTTCATGAAAATGATCCAGAGTATTTTTGTTCGAGTAAACCTGTTTTTTAGATCCTTTGTAAAATATATCTCTTAATTCTTTAAGATAATCCTGCCCTGGAATAACCTTTATAACCATACCATCTTCCGCAATCAGTCTTTGAAATTCCGAATAATTAGCCGGAGATAGAATGTTAAGAATGACATTGAATTGATGATCAGCAAATGGGCAGTTCGCAATGTCTGCAACACACCAAATAGCATTGGAATACTCGGCTGAAGCAGAACTGACCCCCTCCTTAGAAATATCCATTCCGACAGCCAAAAGAGAATTTCGTGTATTTCGTAATATTCTTTCCTGAATCTTCGTTAAATGGTAGCCTTCACCACACCCTGCGTCTAGTATGCTTGTTTGTTCATTGGCCCGGAGTTGTTTGATTACTATATCGCTTATCGCAGCATTTAAAGGATCAAAAAAACCGTTTTGGCAAGTCACTCTTCTATATTCGAACATTCGTTTATCATATTTAGTTTTAATGGCTCGTGACAATAAGTTTGTATATCCCTGCCTCGCTACATCAAAACAATGCCGATTGCTACAAATCAAACTTTGTAAATTGTTCATTTGCATCTGACCGAAACATATCGGGCATCTAAAAATCTCTTGATATCGTGTAATAATAGCTGCACTTATTATCTTTTTACTTTGTTTGGACATAAAAAAGCACCCCATTCATTCGTAATCGGTGAATGAAAAAAGGCACAGTCAAATAAACCCAAAGCCATTTTTAAAAAATGAATGGGTTAAGTGATCTGTACCTTACATTACCTTAAACGAATGAATTTAATGATCATAGAGTAACTCTCCTACATTGTAATGGTATTTAAAACGCTCTTATTATAACATATTCTGCTCTCACTGTAGCGCTGGTTCTTTCTTGCATGATCAACTATATCCATTGCGTTAATCTGCCCGTTTTAACAAAGGCAGCGGTTCTAATTACCGCCATGGCATTGGAATCGTTAAAGTGTGAATTCCTCCTCATGAAAGTTTACGTCATTTTCTCCCACCGCGGTCTACACAATCATAGCAATATATGGTATATAATAGAAATGTTGGTCACTATAAACTGGAGGTTTCACTATGATTAAAGGATCGTATAACGAGCTACTATCGACCGATATGGAACGTTCCATCAAGTGGTATGAAGATAATTTCTGTTTAAAGACCGTGGTAAACAACGGCAACGGCTTCGCGATGTTGGAAGCCGATTCGGGAGCTAAATTTTTCATCAATTTAGCAATGGGTGAAATCAAGAGGAATCAGTATTTCCATGGCGGACAGCACGAGGTAGTTGGATTCATCGTCGATAGGAACGATATGGAAGCGCTACATAAGATAATCAAAGACAACGGGGTCGAAGTCGGCGACATCCAGTATGCGCATGATGATGACGGCAGGCCGTGGTGTTTCTATCTCAACGACCCGGACGACAACAAGATATGTGTGTGGAGAGCGTGATCGCTGCGCCTCCTCCAATCTTCAACAAAAAGAGGGGCGTTAGCCCCTCTTTTTGTTGAATTCACTTTGAATGGCACATTTGTACCGTTAAATTGTTGACTTGATAACTCAGGGTTGTGGTATGCAACACCACAATGGTGGGGCGTCCCGGCCCTTTATTTGTGTGTACAGCGGTTTGTTTGGCATACGAATGCGCGTTTGGCTCGAAGCGCTCTGTAAGTACTTTCAGGAGTTGCTTCTTGACTCGCTGTTGACTTGGGAGCATAAAAAATACAGAGCGATGGAGTTGGTTACACCGTTCTCTATATTAGAAGTCTACATACTGTTATGCCTTACTAGGGTTCTCTTCGTCTCCGGTGGGGATTGGATTCCCGCTATGACAATCCCTCCAGTCTGCTGGATCTATCATAATGTCTGCATCACTAAGTTTATTGAACTATCGTGTCCCGTTAGTGGAATATCAAAATCTACCCGACATATTGAAGAATTAACTGATATAATGCTATGGAAAGTCCTAAAATACTCGCTTTCATTTTAGATGGATGATTTCTTTTGCTGCGAAACAAATACAAGAAAACCACTATAAATCCCAAGGGAATCCATAGCTGAAAGACACCTTCTGTTGTACTGCGAGAAAAAATTGGAGTAATGAAAGTGCTAATCAAAAAGTAAAAGAAAACCGTAAAACGTCTTGTTTCTAATTGCTTGCTCCACCTTACTAAAAAGAAAATAATAATTATTGCGATAATCGTAATGTGTAACGGGGGTAGCATAATTGCAGCGTCCCCAAATTTGAATTCCATTCTGCATTGCCCTCCTTTTTTTTACTGCATCACCACTTATGGTTCGCATGAAGACATATCTTCCTCCGTAAATATCATTTTACCTTATTCCTACTTAACTAACCTGCCCTTTAGTTGAGTAACAGTTTTCTTAGGTGCATTTCATCTATACTCAATATTACAGAAATGCTAAAAAAACCGACGGTAGAGTTCTCGTCGGCGTTCCCCGCGCAGCTGGGCATAAATTTGAGTAGTTGATGCTTTTTCATGCCCCAACATACCTTGAATGAAATCTAATGGCGCTCCGTTATCAAGAAGCTGACACGCATAGGTATGACGAAAGCGATGCGGATATACATTTGCTTCGAGCTCTCCCCTATCAGCAAGCCGTTTTAATGCCCACCTGATCGTCGGAATAGCCAGTCGTCTTGTTGGATGTGTATCGGTTACAAATAAAGCCTTACAGGAATCCTCGCGGCTCGCGAGATACTTCTTCATCCACACTTTACACTCGGTTGTAAAGTAAACCTCTCTCTGTTTTGAACCCTTGCCATTTACAATAGCGGAGCAGTTCTCCCAGTTCAGGTCTTCAATGTTTAACTTCTCCACCTCTCCAACCCGGCAGCCGGTACTGTAGAGAAACTCCAGAAGTGCCCTTTCCCTCAGGGACTGGCAAGAGATTTTCAAGTGAATGACATCTTCCTCGATCAAAAACTTAGGAATACGCTTGTCCATTTTGGGTTCGCGTAACTTCAATGCTGGATTTGAGGTTAAATATGTTTCTTCATAGGCAAAGCGAAATAGGGAACGAACAAAACGGATGCGATGTCCTAAACTGCTAGGCTTCAATCGACTGGACTGCTTTGCTAAGTATTCCTTCAACAAGTTAAGTGTAACCTTAGAAATATCCAGGTCTCCGAGTTCTCTTAACAGCATCTTGAGCTGTAAGGCATAGGCTTTTAATGTACTTGGACTAAAGCCCTGAATACGTTTATCAGCTTCATACAGTCGGCATACTTCACTTAAAATCATAAATAAAACCTCCCATAAGAGCTATTAAATCTAGTTTTGCTTCTTATGGAAGGTTTTAATCTATCTAACTAGCGTGCCCCGTTAGCTTAATGAATTATTGTTTTTTGCATTATTAAATCTATGTATGCCAAACCCTTTGAAATCGGAAGCTAGAATCGCATCTCTAAGCGGATATAAATTTGTTGTGAATCTTAATTCAATTCCTTTTTGAATTAATCTCTCTATTAGATCTCCATATACTTGTACTGTCTTGGGTTCAACTACTTGATGAGAGATATAATAACCAGCTGTTTTATCAAAGAGTTCAAAACTTTCATCCTCAAAGCTGTTTCTAAACATGGTTTGCTTTGATATACGTGTATACCAATCACTTTCTACTGTAACTATAATTTTGGCAGTCGTGTTATTAAAGAAAAGTTGCATTTGTTGATCTGTTGTCATTTCGTCTCTTCTCAATACAATCCGCGGGCAATCCCTGGGAAAATAGTATGTAAACTCATGCTCTTCATCAATAGCCCACACTACTGCAGGTAAATCGGGGCGATTTTGTTTTTCTTTGGGAACAAATATTTTGATACTATCATCCTCACTAAAGTGATATAGCATTAATTTCTCCCCTTTCATATACCGTTATTCTATTTAATCTTTTAACTATCCTACCTGTTAGCTAAACGCGGCTTCCGATCCATGCCGGCAGCCGCATTTTAGCTATTTTATTAATCTATCATGTTCCGTTAGTTCAAGGTAAATCAGAGTTTCAATACGGTTATTGGTTCGTTGTGGATGATCTCGCCGTTCTCACGAAAGCCGAAACTTTCATAAAGCTTTTTAGCGACGAAGTTATCGGCCTCATAACAAGTCCAACAGTAATGTACAGGCCCAGCCGGTAATGTGCGGATAAACTCCAAGATTTTTCTCATGGCTTCCTGACCATAGCCTCGGTTCTGGTGGTTCTTGTCAATCATCAGTCGTAAAATACAATAGCTATCGTGTGCGATTGACGGGAGGTCGTATCCTGTGATTCCATAAGTCAACATAACAAAACCGACAGGTTGCCCATCCGAATAAATGGCAAATGGAATTGGATGTCCCCCATTGGTTGCAAGGACATAGCACAAAGCTACACTTGATAGATTGGACGCAACAAAGCGCCGCTGTTCTTCAGATACTTCCAAGTTAAATATGGCGCGTCTGTTTTCCAACGTTATTTTTCTGAGAGTAATCATTCAGGTCTTCTCCCTTTATCAATTATCGTTTTGCGCCGCGGTCGCATAAATAATATTACAGTTTTCACCAAAAAATTATAGACTTATATTGAATTTTTTTATAGAATATTATGTATCCATGACTTTTTTAGGTGTATCCTTTCTGGCATATGGTAATTGGTGAATCGGCACATAGTTGTGCCGATTTTTATTTTTTATTAACGTTACCTGCCCGTTAATAAGAAAAGGCATCCGATATAAAATGTCGGCTGCCTCCAAAAATCTTATTGAATTAAAGTGTCCCGTTGGCATACTAAACTTTCTGGAATAACCCAATCATTTGGAGTGTAAGACCAGTTCAGTTTTTTGCATACTGCCTTCCATCTCTCTTGACTATCCTCTGTGTAGAGGAATGGAACAAAGCCAATTTTCAGATATATTTTTAGGGCAGAAAGGCGATGGTCATTTGTACCTACTCGTATGTTCTTATAACCTGCTTCTATAAGTCGTCTCGTTGCTGCAACTGAGATAGCATATCCAACACCTTTTCCTTGGTGTTCCTGTAATGTAGTAACATAACCAATTTCGGATCCAAACCGAAAATGCCAATGTGGAGATAGTGGATGGTGAAGGGCTGATGCGGTGCTTACAATCTCACCCGTGGTTTTATGCACTGCAAAAAATAAACCTTCGGGAATGACAAGGTCTAAAAATTCCTTTATATGTGTCTCATCATTTGCCCATCCCTGAGACCCTAATAACCTAGCTAAATTTGCTTCGTCCCCTACTTGATAAGTTCTCAAAAGATAGTCTTTATTTAGCTCTGGGGCTTTTGGCGGGGAGTATAGTTGACTGAGTGGTAAAACCAAAAAAAGCGGTCTTTTACGTTTTTCGGTTGTCATTTGCCCTCACAGCACCTTTAGGTAAATTTTGGTTACACCAGTATAAGTTCCACATTAGTTCCTACTAATCCTTCTTTTGCATTACTGCCCGATAGTTGAACAAGCAGCCAATTATGCCGGCTGCCTGTTCGTCATGATGCTATCGTGTCCCTTTAGCTTTAAACAACTTCATCTTAGAAAGGTGTTATGGTGAACTGATTCGTGGTCTATAGCTTATATTTTCTTTAATTGAATTTTCAGTTAGGATTCAAATAATGCTTTAATGATTTTTTCCTTAGTTAGTGGCAGCCGTTTTTCTGCATCATGTGGATGCAACGGTTCACTCCAAGAGAAACCATCGCCTTCGTATCTTGGAATGAGATGCATGTGGTAATGCGTCAAATCGTTGAATTTTCCGCCATTTTGACAAATGCTTATACCATCAGGTTTAAACAAGCGTTTTAAGACAGTTGAAAGCATTTTAGAGGTATCCATGATGTTATAAGCAGTTTCTTGGTCGATTTCATCAACATCCCAATAATGCTTTTTAGGAAGAATAAGAATATGACCTTCATTAAAAGGAGCAATATCAAGTACACAAGTAATAAGCTCGTTCTTATAAATAATATTCAGATTAGGTTCAATTCCATTTGAAATCCTACATCCCAAGCATTCCATATACCCTTCACCCCGTTTTTTCTTCGCTAGCTCCATCAAATCACAAGCTGCCAATCGTTCGAGTTGCAGATTTTTGGTGTATTTATACAATTCATTCGCCTTTTTGTTCAACTATCCTGCCCGTTAGCCATCATGCCTCGCAGAACGCTCGGCACCACAGAGAATGAAAGTTAATCCGTTCTTTCATAGTAGTGCAATTAAAATGGAACAGTTGCGGATCGCAAACTGCTCCATGATTCATTGACCGTTAGCTTAATCCTGTTGTGTGATTACCAGCTTGAATTTTTGACGACTACCGCCTTCAGGACCATTCGGGATCGGTTCTTTTTGAGGTGTAAACCCGAACTTTTGATATAACCGTCTTGCAGGCTGCCCATTTGGGATATCATCACCAAAAGTAGTAACTGATATTTCAGCTGGGACATTAACATCTTTCAGTACATGTTTCAATAGTTCAGTTGCTATGCCTTTATTTCTCGCTCGAGAGGAAACAGCTAACCATCCGATCTTGTAGCTTGGTGAGTCTACTGACGAGAATAATATTCCACCGAGTAAGCAAGATCCTGGAGCTCCATTGTTTTCCCTAACACAGATTGCACTGCCTTGGTTAATATTTTTCTCTATTGCCTGAATAAATTTTGGATCGCTTACCATAGGACCAAATAAGTATTCTACTTCAGCAGCCAATTCCAACCATCCGTTCAGATCATCTTTTGTAGCACTCACAACGTTCATAATAAGCCCCTTCGAAAGAATGAATATGATCGATTAATTTTACCACATATTTGAATTAAACTGCCGTTTAGCGCAACAAGACTGCCAATCGAGATGGCAGCCTAGTCATGGTTAACTATCGTGTCCCTTTAGTTGAATCGTCCTCTATACTTTTCTCTATCGAAAACGAAGCTCTTCTTCGGACGTATTCGTGTTTATCTTGTAAAAACATTCTTAAAAGTTCATCAACGTTGTTATCGGTATCCGCAATTTCTCCAAGTGCGTAGGCTACCTGCCACCGTGCTTCATAATCCTCATACATTAAGGCTTTATATGCAAGGCTTCTTAAAACGCTTGGGTATTCAGTTAGTGAATGTATTACATTTTCACACTCGTTATCTCTTGCCAATGTGTAGAGTATTAACTCATAAGCATCCGCATTCCATTCATCAATAGGTACTTGTATTAACACTTCGTCTACAGCAAGGTAGATCTTATCCCAATGAAGGTAATCGGTTTCCCATTCTCCATGTTTAACAGCTACTCCGTCTGCCCATTTCTTAAAAGATTTTATTTCAGTATCAAGATTCAGAGCCGGATTATTCATAAGACCACCTGTTCCTTTAAAATGCATCTTTATTAATTGTAACAGGTACACCTTATTGCTGCACTAACCTGCCCGTTAGCCATCCATGCCTCGCAGAACGCTTGGCACCACAGAGAATGAAAGTTAATCCGTTCTTTCATAGTAGTTCAATGACAGATGAGAAGCTGCAGTGATTCGAGTACCTCCACTCAACCATCAAAAATGATCAGATAATTATCTATTCGGTCAAGTATCCATGTTCTTGTCGTTTTCCAAAGTATATATGTTCTTGTGATTCACCGTTTATTCATATGCATCAAAAGTATACCTTTGCACACACATGCGATTTATAGACTTAAAAAGGCGTCCGTTATCCGGCACGCCTTTTCTAGATCATACAAAAATTCACCGCTTCGCCTTATAAAACTCATGATAAAGCTTCATCAGTGCCCTCTTCTCGATCCGTGACACGTACGAGCGGCTAATGCCCAACTCCTTTGCAATCTCCCGCTGCGTACGCTCCTCGCCGCCTGCTTCGAGCCCGAAGCGGCCTACGACGACCTCTTTTTCTCGGTCATCCAAGATCTCGAGGTTTTGGTAGATTTTCGATTTCTCGATTTTCAGCTGTACCTTCTCTACAACGTCGTCGGCTTCGGAGCCGAGAATATCAATTAACGTAATTTCATTGCCTTCCTTATCAGTCCCAATTGGATCATGTAAGGAAACATCCTTACGAGTTTTTTTCAAGCTACGGAGATGCATTAGGATCTCGTTCTCAATACAACGAGCAGCAAAAGTGGCTAATTTCGTGCCCTTATTCGGCTGAAAGCTCTCGATGGCCTTAATGAGTCCAATCGTACCAATCGAGATAAGGTCTTCGAGATCTTCCCCTGTATTATCAAATTTTTTTACTATATGGGCGACAAGTCTAAGATTGTGTTCCACAAGCATATTTCGTGAATACGCATTACCCTCCGCCATCTGTTGCAAATGCTTCATTTCTTCTTCTTCGGTCAGAGGCTGAGGGAAAGCATTATTTTTAACGTAGGACACCAATAGAGAAAGCTGTTTTATGAACATCGCGATTGTTGATAAAAACCCAAGCATTACTCCACCTCCTTAGACATGCAAGTTCTCCATCTGTGCAATTGAGAACGATACATTCTATGTGGGCGACTGCCTATGTGTGCCTGTACAGCTATAAAAAGCTTTTTATATAAAATTCATAGTCTGTCTATTACGTTATATTGTCCTTCCAGATCCCATTTAAAGAATCAACCTTCCATTCTAATTGTTTCATGTAATCGATCATGGAATTTATTGTTTGTTTAGTTACAAAGCCTGGGGTTCCTTTTACTTGAACTTCAATTATTTTCGTAAATTTATCACTTTTCTTTTCAATTGGTGTACATCTGTTATTCCGATAACGTACAATCATCTTCAATACTGACTCCCACCGTTCCAATGAACAACACATAAACATTAACCGGTAATAATGACTTGTGTCGTCCATATATGAAAATTCATGTACTCTTTTATTTCTATCAATTCTGCTTTTTAGTGATTCAATCATTTGTTCAATTTCATCAATTAATTCATCCATGAAAACGCCCCCTCTAATTAGACAGTTCAACAATCACTTTTTCATTTCTAGGTTTTATTTGAGTAAGCTGAAATTTCTTCTGATAGAATATCCCCTCCATATTAGATAACTCACTCAAGTGCCCAACTAACGTTAAGATAACTTCCTCGTTTTGATACTTAATTACGATCTCATCAACCAAGTTGTCAAGAATGTACCGTTTTTGGCTCAACGATAAAATACAACCTTCATTATCAATGAACTCTTGGATCTTATCCAACACACCCTGTATTTTCTCATTAGATAGTTCCTGTTCATGAAATAACTTAATTTGATTCTTATATTTCGCAATTTCATTTTGAATCGCTTCACGATTGGAGTTTACTTTGGAAAAATCTGAAAGCATTTCCTGTTCATTTATTACATCACTCTTAAATAAAGTTTTTATTTTTTCAATTTCCCTCGCTTTTATCAATAATTCTTTTTCTAGTGAATCAATTGTATTCACCAATTCATCAATTATCTCTACTGAGGTTTCCTTATATTGATTTATGTAATCTTCCGGATTAGATAAAACCTCCATTAATAACTTCCAAATATATTGATCAAGAAGCCCTGCTCTAATTGTTTTTGAAGGACATTTTTCAACACCCTCTCCATATTGTCTAGGAATATGATTGGGACACCGATAACAAGAATATTTAGATCTTTTTCCCGATTCTTTATCGACTCTCCCCGAGTAGGTCGTGCAGTCCCAGGTTCTACCACATAATCCGCACTTTAACTTTGACTTAAGAAGATACTCATACTTTTTATTTCCTGAAAGTTTCTTGTTTTTTTCTTTCTGATCACGAGCTAATTTAAACATAACATCATCAATGATTGGCTCAATTTCAACAAGGATCCATTCATCAGATGGCCTAAATTCATAAGACTTTTTTGGAGTACCGTTTTTTGTTTTTTCTCCCCTCAATTTTTTAAACTTCCTTCTATTGTAGTAATATCTTCCGATATACACTTCTGAACTCAAAATTCTCAGGATGGAACTTGCACTCCAACACTTACTTTCCCTTCGCTTAGGTACAACACCTTGATGAACTAGCTTTTCGCCAATTTGCCGAAGCGTTAAATGTTCTAATACATACCATTCATAAATCTTACGAACAGCTTCAGCCTCATTCTCATTAATCACAAGTGTTTGATTAATAAAATCATATCCGAACGGGGCAACACGCATTGGCATAATTTTTTTATCTTTCTCTACAGCGCGAAGTCTGCCACGTACAGTTCGTTTTTTAATCAACTGCAGCTCATATTGTGCAATTACACTCATCAAGTTAAAAAACAACATCCCCTCAGGCGTGGTCTTATATTCAGCATCTACGAAAACAAGGTTAACATTATTTGCTTCAAATTCTTTACAGATTAAAAGCTTGTCCGTAAGATCTCTAGAAAGTCGATCAGGATGAGTAACTACAATATGTGAAATAGCACCATTAGATATTTCAGCCCTCATTTTATTTAAAGCTGATCTTTCTAAATCTTCACCGCTTACACCTTCTTCGCGATAAATGATGATTTTATCAAGTGTAAAGCCAAGATCGTTTGCTTTTTCAACACACAACTGTACTTGCACATCTAAGCTCGTTCCGTCGACTTGAATACCCGTTGAGACCCTTGCATATATCGCTGCCTTCATTTGTTATTTACCATTCTTTCTAAGAATAAGAATTTCTTTAAGACGATTATGATACTCCCTTTCATCATCCGCATAAATTCTCTTTGGCTGCAATTTATTACAATCAATACAACCAGATCCAGATTCCAAAAAAATACTTTCCATATTATTTGGATAATAAAATATCTCAATTTCAATTTCTCCGACTTCATCAACCTTTGCAAACCATTGATCACTGATTGCTTGCCGGCATGAATACAATTCACTTTGATAACGAATCCCTAACTTCGTTAAGATTGCTTTCCCGCGTTTCATTTAAACACCTCTTTTTATCATTAGGAACGTTTGTTCGCATTAATACTTTTCCCAATAAATTAAAAAATAAACCGACTTCACTCAGTCGGTTCGAAAAGGAGTTTTCTGATGATAAATTGGATTACTCTTTTCTTTGCTTCTGTTGCGCTATTCTTCGTCTTTTTCGACATCAACTCCTTTTCTATTTTCTGTGGCTTCCCCGTCGAGTTTTTCTCCATTTTCCTCCTCTTCCTTCAACCATTTTTCAATTAGTTCTAAAACTCGTTTCCGTTTTTCTTCCAACAAAAAAACCTCCTTTAGTAGGAGGTTTAACAAATTTTATCTATACAAATTTTGAACTACCAATTGGCAGTCATTGATTAAAATAGAGTGGTTTTGTAAACAATTCATCCTTATTTTTCACAATGTATCCAAAATTTTTTTTTCCAATGATGACTGTAGACATCATCCCCTTTAAAGGTGAATATGGTTCCAAAACTTTTTCGAAAACTTCCTTTGCATCTTGGCACTCGAAACCATTTAGAACTTCAATACTAACTTGCCCGTATTTCATTTCCATTCTAATGCGAATTTCATAATTACCAATTACGAGGGCAATTCCTTCAACACTTCGTCTTGGATTCAATAAATTGCAATCCAAATAATTAATAAACTTTTTTTCGTTAATGTGGGAATCTCAATATAAAGAATGGGATCACATTCATAATTTGATTGTATTTTATCCATTACTATCCAATGGAAGGGCACTCTGCAAATTAAGGCTACATGTATCAGAAAACGATATCCATATTCATCTGTTTTATTTTCAGATTTTCGGAATTTATTTATTTTATTTGCTGAGACAGCAAGAATCATTTCAAGTTCTTTATAATTTAGTCCCAAAAAATCAGGATCCATTAAAAATAACCTTCGATGTTCTTTTTTTGATAATTTCATTAAAAATAAACTAAGATATCTCATCTCCATCTGTTGTAACGCACGCAATGTAAATTTGTATATTGATTTATTATTTTCATGGAAATCCATTAATTCTTTTTCAGTTTTCTTTCCACATAAAAATTTTAATGCTTCATCCCTATGTTGCTCGAACCAGTAAACTTCCCCTTTTTTTAATTCCAAGGCACATCACCTGGAATTAGCATAGGCTTTTGCTAAAACCGAATAGTTACAACTACCAATTGGTAGTTGTAACTTAATAATATTAAAGGTGTGACATCCTTTTTAATATGGGGATCCTTTAAAGAAAAACCTTGGTACCAAACGAATGCATGAAAACTGGACAAGTTAGTGTCGGGTAATATAATTCACAGCTTCATCTGGGGTCTTCTTCGTAAAAACTAGAGCAAAACGGGCAAACGCTGCATCTTGTGTAATTCCACCATGAAGTGCAATTTGACGTTCAATTTCCTTCTCAACAGCTTTCAAATCCAATTTGATTTTAAATTGAACGGCAAGACGAACAAGGCGAAGTGCAGTTTTAGGATCATGAAGTTTGGACTCAAGTTTTCTCCTTCCATAATCACAGTTATCAGGGTCTCTCAGTTCGAGCCAAAGTGCGTACTCCTCGTCTATTGCTGCTGTACCGAAACAATTCAGTTGACTCGCAATTGCTGCAGCGTCAGTAAAACAAGTTTGTGCTAACCGACGAGTATGGATCGCAGTTGAATCCGCAGCAAGTGGAAAGTCTACAGCTTGAAAAGGTATCTGATTGAATACAGATGATCGCCATTCGGACGGGACTGTACTTTGGAGATAATATACTCCGCGCATATGATGAAGGATTGGACACTCTTCCAAATCCTCAACGGTTAGCATATCTATAATTTGATTTGCTGTATCCCAATTGGATAGGTTAATACACTGCATTAAAAGCAAGTATTTACCATATGGGTCCAAATCTTTAGCTGATAACCCTACTGTTTCAAGCCAGTCAATGGCTCTCTCAGCCCCCTCATGATGAATTACAACAAACAGACAAACAGATCGAGATATAGGTAAGTCTATTCCAGCTAGAGTACTCATAGCTAAGTTCTTGTCGCCATTATTCGAAATGATGAGAGACTTCGCAATATCGATTTCAGGACAATTTCCCAGAGATTTAGCAAGTTCGTGACATTCTGTAGCTTTAACCATTTCCCCATTAGACGATAAAAGGCGTGCACACCAAGCCAATGCTCGACTTTTTTCAGAATTAGTTCCGCCAGAAAGTTCTCCATCAATCAATTTTTGTACGAATATTACAGACGACTGAACTGTATTGTACTCTGCAAAAAAGCGAGATCTGCAGAGTATTTTCAACTCATCCTTAATTTTCTGATCGACGAGCAGTGTTGGAAAGTTTGAATGAGAAAATTGCTTTGAGCTAAGCGTATCCATTATTACAGAAAGCTTTTGATCAGATTCCTTTCTGTATCTAGCTTCTTCAATGATATGTTTCTTTTCAGTTAGGATCTTATCTAATGTTTGGTTTTTCCTCATTTCTATGTTCAACATTTCAACGAATTTTTTCGCACCGAATAAAGCATCACTTTTACTTAGTCCTAATCCGTTTAAAACAAAACTATTTTCGTTTATCTCCCAAGCTCCATAAAATACAGTTTGAAGTATCACTTCCCAATTTTGTTCTATTGAAAGAAAACTACTATGACTAGTCCCGTATGTATCACCATAGGTCTTAAAAAAATTAATCGAGGTAGACTTGACAGAATCTATAAATAATTGAATTATAGGATCCTCTTTAACACCAAATTGTTTAAATAATCTCTTCAAAGTATCGTATGCCGTGTTACCTAAAATACCTACTAAGATGTCTACAATCACAAAAATCACCTTCATAGTTTATTTACTTGATTTTTTAATCAGTTGAGTTAATTCTTTATTTCGACAATTTACTTGATTTTCCTTTTATCTCAAATATTCTAACCAATCTACAACTAACTAATGCGCTTTATCACTTTATTAATGAGCCATACCCCTTAACGTGAGACAAACACCTTCAAGGGAAATTGCATATGTCATAAAACATGGAGGTGTTTTTACGTTGTCAACAAGAGTAAGTTATCAGTGTAAACAAAGATGAATGAGAATGGCAGGTATACTAGTGAGGGAAGTCATGGAGAAGTTTGGACTACAGAATCATACCCATCTTAAAATTGGATGGGATTCTATCGATGAGGTGAGATTCATCGATATGAACAGCTTGTTGATAAGCAGCACAGCTATGGCACAATCCCAGGAGGTGGGACCGTGAGTTTTTGTCCGATGGGGCGTATAACGGTATCGCGGTCTTGTGCATGGGCTTGGAATAGTGCGTGCGAATATCTCGTGCCACCTAATCCACTGGAAAGCTGGATTCAACTCTAAAAACCTACAGTCGAGAAGATTCGGTAACTATGCATCTAGCATATATTTCACTACAGTTACCGAAGACCACAGTGTTGCTTCGAAAGGAACAGACGAATAATCACATGCGTGCGCAACAGAATATGCAATGTGAGGGATTGCAATGTTGAGTCATCGTAAGCATACATCACTTATTCATATGATGCTGGATAGTGATTAGGGTAGCGTCTACACGTCTCAGGTTCAGAATAACCGTAAAAGGAAAAGGCATTACCATGAGTATGTCCCGTAAAGGTACACCCGCTGATATTGCCCCATTGAATCGTATCATTGCTAATCAGACAGTTATCCTTTTTATCTGAGAGGCCCAATATCGTTAGTATAACTTGTCCGCCAAAGAAAAAATCTTCAAAATTCCTCTTACATATTACATCAGTTCGTGTTCATATCGTATTGACGATGTGCGCGACGAGCCGTAAGTTATGTTCCACGAGCATATTCCGCGAATACGCATTGCCCTCCGCCATCTGCTGCAGATGCTTCATCTCTTCCTCTTCGGTTAATGGCTGGGGGAACGCGTTATTTTTAACATAGGATACCAACAGAGAAAGCTGCTTAATGAACATGGCGATCGTTGACAAAAATCCAAGCATTACTCCACCTCCTAAGACGTGCACGGTCTCCATCCGAATGACTGAGATCGTTACATTCTATGTAGGCGGGAGCCTATCTGTGCCTGTACGCGGGAAAATAGTATCCTCCAGCGCTCCCCCGTAGCGTCGGCCAAAAGCGCTGTAACGTGCGAGCAGCTGCTAACGAATCCCAGAAGCCTTATTCCGCCGAATGATGCCCTGAAAAATTCTAACGAACTCCACGAGCGCTATTCCCATCAAAACTACACAAAATCGTCCGTTCTGAGCACAATAACGCCGCTGGAGTTCGTTAGCGTGAAAATCACCCCATATTTGCTCAAATAGCGTTCATACGATTCGTTAGAACATCGCGGCCCGCCGGAGCGCCCAAACAACGAAAAAAGCCAAGCCCGCACATGGCGAACTTGGCCTTCCTCTTCGATAACACCGTCTGTAACTACAGTGTCATGCCGTCTTGTACGTCGAACTTCGTCACAGCGAGAACTGAAACGGCGACGGCGTATCTTGCACAACAACCAATCTCTTCGTTCATATAATTAGGCATTACAATATACCGGCTGGACGCATACCGGTTTGGAAACTTCAACCGATTGCCCGGTATAGTTCAGCTTCCCTGTCGCTGCATCGACGCGGAATACGGCAATATTGTTCGTGTCGCGATTCGCTGCGAGTACATATTGCCCGCTTGGCGTTAGTGCAAAATGGCGCGGATGACGGCCCTCGGTCGATACATGCTGGCTTACCGTCAAGGTACCTGATTCAGGATGAACTTCGTAGACGACGATGCTGTCATGTCCGCGGTTCGATCCATATAGGTAGCGTCCATCGGCAGAAATAGCAATTTCCGCGCAGCCATTCTCGCCGCTGTAATCATCCGGCAGCGTGGACACGGTCTCGATCAAGCTCAGCTCGCCCGATTCCGAATAATAAGCGAAGACGCTCACGGAGGAACTAAGCTCGTTAATCACATAAGCGAATTTGCCATTCGGATGGAATGTCAGATGTCGCGGACCTGAACCTGCCGGAACCGCAGCTTCTCCTTGCGGTACGAGAACGTTACGATCGGAATCAATCGTGTAACACTTCACGCGATCAATGCCCAGATCGGACACATAGAGGTAACGCTGGTCCGGACTAAAGAACGCCGAATGCACATGCGGTTGACTCTGATTCGGATGCGGCCCGTGACCGTGGTGCTGCTGTACGTCGAGCTGCGCTCCGACTTGTCCATCCGCTTCAAGCGCGACTAACCCTACGCATCCCCCATGATAGCTGGATACGATCAGATAGCGGCTATGCTGGTCCCGCTGAATATGGCATTGCGGAGCATCCAGTGACTTCGCGCGGTTCATCACATTCAGCTTACCGCTCACCGTATCGATCGAGTAACTGACGACCTCTCCGATCTTCTTGCCTTCTTCCGTTGCATTTTCGGCGATGGCATACAGCCTTTGATGATCCATATCTACATTTACATAGGTCGGATTTTTCAATCCCGACACTTCATCCAGCTGGGTCAACGATCCAGACTTTTCGTCAAATGAATACACATATACGCCGGGAGCATCCGCTTCGGCATAGGATCCTACGAATACGAGCATGCGTGGTTCCATTGAGGTAACCTCCTTCAGTACATCGATAGTATGTATGTTGCTGTTTCATAACTTTACACTTGATACAGGAGGAAAATCAAGAAGGTCAACTTATCGATAACATCAGTTAAAAGAAAGCATTGCCTCAATCAGCTCAAACAGGCCAACCAGATATGTATCTGATTGACCTAATAGTATGAACTATATCTCAATTTGGAGAACAATTTTCCGAACAACAAAGCTTCCCATCCATTAACAAACTCTAACACACATGCTGTTTTCAATACTTCTTACCCCTACCGGTTTATTTATGCAAGCTTCTACTCCTTCACTGCGCCGATCATCACCCCTTGGTTAAAATGTTTTTGTACAAAGGGATATACACAAAGGATCGGAACGGTGGCAACGATAATGACGGAATAACGCATCATGTTAGCAAGACGCATTGCGATTTGCGCGGCTTCGCCGGATCCCATCCCGGACTGCATTTGGTTGGTGATCAGAATATTGCGTAATATCAACTGAAGTGGATACAGGTTCGGATTTTTCAGATAAATCAAAGCGTTAAAATACGAATTCCAGTAGCCGACGGCAATCCATAAGCCGAGTACCGCGATAATGGCCTTAGACAATGGTAGAACGACCGTAATGAAATAACGCAGGTTGCCGCAACCATCCATCTGCGCTGCTTCCCACAAATCTCCTGGGATACTCGACTGGAAGAAGGTCCGTGCGACGATCATATTGTATACCATAACGGAGAAAGGCAAGACCATAACCAAGAAGGTATCATACATATGGAAATCTCGTATGGTTAGAAACGTAGGGATCAACCCGCCGCTGAAGAACATCGTGAAAATAAAAAACAGCGATAAAAACTTCCGTCCGACAAGGTCCTTTCTCGACAGTGCGTAAGCTGCTGAAATATTGACAACTAACCCGATCACGGTTCCCACGACGGTATACAGAATGGTATTGCGATACCCGATCCAGATGTTATCATGCTTCAATAATTCCCTGTAGCCATCGAACGTGAACCCTTTCGGATACAACCACACCTGCCCGCCTGCCACGGCAGAGGGATCGCTGAATGAAGCAATGACGATAAAATACAACGGATAAATCAAGATGAGCAGAAATACTACTGCAAATACGTATATGATCACTTCCATAACGCTATCTGATGATCGGTTATTTTTTATTTTTCTTACACGCGTACTCGTTACAGCTTCCATGTTGTTCCCCCTCCTTCTACCACAAGCTGTTTTCGCTAACCTTTTTGGACAATTGATTGACCAAGATCAGCAGAATAAAGTTAATGACGGTGTTAAATAAGTTAATCGCCGAAGAGAAGCTATATTGGCTGCTGAGCAGACCGATTTTGTAGACATACGTAGACAATATTTCGCTTGAGGTGATATTTAGGTCATTCTGCATTAGATACACCTTTTCAAAACCAACCCCAAGCAATCCACCGACGCGTAAAATCAGCAAGGTAATCGCTGTCGGCATGAGCATCGGAATATCGATATAGCGAACTTTATGCCAGCGGCTCGCACCATCTACGGTCGCAGCCTCGTAAAGACTTGGATCTACAGCAGACAATGCGGCGATAAAGATAATGCTGTCCCACCCGACATGCTGCCACACATCAGACCAGACATAGACACTGCTGAATAAACCTGCAGACCCCATCAGATCCGGCGCCTCTTTGCCGAACAATCCGAACAAATTGACAAGTAACCCGGTGCTTGGCGAGAGCAGAATCATCATCAAACCGACCATAACAACCGTCGAAATAAAATGAGGCATGTACGATATCGTCTGAAAGAACCTCCGAAACCGGTTGGGTCTCATATGATTGATCACCAGTGCCAGCATGATCGGAATTGGAAATGTAATTAAGCTGTACAAGCTGATGATCAACGTATTCTTAATGGTTGCTGAGAATTGATAGGAATTAAAAAACTTCTCAAAATACTTAAATCCCGCCCAAGGGCTGTCTGTAATCCCCAGCGCAGGGCTGTAATTTTTAAAGGCAATAAGCACCCCGTACATCGGCTTGTACGCGAATAACAACGTAAGCACCACCGCGGGAAGCAGCAATAAATACAGTCCCCAATTTCGTTTGACCTGTCCGAATGTCCGCCCTGCATTCATTTGAACATACCCCTCCTTCATATCTGTTAACTTCCTATAGCGGCATACATTCTTGTAAAAATACCGCCTCACAGGAAACGCTGCGAAGCGGCATCTAGAAAGAGCAATGATTATTTAACGCTCGTGTAACGACTATACGCATCCGTACGGATTTGGATTAACTTCTCAAGACCCATATTGTTGAGCTGCTTGACATACGCATCCCAGCCTTCGTCAATATTGCCCTTCGTAATGAATTGGGCCCGCATCGTATTCACATAGGTGTCAATATCCGTGGTTAAGGTCGGCAGTTCCTCGAATTCCTTCGACGTGTACATCACGTTCGGATACGGCGTCGTTACGTAATCGCTTCCCAGCTTATCCAGTTGTAATTTCAGACCGTCTCCCGCCTTCGGGTTTAGAATGATGTTCTTCTCGAAGGATGGACTTACATATTTCGGTCCGAAATCACGAAGCGATTGATCCCAGTACCAGGCATCTGCGCTCGTACCTGCTGGTGGATCCATGAGCGTATACGTACCATCGTCATTCTTCTGAATAACGGTTCCAATTGCACCCCAGAAGTTCTGAATACTTGCTTCATTCGTATAGAATTGATCTGCCCACCGTGCAGAAATCTCCGGATACTTATTCGATGTTGTAATCAAGAACTCGTTACGAGATAGATTCATCCCCACTGGATTCCCGATCGTATAGCGCTTACCGTCCGGACCCGCAATCGGAGGAATGGTCTCGTATTGATCTCCCCATTTGCCGAATACCGCATCCGGTGTCCATTGATACGTAAAACCTACGATTGGCGCATCCGGGTTCTGGAACTTCGCCATTTTCATCGTGTCGTCCTGCGTGAATACTTCTTTGTCAATCAAACCTTCTGCATACAATTTACTCTCCCACTTAAGACCTTCTTTATAAGCATCTGTGGTCGGATAGTATACGGGTTTTCCATCTTGAATGATCATGAAGTTCGTATTCAGATCAGCAATCCCCCATGGACTGATCATGTCATTACTTGCTTCAACATAAGGAACTTCATCATGCTTGCCATTTCCATTTGCATCTTGTTCTTTGAAAGCTTTGAGGACATTGTAAAGTTCATCAACCGTAGTCGGAGCCTTCAGCCCTAATTTATCGAGCCATGTTTTGTTAATGACCGGTTGGCGCGAACTCTTCGGACGAGATGGCAATCGTGCAGGCAACGAATAGATCTTCCCATCCGGGAAGGTGCTGATCTTTTTCATATCAGGTGTTTCTTCCATCGCGGCTTTCAAATTTGGCATATATTGATCAATGTAATCGTCTAAGGGTCGGAAGTAGCTCAAGTTATTAACGATATCGGAATCTGAGAAGGTCTGGTTGCCGATCACTACGTCCGGAAGTGTGCCGCTGGCTAACATAATCGATTTCTGTTCGGCCCAGTCATTAGATGACATGACCTGCCAATCGATTTTCACATTCGTATTCTTCTCCAGGTCTTTAAGCCACTGATTCTGTGTAAACGTGTCCCCCATATTGCCCCAACGAACGGTCAATACTTTTAAGGTAACCGGTTCCTTCACAATCGGCAGGCCTTCTTTGTTCATATTGCCCGTCTCCGTCTCTGTATTCGTCTTCGTAGAGCTCTCCTCTTTCTTCTCACCACTGCATGCCGCAAGACTCCCAATCAATGCCGTTACAAGAAGAAGCGCGGTAATTATTCGATACCAAGGCTTTTGTGGCTGTTTGCCCATTCCCGATTCCCCCTCAACATTTCTCATTTATGAACATCTTTATCATAGCTTCTTTCGTTTCGGTAATTCAGACACTTTCAAGCCATTATTCAGACTTCTGAATCCGCTTACATAACAAAAAAAAGAGCTCATATTCATATTCAATGATTACCTGTTGTCGTATTCAGACTTTTCCTTGCGATTTTCAGACTTTGACGTGAAATCACTTCGCTCTCTCTGTTTTTTCTATGCAGAAGTTTTATAATACTTTTAACAGGAACAATAAAGCGCATTCATAATATGGATCCACTTGAAAGGACGCGTTGTCGTGACATCTGGCACAAATACCAACAGCAAAATATATCCCCTGCGGCATTATATCCAGATTATCTTAATAATCTCATTCATCGTACTCCTGTTAGACCTCATTATCAGTGTAGCTACGATTTCCATCGTGAAGCAACAGTCCACTCGAAGTTTACAGGACACGGCCGATTTGTATATCAACCGCATTAATCATGATTTTTCCTACATTAATCATTATATGGGATGGACTCTTGCAAACGATGAAAATATGAAGACGATGAATCACAGCGACATGAACAGCATCGAGTTTCTAAAAGCGAACGAGAACATCCGCAAACGATTTACAGAACTGCAAAAAAACTATGAACAGCAATTTAATTTCTTCTATTATTTAGAGAATCAGCAGCTTTTTCTGAATTGCTCACCGATGAACCTATCCTATTCAGATTTTAAAGAGCTCAAGAGACAGGTTGTGTCCCATCTCGAAGATCAAGATGTATATGAGAAGTTTTATTCCAGATGGACTTCGATGCAAGTGAACAACACGTATTACATCATCAATATCGTACCTTATCAAAACAGTTACATGATTAGCATGATCCCTGCGGATGAGCTCATTTCCCCTTTGCGGCAAATCAATCTTGGCGAGAATGGTTTTGTCTCCTTGATTGATGAGTCCGAGCAGAACATCACGAGTCCCATATCCAACAATGGAAAAGCGATTAGCAGCCAGCCGGATAAGCCTACGCTCCTGAATCTTGTCCAGACGAGAACCACCGTAAACGGTGAATTCACGAATGCTTCCTTCTACGTCAAGCTCGTCATTCAATTCGGAGCCTTCGAGAAGATCATGATTGCCCAGCTGCTTATTGTCCTTCTTGCTGTTATTATCGCCTGCAATCTTTGTTTCCTGCTCTTCTATTTTAAGAAAAAAGTGTTGACGCCGATTAAAACATTTTCCTATAACCTCACCTTCTGGAACGACGGCGGCGATCCGATGGAGATGAAAGGCAGCAAAATCATCGAACTGGAGAAAGCCAATAAGCAGTTTCTTCATCTCGTTGATCAAATCAAACAGTATAAAATCGATATTTACGAACGTGAGTTAGAGAAGCAAAACATACAACTGAATTATATGCAGCTCCAAATTAAACCTCATTTCTTTCTGAATTGTCTAACGACGATCTACAGTATGGCTCAAATGCAAATGTTTGCGGAAATCGAACATATGACATTATCGACCTCTAAATATTTTCGGTATATCTTCCAGAATGATCAGAATTTCGTAAACCTGAAAGATGAGATTGAACATGTCAGAATCTATCTTGAAATTCAAAAAAGCCGTTACCGCAATGCATTTATATATCGAATTGAACATGCTGATGAGGCTAGTGATGTGCAAATCCCACCGCTTGTACTTCAGACTTTCATCGAAAATGCGGTGAAATATGCGGTTTCAAGAGATCATGAAGTCCATATCATACTGAAAGTTGATCGCATTATAGAAGAAGAAATGACCGTCATCCAAATTGCAGACAACGGCCCTGGGTTTCCATCCGCCATCCTAGCGAAATTGAATGCAGGACAGCACCTAGAGCAAAGCGATGGTACACATATCGGCATTATGAATACCCTGCAGAGACTCGAATACCTCTATCTTAATAAAGAAAGAGTCAGCTTCTCTAATATAGAGGGTGGCGGGGCTTGCGTCATCTTATACCTTCCGGATCTACCGAAGTAACTATGAATGGGGGAGCAGTATATGAATGTGTTACTTGTTGATGACGACTACTTTGTCGTATCCGCACTCGAACAAAAAATCGACTGGAAATCACTCGGGATTGAAAACATTTATACCGCTAACAATGTAGCTCAAGCACGCGAAATATTCAAAAAACATGCTGTTCAAATTTTGATTTCCGATATTGAAATGCCTCAAGGAAGCGGACTGGAGCTTCTGGCGTGGATTCGTGGAGAGAATTACAGCGTTCAAGCTATATTCCTGACGAATTACGCAGATTTCAACTATGCGCAAAAGGCTATTGAATTGCAAAGCTTTGAATATTTCCTCAAGCCGATCGAATTTGATAAATTGATGCTTATCATTCAAAAAGCTGTTACAAGAGCAAAAGAAGATAAACAAAATGAAAAATCGATACAGGAAGGCACGCTTTGGCAAAAAAATCAACCAAAAATCGTTGAACATTTTTGGCGTAAACTCATCAATAGCAGTACCTCTTATCCGATGAAATCATCAGCGATACTCAATTTTATCGAAGATAATAATCTGTCCTATCAGCCGTTTGATATCTTCCAGCCCTTATTATTCAATATCTTCCCTTACGCTGGGAGCATGGGAAAAGAAGAAAAAGGACTTTTCGATTATGCGCTGATCAATGTGATGCATGAACTATTTCAGAGCCCTTATTTTTCAATTGAGACCCTATTAGAATACAAAGAATACAATTGGATCGTCATATTCAAATGGGATCATTCCCCCGATTCACAAATGCTTGAAGAACTCTGTTCTTCATTCATACTGAAAGCGAACCCATATCTGAAATGCGATGTTTGCTGCAATGTCGGCTTATCTAGAGGACTTGAGGGAATCAGCCTGATCATCAAGCAATTGTTAACCATGAATGAAGAGATGACGAAATCTCGAAATCAAACTTTTTTCGTAGAATATTACAATCAAAATCAAGTGGGCTACATCCCTCCTAACTTGGCCCATTTAGAAGAGCTGTTGAACCAGAACAAATCCACTGCTTTTCTGCAAGAAACAACCCAATATTTAAGTGATATGTTGTATCGTAACTCGCTTGGAACCTCGAGCCTTAGCTTGTTCCGGTTGGATATGGTGCAGCTCGTATATTCTTTTCTCAAAAACAAAGGGATTCAAGCTCATAAATTATACACAGGGAAAACCAATGACCAATTATTCATGCATTCCTTGTATTCGATCGAGGATATGGAGGAATACCTTACCTATCTAGTGAATACCGCGATGGAATACAGGAACTTCGCCGAACAACCCAAATCTGTTGTCGACGAAATCAAGCAATATATTCATTCCCATTACGGTGACGATCTCACACGCAACAATCTGGCTGAAATCGTCTATCTCCATCCCGACTATCTCGCAAGGCTATTTAAGAAAGAAACAGGTATCTCCCTCGGAAATTATGTGATTCAGGTCCGAATTTCCGCTGCCAAGCATTTGTTAGAAACAACGCATTTACCTCTATTTACAATCACAACAAAAGTAGGGTATTCGAACTATTCTTATTTCTCCAAGCTCTTCAAAGAAGATGTCGGCTGTACACCGAATGAATATAAGAAAGACTTCACAGACATAAAATAAGTTAATTGTTATTTGCAATAAACTATAGCTTGTTTTTGCTACGGCTTTTCGACAGCGCACCAAACGATAAAATGCAAGAAAAAAAAGCAGTTGCACCATCTTCTTCAAATGGGTTGCAGCTGCTTTCCGATACACATCTCACTTGCCTAACGTTTGGTATTCATCCACTTACCATTCGTGAAATCCGGGATCGCAACCGCCTGACCGCCCGTGGTGATGGAACTCTCGCTAAGCGCCGAGATGCTCATCCAACTCGCCATATCATAGACATCGATCGGCGTCTGTGTTCCTTGCTGCACGCTGTCGAAAAAGTCTCGTAGAACTAGCCAGTCCATGCCGCCGTGTCCCTGCTTGATGCCTTCCTTCTGATACATCTCCCAGATCGGATGATCGTATTTCTCCCGATACTGCTCGATATTTCCCCATTGGCTTCGCCAATCCCCCTCGAACTCGTTATGTACGCCTTCGATGAACAACGAATCGTTATCCTCCGTGTACATGCCTTTCGTTCCGCGAACCGAGAAGTTTCTCGAATAATACCGTGGCAGCGTCGTATCGAGCGTCAACGTGATTGTCTCGCCGCGAGCGCACTTAATTGTCGTCGTCACAATGTCGCCTTGCAGGAAGTTCACCTTCGCGAGCTTCTCGTCCTTTTTCACGTTTTTAACGTAATCATGAAGCCCTGCCGACTTGGTCGCGACGGAGACGAGCGATACCATCCGATTACCCTGATTGATGTCGAGGATGCGGGCAATCGGTCCGAGCTGATGTGTCGGATAATTATCGCAGTTGCGGTGAATATAATTGTTCAAGCGATAATGGCGATTCTCCTTGCCATAGGCGATCTCATAGCGCAAATCATGCATGTATCCACCTGTACAGTGAACAATCTCCCCAAGCACGCCCTGCTGCACCATATGCAGGAGCATCAGCTCTGTTCGCCCATAACAGCAATTTTCCAGCATCATGACAGGCACTTTGGTGCGCTCATAGGCTTCAACCAGTTTCCAGCATTCCTGGATGGAATATGCCCCGCCAACTTCGCAGGCCACGTATTTGCCATGCTCCATCGCGGCGACCACCACATGGATATGGTCCGCCCACGAGGTGGTGACCACGATCGCATCCACCGAAGGCATTTCTACAATCTCTGTATAATCCTTCGTCGTCATCGGACGCGGTTGTCCCGACTGCTCCACGATTTTCGCCGCCTGCTCGCAGCGATCTTCATACAGATCACAGACCGCAACCACTTCGATATCATCCATATGCAGCATTAATTGCATCATCCCGATGCCTCGTCCGCCTAATCCAATCACGCCGATTTTCATTTTCGACTTCATGCTGATCTCCTCCATCGCCTTCATGATTATGCCCAAAGGCCACCTGACCCTTAGGTCTCTGATTCATCCTCTAAAATATTCCTGATGACCACCCCTCATTCCTTCAATTTTGTCACAAAAATTTTCTTTTACATCAAAAAAAAGAACAAAAAAATCGCTATAAATGATGAAATCAATCATCATTTCTCGCATGACTTTATGGTCCATATAGAAAAAGGACTGCCCTTAGGTCATCGATGGATGAGCTTGGGCAGTCCCTATGAAGATTTTCTACTTTCCGATTTTCTCGATTGGATCTACGCGTCCATAAGTCACGTTCGGCGCTTGCGTTGGAGCTGCCCAGCGGACTGCGTTCGAGATCACCTTCAAGACTTCTGGCTGATGGTACACAGGGAAGGTCTCGTGACCCGGTCTGAAATAGAAGATTTTCCCTTGGCCTCTGCGATAGCAGCAGCCGCTGCGGAACACTTCGCCGCCCTCGAACCAAGAGATGAACACCAATTCGTCCGGTGCTGGAATCTCGAAGCGCTCGCCGTACATTTCTTCTTTTGGAATTTCGATATATTCGCCGAGCCCTTCCGCAATCGGATGACCTGGCTCAATGACCCAGATTCGTTCTTTCTCGCCGTCATCACGCCATTTTAACGCACCTGTCTTTGTTCCGAGCAATCTCTCAAATATTTTGGAGGCATGACCGGAGTGAAGCACGATTAATCCCATGCCGTCTAGCACTCTGCTGCGGACCTTCTCAACGATATCGTCACGTACTTCTTGGTGAGCGATATGCCCCCACCAAATCAATACATCCGTGTTCGCGAGCGTCTCATCGCTTAGCCCATGATCCGGGTCATCCAGAACAGCTGTCTTCACTTCGAATGTATCTTCTTTTTTCAAATAGCTGGCAATCGCGTTATGAATCCCTTCCGGGTAAATACCTGCTACCACTTCATTGTGACGTTCATGTCGATATTCATTCCATACGGTAACTTGAATGTGTGCCATAATTAATCCTCCTAAGGTAGTGTGATCCAACGAACCTATAACAATTTCTACCTTAGTATAGGTTGTGATAGAATAATTGAGAATGTCGGATCAAGACACTTTTGTACAAAAGCGACTTTTGGATGAATGAAGGAGAGTATCGATGCTTGCAATTCCTATGGACACACTGTCCACGATCAAACTTGTCGGTTATGTATCATATAAGACGCCGTGGCGTCATTTTAGACGCAATGTGAATGAATATATCCTCTACTTCATGAAGAGCGGCGAGATGCATATCCAGGAGAACGGCGTTCAATATATTCTGAAAAAAGGCGACTCCTTCATGCTGGAACCGAACCTTGAGCATGAGGGAACGGCGAAGCACGCCTGCGACTATTACTATATTCATTTTACGCATCCAGAGATTCAATCCGTTGAAGTCGAGGATCTCCATACTCTTGCAAGACGTATTCTTCTCGAGGAAGGCGGGGCCGGAACGCCCATAGAACCATCCATCTGCTATCTGCCGAAATATGTTCGGTTTGTGACGAGCTCAAGACTCCAGCATTTCTACCATGTCCTAAGCGAGATGGTGCAGCTCTATCACGGCCGCTCTTACAACCGGACGCTGACAGCCATGCGCGTATCCGAGCTCTACATCGAGATATCGCGAGAATATTTGATGACGGCGCTTCAGAGCAACCATCAGAAGAACACGAAGTCTTTAATCAAACTGAATGCGCTGCTAGACTTCATTCATTTGAACTATGCGAGCAAAATTACCGGAGCTGATATTGAGCAGGAATTCGCATGCAACTTCGACTATATGAATCGCGTGTTCAGCCAAGTGACGGGGCATACGATTACGAAATATATCAATCAAATTCGGATCAATCATGCGAAGGAATTGCTAGATGCCACCCATCTAAGTATCGGCGAGGTTGGTTATCTCGTGGGTCTAGAAGACCCTTATTATTTCAGCAAGGTCTTCAAGAAATATGTGGGTATGTCACCCAGTGAGTATAAAGGGGAGCTTATTTGATACCTACCGACTTGGAAGAACTCAACTTTCTCACGCTGAAATACCCAAACGAGGCTGTGACAGAAGTTCTGATTCGAACTTTTGCAACAGCCTCTTTAAGTAAACAGATATAGGAGGTATAGCCGATTTGTTATTTAGACTTCCACCTCCGAATACGTCGATACATGGTGCGGTCCCGCAGTTTGAGAAAATGAGACATGGCTGGCCGTCTATTTGCTTCGATGATCCATAAATGCCCCGATTTATCCACTCCCATATCGAGACCATAAATACGTTGACTTGGATAGATTTTTTTTAATCGGCTTGCTGTTGTGACCGCTAGTCGATTAATTGCGGGCAGCAAATTGCGTTTCTTGGAAGGTTGTAGTGAACTTTGTCGAATAGCAGTCCGAACTTTACGAACAGTTCCCCCGCTTCTTGTAATATTTGTAACAATATATCCTTTCCCTGCTACCTTAGCAACTTTACCTGTTACTTTCCATTTTTTTGAGTTTCTCTTGCGTTGAACAATGACCCGCAAATCGAATGGCCGGCCATTTATCTTCGCAAGTCTAATCCGAGGCTGTACTAAATAATCATGCGTCCTGGAGTGAAGCTGAATGCGATTGAAGACTTCTTCTTTGCTATACACATGAACAATGTTAGACTCATGATGAATGCGATATCGACCGCTTCTAAGTGATGTTACCCGATAGACGTTTCTGCCGCGACTGCCGTTAATCGGTTTAAAAATGATATCGCTGTATTTATCGAGCAGCTCTCTGAAATTTGTTGGGGTTGCCTTTAATGTTACAGGAATATGCGGCCTGAGCCGATCGTCTTGCTTCATAAATTCATTTTTTCTAATTTTTTCTGCCCCGCTCATCACTCATCTGCCTTTCGAAAGAAATCAATTGTCCGCAGGTAATTTTCAAGAGATTTTAAGAATGCTGTCATATCTTCGTGCGAGACATCCCCGATGTTCGCGATCCGAAATGTTTTACGATTACCCAGCTTGCCGGGATAAATCGTAAAACCCTGATCATATAAATAATCGTGCATCTCCTGAAAATCGTATCCGCTGCAATCCGGTTCGACAATGGACGTTACGATTTTGGAGTGATGTTCCTTACTCACAATAAAGGTTAGGCCTAGTCGCGTAATTCCATCGATTATCGTTTCCCATGATTTCTTATACCGCTCATACCGCTCTATGACACCTTCCTGTTTCAATTCGATAATGGCCTGCTGAAGCGCATAGAACGTTTGAACAGGAGGCGTAAACCGCATTTGACGAGTTTCTACGAAATGTCGGTGCTGTTCATACAAATTTAAATAATAATTTCTGGGCTTTCTATCCTTTAGTGCAGTCACTTTCTCATTATTAGCCACGACGAAGCAAACGCCGGGCATACCCTGAAGACATTTGTTGGAGCTCGCTGCCAAAAAACTAATGTTCATGTCGGCCATTCGAATTGGAACCGCACCAAAAGAACTCATTGCATCTACAATGAAATCAATGTTATGCCTTCTACATAGATTTCCGATGGAAGTGATGTCGTTTAGTAGCCCTGTCGTTGTTTCCAAATGGACAACAGCGAGATTCGAAATCGCGTGAGAGCCGACTATAGATTCGAGTGCGATCATATCGATAGGCAGGTCGGGAGGGCATGGAAATTCTAAGTAATGCAAGCCGTAGGCTTCGGCAATCTCGCACATCCGTTTTCCGTAAGCACCATTATTGATGATGAGCACCGTATCGTCACCGATGGCAGAACTTAGGATGGATTCAACCGCGGCTGTGCCTGAACCTCCAAACAAAACAGTCGTATAACCATCCTCATCTGTCACGAAACGAGTCAACTCCGAGGATACTTCTTCCATTAGTAAGCCGAATTCCTCTTCACGGGGACAAATATCCGGCACAACTTGAGCGAATTTCACGGTATTCGTCGTTGTGGCTGGGCCGGGGTTCAACAAAATGTTACGTCTGATGGGCGTCATTATTATTCTCCCTTTGTTGACCTCAAGGTTACATATCCAAAAACGTCTTTAATCGTTCTTTGACTTCATAGGGTTTCATGTGAGGTCGGCCAAGCTTTTCCTTGGACCCTTTGACAATTTTCATATAAAGGAATGTCAATCCTTTTGTTCTTTTCCAATCTTTTATGGACGATTCCAGCTCGCTCAAGGTATGAATGTAGCTCGATTTTCTATAGCCGCAGGAAGCTGCGATCTCCACAAAATCGATATGATCGGACACGGTTGATTGTCCCCCTGTCGAGTCATGAACGTGATTATCAAGCAAAATGTGAAGCATATTGGGCGGTCCATACGCTCCATTTGTCGCCAAACATCCCATTCGCATCAGAACGGAGCCGTCTCCGTCAATAACTACGATATCGTTCTGTTTACGAGTCAGCGCCAATCCCAGTCCCAAGGAGCTAACGCATCCCATAGAACCTACGAGATAGAAATTGCCGATATCATCGTTGATTTCATACAACTCCCGACCAGTTTTTCCTGTAGTAGCAAGCTGAATCGTAACCTTGTCTTTCATTGCATCAATGCAAGATAATGCTTCAATTCGAGACGGTAACTGGTCCTCTGCGCGTTTTATCCGTTTGGATTCATTTGAAATCAGGAATTGTTCTTGTTTTTGCAGCGTTTCTTGTTCAAAGGTCTCTTTTCTTACCACAAAGAAGAACGACCGATTCTGATCCAAGACGTGAACGGCCTGTAACAGTTGATTCTTGGCCTCCTCCAAATCGGAGGATAAATACTGCCATTCCACCTGCATAAGTTCCAGCATTTGCGTTGTGATCTGTCCCATCAATTCATGCTGCGGTTCATCTGGAACACCCGGTTCACCACGTAAACTGACAAATCCAAGAAGCGGAATCCGAAACGGATGATTGAGTGAAACCAAAGGCGATACAGCGTTCGCTAGTCCCGAATTTTGCATAAGAACGACGGACCTTTTTCCCCCTAGATAGGCGCCCGAAGCAATGGCAATCGCGTCTCCCTCGTTAGCTGCCCCAATATAATCACATTCGTTGATCGCATAATTGATCAAGTATTTCAAATATGAGCACGGCACCCCAGTATAAAAAGAAAATCCTAATTTGTGCAGTTCCTCTCCGAACCGTTTGGTATTGATCATTGAAGATCACCTGAAAGGTTTTCCATGGAAGGCAGATACTTCTTTTCTGCTCTTTGAAGCTCTTCTGCCTCTTGCAACCGGAAGATTTCTTCTAAAGTGGCCACGCTGCCTTCGACATCAACAATGCTCTTTTCGTGATAAATTTTTTGGGATATCTTTTGCATTGCAGCAATGGATGCTCTCATATTATGGTTTGCCCAGATAACGACATTGACCCCGAGTTCCTGAAAACGCTCCGTCGGCGTGGAATAGTACTTAGTGGGTACAAGCGCTACCGGATGTCTACCGGCCCATTCATTCATAAAAGCTTCAATTTCTGTAATATCCGAACTTTTGCTGTGCATCAAAATCGCGTCTGCACCAGCCTGTCGATAAGCCTCTGACCGTTTCAATGCCTCTTCTAAACCCCATCCTGCAATAAAGGCTTCCACTCTCGCCACAACCATAAAGTCGTCGTCAAGCTGGGTATCTTTCATCGCTTTGATCTTGCCGCAGAACTCTTCAATATCTGCAAGCGGCTGGGCCTCGCTGTTAAGAAATGAGTTCGTTTTCGGGAATAACTTATCTTCAATACATACGCCTGCGATATGACGCTGTTCTAACTTTTTCACCAATCGCCTTGCGTTGTTGAAGTTTCCATATCCGGTATCTCCATCCAACAGAATCGGGATCGTCGTCGCATCGCTCATAAACTCTAGAACATCCAGAACTTGTGTCCAGGAGGCTTCATTATTGTCCCTTACACCCAATGATGCGGAAATGGATAATCCGCTGGCCCAAATCCCTTTGAATCCTGCCTCCTCTACAATTTTCGCCGACAAGCCATTATGGGCCTCCATCAAAAAATCCAAATGTGGTGAATGAACGATTTGCTTGAATTGTGACGCTTTCTTCATCAGCTGTATCCTCTCTGTCGTTGTTGAGATATGCATTAATCTGTGATATATACTTATTCCGTTTCATTCGAATTGTTGTAGGCTACATGTCCGCTGAACCGCCCTCTTGCGTATTTAAGCATTCGGCTTCTCTAACGCGAACGTTTCCGATATTGGATGGCATCTTAAGCAACCTGAAAATTGATTCATATTCGGCATACCAATCGTCACCGCATCCTCACTGGCCAGAATGCCTATATTCGCAATCCCGCCAAGCCCAATGACCCCGATCTTGAGTTTGTTCATATTCATCATCCATTTCTACTCACGATTGAATTTTCTGCCTCAGTATAGATTGTGATAGATATTGAGAATGTCTGATCAAGTGAAGAGCGGCGAGTCCACCCTTCATCCTTAATTGACCATTCCTCTTCACGGAGAATGTTCCTCTCAGCTCTAACACGAACAATCGAGTTATTCATTTCGTCGAGTCAAATTTGAATGCTCAATACAACCAGCAATCACCAAAACCTAATGTTATTCAAGCTTTTGTACTTACTTGGTTAAAAGAAAGTTTGTTGGTATACATTTTTTAGGTATAGCAAAAAGCCTCCACTGGTATCGAGGTTATTGGTAGAAGGCGCTTAGAACCTTGTTTGGTAATCATATTGCTGGATGCGATATATTTTCCTGAATTGTACACTCCTGGGTCTAAATCTGCTTAAGCCACAAGCTGTTTGGGTCCCTCGAATTGTTCCGCATACCCTATTTCAAAAACAAATTAATCCGCCCTAGTCCTGCCATAAACGTTTATGGTAATCATAAATCAGGTCGGTCTCTAGCATATTAAGTTTTGATAGATTCGTCTCATGAAGGTTGACCATCGATTGATAAATCTGATCACTCTTCTCCAATTGTTCATGCGAAGCAAGACGGTCTGGAAAATTCTCCAGGAAGACTGCTGCAAAGAGAACAGAGAAAATTGCATTCCTATGTTCGTGAGCTTATTGGCGTATCCTCGATGGATGCATTGGAAGGGTTGTCCTCTTGTAATTACATATATGACACATGCTTACCGTAAAAAGTGACCAAATTAATTAACCCCCAGACCACCGAAGACATAAATTTCAATCCACGCTCCCGCGTAGGGAGCGACGAGGTCGTTAATCCCTTGCTGTAACTCCTCTTTCGTTTCAATCCACGCTCCCGCGTAGGGAGCGACCATTTTAGGCTTGAACTTCGAGCCAACATTCATGTTTCAATCCACGCTCCCGCGTAGGGAGCGACCTACATAAACATTTCCTTTAGAATCCAATGCGATTGAGTTTCAATCCACGCTCCTGCGTAGGGAGCGACGTACAACCTGAAAGACGACACAATAAACACATTCAAGTTTCAATCCACGCTCCCGCGTAGGGAGCGACGTATACTTCAACCTTGTTAAGCAACAGTTGATCGTTTCAATCCACGCTCCCGCGTAGGGAGCGACCTCCGTCGGCTGCGGCGCCTTAACGTACTCTTCCGGTTTCAATCCACGCTCCCGCGTAGGGAGCGACTCAAGTGGATCTGGGAGGTTGTACGGTATGGATGTTTCAATCCACGCTCCCGCGTAGGGAGCGACCATAAAATGATAGTGGAATGGCAATACAAAACGCTAGTTTCAATCCACGCTCCCGCGTAGGGAGCGACCAACAGATTGTAAAAGATAACAATCAAATCGTAGTTTCAATCCACGCTCCCGCGTAGGGAGCGACTGGTAATGGCGGGAATGGGGTTCGAGCGTCTTGTTTCAATCCACGCTCCCGCGTAGGGAGCGACTTATTTGATTGAGCAGCATTTGGATAGTAGACCGTTTCAATCCACGCTCCCGCGTAGGGAGCGACGACCTACGGGTTTGGGATTTCACTCGGTACTGCAGTGTTTCAATCCACGCTCCCGCGTAGGGAGCGACCCTAACAGGGCTTACTTTAATGTCATCTTGGATATGTTTCAATCCACGCTCCCGCGTAGGGAGCGACTACCCTGAGTCATCTTCAGTGCGTCCTTTACGCTGTTTCAATCCACGCTCCCGCGTAGGGAGCGACTTAAACCGGTATAGCTTGATTGTTCGGCTGTACCGGTTTCAATCCACGCTCCCGCGTAGGGAGCGACTAATTGATTCATGTACTTACTCCTCCCCTTCTATAGTTTCAATCCACGCTCCCGCGTAGGGAGCGACCGCAAACAAACCTTTGACACGTCCGGCCACGTAGTTTCAATCCACGCTCCCGCGTAGGGAGCGACTCATTGACGCAGTATCCTATGAAATTTACTACCAGGGTTTCAATCCACGCTCCCGCGTAGGGAGCGACCTGTACCCCTTGCGTGCGGATCGCCTACGAAAATGTTTCAATCCACGCTCCCGCGTAGGGAGCGACCGCCCTTGTTGCCATGTTTAACCCCTCCTATTGCGGTTTCAATCCACGCTCCCGCGTAGGGAGCGACCCAGAGAAGCTACAGCGGTAAACGGGAACGCTAGTGTTTCAATCCACGCTCCCGCGTAGGGAGCGACGGTAATGTGAGCTCGGTTGCAGAGTACGAGGTAACGTTTCAATCCACGCTCCCGCGTAGGGAGCGACCCAATAAGACCCGCTTGACGAACCGCGTTCGTATGGTTTCAATCCACGCTCCCGCGTAGGGAGCGACCTTAGAGCCATACGAGGGCATAGGCGTGTCTAAAGTTTCAATCCACGCTCCCGCGTAGGGAGCGACCATTGCAGCCTTGCATCCGTCGCAACTTTGGTGTTGTTTCAATCCACGCTCCCGCGTAGGGAGCGACCCAGCTGCGCTATACCCTTATGTCGACAGCTTGCAGTTTCAATCCACGCTCCCGCGTAGGGAGCGACCGTCATTCTTGCCCCGTTGTGAGATGGCTTAACCAAGTTTCAATCCACGCTCCCGCGTAGGGAGCGACCCGGCAACACGATAAGTTACTGTTCCTCCACCTTGTTTCAATCCACGCTCCCGCGTAGGGAGCGACCACATGGCACCTATGATCAAGACTAGTAGTATGATGTTTCAATCCACGCTCCCGCGTAGGGAGCGACCTTCACATATTGTGTAAAGTATATACACGTTTTAGTTTCAATCCACGCTCCCGCGTAGGGAGCGACCAGTGGCTAGCGAAAATCAAGCTTGCGGCATTCAAGTTTCAATCCACGCTCCCGCGTAGGGAGCGACCGGGGAATGCGTTGTGATATTCGACTACATCAAGTTTCAATCCACGCTCCCGCGTAGGGAGCGACCTGTACACATAATAAAACCTTACACAGCGCAGGTTTTCAAGGGGGTTTCCGCGAACCCCTAAAAACCAGCTGCTATTTCCTCTTCATTCCTCCTAATAAATCACTGAAACCCCAATCCCATTAAGGGTTTGCGAACCTCCCTGGGTTTTGATGTGTACCTCAGGTTCGCATACGCTAAATTAGCAAAAAACCTTCAGGATTATAACCCTGCTTGGCACCATAGTGCTCAACTTTCCCCTGCCATTTGGCACCTAATCGGTAGTATCTTAAACTATCTGTCTTAGGGTCAACAATTTGTTGTAAAGTCAATTGTAATTCTTTGAATTGCTGTGGATCAAGTAAGCATTCAAACACGGAATTTTGAACGCGCTGACCGTAATTTTCACAAGTCTTTGCGACTTGCCTCAATCTACGCTGTCCTTCGGGAGTAATCGTATTTACATCATACGTGATCAATACCATCATAAGCCCTCACCTCTATTTCCAGAAAAATGGAGGGTAATCATCCAAGTCCCCTCTCATATACCTAGCTAGTAACATCGCCTGTGAATAAGGCAATAAGCCGATCTCGATTTTCTCATCGAAATAAGGATGGTGAATCTGATCCCTCTTTCGCTGCTGCCACTCGGTTAACACGATTTTCCGCGCGTCATCGGTTAGAATAAACGCACCTGATTCTTTTTCGATGAAATCATCATGAGAGATTTGCTGTCGATTAATAAGTGTTAATACCATTCGATCCGCAATGTATACGCGGAATTCCTCCATTAAATCCAAAGCCAGACTATTTCTCCCTGGTCGATCTCGATGCAGGAAACCTACTTGCGGGTCGAGTCCAACCGTCTCCAGAGCATGCGTCACATCATTTGCTAATAAAGTATACAAGAATGACAGCAACGCATTCACGCGATCTTTCGGTGGCCTTTTTACGCGACCCGTGAATTGAAAATACTGCTTATTCACAAGAATTTGTTCGGGTAAGACCGAGAAATAGCGCCTTGCTGCTAATCCTTCAACACCACGGAGTTCATCAAGCGATTGACTTATTGTCACCTCTTGCAGTTGCCTCTCTAGAAAAGATGATGCAGTCTTACAATGATCTATATCGATTTTGTCCGGATGATCTCGTAAAGTACGCTTAATGGACACTCTGGCATTTACGATTTTCGCATATAAAAACCGCTTAGCTAGCAGTAACGACTGATCCTCTCGGTCACTCCAACGATACTGTGTTCGTCTTAAGTGGACATTCCCAGTGGTTTCACCAGTAACTCGAGCCTTAAATCTTCCACTAGGCGTCAGAAAAACAAGTGACACATTATTCTCCACACAGAGATTCATCGCTTCAGGACTTACACCCTTATATCCAAATACAACAATTGATTCAAGATTAAGAATAGGTACTTGTATCTCTTTGACGCCTTCAGCTCGAACGACTAATGTCTCTCCTTTGCAGCTCAGATAGACATTGTCCAACGTAATATACAGTGTATTTAGCATCCTTCTGATGATTCTTCACCTCCCAGGATCCAACGTCTCACATAAGCCGCAGCTGATTTATTACCTTGACTGCTCCACTTGGGCTTACAAAGTGTTACTAACGAGCACTGTTGACAATGTTTCTTATACACAGCTCGTGGTGTACGAGATTCCTCATAGATTTTATGCATATCTGTAACTAGCATACGAACACGTTCCCGAAGTTCCGTGGAAAAATCAATTTCTTCTCGTTTCCTTACCTCATTGTAATAAATCGTACCCGATGAGATCGTGATATCGAGCATCTCCTCAAGACACATCGCTTGTGCACATAGCTGAACTTCATCTCGATCATCCGATTTCAGCTTTCCACGTTTATATTCCACAGGTGTGACCTTCCAATGTCCTTGCCGTCCTTCTAATATCATCGTATCCGCCGAACATTCTTCTTGACTGCGCAGCTCTAACATATCCACGACACCGCG
The DNA here is from genome assembly GCF_058791655.1 of Paenibacillus sp. EB106-05-06-XG162. Classification (NCBI taxonomy): domain Bacteria; kingdom Bacillati; phylum Bacillota; class Bacilli; order Caryophanales; family Paenibacillaceae; genus Paenibacillus; species Paenibacillus sp. EB106-05-06-XG162. Next base: position 48,645 of record NZ_JBYTDT010000003.1, read on the forward strand.
GATCCGCAGTTGCTCTGAGACTACCGGAACAGAACGAACAACTCGCAAATCCCTACGTGTCTCGTCAAAATTAACATCATCGACTCGCCGATGCACGTGATTACCTTCTGTCGTTAACACATTTTCTTTCCATTGCTGCTCAATATGAATAAGTGCCCATTGCCTTGGACAAAAAGCATAGTGCTGAATACCCGATAGCATCAAATAATCGTCAGCCTCATTCACCACTTGCAATCCACGCCCTTACAACAATTCCTTGATAGATACGCCTGCAGGTGCTTGTCCAATCGACCAGTCATAATCTTGAAAAGAACGAGCGATCTCCACTTCCGGCTTACGCTTCACTTCTACAAGATTAAATAACTTATGCGCTGGAGCGTTGCCTAATTTACTCTCATGCTCAAATACGATTAATTTCTGTGCTGCCATTTTGCCTCGCGAAGCCGACCGGTCATGATCGAACATATTCATAAGAGCAGACCACAGCAACTCCAAGTCCTCCTGTCCGAATTGCGTTTGGTTCGCTAGTGGAGCAGATACGAAGCCCTCCATTCGGTAAAGTCCATAAGGAACAATACTCTTGCGTCCCATAGTACGTTCCTTCTCAGCATCCTTCTCATTCGTAACCGCCATCCTCGTGATGGTCACATCATGAGGAGAGATCGGGTCGATACTTTTCGAGAAAGTGAATTGTACAGGACCTCGAACTTGACCGCAGTTAACCCCCGTCGTCATAACCGCACCAAATGTTCGAATATCATAATACTTATCGCACATCCATCTCGCGAGCGTCTGTTGATCTTCTTTTTTCTTCGCTTCCATTTTATCTGCTTTATTTTCCTTCAAATCTATATCGGGATTATTCAAAAACGCTTCTTTGTTTAAATTGTTTAGTACCGCTGCTTCTTTCACGTAGATCTCGTAGGATGCTTCATTCTCCATTGCGAGTTCAATATAGTTACGGACTTTTCGTTTCATACATACATCTGTAACCAGACCACAGCCCGTTTCTGGATCAAGACGTGGCAAATTCCCAGCATCCGGGTCCCCATTTGGATTTCCATTCTCTACATCAAATAACAATACAAATTCATATCTTTGAGTCAAAGGCAGCTTTTCGCTCATTGTTCTATCCCTCTTTCTTCTTCATTTTGGTTGTCACTTGTTTTTTTCGAATAAAAGTTTTGTTTCTGATGATAGTAGCCTAGTGCGAACATGCCTTGTTCTTCAAGCGATAATCTTCTTGGAAATTTCTCTGGTAGTGCATCGATCACTTGCTGTATTAACTGATCGTTCTTCCATCCCCACTGATCATCTTTCGCTATATGGTGCCTAGAAACACTAATGAGACGTGGAAATGTTGTAGCAGGCGTCGCTGAAGCTGCCCCCCAGAAACGATCTCGAATCGTCGCATTAATTCCTTTCCCTAGAGCATCACCTTGTGTCTTCTCCAAGCAAGCAAACAGCCGACCTAAATGATACGGCACACAAGTCGATTGTTCATTTAATGCCATAGTCAATTCTCCTTCCGTTTTCTTATCCTGATTCAATCGCGCATTCCGTGTAAGATAAGCTTTAATAATCGCTGCCCGAACGGCGCTGATTTTATATAATCCTTTCTTCGGATCATCCGACTCCGCACGAATACGGTTCATCAACTGAGCAAATACCGCTCTTGAATAAGGTACCCCGAGCATAATCGATCGAAAAATCTGCCCTTCCATATTCGGCGGGACATTCTTCCAATCACGCGCTACTGCTATTTCGCGCAATAATTGGCGAATGGTCGGTGTCTTCTCAAGCCCGATAACGGATAAATCCTTATAATGCTGCCACACTTTACCCCCGATTTCCTCTAGCGTTCCTGTATACCAGAAGCGAATTGATAATCGTGCAGCATTCGGAGACAGCCCCAAAATATAAAATTTCGTATCTACTTTCAAATCATCGAAAGCATCTCTAAATTCCTGCCCTTGACGCACCCGCTCCAAGGCACCTTTTAACCGTGTTCGTATACTTACTGCATCTTGTATTTCCTTGCCCGTATCCGCGGCATCCTCTTCATCGCTATAGGCTTCAAATAGGTTAGCAAGTAAATCCTGCTCCCGTTCTGCAGCCGTATCTGCCCAGAAAACAACTGTCGCATCATTCATACGCACGCGATGCTTCGGATCTGCTAATAGTCGGTTTAATACATAACCATAGGCATCTGCAGCCTTTTGAGAGGTGGGCGCATTGTATGATTGGTCCTTGCCGTAGGAACAGAACGATGGGATATTAAAAGATACGATGGTTGCACCAGACGACTGAGCTCCAATGACATTTTTGATACTTGGGTGAAGTCTAGCAATCTGGTTCATTGGTGTCATATCACCTGTAATCAGGCACATTTGCTCTTCCGCATCTGGCTCTACCTGCAAGTTTCGATAATAACGCTCCCATGCTTGTTGGACGTAGCGATCTTGGTGAAAATACTTCCCTGTCGGAGCATATTTTAGAACGCACAATCCACCCTTACCTAGTGCTTCCATCACATCTTCTCCAAGCACTTGTTGCAACTGATTCGCAAGTGAATCTACAGGATGATCCAAAAAGGCTTCTAATGCACGAATCTCATATGAGCTCGATGTATCATAACTTAGAACAGCACGCCATAAGCTTATCATCCCGTCTCGACATGCTTCTCGCATCGACAACGCCGATCCGAATAGATATTCAGCCTTCTCACAAATGAAATAAGGGTATATCCCTGATCCTGAACGCTTTGGCTGCTTAGGAACAATCATGGTACGCTTCATATTTTTCCCGAGGTCGTTCACAAAGGGGGTAACCGAGGCTACACGGCCAGTCTCATCTAAGTATATTTCGAAGGTTATGTCCGCTGAAGAATACTCTTCTCGCGGCATATGATCCCCTTCCTGTTCAAGCAAAATCTGATAATAAGCATGCAATGCCTGCAGAATCACTGCCTTACCTCCTTCCACGCCGGAACATCGATCACACCATCAACCATCTGTGCGCGAAAAAAATATGGTGTTATTTGCTTGACCTCCCCCTTCGCATCAAATTTATACACTTGGTCTAATAACATGTAGCCGAGATCAACTATTCCCGAGTGAACACTCTTTCCTATGCCATCTTCAGACTCTACGAGCTCAAATTTCACGGGAAATTCTCTCGTTCCAAAATACGGTTGATGAAAACATTGTCCTTGCCTTGCACGACGCAAAAAAATGTTATAGTGTTTCTCTGGGGTATCTTCTTCTCCACAACGGTCTGTCATCTCAAAATGAGCTTCGATAATGTACTGAACATTTCTCAAGACCAATGCAGCGCGCTGCTGCCTCTCTTCTGCGGCATAAATATTCACTTTCTTTTTCGATGCTTTGGATTCTACTTCATTTCTCCGAATATTCTCGAATTGAATCGGGTTGATCACATGAATGCGATCAACAACCCATTTGATGGCGGGTTTCCAGTGCAGAGCTTCTAAGATCCCTCGCGCAGCCGACGGTGTCATTACATCGTAGCTTACTCGCTCCACTCTCATTTCAGGACGTGAGAAGCATGCGTAATCACCCCACACCCTTAACTTGATACCATAGCCCATAGGACCCTCTCCTCTATTAAAATATGAAAACCTCATGTTCAACGAACCCATCAGGCTGCAATAGTCCTGCTCGTTCACTATAGTAGGCTAAATCTAGCAAATAGAGGACGCCTCCAGATGAGGCAAGTAAGTTCTTCTGCTTGAATTCTATTAGCTCATAGGAATACACCTGAACGGTATACGGTTGCAATTGTCGCATGAGCTGCATTGGGTATTTCGTTACCTCAAGTTTATCGATAAGTGCACGTGCTTTATCATCATGTGGAATAACAATGGCGTGTGTGTTGCCTTCAATAAATTCAAACCCTTTAGCGATATCCTCATAAGGAATTTCGAGATTTGTTGACTTACTTAGCGCCATAATGTTTTTTGAATCGGTGACTTGAGCCACATTCCCATCACAAATACCATAAATACGATCAAAGTATCGTTGCATCGCTGTGATAGATAATGGACTTTCTTGTTCATATTGGAGCACATGTTGCGCCTCAATAGCCGTTTCCTTCATCCAACCTTTAGATGGCATCCCATGCTTATCTGGATAGAATACACGAACTTCTCCCATCGCCATTCGACCCTCACGGTTGCATCTGCCTGCAGCTTGCGCAATCGAATCGAGTCCTGTCATGGAACGCAGCACCAACGGGAAATCAACATCTACGCCAGCCTCAATCAATTGTGTAGAGATCACTCGACAAGGGAGAGAATTCTTAAGCCTATCTTTAATTTCCTCAATTATTCCCATACGATGCTTGCCGTACATACGTCCGCTCAAATGATAGACACCTGATAGTTGCTCCTCTTCCAATTGATCAAGTAGCAACTTCGCATGTTTACGTGTATTTACGATACATAACACTTGTTCTGATTGTGTCATCCACTCGATGACATTCGTATCTGATACCACTTCGGAAGCGTTCCCATGAACAGTGACTTCGACACGCTTAAATACCTTTAACAGTTGATCGGGTGTCGGTTGATCCATCATTTCAATTGGCGACGTACCGAGTTCTTTCCACGTTGGCTGTGTAGCTGTGCACAGTACAACCGAGCATCCATATGATTGCACCAGTTCTTCCATCGCTCGTATACAAGGCGTGACATATCCTCTTGGAATGCTCTGTGCCTCATCAATAATAATGGCTGAATTTGCAATGTTATGCAGCTTTCTGCATTTGCTTCTTTTATTCGAAAAAAGTGATTCAAAAAATTGTACAGAAGTCGTTACGATCACTGATGCATCCCAATTTTCTGTGCTTAGCTTTAACCGTTTCACTTCGTCAGGTCCGTAATTTTCTTGGTATTCCTCTTCGTCAAAATTACTATGATGTTCCAGAATCACCTCTGCACCCAAAGCCTCGCGAAAAATTTTAGCCGTCTGGTCAATGATACTCGTGAATGGAATCACATAAATGATTCGATGTAATCCATTTTTTTTCGCATGGTGCAGGGCAAAAGATAACGAGGATAACGTTTTCCCTCCACCCGTTGGAACCGATAACGTAAAGAGTCCTAGCTTCGATTCGGCTTGCCGATCACATGCCTCCAAAATTAGTCGACGATAACGATTCACCACGGTATCTTCGGTATGCTCCATTTTTCGACGCATATATTCATTGAATTTTATTAGTAATTGCTCCATAGACGGGGCCGTTTTCTCACTCATTAACATCCGATCATCATCATTGCAATAATCTCTTGTATCGATTGAATCCGCGTCTACCAAACAGGAATATAGCATCCTACCAAAAAAGCTATACTTCCAAGCGACGTCATAATTCGTTAGTCCCTTCACTTGAAACAAGGGAATGTTCCATCGCTGAGCTGGAGCAATGTCAATCTCATCCCAAGCCTTTGCCCATTCTGGAATAAGCTCCGATGACTTTGACAATCGGTGTTTCAATGTGCCTTCCTCATCGGTCGTTCCATAATTACGAAGCCCGCCGTGATGCCCAGCAATCACGTAAGCGACAAGGCGAGCAAAAAACATATCAAATTTGCTCCCGATCACCTTCTTATGTACTTCTGTCCGCATAATCCATTGAGCACCTGCCGTCGAATGATCCGCACGAATGCTGCTCCCACGAATTCTCTCCTGAAACTCAGCTGAATACTTACCAATGTCATGCAGAATTCCTGCTAAGTACGCTAGATCTCCGGCTCCGAACACGTCCGCAAAGCTCTTACATCGCTTTGCTACCCCTTCCAAATGATCTTTTAACAGCTGATATTCTGTAATACCATTAGATTCTTTGCTATGTGCATAGAAGATTGCATCTCGCTCCTTTCCGTACTCTAGCAGTTATATAATATGTATAATTATAATCTAGGTCCCTGTTTTTACCAACCAATAAGCAACAAAATTTGATGATTTTCAACAAAAATTAATCTCGATATTGTGAATTTTCTTATATAGGAATGTAGAAATAGAAAAAGAGCCGCCATCGACGACCCTTCACTAAGATATTTCTCCTTCCTTAGTATCCTCGGTAGTTCTAGGCGGCACTGAATAAAAGGATTCATTCCACGCTCCGGCGTGGGGAACGACAGCAAACTGCATGGGATGAAGTAAAGAGACTGAAAGTTTCAATCCACGTTCCCGAGTGGGGGACGACATCATCTACATATGCTACCATGGCACGTGGATGCCGTTTCAATCCACGCTCCCACGTAGGGAGCGACTTATAAATATTGTGACATACTCTCTTGAGTTCAAGTTCAGTTTCAATCCACGCTCCCGCGTAGGGAGCGACGCGCAAGCACGGCGTATATAGGGTTCACTCCAAATGGTTTCAATCCACGCTCCCGCGTAGGGAGTGACACAGCACGGACAGTGCCCACAAACGCATTGACAAGTTTCAATCCACGCTCCCGCGTAGGGAGCGACTCTTACGTACAAATAAATCTGTGGCCTCTGCTAGGTTTCAATCCACGCTCCCGCGTAGGGAGCGACCTTAAGCGGATAGAGACACCAAAGTTATTCAATGTAGTTTCAATCCACGCTCCCGCGTAGGGAGCGACTTAATAGTTGCAGTGCCTGACCGCTGGTGCCAGTGTGTTTCAATCCACGCTCCCACGTAGGGAGCGACTAATGTCTTTTACGGTGATACAAGCGCGATTAAGTTTCAATTCACGCTCCCGCGTAGGGAGCGACCTATTACGGCGCATGAACCGAACGTATGTACTTATGTTTCAATCCACGCTCCCGCGTAGGGAGCGACGTATAAAATCCCTGCCATGCTAGAGGACGGTCGTTTCAATCCACGCTCCCGCGTAGGGAGCGACTCGTCGTAATCAAAGTAATCCATGTCGGACCAAGTTTCAATCCACGCTCCCGCGTAGGGAGCGACGCAAGTCGATATACGACTCAATCCCGTTCTTTAGCGTTTCAATCCACGCTCCCGCGTAGGGAGCGACGTCAACATTAACGATATTTCCTCGACAACTCATCGTTTCAATCCACGCTCCCGCGTAGGGAGCGACGAACGAGTGGCGACAAGACTGCGGTCTACGGGGGTGTTTCAATCCACGCTCCCGCGTAGGGAGCGACAATCAATGGGTTCAATTTGCTGATGATCAATACATGTTTCAATCCACGCTCCCGCGTAGGGAGCGACCGACGAAAGAGGCACAGCTTGTTATAGATTTATTGTTTCAATCCACGCTCCCGCGTAGGGAGCGACTCGAACAAAAGGTATACACAATAGAAAAGTATCTAGTTTCAATCCACGCTCCCGCGTAGGGAGCGACTCGGTACTCCTGTCGAGGACACGAAGCTGAATTCGTTTCAATCCACGCTCCCGCGTAGGGAGCGACCATCTTACCCGAGCACCACTTGACGTATCTTAAGGAGTTTCAATCCACGCTCCCGCGTAGGGAGCGACAAAACAGTGTCCATTACAGTAAACGTCCCGAAGGTTTCAATCCACGCTCCCGCGTAGGGAGCGACAACTTGCTCAAAATCAGGATACTTTGCCTTAAGTGTTTCAATCCACGCTCCCGCGTAGGGAGCGACTCAAGCGCTTCAAAGCGGGCTTGCAGCTAAAGAGTTTCAATCCACGCTCCCGCGTAGGGAGCGACTCATTTCGCATTACCTCCATAATTTTAAATTAAAAAAGTTTCAATCCACGCTCCCGCGTAGGGAGCGACTCTATGGCGGATCGGCTTTTATCTTACAGGGTGTTTCAATCCACGCTCCCGCGTAGGGAGCGACTAAAAGGGAGGTGTAGCACATGCCAAACGTAGACGTTTCAATCCACGCTCCCGCGTAGGGAGCGACGGACGTAACGGACATTAGCATTAGGCGGACTGGACAGTTTCAATCCACGCTCCCGCGTAGGGAGCGACTGAGTCATGGGAGAGATCATATAACGGGTTTAACGTTTCAATCCACGCTCCCGCGTAGGGAGCGACAAGTTTCTAACGACAATCCCTGCGACGTAGAAAAGTTTCAATCCACGCTCCCGCGTAGGGAGCGACCGCGTGAGTACACGAAAGCCATTGTCGACGGGGTGTTTCAATCCACGCTCCCGCGTAGGGAGCGACGTGTTCGGGGGTAACGCTAAGAAACAGGACTTTGTTTCAATCCACGCTCCCGCGTAGGGAGCGACGAGCGCGGGCAGGTTACGCGAATGACGGATGACCTAGTTTCAATCCACGCTCCCGCGTAGGGAGCGACCTGGCGGCGAAGATTGGACAGCGTGACCTGATCATAGTTTCAATCCACGCTCCCGCGTAGGGAGCGACGATCACTGCATCCTTTCTTCACAAGCTTCTGAACGTTTCAATCCACGCTCCCGCGTAGGGAGCGACAAGCCGATCTTCTCCGTATGCTTAACGCCTAGCTGTTTCAATCCACGCTCCCGCGTAGGGAGCGACGGATTTAATCGATTGATTAGATTGAGTTGGACGGCGTTTCAATCCACGCTCCCGCGTAGGGAGCGACTCCCTTCCAAAATACTGTTGCTTGTACGACCATTGTTTCAATCCACGCTCCCGCGTAGGGAGCGACGAGGGATTTTTGCAGCCAATGTATGCTGTGACGTTTCAATCCACGCTCCCGCGTAGGGAGCGACGTGTAATCACCGCTTTACGCTTGTTTTGCTTCAAGTTTCAATCCACGCTCCCGCGTAGGGAGCGACCTAGATTACGATTCACTGCACGATCACCTTTAAGTTTCAATCCACGCTCCCGCGTAGGGAGCGACGAGTTCTTCTATAAAACAGCAACACTGGTAGGTGTTTCAATCCACGCTCCCGCGTAGGGAGCGACGGGTACACTACCCGCGGCGTCCATACTATTTGCGTTTCAATCCACGCTCCCGCGTAGGGAGCGACTCCGCTGTACCCACTAACGTTAATGTTTTAGTACGTTTCAATCCACGCTCCCGCGTAGGGAGCGACTGTACCAACGAAAACCCCTTAATACATATGGGGTTTTTGGCCTGTTTGCGCGAACCTCTATTTTTTCGACATGGCGCTTAATTAAATATTCAAGATTTTCGCCCAAATCCCTTGTCCCGACTGAAAATGCGAACCCCCCTGGGATTTAATGTGCACCTAAGGTTCGCATTCTCTCTCACTAATCCACTTCCTCAATCAAGAACCACGTATACGACTTCGCCGCGACCTTCACCTGCAACTAAACGCGATATTCTCGATCCAACGTATAGACAGCAAATTCTCCATCCCGCTCCCGAATGTTGGCAAGATCGGTCAGTCCTGTGTAATAGAGCGGCAGCTCGATCGTCCGGCTCACTTCATGCGCCAGCGGGTTGTAGACGAATGCCATGCCTTTCTCCCGCAGCGCAGGGTTCACATGCAGCATGCAATCGAGGTCACGGCCGTTGGGTCTACGAACGTGAATGATCCGACTCGAGAATCTCACGATACTGTTTGTAGAAGTCAACCCATTGCTTCACGACTTGCTTCGACTCTTCTGTGTCATAGAGCCGAAAGCCGCGGTAGCTTGCCTAACAAATCGGCTGTTACCGGGCTCTGGACTGGCATCTTCGGGCAAGCCTCATTCAACTTGGTACTCGACATCATGATTCATCCCCTCCCATGCATAATTTCAACGCTAAAATAATCAAGCATTAACGCACCCTTGTCACTGTCCTGCTTCACAATCGCAAAGAAAGTAGCCGTCATCTGTTGCGTACTGAATTCTACACAAGCCTGATGATTTCCTTGGTGTAAATTGGTATTTATTCTTTCATAATCGTAAACGCTTTCATTTTACTGCCTAATTCATAGACTTCTAAGTCGCATGATGGGCTAACTCTGGGGATCTATAGCAGGAGAGGATCTCACGTCATTCGATGTACCTGAGATTCTCTTCCTCTGCAATACTCTGGATCTCCTCCGACGAAATGCCAATGATCGGATAGTCTTCTTCCAGCTGCTTCTTCAAAGCGCGTTCTTTGTAAAATCGTGGACTGCCTTCTGCTGCATCTTCATCATAGAACAAGAGAATGCCGTCAGTCTTGCGGAAGAGCAGATCGTCCCTTGCCCTTAGCTGCCAACCTCCGCTATACGGCTCTTTGCTCACCGATGCGTAATAGTCCACACCCTTCAGCAGCTTCTGATAATAGTCCTGCTTGTCCTCTTTCCACTTCTCATCAGGATTCATATACGCCGTCATGATGGAGACACGGAAATGGGGATAGTCTGCCTTGAGCGCAATGCCCACTTCGATGGCCCACAAGTCAACCCCGTATTGCCCAGGTGTAATCATCCATTCTAACCCTTCTTCGATCAAAGGTCTGAGCCGATTCTCGATCGCTTTCTGTATGTACCCAATCCCAACATGTTTCTGACTGAAAATTTGAAGCTCATGCGCGCGATACCCGGTGACCAGCAGATTTTTCATATGTTGCTCCTTGTCCGATAACCTCATAGTCCTCTCATTATAGCGGTTCTGCCAAGAACATGCCATGCTACTGCAACTTACAGATGAATACTGCGTACAATACAGAGGTACGATAAATGAATGATTTGAGGAGGCACTACACATGGGAGCAACAAAATCCAGAAAACGCAGAAAAAAGCAAATCCGTGAAGGAAAATATGATCCAGCCAATCGAAGAGGAACATGGCATGGCATCCTGCCTGTTGAACGCACGACACCCACACTTCGCGAAGCACTAGCCAAACAACAGAACAAATATAAACAAAAATGGAATCACACGCATAAGAGCGATGATTCCATTTTTATTTTCATCTGACATGTTATTTGGTTCTCTTATCCTTATCCTCTTGTATCGCGAGCTGCTGCTTATGCATCTCATCCTCTGGGGAAGATGTGACTTCTAGAATGTCAAGCAAGAACATGAAAATCGGAATTCCGATGATCAATCCCCATACACCCATGAAATGTTCCGAGAAGATCAGGATGATGAACGTATAGAAGATCGGAAGATCGGTCTTCGCCGACATCAGCTTCGGATTTAAAATATACGACTCAATCGCATGCAGTATCATAATAATGATCAGAATATAGACAATATACATCAATCCGCCGATACTGTAAGCAATAATACTGAGCGGGATTAACGAAATAATAACCCCTGCGACAGGAATCAATCCAAGTAGGAAGATCATAATTCCGAGTGCAATCAATTGCGGGAAGCCCATGAAATAAAGGGCAATAACAGAAAGAATACAGTTCACAACCGCAATAATGAATTGCGCTTCGATCACTTTACCGAATGAATTAACGAATTTCTTGCAGAAATACGCTAGCTCCTCATAGAAGGGTCCAACTTTGCTGTCTTTGAATTTCGCTGTGAATTCCGTAATTCGTTTCTTCTCGAGGAGAATGAACAAACTTAAGATTAGGGCCATGAACACCTGCATGCTGATCTTACCGATGTTCGTGATATTTTTGAGGATGAGGTCAAAACCTTGCCCCAAGTATTTATCGAGTTCAATCTTCTCGATCGTCGGAGCCAAATACCTCGCGATCTCATTATCATTCGGATCGAGACTAAATCCGGTAATGAGGTCAATCAGTTGTGTAATCTGTTGTGTCACGACCGGCAAATACTTGTAAATGACGGCAACGATCCCGGCGACAAGGAGGAGATAGAGCGTAGCAATCACGGCCTTCTCATTGATCGGAACGATTCGCCTAATTCCTTTTGTCGTAATTGTGGAGAGTTGATTCATCAAGAACGTGAAGATGAACGTGATAAGAATAAGATTGATCATACTCTGCATCAAATATAGTGCAAGAGCGATCCCGATTAGAATAATAACGCGTTTAAACCCATTACTTCGAAAAAAATTAACCATGCATTCACTCCTACCCCGACACTTATCTCTATCTTATGATTTTTGACACATATCATACCTATACGCGATTACAGCCATTTCGTTCCAACAATTAATTGCTAATCCTTGCGTCATATTCAACCCCGATACCACACGATGGACATGAATCCTAACCAGATTGCAAGCGGAATCAACAGGCTAAAGATGGCGTGATACCACAGATACGATGTTCTTCGAAGAAGACTTAATACTCGATCTGTAATGAAAAACAATACGGCAGAAATTAGGCTAATCCATGCAAGAACAAAGCCAAATACGATGTGAAGACAAGCTGATACAACAAATTCTAGGATTCGGCTTCGCTTCCTTAACATGATCGTAGTGAAATAATCGCTAAAGAACGATGTGGCAACACCGTACGTCGCAATCACTGGAAAGCTGTATATCATATAAATTGGTACCATGCCGCTGGTTAATCCAGTATACCATGCCTCAGATCGCAGATATATCATTGCAAACACGATCCCAAATAAAGAACACGAAATCGATGCGGCTATGAATTTCCTGGGCAATACTTCTTTGACGAAATCAATGAACCTCATCCCTTCAACTCCCATCAATTTTTTTAATTATTTTTCAAATGTAACCCGGTGCTCTATTATTTCTAACTATTTCCATATCAAAGAATCGACAAATATTATTAGCATGAGTTGTCGACAGATTTCACTTTAGTATGCTATCATAGGATTCTGATACCGTGGTAACACGCTAAAGTGTTTGATATTCGATAAAAGGTGGTCATCCTTCATGAAACGTACAGCAATTATTGGACTCGTATTCTTTGCACTCTTCGCTCTTCTTACTGGCTGTTCCGGCTCTACCGACAAAAATACGATCGTCATTGGCATCGATGACAAGTTCGCACCTCTTGGGTTCCGGGATGATCGTAATGAGCTTGTGGGATTTGATATTGACTATGCGACTGCAGCTGTCGAGAAGATGGGCAAGAAGGTGAAATTCCAACCCATCGATTGGCAGACTAAAGAATCTGAATTGAGCAGCGGTCGAATCGACTTGATCTGGAACGGCTATACCATTACCGATGAACGAAAAGAAAAAGTACTCTTCACGAAGCCATATCTCAAAAATGCTCAGGTTGTCGTAACACTGGCGAATTCCCCCATCACTAAGCTTGCTGATTTGAATGGCAAAGTTGTTGGGCTCCAGACGCTCTCATCCGCGTCGGATGCACTGGCTGCAAGCCCAATTCATGAAAGTGTTAAGACGGTTACAGAATTCGCGGATAACGTTCTTGCCTTGAGTGATTTGAAATCTGGACGCATTGATGCGGTGGTCATCGATGAGGTTGTTATTAAATACTACATGGCCAAAGAAAAAGATAGCTTCAAACTGCTCGATGAATCGCTGGCTCCAGAAGAGTATGGCGTTGGCGTAAAAAAAGGCAACGAAGATTTGCTGAACCAACTGCAAAAGGCACTTGATGCATTGAATCAAGATGGCACAGCGGCGAAGATCTCGAATAAATGGTTTGGTGAGGATAAAGTGCTTAAGTAGGCAAATGATATAAAATAATGAACCAGCAGGGCTTTCTTCGAGAAAGCCTGTTTTGTTTCAGATGACGTATGTATTAGTTTCACCTGGAGAGGAATGTACGCTATGACTACCGATTATTTCATCAAAATTATAAAACCGCTGCTGGAAGGCGCACAGATGACGATCCTATTATTCTTCATCGCCATTATCGTCTCTGTTCCGTTAGGGTTTCTACTTACACTCGCCGTGAATAGCCGCGTGAAGCTCCTCTCGCGTCTGGCCGGAATCTATATCTATCTGATGCGCGGTACACCGCTGCTCTTACAATTGTTAGTGATTTGCTTTGGACTCCCGATGATTCCAGGCATAGGCCAATACTTGGTCTTAGATCGGTTCGTCGCCGCTTGCCTCGGCTTCATTCTGAACTACGCGGCTTATTATGCTGAGATATTCCGAGGCGGACTTCTCGCAATTGACAAAGGACAATACGAAGCCGCTCAAGTGCTTGGCCTGAATCGCAGACAAACACTCATACGTATTATTCTCCCGCAAATGTTCCGAATCGCATTGCCGGCTATATCGAACGAATCGATTACCCTCGTGAAGGATACCGCCCTGCTCTATGCGGTTGCCGTACCGGAGCTATTACATTTTGCACAGACCGCTGTGAATCGTGACTTTACATTGATGCCCTACATCTATGCGGGGATCATTTATCTGCTTATGACGCTCCTATTGACCCTCTTCTTCAAATGGCTGGAGCGCCGGTTGAAATTTGATTAATAAAGGAATGGCGAATATGGGGATTATCGAAGTATCTCAATTGAAGAAATCTTATGGAACGGTTGAAGTTTTGAAACAAATTTCTTTTGACGTGAATCCAAATGAAGTGATCGCGGTCATTGGACCTTCTGGCTCAGGAAAGAGCACGATGCTGCGCAGCCTGATTCATCTCGAAGAAGTGCAAGGGGGCAGCATTCGGATTGCAGGTCAACCCCTTGTTCAGCAAGGAACTTATGGGAAGGCGCAAGAAATCCGAGACATCACCTCACGGATGGGAATGGTGTTCCAGCATTTCAATCTATTCCCGCATCTGACGGTGACACAGAATCTCGAGCTCGCACCACTGCAGGTCAAGCGTGAGTCTGCAGACGCCGTTCGGCGCAGAAGTACGGCATTACTAGCAAAGGTCGGACTGTCCGAACGCGCATCCGCCTTACCATCGCAGCTCTCTGGCGGGCAGAAGCAGCGTGTAGCAATCGCGCGTGCACTCATGATGAATCCGGACATTCTACTCTTCGATGAACCGACCTCCGCGCTGGATCCGGAATTAACGGGCGAAGTTCTGCAAGTCATGAAGCAGCTGGCAGAAGAGCAAATGACGATGATCGTCGTCACTCATGAGATGGGCTTCGCGAGAGAAGTCGCGGATCGGGTCCTATTCATGGATGGCGGAGAAATCATCGAACAGGGGACGCCGGAGCAATTGTTCACGAACCCGCAATCGGAACGCACACGAGCATTCTTGAACAGCAGTTATGCTTAATAGCAAGACCTCTCCAATGGATTCTGATGGAGAGGTCTTTGTTGATTCATTTACAGGTACATCAAGCAAGACGCTTCGCTATGAGCATCTTCAATTCCAACATCGGTCTATCTGCTGGAGCCGATTCCCTTCCAAAGTCATGCGATAAATATCTGGCATCGATGTCTGGTACCAGAAATCAAATCCATAACTCGAATCATAATAGTGCATGATGACCGTCATGATATTGCCATGAGTCCCGATCACGATGTTCTTGCCGCCATAGGTAGCCAACAATTCTTCCATCACGGGAATGGCTCGCTGCTGTGCTGCTCTCGTCGATTCCCCGCCATCCATCGCATAGTCGATATCATCGAATGACTTGGCAACCGCCTGTTTTTTCTCTTCCCACGACACATGATGATGCCCTTCGACGAATCGCTCTTGCAATGCTTCGTACGGAAGAATCGGCAGATTCGCCTGATCTGCCAAAGGTTGAACCGTCAGGATAGCTCTGGCGTACGGACTCGAGACAACGACATCAATCGCTTCGTTGCGAAGAATATCTGCCACCCGTTTTGCTGCCTGAGCCCCTGCTTCGGAAATGCCTCGTGTGCGTTCCTCTCCGTATCGAAAAGGGGACTCGGCATGCCTCACCATGTAGATATTCGTTCGGATGTTGTTCACCTTTAGGATTGCGAAAGCAGCACTTTATACTGTCTAATCGTGTTCAAATGCATGCCTTCGTGAAATAAATTAAAGGTTAGAAATTGCTCTGGAGAGGCGAGCACCATCCCCGCTGATGTCGTATATGGCGGATCGATGGGTTCCTGCAGACGATGTTCAAGCGCTGCTTGAACTCGCTCGTTCTGCTGCGCTAGAAGCTGCTTCAGTTCTTCAAGGCTCGGAACACGAACCGACTCCGGTCGCGTAAGGGGGGACGTACCATTCTCGAACTGCTCTTTGAAGCCTTCTGGAAGCTGCATCGGAAGTCCAATGTTTTGAAATGCGAATCGTTCGAACACGACATAAATATGGCCTAAATTCCAATGGATATGATTCCGAAACCCATCAGGAACTTGATTCGCCATTTCCTCGGAAACGCCATCAACCACTTTTAACAACATTTGACGAACGAAACGCTGCTGATTAAATACAAAATGACTCATGCGCTCAACCCCTATCGATTATTTAGTCTATTGGCACTGACTTGTTACGATAACTCCTGCAATTGGCGGAATTCGGCGACAAAATCGAGCGGTACTAACGGTTCTTCGGAGATGACTTCGTGTTGATGCTGCAATAATCTCTGTAGCTGCTCCTCATTTTCCCTCGACAGGTAGCCAACTTGAATGAATACAATATACAACAGGGTGTGGCGCAGCTTAATGAAATCTTGGATATAAGCAATTTCTTCGATTGTTATTGAATTTTCCCGCAGATAACCCTCCATAAAACAACGGAAAAATGTACGCGCATAATCAGTCATGTCATCATTCTTCGTAGGAGCATATCGCATCGCATAATATAAGGTGATTCCGATATCATTAACGAAATACGTATAACCACAATCGTCGAAATCGAATGGATAAATATCGCCATGCTCGATGAAGAAGTTTTTCTGATGAAGGTCCGCATGCACGAGACCATAAGTATCTCGCGTTATTGGCAGAGAGCGTAGAGTCTTCAATCGTTCCTCTAAGATGCCAGTGACCGGATCATCTGCCGGCAAATATTTGTCGGCTCGCAATTGTTCCTCTTGATCCCACGTCTGGCGCTGAATAAACGGAGAGCTTACTTCGTAATCCTTCGTATGACGGTGCATTCGGCCAAGCATGGAGCCCCATTGCTCGAATAGCGGCTCATCCCACACATCCGCCGTGATAGCTGATCCTCGTGCTTTGACGTAGACAAACGCAAGGAAAGAGCCCTGATCTGCAGCAATTTCCTCGACGAGATTCCCTTGTTCGGATGGAACCACGCGGGAGCCTTTGATGCCTTGATCTGCTAAATAATTCACCCATTCGATTTCCCCGCGAATATAATTCACGCTTCTGCGCAGGGTATGTGTTATTTTGAGAACATAATCTTCGCCCTGCTTCGTAAATTCATAGACGAAACTCTCAAAACCACCCAGCGATCGAACCTCCTCCGGTTCGACACCATAACGACGAGCTGCATCATGTAAAATTTGATCTGTATATAATGCCTTAATTTCAGGAATCATCTGTTCTGTCTTCCTCCCTATGTTCTGACCATTCCGCATGGAATTGCTGCAAGAACGCCTCCATGAACTGATGTCTGTTTGCTGCGAGCTCTTTGGCATAGCCCGTATTCATTAATTCTTGTAACTTCAACAATTTCTCGTGAAAATGGGCGATCGCTGTCTTCGTGCTCGAGCGACGCTCCCCCGGCTCGTGAATCAGATGCCCACGCGACCCTGCGAAGGCAAAAGTTCGCGCAATCCCGATCGCACCGATCGCGTCTAGACGATCCGCATCCTGCACCACCTGACCTTCAATGGTCGTCATCGGTGCATTGCGTCCACCGTTATAAGACATGTTCGCAATGATCTCCATGACCGGTGCAATGACCGCCGGGTCTTCCCCCACACGCTCTAGCCAATCTCGTACACGATCCAAACCCTCTTGTTTCGATGCATTAAGCTTCACATCCGCTACATCATGCAGCAGTGCTGCCAATTCACAAATGTAAGCATCCGCATGCTCACGATCCGCGATCTCAAGGGCTAAGTTGCGAGTACGATGAACATGCCACCAATCATGCCCGCTCGGATCCGACGCTAAGAACGCCCGGGCAAATTGCTCGGCAAGTTCTATCATTTGTCCTTCCTTCCTGCGCATGTGCCACCCCCTTTGATGTCATTTTCCTTCTATTCGTCGAGAGTTATAATCTGCTCTGGATTTTCGTATTTTCGAATGTAGAGATAGGCGATCAGAAACAGTACTGTCATGAACTCTATGAATAGCTCTGAGATCACACCTGAGATTAGCGAGAGAAGCCATGGATCCAGATGAATGTACGTTCGAAACACAAAGTCGAGTCCCCATTGAACGATGCCGACCCCCACCATGATTAGCATAAATTCTCCTGTCCTGCCCTTAATCATCTCATTGCTTCGTTTAATCGGGTTATTGCCATAGGTGCCTTCCAGCATAATAATATAATCCACGAAGAGCATACGTACCACGAAGATGAGCCCTGGAATAATGAAAAGCAGTAACCCTAACGCAGCGATAATTCTTACAATAAACACATAGACCGTGAGTTTGAGCCAATATTTGAGTCCTTTGCGAAATGCTTCCTTAAGCTCTACCTCTTCGCCATTCACGATCTTCGGGAACATCATACAGATGATTGTCGATGGAATGATGGTCAACAATGCACTCATGATTAAGTTTAATGGAATCTGAAGACCGTAAACCTTACCTTCCATCGTATCTTGAAAAAAATAATAGATAAGCCCCTCCACAGGTACTGCGATAATCAATATAATACATAAGATCTTATGGAAGTTTCGGATATAATATTGCCATGCTGTCCGTAAAAGGTTCATCACTTGCATATTATTGAATAATTCTAGCTCATTCATTATTCAGACTCCTTAAGATGTTGTTTTACCCGCCTCGATTAAATCTTCCATCTTAAACAACGTATGCACGTGGAGCCCGATTTCTTCCAATTTCCGACGACCTTCAGGATCACGTTCGATCACGCAAATCACATCCTTGACGATTGCACCTGCTTCTCTTAAATCTTGCGTACTTAGGAGTACTTGCCCGCCTGTCGTGATCACATCTTCAATAACGCAAACCCGCTTCCCATGAATCGCTGCACCTTCCGCCAATTTCGCGGTGCCGTAGGCTTTCGCTTTTTTCCGAACAAATGCTGCAGGGATCCCGGATTTCAACGATAATGCTGTTGCGATGGGTACAGCCCCCATTTCAAGACCTGCTAACACTTCTATTCCCTCAGGAATAAGTTCAACCAATGCTTGCGATATTCGATCTAGAACACGCGGTTCTGCCTCGAACTGATACTTGTCGAAATACTCCTGTGAGACTAGCCCCGATCTGAGTGTAAAGCTCCCTGTCAGGTGTGCGACTTCGTAAATCTCTCTAGCAAGATTGGATAGATTCATAGGTTCCTCCTGATATTTTCCATATATTATAATATATGATCCAGAAATAACCAATGTTTAATTAATCTACAACGACCCGATCCCCTGAAGACGTTGGTTGCGAGATCACCAGAAACTCGATGTCTGTTTCAGAACGATTGAAGATGCTCCCCATAGATAATGGTCTGCGTTGGCTTTGCTTATTTTCATATTCGTGCCCTCCTGCTACTAGTCTGGTTGAGTACATGCTTGAGCTTGGACAAATCATTGCTCCAAGAAAGACAAACCTTTCGCTTCCATAGCCTCTTGAATCGGTTTTACTGCGCTTGGGCCAATACCGTGCAGATTCTTAAACTCTTTTAATGATAGCTTTGAAATTTGTTCTAAATTCGTTAACCCTGCGTTCGCAAGGGCTCGTAGTGCAGGCTGTGATAGACCGCTAGGGATATCGTTTGGACTCGTAAGCTTCTTATTCATCGTTACTCCTCCATAACTAATGGATTTCACCCAAATAAACAAGCTGCTCCATATTCAAATGAGATCGCTTTATTCGTGTTCGAAGCTCAGCTGGGAATAATGGCTCATCCTCTATCTGATCCATATTGATCCATTCAACGCCTAGCTGGTTCTGATCCATGTTCGTTATCTGTGACTCACCAATCACATGGCATCGAAACATCATTTCCACACGATGGATGTCTGGTACGAGGAAGCACTCTCGAATGAACATCAACTCCTGAACTTCTACAACAAAGCCAGTCTCTTCCATACATTCTCGGATCACCGTGTCATGCATTTTCTCTCCAACTTCTTGTCCACCACCAGGTAGTAGATAATACATTCCATCTTCGTCCTGCAGCTTAGTTACGAGTAATTTATTGTCTTGAATAATGATTGCTTTGACGGAATTTCTGATTACCACGGCATGTTACTCCTTGTAGTCCTCTTTTTATAACCTTATAAACCTCTAATAGATCAACTCTTCCTGAATTGAAATCCCATGTTCTGCACAGTAATTTCGATACTTCATCAGCACCGTATAGACATCGTCTTGGCCAATGATTTGATTATTTTCGTCAAAATATTGCAGTGCCCCGCCAAGAATAAATAACGTCTCTACCTCTTCATCTCCCGTTATCAACGTATGAATATCTCCAGGCGGTTCAAAAATAAATGTACCCGGCGTTGCGATCCAGTCCCGTCCTTCATACCGCCATTGCCCCTTCAGATGATACCCGATGACACTACCTCCGGTATGTCGATGACGCGTTAATTTTTTGTTTGGTTTGATTCGGAATAAATACGTCCATGTCCCTGTCGACAGATCAAACCTTAACGGCTTGAAATAGCAGTTCATTTCACCTTCATCAAAAGGCACCCACGGCAAGTCATCCTGATGGATAACTTTCTCCGGTAATTGTAATTGTTCAGCGAGTTGTATGACGGAATCTTTAATAAGCTGTCTCATGCTTCTTCATCCTTTCCCAACCGAGTGCGACTTACGTGGACAGCCAGCTCTCCACATGAACACGAGCTATCCCTTCGATATCCTTTTCAATGGCAAATCGGACTTCCCTCACCTTCAAATTTGAGGCCGCCGAACCATAAATCGATTGTCGTCCTTCACAAATCCATATTGCTCATAAAGTCCATGCGCATCCGCCGTCCCTAGAAATCCAGATAAGCCTTGTAAATCCTCGCTATGAATGATCGTGTCAATGAGCTTCTTGCCAATGCCTTGCCCTCTAAACTCGGAATCGATCACCACGTCACATAGCCAATAGGTTGTCGTAAAATCCGTAATGACACGCGCGAAACCAATCTGCCGATTCTCTTGGTACACGCCATAGCATAACGAATGTTCAATCGATTTGCACACCTTGTCCACGGGTCTTTTGTCAGCCCAATATGTCGTCGAGAGCAACTGATATATCCTATCGAGATCCAATTTCAATCGATCCGTACTGATCAGAAAATCATCAAATACTACATCCATAAGATCTCCCCCTAACGCCGTTTATTTCTTCGCATTGTTGAATCTAAATATCAACTCGGTTGCCAATGATTACCTGAACAATACTGGCTGCGCGAGCCATTGATCTAATTCAACAGAACCTTGTACGCCAAGCAATCGATAAAAATATCTGTATACTCTCCGAACTTTGGATAGTTCAGGAGGCGCTAGAATCGTCGTATAGCCTTGAATAAATGCATCCGCTGCACTGCGATCCAAAATATACTCGAGTCCAATAAAATCAAACTCCCTCGGTGCAACGACATATGCCTCAACATCTACGATCGCCGAGAGTCTCCCGTTATCCATCAAGAATTGAGAGGGGTCCATATCTACTAGCACGGGGCAGAAATATTCTGGTAAAGGGAGTTCCTCTAACTCGGACAAGATTGATTCTAAGCTCTGTTGAATAAGGGATGTTGTCGCGTGCTCCCTCTCCACAATCATCGTCATGGCCTGAGATAGATGATGATGAAAATCAACCTTTTCCCCGACCTTCGTTCTCGCAAGATTTCCATAGAAATCGTAGGTATTGGCATGCACTTTGGCCAGCCAAACACCTAATTGATAGAGTAGTTCTCTCGATTGACCCTTGAAGGACTGCAGCCCATTTCCTTTCATTTTCTCCACCACGAGGTAATCTCGTCCATCTATCTTGTCTGAGGAAATGATTTGTGGTGCCGGGACTTCTGGAATGGGATGAAGAACTTTCAGGTTTTCCTCAAAATATAACATCGCACGAGGATCAATCCCAAAAACATGCTTGCAGCCCCACCAAAACTCCCAATCCGGCTCAGCTTGCAACCGAGAAGAACGCACAACGACCTCTTGAGATTCCGTTCGAACCAACCACACGTCACTCGCATGATCTAAATAGCCCGGGTCAAGGGTGCGAACCTCCTCAATTGGTTCATAGAACAAGCGTTGTAGATTTTCTATAGTAGCTTTCATTTACCGCAATTCCTTCGTTAAATATAGAGCAATATCATCGTCAATCTGAACATGGTCTCCGTACCCGATATATTTCTCCCCGTTATGTATGCCTTTCCCATCTGGAATATAACCGCGCTTCGCATACAAAATCTGAGCATTCCCGTAATCGGAGAATAGGCCCACACCTATTCCTGCTACAGCTGATCTATCCTTGATTACGGCTTCTGCTTGATCCATTAGGATAGAACCAATGCCTTGACGGCGATATCGGATGAGGACATTAAAATCATTAATCTCAGGAATCCCCTGTGATCGAAAAGATGGATAAGTCGAATGCCACAGCACATTCAGGTATCCCGCAAAAACACCGTCCACCTCAGCGATGATCGTAACGCGTTCGCCCTTCTGATGCTCCTGGGCGTATCGTTCATACAAGCTTTGCGGCTTGTCCCAACCCTGTTCTGCGAATGCACTAGAGATGATTGCCGGATCGCCCTCATGTATGGTTCGGCACTGGATGTTCATTGATATCCCTACTTTCCTGATCGTTATCTTGCTTATATATTTTCGAAAGTGACCTCATCCGCATTCTTCAAGCTCGCGAACCATTGCAATACATTGTTATGATGTTGAATAATCTGGTCCGCCGTAAGATCGTTAGAATCCCATGTACTATGCGTGTCCTTCACTAACGTGACTTGAAAACCCTGGCTGCGAGCTGCTCTACATGTCGTGTCTACGCATATTTCGGTCTGAATCCCCGCGAGGATAACTTCGTTAATGTCCAGCTGTACCAGTTCTTGTCTTAGCTTCGTCTCATAGAAGGAGTCCGGTGTTTCTTTGTGAATAATCACATCTGTCTCTTGCGGCGCAATAGACGGGTGAATCAACCCCCCCTGCGAACCACGTTCAAGCGGCGTACCTTCCCTTTCCTCATGCTGCACATAGAAAATCGGTATGTGATTAGAGCGAGCCTTGGTGATCAAACCCTGAATCTTGTGAAGTAATGCTTCACCCTGATAGACTGGGTCCGATGGATCGAACATTGCATTCTGGACATCAATGATAATTAATGCTTGCTGATTCGATGTACTCATAGTTCACCTCTTCGTGAAGATGATTGTTATACTCGTTCAACGTACTCTTTCCGCAAAATGCTCATATTAATCGCGTCCACGTACCGACCATTTACGAAACATTTTTCTCGAAATCGACCTTCTTCTTTAAATCCACATTTCACATAACATTTGTACGCCCGCTCATTGAAATCATGCAGTTCTAACTGAATACGATTCAAATTCATGCGATGAAATACAAAATCCTGTACGAGGCGAATGGCCTCTGCACCAAACCCACGACCTAAATAATCTTTCATCCCGATGACGATTCCGAGTTCGCAAGATCGGTTCTTCCAATCGATATGAAATAAATCAATTTGTCCGATATAGTCTTCTGTATCTTTCAGCGCGATGACAAATCCCTTCTGATCTGTCTTCCCCTCTAAAATGCTGTTCAAATATTGCTCCGATGCATTCATCGTATGGGGATATAAGAAAATATCCGATAAGTTATCTACGATCTCCGGATCATTACACCATTGCCTTATACAATGAATATCTTCCCGACGATACTCTCTTAGTAGGATGCGATCTCCGATAAGTCTAGGCATGGGTACACTCCCCTTTCTGGATCGAACTCACTTGGTTGACATCAACGTAGCTTTTTACGTCCGTACACATCGTATATATTTTATGCGTTAATGCATCTGCCAATGAGATCACTTCCTAGCTGTATTTGTCAATCAATGATTCGATCTGGGACATATGATGGCGGTTATGCCATACAAATCGTTGGAGCGCAATATCCAACGTGATGCTTCCTAACACTGCAGTTCGCAGCTTCTTATGAAAGTCCACAGGCTCCATTCCACGCAAAAGGATGTAAAAACGCCGATGAAGCAGCTCAAGCAAAAATATTGAATCTTCGATAGGAATCTGCTGATAATCATGAAGCTCCGCCCACAGATCTTCTCGATATGTGTTCGACATCGGTTCATCTTCCGTCAATGCCCGCTTGAATCGAAGATAGGCGTTCATATCATTATCTGCGAGATGGTGAATGATTTGCCGAATGGTCCAGCCTTCTTGCCGATAGGGTGTGTCCAATTGAATTGGACACAGATCCTGTGTTATTGCTCTCAATCGATGGCTCATTTCGGGGATCTGATGGATCAGATTGTTACGATCTTCATCCGTTATATGTATTGTTGGTTCGAACTGACCGATTGGAAACCGTATAGGGTCTAGCATTCTATTCTCCATACGCCTATGTATTCCGTGTTGGTCGGTCTGCAATATATTTATCAAGTGCTTGGATCCCTCGACGAGCAAGCTTGATTAGAAGCACCAGCAGATAAATAGATACACCAATGATTAAGATCCATAATAGTTGGATGATGGCTAATCCCCACGAAAAACTCATTGCTCATCCCTCATTCCCTTTAGATAATCTCACTTCCTCACCAAACATTCTAGTCACAAAATACGTCATGCCCAGGATTGCGAAGGTAGCTAAACAACATTTTCACTTGCTCTTCCGTATTCCTCTCCGTTGACAGCTCAGGTAGATTCTCCTCGTCGAAAAATGCGACCTGCAGCGTCTCCATCCCCTCTTTGGCCTCACCGCCAATGATGTCGCACAGAATAAACAACTTATAGACGTGAAACGGTGAAGGCGGGTGGTTATGAAATTTCTTATCGATCACGCCTAGGAGACGAACCGCTTCAACTTCAAATCCTGACTCTTCCCATACTTCTTTGACAGCGACCTCTTTCGGCGATAGACCAATGTCTCCCCAACCCCCAGGCAATGCCCATGCTCCGTCCAGACGTTCTTTCACCAACAGAATCTTATTCTCTCTAAAAACAACACCACGTACGTCCACTTTCGGCGTTGCATACCCCGTCTCGTTGGCAAAAAGCGCCCGAATCTGTTCAGACTCCACATCAGCATACTCTCGCATAATCTCGATACTTAGATCTCTCAATTGTTGAAATCGTTCTAGATCGTAGATGTCCTTGGAATATGCCAGACCGTTCTGACTAATGGCCTGGATCTGCTTCGCCCACTCTAACCATTTTAATTGCATGTTGAAACCTCCTCATACACTCTTATGTTGATACGATGAATCGTTTCCGCGTCTCGATTGCGTTTTTCAGGGCTTGGGTATCTCGCTCTACTCCTTTTGGTGTCCTGGTTAGCTGGATCCTTCCGAATGCTTCGCTTGGTTCACACCACGCAACATCCTGAGTCTCGAAGTCATAATTCGTTATTACACCTGTCGGCTTCATCAAAAAATACTTTGTCGTGCATGTATCCGACACATACTCTCCTGGAATCTGAGCGATGATAGTGCACTCGTACCCTGTCTCTTCTAACACTTCTCGCAGGGCAATTTCTTCAGGCGTTCGATCACTCGGATCAGCCCCACCTTTGGCAAAAGTCCAGATATATCCGCCCCAATGACCACTTGGGCTTCTCATAAGAACTTGACCATCATCATTAAAAACAATGCCGCCATAGGCATAATAATGCATTTGCACTTCTTCGATAAATGCAAGATCCCTCGCAACAATAAAATCACCGATCAAATGATTGGGTTTGTTCGCTTTCAATCGTCGTGCAGCTTCCTCGATTGTGACCCAAACCAGCTTAAATCCTAGATTCTGCTCTAGTTCTGTAAAAGAAGGCTGCCCTATCTCACCCTGAACCAGCGATATATAGCCATAAGAGAGTTGAAGCTGTTGAATATGATCTCGGTATTCAATTGTACATCCCAGTTCTTGCAAGATTTCAATCTGAACGCCAACTTCTTCGAGCACCTCGCGTCGAAGCGCTTCCTCATTGCTCTCTCCCGCTTCGATTCCTCCACCAGGGAGCTTATAATAACCGTCCGATGACACGTGCATGAGCGCCATTTCCTTGGCATCGTTCCATACGATGGCTCTTGCAGCTTTTCGAATGCGGTACGGCATTTCTGTATCTGGTGATTTCGCACCCTGTTGATAGATTTCTTTAATTAGTTTCATAGGTTCTCCTTGCACCTACTTTCTCAGCAGCTCTTCCCTCGCCTCGATCAACCAAGGGTGTACAAGTTTCAGCTTATGCCTTTGCTCCCAAATCTGATTGAGGTAGATCAGTATCGCTTGATCGATTTCGAGTGCATCCACATGGCGTCTCATCTCTTGTAAATGCGGGTGTTCCCCAGGTAGATTCCATGAAATTTTATCGGAGACAAATAATATTTTGGCAATAAGACTCGCATTCGCCTGATGTGTTGTATGGCTCTCGATGGCATCCAATATGTCCTGATCTGTAATGCCAAAAATCTCACGCGCCATACAGCTGGATAGCTTCTGGTGTACACTTCGATTGTATTTCCGTTCTTCATCGAGAATTTCAATGTCCAGCGCTTCAGCTGCATCTAACATCGTAGAAATCGGAATAACGTTGCTAATATCATGAAGCAGTGCGGCTTGAACAACCTGCTCTGGATCTAATCCATATAACCCAGCAATGCGCTCAGCTTCTCTCGCGACCTGGAAAGTATGCTCTAACGTTCTGAGGTCATCGTTCATCTGAAAAAAGTACGTGATATCTTGCGTTAAGTCACCCGTTTGATTAAATCCTTCGATAAAAGGCAGCAATACAAATTTCATAAGTACACTCCTTTAAAAATATTTTCTGCTATTTCTTCTACAATCTGATCCCTATGTGCGCGGCCGTCCCGTCAACAAGATCATGCAGTTCTCCTTGTCATCAGGATCAATCCGGTGGACCAGTTCAATTTGCTCATGAAGAAATCTTCTCTCGTCTCCAAATACGTGATAAGCGCCTCTACCTTGGAACCATGACCTTCTGGCCAATTGGGCTGCGGATTCAGATCGTCAATGATGTACAATCCCCCGGGAGCTACCATGTTCAGCGCTTCTTCGATAAGATAGAATTTTCCGGGCCACGTATCTGCGAAAATCACATCATATTGCTCATTCGTATGTTTTTCGATAAAATGCCCACCATCCTCTGTCACAAAGGTTGCCCGCGGATCATCTCCTAAAATCTCTCTCACAATGGCTGCGCAAACTTCATCCATCTCAACGGTTATTAATCGACTATCTTGATCCATGCCTTCCAGAATCCATGCGGTCGAAAACCCTACCCCAGTACCCAATTCAAGGATATTTGCACGTCTATAGGACGCTACAAGCATCCGAAGGAAACTTCCCGTTAGTTCATCACATGAGGCTATAAAACCGATTTCTGATGCCTTCTGAACAAGGTTTGAAGTTGAAGCAGGAACGTGAATATTGTTGTGATCTTCCATCATGATCCCTCCGTGTTTAGATAAATTTTCTTATTTTCTGTAAGACGTCATCCCAATCGCGTGCCGAATTATTAATGACCAATTTATATAGATCAAGTTGATCAATGATATCTAACTCATAGCGTTTACGCTTCTGTAGCACTTCACATAGCCCGGTCAGCCCTTGATACCCATTAGCTTTTCCATACCCCTGTTCTGTGAAATACCAAATGAAGTATTCCAACCATTCCTTCGATCGTTCTTGGATCACTCGATCTAATGAGGCTCGAATATCATCCTGATAGAAGTAAATTAGCTTCGGACTTAACGGCTGAATAATAGCCTCTAATCTCTTGATATACTCACTTATCACAGATGGGGGACAATTATGCCGACCGAACATCATTGTTATTGGATTCTGAAGAAAACAGCATTCTAAGATAACGATCTCCTTGGACTGCTGAACATTAGTAACGAATTCTTGCCACCTGCGTGCTATCAACTCTTGATATGTATCAACGGATAAATTATATATATCGAATCTACGCATTTCTTCCATGGCATCCTGATCCATATCGATAGGATGTTGTTCTTGAAACTTTCCATAGTAGATTAGATGATATGCATCGACGACTTGTATAAAGGGAGCTATCGCTTCCATAAACAATGGGTACTTCCTCTGAAGCATTTCTATCTCACTTGTGTCCAGACATGCCACTGATTCATAATCAGCCGGGTGATTCAAATCTCCCTCTAGAAATAGACGATTCGAAATCTGGTCCATATCAAGCTTGTCCTTGATATATTGGGCAGTAGATGTTTTCCCTGATCCGGGTATACCTTCGACTAAAATGAGTTTTGTTGGGTTCATGTGCACTACTCCTTCTGAAGCTGCTCTATCAGCTCTCTTACATCTCTTCGATTCTTCAATACGAATATACGTTTACTGGAATCCAGTCCTTCAAGCCGTTGCAGCACCTGTTGTCTGGTCTGCTTGTTATAGTTCCAAACCCAGCGAAAGAAAGATCCATCTAGCTTTTCCAAGCAATCTTCGTTGATTCACAATGTTCAACCTTCCTTTAATAAACAAAACCCGTCCAGGCTCATCTTGAATGATTCTTCTGAACAGAAGAATGCTCCATTACTGATGCAAGGCGAGTTTTCAACTTTTGTATTTCTTAAGCTAAGCCAATAAAATAAGTAATCCCAAAGCTAATCAGCCCCGAGATAATCAATGCGAACGGCACGCGCCGAAATCTCATCACTCTATTTTCTAATGTATACATGTACGAACCTTGGCGCTTAATCTCTTGCATTTCCCGCTCTAGCTCTATTGTCGAATGGATTGAGTTAAACGCATTCCCAAGCCCAACCATTCGATTACCAAAGGACCTTCCCTGCATTGATCCATAAATACCAATCAGCAATACGATTAATCCGATTACAAAGGTCACGGTCGAATATACGAATTCATAATAATAACTGATTCCATAAGAGGCTAGAAAAATCAATCCAACCGTAAGAAAAATAAAGAGCACATAACGATTCCATCCCTTGAGCACGAACTTCATAAACTCACCTCTGTGAACGTCTTTATTATTTATTGTCCTTCTCATTCCCGCGTTTAAAATTCCCCGTGACTTTCGCCATGATTAACTGGGCTTCCTTGAAATCCGTATTCGCGATTCTCGCCATAAACTTCTCGCTATGCTTCCCGGATAGAATCGTCACTTGCTTACCCATCCAATAGATAAACACTTTGTTATCCTTCGTCTGTTTGTAAGTGAATATTTCTTCATCCAGCCTGTTTCGTTTGTCAATATTACTGATATTGAACACTTCCTCTTATGTGATAACAAATAAACCCACATGGTATGTGGGATATCCCTAAATTAACATAATGTTCACCATAAGGATAATTATAACATATGGTTAAAAACCGCAACTACGGGAACAAACCCTAAATTTCCTTAAAGTGTTTACTTGCTGCAAGAAAAGACCCTTTGCCTTTCAAAGGAAAGACATCGAGCCTTGTGTTCAAACCATTATCTCTTGCGCAAATACACGGTAGTCTCTATTTTCACTATAGCTACTCGATGTTACGCGTCATCATGTAATACCCAGGAACCGGTTGGTATCCAAGGCTTCGATTGATATTCAGCATCGGCGCGTTGAGCGAATCATTATTCGTGCGAATATAACGATAGCCTCGCTTTAACGCTTCACGAATCGATTGTATTTTCAGCGCTCTAGCAATTCCTTGACCTCGATACGCACCATCTACCCCTGTAAAGCTGTTATACAGACTCTCCGATTCTGGATGTGCCGTAAGCTGTACGACGCCAACCGGGCGATCCTCATCGAGGACCAACAATGCCAATGACCTGTCAAAATCCTCTTTATCGAGCGTCCACTTGCGCCATTCGCTATACCACATGTACTCCCCTTCAAAGCCAGGAATATCTTCGTGCGTCGATCGATACAACTCATATAATCGTTGTTCAAAGGCCTCACCAGGCCGATCGGCTAATGATACCATTTGTAAGGAATCGTTATCGAAACAGGTATGCTCTAATAACTCACTGCTGAAATTAGATAATTCAATACATGATTCGAACAAATGCCGCTCTTGTGTGAAGCCTCGCTTGGCTGTAAATGCCAAGGAACCCGGATCATCATCTCGAAGATCGGAGATCACGCGATTCGCTTGCACCTCCGACGTATACGTCATTAGCACTTCATAGAGCGCACACCCTACACCCTGATTCCGTTCACTTGGATCCACGATGATTTGCTCATATAACACACCTGGCGCTGACCACGGCGCACGCCATGCATGTGCATATCCAATCGTTCTCCCCTCACCGTCTTCCGCAATCCAACGCGGTCGATCATGCCCGGTTAACCGTCCTTCTTCATCGCGACTTAGCGAACCGACAGCAGGAATTCGTGCATCATCCTCCGCTAAATCTTTAGCAGTAACCAATTCCGATGCAATGACATTGATCAATTTCGCTACATCATCATAATCATCAGGAACGACCATCGGTCGAATAAAAATATTCATCGAGATTCTCCTCTTATCCTATATAATAATCGTCGCATTCGAAGATCC
The DNA here is from genome assembly GCF_058791655.1 of Paenibacillus sp. EB106-05-06-XG162. Taxonomy (NCBI): domain Bacteria; kingdom Bacillati; phylum Bacillota; class Bacilli; order Caryophanales; family Paenibacillaceae; genus Paenibacillus; species Paenibacillus sp. EB106-05-06-XG162. Next base: position 79,172 of record NZ_JBYTDT010000003.1, read on the forward strand.
ACTCTCGATCTCCACCGGCTTAATCTCTTGAAATAGAAACGGCTCTACTCGCAAAAAATCCCGGATAATCGCTTGCGCATAGAGTTGTTCACCGATTAAATTGCTTATTTCTGTTGGATTTGCCGCATGATGCGAATAATTTCCGATCAGCACCATGACAAAGAAAGTCTCCAAATGCTGAAGATCTTCCTCCGTCAGGCTTCTAATCTGCAGATAGCCTTGCATGAACATGGCTCGATGCTTCGGATATAAGCCAAGGATCGTGCTGGCCACGTCATACAGATAATATCCGTAACTACAGCGGCCAAAATCGATCGGAAAAGGTATACCATCATGGAACACGATATTCCCGGTATGCAAGTCTCCATGGATAAGACCATAGTTATCGTTATTCTTATTTATATCCGCGAGGGAAGCTAAGATCTGATCCGCAGCAGACCGGTACATCCCCCAAGCTGCATCCGATAGAAACCGATCATGATAGGTCTCTAATCGAGCCACTTCTTCTCTAAAACTCTCTGCACCCAATGTTGGTCGAACAAAATGACCTGGAGGGTTGAATTGCGCCACAGCATCATGCAGTTTGCCCGCCATGACGCCCATATTGTAGGCATCGCTATCTGTCATCTCACCTAACGGCGATTCTCCTTCCACCCAGCGCATGATGGTGACATAAGGACTTCGATAGCCCTCTTCCGTAGCTACCTCCAAAATACAGGCTCCATCCTTGCTCGCCAGCCCCGTAGGTACCGTCATCCCAGCCTCTTGACTAAGGAATTGCAGCAGAATAAGCTCGGAGCGGATTTGCTCCTTCGTACATCGGTCGGCATGAATGCGAAGCAGATACGTTTCTCCTGAAGAAGTTTCTATTTTATACGTAATCGAGTCGGATAATTGAATGAATGTAATGTGTTCCCACGCTAAATGGTATTGTTCCATGGCGGACAGAGCGACTTGTCTTGCCCTTGCTAATAAGGATGACCGTTTCTCATCCGTGTCCATTTGAAAAAAATCTTGCATGTCGTACCCCCGCTTTGAAGTCTGGTTATCTCAACATTATAAATAAGGAAATAACGACAAATATAGGCAGGAAACAGTTCAAACTGTTCTATGCACAAAAAAGCCACATTAGCATGACATCCAATGTGACTTCTATGAACTACTTTTTTGAATATACAATTTTCTTAATACTGTCATAGGATAGGCAAAACTGGTCTGACAGCTGATCGATCGAGGTACCCACCGAGAACTTCTGACGAATCTCTTCATTTCTACAGCTAAGGTACACCCTGCTCCCCGATTTTTCGCCCCATTTCTTGCGAAGCCCTGCCGGCTTCGGGACATATAACATGCCGCCTGGCACATATTTCTGTAATTCCTTCAGTAAATGATCGGGAAGGACAACATCTGCATTGATATATTTCATATTCGCTCTACTCCTTAAAATTTATATTGCTTTTTAAGGTAGCAAAGTCTATATGACGAACATGACCATGCATTCATGCATCAATGGATGACGGTTATTAATTTACAGCTCCACACAAACAACCGCCGTTGTTCGTAATATAGACTTGCATGGAGCTGAGTATAAATCTGGTTAAACACATATACGAAGCCTCCTTTCTCATGTTGATGGTGAATCAACCATAAATTCCCTTAACTATAACATATTTCTTCCTCTGTAGGATATGATTTCAATAAATTGCTACAGAATCATGATCACTTCTTAGGACGTGCCCATACCAAATGGATCATATCCATCCAATGGTGCTCTTCCCGCTCTACGCTAAGGCCTGCATGCTGCAGCATGCCCATTGTATCTCGGTTCAAGTGACAGCCTACCATTCGCCGGAACATGGGATTGATGAGGTTCTGCATATGCCGAACCATCGGTTTGGAGCTTGCACCATGCTCCATCAGAAGGATCTGCCCGTCAGGTTTGCACCACTCATTCAATGAAGCTAGCACGACCAGAGGATTCTCGTAACCGCAAAAAGATAACGTCGACACGATCGTATCAAATGTATTCGGTTCGAATGATAGAGACTCAACATCTGCACGAATAAATTCTACGTTCAGGCGATGTTCCGCAGCGCCCCTTTGGGCGGATAGCAGCATTTCGTGACTGAAATCCACGGCAGTGACTTCCACACCCTTCGGGTAAAATGGAAAATTAGCACCCGCGCCAACAGAAATCTCTAGTACTTTGCCATAAGCGCAAGATACCAGTGGTTCCCTCCATTTTCTGTCCGAGGCGTTCTTCCTTCTGCGATCATACACGCGTGCCTGTTTATCGAATTTATGTATAAGCTTGTCTTTGTCCACGATGACACCTCCACGAAGTTAGCAGCTACTATGTCAATGCGATGCTATGTCTATTTAGTACACTTCTGGATGGGCTGAGATAAAGGACTCGATTGATTGTTATACATAGTTTGAAATCCCTCTGTCCCTTAGCTCAGTCCAGAGCTTCTTGATGATTTGTTCTGTATTCGGATCGAAATGAATGACTACGCCATACATCATCTCACCCTATCGTCTCGATCTGTTCAAGCAGCTTCACGAGGATTCCAAGCGCTTGCTTCTCGTCTTGCATCAATTTCCGCAAGATCTCGATGCACGCTTGTCTGTCCATGTCATCCAGCAATTCACGCGGCTATTCATAAGGGTACTTGTGAACCAAATGCGTATAACGCGCTGCAATCTGAGTGTACTTTTCCATCGCTTCGTTGATCAGATCTGAAGAGATTCCAAGCCCTAAATCCTTCAATTCGTTGAAGAAGTGAACGGCATTTCTTCTTGCATCCGCAATCGCTTCGAGGGTGAGGCTAAAATAATATTTCTCTATTTTATTGTGCTCAAGCGCCTTCATCCACCCGATGTATGCTTGTTCGCCTACAACATACGTATGGTGATGCCAAGACACCACACCCTGCTGATTCAAGGCAATGACGAATTGAAGGGCTTCTCTTAGCGCATCCAATGGCTCGATTGCTGGGATTATTTTCGCCCAATGTAATGAGATGAGTTTTGGTTCACTGGCAATAGGATTTAGAGTTTCGCTGCGGCTGCGACAGTAACGACATGGACAATAAGAAAGACCAAGCCGATCCCACGGAATGACATCCTCCCAATTCTCATGTCCCTCACCACCATGCCACGAGTGTGTATAATACCCCTCTGCATCCACCCCATAGACAAGAGAGGTTTGATTTTCAATATCTAGATTTTTCGCAAAAACAGGGTAACCCTGATCAATAGCGGTGTGAGCTTGATGCCACATGTCTTGCTGAAGCGCTCTGAACTGATCTTGATCCGCGTATGTGTGTACCCCTTCTATGTCCAATCCAATATTGCGCGCTAGCTTGAATATCTCCGAATCTGGAGGACCAGCATTCGGTTGTTTGAATTCGTGATCATGCACCAGAAGAAAAGCCATGCCTGTCATACCATAGATCCATGATGCGGAAGTAGGCACCTTGTAATAGTTCAGAACAGATAGAAGAGCTCCAATCTGTGATGCCTCTAAGCCGCTAAAATGATAGTTGTCCAACTCGACTTTATGGTTGATTCGCTCCAACGCTAGAAACCTCCTTGTGAAGAAATTCCTTGGTCACCGCTATACATGTCATAGATTCATCCGATTTATAGGCTGGATGGAACGGATTCATAAATCCATGTTCGCCTTCGATTACCTCAATTGTTGTGTTGCTTTTCCCTTGAAGTCTCTCCGCTAACGCCAATACATCAAATGACTTCTCATGGCTCGCAAAGAACAATAAAGTAGGGCATTCCGGCACAATATCCACGTAATTTCGAATTCTCGATCCATAGAATCCGATGATGCCATCTACACCAATTTCGCTATTCATCCACGCAAGGGTTGCCCCAATACTGAAGCCCATCAAGAAGATTCGATCATAACGCTCCCGGTTCGCGAGCACCATTTGCTTCACTTCAGCAGCCGCTTGATCGAACCCAATCTCATTCACAAAATAATGATACGCTTGCTCATCTTGGTCATATGTAAATGCTTGACCATGTAACAGATCAGGGATAAGCACGGCATAACCTTCTTGAACCAACATGTCCCGGTAATAGTGCATATGATTGTTGACCCCATATATTTCGTGAAGGATGATGACGAGTGCGTTTTTTCGAGTTTCTATGTTCATGGCATGTCACTGCTTTCTTAATAAATTTACGAGAAGTTCAGATTTCATTTACAATAGGGACATATTGCCTTGCTCAACCAGGATTCTTGCCCTTTGAATAATCTCTACCCGCTCCCCCTTACCTTCTAATCGCATAATCATCTGTATGAACGGTAATTCCGTGATCCAGCTTAACATGAATCCCATCCTCTACAATAAGTTTGGTTCGATCCGTGTTGATGAGCTCCTTAATCGATAAGAAGTCGATGTTATAGCGCTCTAATGTAATGTCCAGGACAACCTTCTCTTGATTGACAAATACCAGCTTGTGGTAACCCTCGTCTAGCAGCGGAAAATCATCAAACCCTTCGAAAAGATATCCAATATAGGTGCGATTATGGGTCCATGTACTTCCAGTCACTTGCTGCATATGCTCCTGAGATAGGTAGGGGCCAAAGACATGCATACGATCCCATGCGAAGTGGGTCACTTCGTCCATGGTGAACGACTTTTTGCGATTCAAGGTCTCGAATAGATTGTTCCTAAATTCATCCGCATATTGGTCGCTAACATTCAATTTCGTATAGTTGAAATAGCTGATCGTAAATGGGATGAGGATGGCGAGTAATACTGCAATAAGAATCCAATGTTTACATCTTATATTCAAGAACCCGACACTCCATCATATTCAATTAACCAACAATCTCTCATCTGACCCTCATGCCACTCATGTTCAGGTAATAGCTTCACTCTCCGGAATCCACACTTCTCATACACGCTTAATGCCCGCGTATTCCATGTTTGGGGATCCATGATAATCTTATCCACTCCGATTTCCTTGACTAAATATTCCGCCATTGCGTTCATGAGCTTGGTTCCTATGCCCTTATTCCAATAATCCACTTCACCGATGAATTGATCCATCCCATAAATAAGATCTTCTCTACTATATCCGTATTCCTCGTATTCTTGTTCAGATATGCGGTAAAACTGAATATACCCGATATCCACGCCATCGTATTGAATGATACAACACGTTGCATCGTCCTCTTCATTGAAAAAGTGTTCGCGTACCAGTGCAAGATCATAAGGTCTATCTCGGCCCGCGAAATATTCTAAAACGCGAGGATCTGACAGCCATTTCAGGATCAGCGGCGCATCGCTTTCGGCTAGGGTACGTATGACACCATCTTTGTTTAAAATGATCATTCCCTCTTCCCCTTTTGCTCCATATTTTACTGCCATTTCAATTCCGTCTGATGATGTTCATTCCAAATCCCGAAGCCTTCTGAGTATTTGTTATCGAGGAACAGTGGTAACCGTTCTTTCAAACCCTCTGCTAGAGGAAGGGACGATAATTCATTTTTATCCACCCAGAAGAGACGACCTTCTTCGGTCTCATCTAACAACTGGCCGCTGAATACCTCTGTCCGATAGCTAAACACGAGATACCTATCACCCGTTGCATCGTTGTACCAGTATACAATCCCGCATAGCTCAAGGTCAGATATCGTTAACCCCGTCTCTTCTTTTATTTCTCGAATCGTAGAATCGATAATGCTCTCGCCATCTTCGATGTGTCCGCCTGGAAATGCGATGCCTTTCCAAGACTTAATCCGATCTTGAACAAGCACCTTGTCCGTTGTTGGATCATAAATCATGCACATGTTGGTCATTTCTACGTTGGGCAAAGAGAACACTTCCTTTAAATAAAATCTTTAACTTCTTGGGAATGGGTATTTCGGGTCTGCAGGTATGCCGGAAGATGCTATCGTTATCATAGAAGGGTTCTTGCTCATGTCGGTGTTGGGATATTATGCATTTCACATGGAAAATGAGAAGATCCACCCCTGGATTCTTGAACGTATGCCTCTGCTATGTCAACAATATTGTCAACCCTACTTAAACGGTGAACGAATTATTTATCGTTTTTGATTAAAGACCTCTATTCGTATCTTATATCTCGTTCACGGTTAACCCAGTTGGGGATGTGATGTGCAAAATACTGGCCTACCTTTACGAGTTCGTTCATGACATATTTGATCTTCGTTTCTTCAGTAAACCAGTTATCCTTGGTTGTACCTGTTTTATCTGTAACAGGGCTTACAAAGAAAGTAACGTCCATCGGAAAATCAGTCTGATAAGTAAGTAAGGCACGTCTTGCATGGTATGATTTACATACTAAGATGACTTTCTTGGGGACTAATCCGTGCTCTTGAATGACCTTCCACGAGAATCTTGCATTTTCAAAGGTATTCGTAGCACGGTCTTCTCGTAATATCACTCGTTCCGGAACACCTAATCGAATTCCGACATCTCGTAGAAATTCCCATTCTGTTGAGTTAACGTGAGAGGTTGGTCCCCCAGACGGTAATATATATGGGGCCATGCCCTGATGATACAGTTCCGCAGCCCTCTCCATGAGTTGAGGATGGCTGCCGCCAGGGATAAGGATAAGATCCGATTGCTCTACACCTGTCTCGAAAAACATGAATTCCGTAATACAATCAAAAGGATAACGCATGTCTGTCGCTCCTTTATATACCTCGAGTCAAAACTTTCTTCTCATAAACAGTGCAACTTCGTCATTTCCTTCACCTAAATCGTACATAGACAAATCAATGCCCTCGATCTCAAAGCCGCATTGTTTATAAAAATGGATCGCTGGGACATTCGTATTTTGCGTTTCTAAGGTTATCGCTCGAAAGCCGTTTTCTTGCCCCAGTTCAATGACCTTGGTCAGCAGCATTTGCCCGTATTTCTGCCTTCTATGATCTTCGTGAACATGCAGATGCCATAACATGAGCGTATTATTCCAAGTTTGTGCTTCTGAGATGGCCAGCGCTGCCAATTTATTATCGATGTAGAGTCCTAACGAATAGCCTTGCTTAACGAGTTCCTCATATCGGTTAAGATCATCTTCTTCGTTCATTTCTTGTTTAACATAGGGTTCATCTAGATCGATCATATTCATGTTGATAGAAACTGCGTGCAAAGACTCCAATTTCTTCACTTCATACTTTTGACTGGAAACGTAACCAAAATCGCCTAAAGAAACGACCTCTTCCATAGTTATATGCGCTAATTTTTTAATTTCCATTGAGCTACCTCTATTTCTTTGATCAGATTTCAAAATCATAATCCTAAGAGTTCTTCCACGATCGGAATTCCTTTTTCCAACCTTACTCTGCTTTCCTGAATATATGTACTTGTCCAATCATCTAAATTGGTTAGGTCAAAACTTCGGTGCATTCCAATATAAACGATTAGTTCCCTTAGTTGCAGGAATAACCCAATGTGATGAAGCGATTCGCTATCCATGAATGTATATCGTTCATAGCCTTTAAGAAAATGATGTAGAAACCTTCTAGCCTGTTTATTTCTCTCTTCAATCGAATCATTAAGCACAACATAGACCATGTAGAAAATTTGAATGGCAATATCCTCGACATACCAGCTGTACTGACATTCATCGAAATCAAAAAGCGTGATTTTATTGTGATCAAGCATGAAATTCGCTACATTGATATCGCCATGAATAAGTCCATAACGAGCCTCTTTATTCAAAAGATTGATCTGATTCGTTAGCTGACCAAAGCCCTCGAATATTTCGTACTGATGTGACGGAATGAACTTCTTCATATGCGTTAAATAGTAATTATCTGTCCAATGATGACGCGTGATTGGCTTGCTGCTGGGTATGTACCTTTTAGATAATTCATGTATTTGCCCCGTCATCTCTCCACACAGCTCTGACAATGAATCATTATTCATACATTCCGGATAGAAGATCTTCTTACCAAATGCTTTCTCGAATGAAGTGATGATAAAATAGGAATCTTCCTGTTCAATAACCTCAACGAGTCGATCATGCTGTGAAGGGATGGGTCTACTGACGGACACGCCATGATCATAGAGATATTGAATCCATTCGAGCTCTCCACGCACTTGATCTGCATTCCTATGGGAGCTATGCGTCATTCTAAAGATGTAATTCTTGCCGTTCTTCTCATATTCATAGACAAAGTTTTGAAACCCACCGATCACCTGTAAATCAGATAGACGTAATCCAAAAGTAATCGCGGCTTGATCAAGCAGTTGGTCATTCATTAGCTCTTTGACTTGTTGTTCCATGGTATTCACCTCTTCTTATGTTAAATCTCCATGTTAGTTTTATTGCCAACAGCAATCCATCGTCAGTCTACGTCTTCAAACACAGCATAGTTACCTCGAATATAATTGCTATTATTATCTTGGATGTTAAATAAACCCAAGTCAAGAGGCTACCAACGTTAGCGGCATATGAAAAAGGAACCTGCGTCGCGCAGATCCCCCATGCGAAAAATATAACGATCTAATCCATCTGAAAATGTGTTCGAATTAGTTGATGATTCCACACTTGCGCTTCAATATATGGAATAGTACCCTCCGGCAATTCTTTCGCTAACATGTTATTCAGTTCGGGATGGAATAATGTTTTAGCCTCACTAAGCGTGAATATGTGCCCATGATACTCAGGACGATAATATGGCTGCGGCTTATCTTTGTTATAACTGAACGAAACCATACTATCCGGGACCGTAAACGTAATATCATCTTCACTAAAGATCGATAGCGGTATTTGTACGGAATTGATTGCATGACCATAATCGAATGAACGCTCATCTAGCCAAGAAGAATGGCCCAGCACCATATAAATTGGAAACCGTTCCGGAGGTTTACCGCCCTTTTGAATGAAACTGTTCCATAACCATTCTTCTGTCTGAGCTCTGTTCTCCAAATATTCCATCGGATGATTAAACCTCTCAAACATAGACGAATCAACTCGAAGTTCTCCCATAATTTTGAGCGCCTCCGCCTCAGATAATTCGGACAAACTCTGAAAAGGCACTGAATTTTGTTTATAATAGTGCGTCACGTATTCAAACATCTATCGATCCCCCGTTCATAAGAACCACCTTAATCAATACTATTATTACTAAATTTCACCTCGTACCGGTTAACGATAAATAATAGAATACTTCCTGGTAAAAATGTTACAAAAAATATCCATTTAGGGGCTAGACCCATTGGTGATAAAACGCCTCCACTCATAATAATTAAGCTGACTATTTTCCAAATAATTAGCTTCTTATTTACCATAAATCCAAGCCTATAGTACCTGCTATCATTAAATCATCCCTGTCCCCATACTTTATTTTGCTCGTCTACTTATCGTCTTGCTTTCAGAATAATGTTTTTTATAAACTCCGTCTTCGCATCTGTATATGCGTGCTTAAGTATCCATTTTTCATTCCAAGGGACGATAAATCTTGCCCTTTTGGTAGACCCAGCATGTGGTGGAACCTCCCCCTTTAACTTACGTTTTAACCTCTTCTCCGAGGGTGGCGGCTAGTTCCGGAGAATAGCCTCAGCAAAAGAAATCTTGTCGAGAGAAGGATTTGAACCATCTTCTACATCCCAACACTCAGTCATAGCAGTTTGTATATAAAGGCACTTCCTCAATATTTCGTGAGGAATATTAAGTCTTGCTTCAATATCTTTTATAATAAAGTTAATTTTTGTATATAATTCATCAGTGATGACGTCATCAAATTCATTTATGATAAAGTGTGCAATATCAAATACAGGATCTCCTACTACGCCTTTAGGATCGATAATGATATACTCATCTTGACCGCGCAACAGAATATTATCAGGATGAATATCACCATGTAGAAGCATTCTTTTAGCGTAAACCGCAGAAACCGATAGGCACAAGTCCTCTGCTTTTTTCATATGTACATACAAGTCCTTACAGTCTTGTCGTCTGCTCATATATTCCGTTATTCTTCTTACCCATTCGGTGTAAGTTGGGTATAAATCAACATTAGCAGGTGCGATATGTAAACCATCATACAAAGAACAAAATACAGAGAGCCTTTTATCTAGTGATGACCCTTCCCATAATGTCATTCCCGGATTTATTTGCTCTTCGATTATATTTCCGTTCTCAATATCGGCATCAAAGACTCTACAGAATCGTCTCCCGTTATATTCGCAAAGAGTATTAAATTCTGTAAAAACTTGTTTACTAGGATTGCCTATTTTTAGTACAGTATCTCCGTAAATTTCTGAATGGCATTTGAATACGCAATTGATAGAATACGATTGAATGAATTGAAACCGACTTAATTTCCATTTATCTGTACAAGTAGTAACATCCCTTAATACTTTATGATAAAATTCCTCACCAAAATGGCTGAAAATCCTCTTAGTTTCATCTTCATTAAAACAATAAGAAAGTTTTATCTCAATCACTCTCCAACAGCCAATTAAAATCTCATTAATTATGTGTTCTTGTTAAACACTTTCTCTACACTTCCATCAAATAATCTTGGCCCTTCCATATGAATCTTCGTAGAACTAAAAGTTACTTTTATGGGTAATGATTCGACTTCAAATTGATTCTTCATTCTTGGTAAAAGTCTGCTATGAGGCCAAATTTGTTGTATTCCATTCATATACAGCTCATTATTCATTCGATATACTTCACATATCATCTCGCCGCATTTATAAATCCCCGTATAAGAATCCATATCTTCCGTACGAATTACTACTTCTTTAGACATTGATATCTCTAAGAATTCCATGATTTCTAGTAGGTATTTATCCCAATCCCCTTCAGAATTCTCAATTGAAAGCTTCCGCATTCGTGTTTTTTCAATGATGCTATTCGTGAAATTACGATAATCTTTCCAGAATGAAACCATTCCGTCAAATCCCACTAATTTTCTTGCAATGCCATATTTGGATTCACTAGCATTTTGGATAAATCGCTCTGTAGTCGTATCTCCTCTCTTGTCACATATTCTTTTTAGCGAGTTATGCACGTCACGTTGATGGAAGTAAATCAAAGCTGGTTTCCATGGACTAATAATACGCTCTACTTCAACCAAATATTTATCAATCTCATTAACTGGTACGTCCATTGGAAATAAGGTCCAAGTTAAATACCCCAGGAAAGTACTATCCATGAGAATTACTTGATCTATTCTCATTAAAGAGTCGGAGAATCTCCTCCATTGTTCTAAAGCGTTATTCACTACTTTTTGATAATCCCCATTAGCAAGATCATTTATGACTTCTTTCATAGATTCATCATCATTAAACATATATACAGGATGTCCTTCTTCTTCCTCATACCACCACTTGTTCGCAATTCCGCTGTCTGAAAGGCATTGGGATATGAATTGAGCAGTCGCTGACTTTCCTGATCCAGGCAAACCTTCGACAAGAATTATTTTAGTATCTATCATACGATCATTCCTAATCTATTTGGGGTTTCGCTTTCTTTGCTTTATTTCACAAATCTTTATTTAATTATTGGGGTTCCATTAAATTTTTGAAGATCTTCTAATACTTCTTTCTCATGTTGTTCAAAGTATCCAGATTCAAATTGAGGTAGATTATCTATTGAATAGAACCCAATATTCGTGGTTTCATCTGTTTCTGCTAAGAGTGTTCCTGTCCACTCGTCAACTCGAAATAAAAGTTCAAATCCTTGATACTCATCACCAAATCGATTGGTTATAGAATATTCTTTGCCCGTATACATCGCGATTAGTGTTGCCTTTATGACTTCTATCCCTGTCTCTTCTAGTACTTCACGTATAAGACATTCCATTATGGATTCATTTAATTCAATTCCTCCTGCTGGTAATGCCCATTTCTTATTTCCCTTTCGTTCGATATAAAGAATTCTATTTTCTACATCAGTGATAATGGCTCGAATCGACGGAATAATGAGTTTCTGATTGCCTAAAATGGACCTGAGTTTCCCGGTATACGAATCTCCCCAATTACTGGACATATTGATCTCCTCCAAGATAAGAAGTAATGAAATTGGGTTCACTTCATTGGAAACTGACTATGCCTTACTCATCTTCAGGATTGAAACAGGATATCCAAATAACTCTTTACAATCCAAATAGAAACGATTATCAGTATAACAATTCCACTTATTCTTGAAACTTCTGATACTTTGATGTCTTTCTGTCTAATTAATGGTGAGATAACGTAAAAAAACAACCCAAGGGAAAATGGCATTATACTATTTATTAAAAGGGATAGGATTGATTCAAACATAAGTTTCCTCCATGCGTAGAGTAGGTTGGCTGGATACGCTTACTCTTTTAGGTTCTAAAGGTCATCTGGCCTTCGAATTGAACATCGGGGTTGTTTCGCCTAAATCTATTCGTATTGTTCCATTCGATTGTTCAACCTCTTTATTAAATGCTAAATAACCTCCTATTATTTCCTCCCCGGACTCTAAGATGTAACCCACAATTTGATTATAATTATCGGTTTTCTCTTGCAGTATATATCCAGTTTCTATAACTTCCCCGTCAAAAAATGGAGTTAAGTCAACATCTCCTTGAGTTTGAATATTACCCACATGCTCTTTATAGGATCGTAAAGTTCCTGCTTCATACTTTGTTTCTGACGCGAACCGTTCAGCAGTCCAGCCATAGTCATTCAGATATGTAACATGCTGTTTATTGTGAATTTCAATTGATTCTACCTTCTTTTCTATACATCCAGCTAATACAAGTAACATAAGAACAATAATTGTCTTTATTTTCAATTTATCAGTCCTTCTAACGATTTTATCCTAGCTGCTCTTTAAAAGTTCTTGGTTAATAATCTTTAACATCTCTTTCCTTATAACCCCACTGAAAAAACCAATGAAAAACCAATAAAATGTGAAATATCTTTTAGCTTTACATGACGTACAGTAAATTCTTGTTTCTGTACTTATATTTACATATCTTTCTCGATTCTTTTCAAATTTAAAATTCCATGTAATCTTCACGAAGTCTTGATCCCTAAATACCATAAATTGCTCAGGACTCAACTTTATGATGTTCCCATTAAACTTCCAAGGTTGAGCTACAAGCCCAATGACTATCTCGGTCCGGTCCTCTTCTAATAAAATAAATCCTGTATCAAAAATGCCTCTTAATGAGACCATTCGCTTCGGGAGGCCACGTAATGAAAATAACACCTTAATCATTCTTGACTTACCATAATCAATATCATAAAGATATTGAATCATTGGAGGTGTTGGGATTCTTACTTCTATATCATTTTTCTTGGTAAAATCCCATTCATCTAAGTACTTATCAATTAGCATCCTTGAAACTCCTCCTAATGATTGCATTAATTTTCAATAACGTTCCAACATTCACGACGCCATAGATCTCTTCGTTAAAGTGAACATAACCAGTTTCCCCTGAGTAGCGACGCCTTTTCAGGTCAATTAAAGAAACTTGGTCAGTCATATTTTACCATTATTTTACTTCTAGGAGTAGACTTATTTATGTCTGCATTCATTGTAGTTCTGAAATCTTAAACTTACTAAAATAGCTGAGCGGGGCTATCTAACTACACCGGCGTTGTACCTCAATTCATATACCTTGTGACCGTCTAATAGAATAATTCCTTTGCCATGAAAGTCGTCCAGAGTGCCTTCATACTTATTTTTAAAAAAGAAAAAGGAAGTCGCATATTCGTCATGAATATACGACTTCCTCTTTATTATACAATCAATCCATCTTTCATTGTAATGATATGGTCCGCATAAGATAGCATTTCTTCATCATGGGTGACCATCAAGGTCGTGATGTTGAGTGTTTTGGTCAGATCACGGATGAGCGTCATGACATCCCGTGAACGCTTTGAGTCCAGGCTTGCCGTTGGCTCATCCGCGAACAGGATTTTGGGCTTGTGGATGATAGCGCGAGCGATAGCAACCCGTTGTTTTTCCCCACCGGATAAGGAAGCAGGATAAGCGTCTTTGCGATGATTCATTTCGACTAATTTGAGAATCTTGGCGACTTCTTCCTTTTGCTCGCGTTTGGACATTTTGGACTCTGAGACGTCGAGCATGAGCATGAGCTGGTCTTCTACGGTAAGGAATGGTACCAGATGAGCAGATTGGAACACAAATCCAAATTTGCTAGCACGTATCTTTCGGATCTCCTCCTGCGTCATCGCGGTCATGTTGCTCCCTTCGAATTGCACCTGCCCATTAGAAGCGCGTTGAAGGCCGGCAGCTATGGTGAGCAGCGTGCTCTTCCCGGAACCGGAAGCACCCACGAGAGCCGTGAGTTCCCCTTTTTTCAGGGAAAGGTTGATTCCGTTGAGTACTTGCTCTGTAACTTCGCCAGTAGTAAATGATTTGGTAACATCTTGTATTGTGAAGGTTGTCATATTACATGTCTCCTTGTTGAATAGCGTGTAAAGGTTCCACTTTCCGAATCTGTAAGCCAGAGAGGGTAGCACCGATAAATCCGATGACTAAGAAAAGGATGGATAATAGCATTGTCCCTTCTATTGTCAGACTAAACGGCATGCCTTTCGGTGCAATCATATTAAAGCCTAGGCTTAATGCTACGGACAAGACCAATGCCGTGATGGTGATGAAGAACATTTGAGCCCACATCATACGGAATAGCGTGCCTGTTTTTACTCCGATCGCTTTCAAGATGCCGTATAGTCCGATTTTCTGCACATTCATCATGTAGAAGAAAATCGCGAACAACAAGCCGCTGATGGCAATCAAGAACCAAATAATCATATTGAGGGACATATTCTCTGCCTTGTAGCTTGAGATGGTGTTAAGAAACTCGTTATTTGAAAAGGATTGTAATCCCGTGATCGACGGTGCCGTATCTTGTCCAGGGATGAACATCAGCTGCAAGCCCTTCGCACGGTAAATCTCTTTATAGTTATCCATGTTAATATAGGCGACAGGGGCGTGGCTGTATTTCTTCTGTTCCACGAATTTGACGACTTTGAATTCGCCGCTGAACTGATTATTCGTGAGTACATCACCGACTTTAATGCCATCCTTCTCCAAGGAACGGTCTAACACGATTTCCCCCGGACCAACTTTTTCGAATAACGAGGAATCCGTAGAAGTCACGAACGCTACGGTATGCTGCTTGTCCTCTGTATCGTTCACAAAGCCCATCTGAATGGAAAATGCTGCGGCATCCTTGTTTTCCTGTAACACTTGGTCTTGTACCTTTGGATCTATTTGGGAAAGATTATACGTTTGTTTCGCATCGGTATTCATATAGAAATGACCTTGAGGCATATCCTTGATCAACGCCGCATTATCTTGGGACAATCCATTGGCTAATCCCGAAACAATAAAGGTTAGAAAACTTACAAGGAATATAATAGACCCTAATATAATAAACTTCGCTTTGCTCTTCTTCATTTCTTTCCATGCCATATTCATGAAAAACCCTCCATTTCTTTGTTACAAACATGAGTATATGCTTGTTCTATGAACGGAGTATGAACGGAGAATTACATTTACGGATAATAGCGCAAAAAGCAATAAATGCCGTCCTAAGGACAACGTTTATTGCTTTTCGTGTGTTTAACCATACGGATATAGAATCAGCCTCGGATGCCTTTGCTGGCAGTAGAATGACCAGAAGCTTGGCTAGCCTTGGCCTGAAGGCTGTAGGCTATACAGAATTGGGCAGCGTAATAGGTAATCATAACGAGCGTATCCGCGGATGCGAATGGGGTTACGAACATGTTCCAGGATAGAATGGAGTCTGAGATCCCAAACGTAATGCTCCCAATGATAGCCCATTTGTGGCCGGTCATGATGGCGGACCACATCATCAATGAAATTACGGTCATGTAGAGCAGTACAGGCACGATTAGAGCTTTGTTGTTGTCTTGAATTAATGCCTGAATAATCTCTCCTCCCATGAAATAAGCGTACAGTCCGATAGGGAGAATCGTTGCGAAACGAAGCTTCGAGAAGCGCCATTTGTGGAAGAATCCCGTCAAATAGAAGAGGTGCCCGATGAGAAAGGCGGCTAATCCAAAGATAAATTCAAAAATGATGAAGGCATCACCAAGCATACAGAAGAATAAGCCTGTTAACAGCATCCAATCGTAATATTGTTTCCGAAGCGGTGCTTGTACGTAGGCATACGTAATGATGAGCAGCATCGGAATGATTTTGAATAGAAGCTTAACTGCAACCGGCTCAGATGGAATCACGAATATGTACAGTAAGCCCATGACTAGAATAAGTAAGGGTAATCGGTACTTGTTCATAGCGACAGCTCCTTTACAATGGGATAGATTCTATTTGAGAAACATCTTGATTCGTTTGAGACCGTCCTTGATATGTGGATAACGAAACGGAATATCAAATAGGGTAGTCTGCCTCAACACACTTTTGCGATGGGAGAACAGATCGAAGCCGGCCTTCCCGTGATAGTTGCCAATACCGCTGCTGCCGACCCCGCCGAAAGGCAAGTACGGTGTGGTGAAATGATATACGGTATCGTTCACACAGCCTCCACCGAAAGAAGCATGCGTCAGCACTTGCTGCTGAATTTCTCGATTCTCGGAGAAAATATATAGGGCAAGCGGTTTCGAGCAGCTATCGATTTCCTGAAGAACATATTCAATACGATCATATTCAAGGATAGGCAGAATGGGTCCGAAAATTTCATCCTGCATCACGAGGTCATTCGCTGTGACGTCTGTCAGAATCGTAGGCTCAATACGTAAAGTATCACGATTGCTTCGGCCTCCTGCAACAAGCGTACCTTCATGAAGCATGGCTTCGAGCCGCATGAAATGCTTGTCGCTGACAACCCGTGTATAGTTCTCGTTATCGAGCGGGTGCGCTCCATATAACTGTTGAATGGCGTCCTTTAAGTGCGTAATCAATGATGCTTTAACGGACCGGTGGACATAAATATAGTCTGGCGCTACACAAGTCTGACCTGCATTCATGAACTTTCCCCATGCAATTCGCTTCGCCGCGAGCTTCAGGTTCGCGTCCTTGTGAACGATACAAGGGCTTTTGCCCCCTAACTCTAACGTGACTGGCGTTAAATGCTTCGCAGCTGCCTCCATAATGACTTTGCCTACAGGAATGCTTCCCGTGAAAAAGATATAATCTGTCTTCTCGCGCAGCAGCGCTTGGCTTGCTCCAACATCTCCCTGTACGACAGCGATGTATTCTTCGGCATACGTCTCTTGAATGAGTGCGGCCATGACCTCTGATGTCTTAGGTGTAAGTTCGGATGGTTTGATGATGGCACAGTTCCCAGCGGCGATCGCACCAATCAGCGGCGCAATCGCGAGCTGAAATGGGAAATTCCAAGGCGCAATAATCAGAACAACCCCATAAGGCTCTGCATAAATGGAGCTTTTGGAACCAAAGTGAGTGAGCGGGGTTTTCACCTTTTTGGGCCGTGCCCAAGTATGTAGATGCTTCAAGAAGAAGCGAATCTCTTTTAGTACGATACCAACCTCCGTGGAATATGCCTCAAATTCGGATTTATTCAGATCCGACTTCAACGCTTGAATGATGGGCTGCTCGTATTTCCGAATGGCATCGCCTAATTTGCTCAGTGCATCCTTCCGAAAGGCGAGTGACTTGGTCTGCTGCGTACCAAAGAAGGCCTTTTGCTTATGAATTAATGCTGAATATATATTCTCGTGCTGCAGGTTTGAGCTTGGTTCTAAGTTAGACATACCTATGCACTCCTGTTCTCATTCTTATAATTAACCATATCATAAGTGGTGTGATCGTGGGAAATAGACTTGGGTTTTAACACACATGATGTTCTTGCTTGGATGGAATACAACCGATCAGGAAACAATAAAGAGGAACGTCGCATAGAGCAACGTCCCCCTGTCCTAAAGCCTTTATACGGTTACTGCAACTTTCACGAATCTGTAGCCAGCGTCTACCGGCAATACTTATCTCTCAAAGCCAGCGCATGTTTGACGGATTGCTCCACGCCTCTTGCTTGATCTTCAAGCATTTGCTCCATGAGCTCTTGCGGTGGGTAATAATAATCTAACGGCTTAATCACGGACAAGTCATAAGGTGGCTCCTCGACTTTAAATGCTCCTTCACCAACTTTGGACACGCCGCCAGCACCTGGCTCTCTTTTGAAATGGATCGCGTATGGGAAACACATTTCTACGTTGATACGAGTCAATGTCGATTTCTCCACAAGAATTTTGAACAGTTGATCCAAATCGATGTTGCCCGTTCCCGCTGGAACACCACATACTCTGTAGTCTTCCCCATCATGAACGATGATATGGTCTTTAAAATGGGTGGTGTATGCGTACGGTGCCAACTTGGTCACAGCATCAACCGGCTCCTCCCACGCCATCATGCCGTTACCGAGATCGCAATGAGCGCCAACCCAAGGACTGTTCACTTCCTCAATGATTTGGATAACCTCATCCGCTAGCTCTTCCTCATGGTTTTCCACGGCAAGCTTAATTCTGTATTGTTGCAGCAAAGGAACAATTTTCTTAATGTTATCAGGTGCTTCAGCCATCCGTGCAGCGTCGTATTCGCCCATACACGTGTATGTCCGGATGACATCCGCTCCGATTTGATGAGCAACTTCAATCACTTGCGACAAGTGATCCGGATCCGTACCATTCGTATCGATCTCAGCGAAAAATCCGTATTTCTGAATTTCAGCCTTTACTCTTTTCAGATATTCAGGCTCGAACGATTCGAGTGTTCCCCATCCAGGCAATCCCGGCCATTTCACGATATTGATCATAACCCCGTCTAGCCCGAGCTCTGCGGTCTTTTGAATAAATTTGAAAATATCCATTCTACCTGTAATAAACTGCAAGTGATAGCTTTCTGTTTCTAAACCGATTTTCATATGTCTCTCCTCCATACATTCTGTTTTTTTATATATGGTTAACTACTGAACTTGAGCTTGTTCTTGCGCTCTTTTCTTCTTAACGATTCTTACTAAGTAACTACTGATGATTAAACCAAACACGGCAAACCCAATCATAGTCATAAACACATGTTTGTATCCATTAATCCCTGGTGTGCGATCTAACATATTTCCATACAGCGTAAAGGCGAACATGGATGGAAGATAACCAATCATACAAGCAATGGATACCGCCGCACCACTAATTTCCCGAGGGATGCCAACTTCTTCGATCGGAGCGAAGAACACAGCTCTTTGTGAGAAAATAATTGCGCCATAACCGAGTGTAAATGCCATACCTACATAGATATTCATCGTTTCGTGCGGAAGCATGATAAAGATGATCATACCGATAATAGCTAAGACAAAGGTCATTCTCAAAAATTTAGCTGAGGATTTGAATGTTTTATCAGCAAGGAAACCGCCAATCGGTCCGCCGACCATCTTCAAGCAGTATTGGTTGATAATCCCATACGCCCCGACCAGCGCTACAGGCATTCCGTAAATATCTTTCAGGAACGGAATGAAATAAGTCAATCCGATATACACGGAGTATACAGAGAAGATCGTAAATGAGACTACCCATATTTCAGGCATTTTGAGGGCTTTTAGGGCTCCATCAAACGCCATCTTGCTTCGATTGATTTTATTGCCATGCTCATCTGTATCTTGAATGATGTCATCTTCAATAAGGAAGTACGAGATGATAGCGGTTACAATTGCCGTAATAGAGAAGAAAATGATAGCGCCTTTTAAGCCCGCAGCATTTGCCCCCAGCCATTGGAAAATACCAAGTGCCGTAAACGCTACAATCGTATCTACAATCCCTCTTCCTGCTTCCAGGAAGCCGAACATTCTGCCCTGCTCATTACTGTCCCCGAGCAATCTTACCGTTTTGATCAGGACGGGCCAGAACGCAAGTTCAGCAAACAAAGCGAATAGCGCCCATAATACCAATATTTCATAATATCCTGGAAACGTTGTTAAGTAAAATCCAAGTAACCCTACTCCGCCCAAGGCGATGGGGAGCAGCTTCTTCTTGGAAAATCGGTCTGTGATGTACATCGAGGTGATGTAACCAAACGTTTGAATAAAGGCGTAGACAGACAACGCGACACCGATTTGAGTATGTGTTAGATGAAAATATTCCATCATAGGAATATAAAACGCATCTTTTAGATACGGTAATTTAAAAATAGTCCCCCCGCCCAGAATGAGTACGGCAAGCGTCAACCATTTTTTTGCCACTACACTTTTCGAATTCATATTCTACTCATTCCCTTCCCCAACTTCTTATTCTTCAATAAAAGCTGTTACTTCGATTTCTACCAAGGCATCCTTTGGCAGCCGTGCAACTTCAATCGTGCTTCGTGCCGGATAGTTGCCTTCAAAATACGAAGAGTAAACCTCATTTACCTTTGCGAATGTATTCATATCTTTCAAAAAGATAATCGTCTTCACAACGTTCTTCAAATTGCAGCCTGCAGCCTCTAAAATTGCTTTTACATTCTCGAGCGATTGTTTGGCTTGCTCTTCGACGGATTCAGGCATTTCATTCGTTTGAGGATTGATCGGAAGTTGGCCGGATACGAAAACAAGGTTTCCGATCTTAGCAGCCTGAGAATAAGGTCCGATGGCTCCTGGAGCATTCTGGGTTGAAATTGTTGTATGCATGTGATGTCCTCCTAATAGTGAATAATTATCATGATGATAATTTATTATTGCGATGATTTTATTTTAATACATGTTTCTCATGATTACAATACTTTTTTTGAGAATTTTTTATTGAAATAATAATTCTTTATTGTTAGACTCGGAATATGAGAACCGGAAGGTAAAGGAGTGGTAAAAATGGATGATTCAGATAGACTCAAGAAGTATATCCCAATTGTTCACTTTATTGGTGAAATCTTGGGTAAGAATTGCGAGGTTGTGCTGCACGATGTGACGAAGCCGGACAACTCAATCGTTGAGATTGTTAATGGACATATTAGCGGCAGAAAAGTGAACGGCCCCATTACGGACCTTGCTTTAAAAGTATTGAAGGATAAAAACTATAAAGACAAACATTTCATCTGCAATTACGAAAGCGTCGGCAAGAACAAGAAGCCTTTTCGTTCTTCGAGTTATTATATCAAGGATGAACAGAATGAAATTATCGGCATGATCTGCGTGAACGTCGATCTATCCGATCTTATATCAGCACGAAGTGTTATTGAAGATGCCATTATGCTTGCCAACTTTACAACCATGGCTAACAACGAACCTAATCATACGGAGCAGCAAAAATCGGCGTTGGATCTTAACGTACTGGAAAGCTTCGAGGACAACATCGAAGATCTCCTCTTATCATTGATTAAAGGCGTATTATCCGAGAGCGAAATCGCGCCTGAGCGGATGTCGCCTAAAGAGAAAATCGATGTCGTTAGAAAGTTAAACGAAAAAGGGGTATTTCTGCTCAAAGGTGGAGTAAGCGAGGTTGCCAAACATTTGGAAGCTTCCGAAGCGACGATCTACAGATACTTGAATAAAATAAAATAAACGAATCTGAGGTGGCACCACGAAATATAAATCACGACATCCCACCGACTTAATGCACAGTCAGGTGCCAACCGCAGCTCATCCCAATCAATCGGGGATGAGCTTTTTCTTTTATGCTTAAAAGATTAGCACTGGGTTAAGAATGTTCATACCCCGATTTAGCTGGTTGGGCCGCATTCATTGGAGTTCTGATACCTTAAACTTACTAATCCTTGGCTTTGATTGGCTGGTATATAGGAAGCATGCTTAAATTAGCCCACAAAAAAACACCATGATAACGTTCTTGTATCTACGAACCTGAGAGGCTTTAAGGAGCGTAGCGATTGGGTGGCTTCGTCACTTAGCCACGCAGGGTTGTCAGCCTGACATCCCTTCCTCGAAATGCATCGGACAGACCAAGGAGCGAAAGCGACGCAGCTGGAAAACGGTTTATCTGATGTAACATGACTTCTTTGATTTAGCTATTAAAATCTTGTATCTTTCTACTATTTTCAATTCGATCTTTAAATTCACCTTGCGTGTATTCATTTATGACCTTATTCCAAAATACCTGAGCTGGTTTGTTGCTTTCTAATTGATAAACTTCCCACTGCCCCTTATGTAAATCAAATATTTGTTTTGCTACTGCTTTACCTATTCCTTCTTTTCTATATTTCTTCATAATAAAAAACTCCGCAATCGAGTAGTAATTCCGCTCTTCTGATTCAATAAATCTTACTAACACAAAACCTATATACTTATCTTCTTGCTTAATGACATATGGAAATCGATGATTAACTTCTTTCCAGTAGTCTTCCAAATATGGATAAACCCCAAATAATCCATCATTTTCTACATCACATTTTACAAATTCAGAGAAATCATAAATATAAAATTGCATTAGGTTTCTTATGATATCTTCATATTCTTTAGAAGCTTGAATTAATTCATAATTCATTAGAGTGTTACCACCTTTGTTATATATGTGTGTTGAGTTTCATGTTATTTCAGTCGGCAGGACCCGCAGTGTTGAATAAGTTGTTAGTTGAAGTTGTTCTGAGACACCCACACATTCATTAATCTTTATACCCTATCATTAAAAAACGTTTTGTTGTATCATCAATCGGATCAAAAGGCTTACCTTCCCATGTGGTCATTTCAATTCTATCGAATCCAGCAGCTATTAATATCTCTCTCGTACAATGGGTGCTTACTGTTTGTGAATTAATATATTTAATATTTACCTCATCCGTATTTGTATTTATATATGTTTCTTCATGCTCAATTGTTGATGTTGCATTATTATATTCGTGGCGTATTAGCTTATATATTCCATTCTCTAGAGACCATGTTTTATTAAAAGTATATCTGTGTTTATGCTTACCATAGTTTTCATTCCACATCTCATATATGAACACTCCTCCACTTCTTAACAATTTATATATGTTTCTAACAGGTTTGGCTGTGATTTCGATTGGGTCAATCCATGTAGCAATATCAAATTGATTTATATTGTTTATATTATTGATGTCTTGAACGAAATAATTCGAATTCGGAAAATCACGGTTACTATGCTTAGACTGTTCAATGAACGTTTCTGATAAATCGACACCGGTTACATTATATCCATTTTGTAACCATACTTTATGATATCTAGACAAGCCACATGCAATGTCAATAATGTCTCTACCGTGATGCTCAAAGATAGATAGCATTTGGGATGCTATAAATATTTGTTCATCCTCATCGTCGAATCCCCAATTAATGTAATCTTTATCGAAATCTTCATCACCATAGCGAAGCATACATTCACTATTAATTTTCATTTGTTTATCCCTCCTCTTTAGATTTTTACAGTTCTTCGCAATTTCATCTAACGTTCTTGTATTCACGACGTCTCAACGACTTAAGGCTCCGCCAGGAGTCGGCCGCGATGCGGTTAGTCGGTGCAGATGTGTCCGCTGAATCTGCTTCTCTGCCTATCACTTCTCGCGGACCGAGGAGCCGTCAGGCTCCGATGCATGAATATTATGTTAGCTGATGCCACCTCTTCTTCGAAATGACTTCATCCATCTTTCTTAATGTAAAGGTATTTATCTCTATTAAAGAATATATAATATGGCATAATAAAAGGATTTAGATAATTTAATCCCTTTATTGGGCTTCCACACTTTAGTTTTATTATTTCATTTTCTTTAATTGATATTTTCAATTTATTACTTCTACACCAATCTATTTTTAAGTAAATTTCATATTCTCCTGGATCTATTTCTATTTTTATAGTCCCTCCATCTTCAATTGTTCCCTTCTCGAAATCATTTATCATAATTATATAGTTCCTTATTTTATTTACAAATTGTGACGATCTATTTATCTCGATATACGTAAGAAAATTCAAATAATCACATCCCAAAAGAGTAATAGCAAATAAATACTTGGTTTTGAAATATTTTTGTCATTAGGTGGTTTCAGCTAACGTTTTTGTTCTACGAACCCAAAAGGTTTAAAGGAGTGACAGCGACTGGGTGGCTTCGCCACTTAGCCCTGCAGGATTGTCTGCCTGATTACACTTCTTCGAAAATCCTCGGGCAGACCAAGGAGCGTTAGCGACGCGGCGTAGATACGGTGTTATATGATGTCGATGCCATCTTGAGTTACTCACAAACTATTCATTCTTTCTTTTATATATTTTTATTAGATTTGTGAACAATTCAATTGTTGCTGATATAATAAAAACGATAATTATCAAGCCAAAGAAGAACGTTAATAAAATTATGTTTGATTCTTTAAGACCAATATCCCCCGTCTTTGAACTTTGGTCATATTCATCTACAAATGTTTTATTTTTTAAATCTAAACTCTTATATCCAATTTTATCTGAATGATAATTTTTTCCACAAAATTCTTCATGAAAATAAAAATGAAAACTACCGTCTACACTTCCTTCAATGGGATAAGTATAATTGGGATTAATAGTAACCTGCGCATCCCATTCTTGTGAGTCTTCTCCTATTGTTAAAAATCCAGTTGGTATGTTATGAATTTTGACCCAATCGATGTGAACGTTAGTTTTACATTGCGAAGTTAAAAAATTCCCAAGCGCAGTATTTATTTTACTTTCAAACTTTTTCATTTCATACCAAGAAAATAGATTGGGAATTAAAAAGATTATATAAATAGTCATTAGAATAAGAAGTAATTTTAATGAACGTTTAATAGAACTCTCCTCTCTCTCCTTTAACATCGATTTCATATAACGTCTTTTTCACGAACTTCCCCAATCCCCCAGCAACCGGGGTATTCCCGTATTTCACAAATACCCGCTTCTACCATACATTCACGCACTCCACTTATATCTGATCCAGTGGACTCTTAATTCGACTCACATCTCTCACGCTCACATGCGTATACCGCTCCGTTGTCCAACTGCTCTGGTGCCCCAGCAGCTCTTGAATATAGCGGATATCAATCCCACCCTCTAGCAGATGCGTAACGAATGAATGCCTCAGCGAGTGAACACTGACTTGCTTCCTGATTCCCGCAGCTCCAATCATTTGACTGAATATTTTCTGAACAGTTAGTTCGGTCAGATGTCGACCTGCTACTTGACCCGGAAATAGCCAACCTTCTGGCTTCTCTAGACGAACGTACTGCTCCACGATTGTAAAAGCTGCATCCGACAAAAAGGTGTAACAATCCTTTTTTCCTTTGCCTTGCCGAATATGCAGTGTTTTGCGGGCTAGATCGAAGTCTTCGATACGCAATCGAACGACCTCACCAACGCGTAAGCCTGAAGAATATGTAACATCGAAAATTGTTTTATGCTTCAGATTCTTGACGATTGTGAGCATAAGCATAATCTCATCCAGCGATAGAATCGAAGGCAATTTATTCTTTATTTTAGGCCTAACATACGATACATTCTCGCGGTATCCCATCACGTGGATCAAATAAAATTTGATCGCACTAATTGCTTGATTCACGTACGCATGGGAGCAGGACCGATCCAATAAATAAAGGGAATAATCTCGAACAACATGATCAGTCCACCTCACATTCTGTCTCCTATACTCGAAGAAGCGTCGGACCTGACCGCAATAAGCTTTAACCGTCTTCGCGCTGTATCCTCTTGCACGTAATTCATTCTGCAGCTGCTTATGATGCGAAGCATCCCATTTCAGATCTATATCCAAGACTGAAGCCGGAGGCGCTTCTTCTTCGAAAAAACTTGAACTTTATCGCCAAACGCTGCTCACCATATACCGCTACATGTACATCCATAATTCATCAATCCTTCCAATAATTATAGCAAGCTCCACCATCCTTGAACACACAAAAAAGAGCGTACAAAGTTCCTTCGAACTTGATACGCCCCGATGCTTTCGGTACATGATTTCGATGATCCTCGAAATCTACGAAATGTGATATCTTTCCTTCAGTATGTTCAAATGATGAATCTCATGACCCGCAATAATATAGGCGAGTGCCCGAACGGAAATCGGCGAATGATTCGCTGTCCCTACTCTCGCAGCTGCCTCATCTGTAATTCCGCGCAATAGTGTAATTGTAGCACGGCGGACGGCTCGAAGATCCTCAATCAATTCAGACATCGGTGTTGAAGCGAAGGCCGCTCCGCTCACGAACGCATTCTCATCAAACCCTGTTAGTGGCGTCTGATCTCCTCTCGCAATACGCAGCAATCGATAGCTCATCACGCGTTCCGTATCCGCAATATGACCGATCACTTCTTTAATCGACCACTTATCCGGTGCATACCGGAAATCTCCTTGCTCCTCCGATAAACTCGCTAAGATCTCGGTGGTACGCTCTAATTGCTGCTCTAGAATTCCCCGAATATCCCCTTCAGGTACAAGGCCTATATATTGGTCATAATAAGTTGCATGCTCTCCATCCAATGGCTGAATTAACATCGTGTACAACCTCCTTTTTTACAAATTATAGCACGCCAAATTCCTTTTTTGTCCTATC
Organism: Paenibacillus sp. EB106-05-06-XG162; assembly: GCF_058791655.1. NCBI lineage: Bacteria > Bacillati > Bacillota > Bacilli > Caryophanales > Paenibacillaceae > Paenibacillus > Paenibacillus sp. EB106-05-06-XG162. The sequence goes on from NZ_JBYTDT010000003.1 coordinate 105,630, forward strand.
CTATAAATCTATCATATAAAAAACTTTTACACCCAAGTAACGAGAACTAGAGATTTTTTCATGTCCAAAAGTATGCTCCCGCCTCTGACAACAAATTTCATGATTCTCCATATTCATAGCAGTTACGACCCAGGTGCCTCTGGAGCATTATACCAAATCATGCTAATCTATTTGCTAGAGTAAATGATTCCAAGGAGGACCACCGTTTGATACGATTATCTGATATTCACTTTCGAGACCCCTTTATTCTTCCTGTACCTGTGGAGAATACTTATTATATGTATGGAACCCAAGGCGCGACTGCATGGGACGGTAGACCTGAAGGCTTTGACGTGTACCGCAGCTGCGATTTATTAAATTGGGAGGGGCCTTTCCCCGTGTTCCGACCTGAGCCGGGATTCTGGTCCGATCACCATTACTGGGCGCCTGAAGTGCATCATGTGAAAGGCCGATTCTATATGTTCGCTTCTTTCAAAGCAAAAGGGATGTCGCGCGCGGTGCAAGTGCTCGTCGCCGATCACCCGATGGGACCCTTTGAGCTCCATAGTCTAGGCCCTATTACGCCAAAGGCATGGGAGTGCTTAGACGGTACCCTCTATATGGAGAAAGACGGTACACCATGGCTCATCTTCTGCCGGGAGTGGCTGCAAGTGACAGACGGCGAGATCTATGCTGCCAAATTAGCCGATACGCTGGACCGAATTGTCAGCGAACCGCAGCTGCTGTTCCGCGCTTCTGAAGCCCCATGGGTCAAGCCGAATACCGAAGGTGGCTTCGTGACGGACGGCCCCTTCCTGCACCACATGAACAACGGCCGCCTGCTCATGATCTGGTCCAGCCTTGGTGTACAAGGATATACGACGGGGATTGCACGCTCTGTTAGCGGAAGAATTACAGGTCCATGGGTGCATGAAGAGAACCCGCTCTATGTCGAAGATGGTGGACACGGCATGTTATTTCGGGATTGGTACAATAACCTGCTCCTTGCCCTTCATGCCCCGAATCACAATCCGAATGAACGGCCATCCATTCTGCGCGTCGAAGAATCCTCAGATTCGTTAGAAGCCAAATAGCATACTCCCAACCATACAAAAAACCTGCTGAGCTCAGCAGGTTTTTCTACATTCTTCAACTAGCCGTTCGTTAGACAGCAATGTGCAGCAATCGCTTGATTGATCCGTTCCCTTGCAGCGAGAAGCCATTCTCCATTCCCTCTCGGGTATTCCGAGAATGAGATCGGTGCTGCGAGCCCCTCTTCGATCAGCGCAACCGTCTTTTCTTTGCCGATCCAAGACTCTAATAGTTCGAGCGCACGCAAATCCTGCAAGCCTTGATGAAGCACCTCAAGCCGAATCGATTCAACAGGTCCCGCTTCGCCCGGATAGACCAGATAAGCGTCGCCGGAAGGGAACGCTGCGCCAGCATCCGTCGTACGGAAGGGATCAATCTGTTGATTCGCCGAATATTGGGTGTACCAGAAGTTATAGCCCCAGTGCAAGAAGCCTTGCAGGCCGAACTTATACAATTGGAAGCCAAGTACACGATTCCGTGCGGAAGGCATATTAAAGAATCGATTCGATACTTGATCATCCTGGGAACAACAATAATAAGTCCATAAATCCGGTACCTCGCTGCGCAGGAACGGTTCAATATGATTGTTCGCTGGAATCGGGCGCTGCACCAGACCCTGTTCATAGAAATCAAGTGATGACAACGCATCCATAATCGGATAAGCCGATAGATGCTTACGCACCATTTCGCTCGCCGCCATGTACGTCTCCAGTTGATCCTGACTCGGCTCATCAGAGATATGGAACCAGCTCTGCTGTGCAAGTCCATTATTCTTAATGTAACCATCTAACGCTGGCAAGAATTGATCCATGAAGCTGCGGTATTCCGCCGACGTCGAACTCGTACTCCAGCCAAAAATTTGCCGTTCTACCCCTTCCACCGTTGCGACGATCTTCGGTGCATGCTTCGCGCCCCACTGTGTAAACAAATGAGAGAACTCGAAATATTCCACCCCAACATTCCGGCACATCTCCACCCACCGCGTCAGTCGGTCGAATCCGAAGCGATACGTCCCATCACCGAGCACTTCCACATCGATCAACTGGACCGTCGGACGCTCACCACCAATGGCCGTATCGAGCGGCGGTGTGAATAGCGGCGTCAAAATCATATTCATCCCATGCTTCACAGCCGTCCCCACAAATTGCGCAAGCAGCCCCCAGTGTGCTTCACTAAACACGTCCATGCCATATTGGGTTGCTATACAATCCGTATGGAACCATTCCGTGTGAATCAACCGCTGCTTCGGCAGCTTCGCTGGAATCACATTTAGCATGAACGAATTCGTCGCGAGTAGAGCACCCTCCTCCGATTTGATCGATACCTTCACCTCATGATCACCCGGTTGTACCTTATCATCTAGATCGACATGGACCCAGAGCGAACGCCACTGCTCAGGCAAAGCATGGATCGCTGTATGCTCCATTTCATATAACGGATCTGGATATAACCCTGCCGTTGTCCGCAATACGTCGGCATCATGGTCGAAATAACAAGGCATTTCCGAAGGCACTAACCCAACCGCTCTCACGTGAAAAGGTAACCCAATCGTTGACTCGACTTCGACTTGCAAGTTTTTGAATAATCGCTCTGCACTGTAAGCCACTTGAAAAGCAAATGTCTCCCCATATAACGCCGAACCCTTTGTATAGGCTCCCCCTTGCGGCTTCTCATCTGCGAATACTTTAGACAACGCATCTAATGTGATCGATTGAAACAGATTGGATTGTTCCATGCTCTATACCTTCTCTCTTATGAATTAGTTAAATGTGGACAGCTTCACGAACATGGCCCCACTCTAGTGATTGGAATGTATCCGTCGTCGCCGATTCTCTCGCCTTTAGGCACATCAATGCGCTTAACAGCCCATCTTCTAGCGGATATCTTGATTCCGCTGTCCCTTGCATCAACTCGATGAAGTTTTTCGCCAAATCCGTATCCCCGCCAAAATGCCCACCACCAAGTGAAAAATCATACGTCTCCACACGCGGTGTATGATGCATATGAACTTTAACGATACCGGTATAGAAATCGAATTCGACCGTTCCTTTGTATCCTAAAAATCTAGCCCCACGTGCTTGGGCACCACGACGCGCGAAGAAGTTCTGTGAATACGTCAGATGCATGCCTGATTCATACCGAACGATGCAGCTTCCCGAATCTTCATTGCCCGTATCCTCGGCAAATGCGCAATATTCCCACATTTCTGTTCCATCTGTCTTGAAAGCCGTACTCTCGGCACAGGTCCGATTCTCCTCGCATTCTTTGCATTTTAATCCCGCAGGCTTGGTTCCTTTGAAAATTTGCTTCGACGTCATCGCGCAGATACTAACTGGCTTCAGCTTAATCACATCATTGAGATAATCCAGATCATGCGTCGCTTTCTGGAGGAATAGGCCGCCTGTCTCTTCTTCATCCCGGTACCAGTTCTGATAATAGACATTGCCGTAAGGAACATTATTCACCGCTTGGACGTGCTCGACGGTTCCGATTTTGCCGGAGTTGATAATCTCCTTCACTTGCTTCACAATCTCCGAGTTACGAAGAGGGAAAGAGACGATGACCTTCGAATGCGATGCCTCGTAAGCATCCTTGAGTCGATATAAATCCTCCATCGTCGTAGAGACCGGCTTCTCCACATAGAGCGGGAGCCCCGTAGCGAGCACTTTGATCGCCATCTCCGTATGCAGTGAACACCGCGTACCGATGACGACACCGTCCAAAGCTTCCGATTCGAGCATCGCTTCAGCCGTATCATAGAACCGCACATCGGTGTTTCCTTGCTCTGCTAATGCTGCACGAATTTCATCCTTCCGAACATCGACGATCGCCGCAATATGGCACCGCGCATCTTGATGGATCATTTCCGAAATAACATAACTAATCCGGCTTCCATAGCCAATGACACCCAACTTCATATCCTATAAGCCTCCTCATTCGATCCGCTCAATTCAACTCTAGTATAAGACCAAGCCGCGAAGGATTCTTTGTCTTCGAAGCCCGTTTTTTGGTACTTTTCGAGGAGCATAATTGATATAATAGAGGAACAAGCTAACGAGAATTTCGCGGAAAGGAGTCCTTCCGAAGTGAGCATTGAAGAACAACCTGCGACCCAGCCGGTCAAAGAATATATCTTTACCCGTACACCGCTGCAGCAGCTCATTGAAATTCATAATTTAATAACGTTCCACTACTTCGAATTTAGCAAAGACTATGAATTTACCGGGGAACGCCATAATTTCTGGGAGTTTCTCTATGTCGATCGCGGCACAGTGAATGTGACAGTGGATCATACGACCCATACGCTGCAGCAAGGCGAGATTATTTTTCACAAGCCAAATGAATACCACAGCTTCTGCGCACTGCAAGGCAAAGCACCGAACCTGATCGTCATGACTTTCGATTGCCACTCCGAAGCGATGAAGCATTTCGAGGATCAAGTCATCGCGCTTGCGAACGAGGAGCGGAATTTGCTCGCCATGATCGTCGAAGAAGGTCGGCAGGCCTTCCAGCTGCCTTGCGGGCACCCGATGATTCGTCGCTCCAATGCGCCAATCGGCGGCGAACAGCTTATTAAATGTTATCTGGAGACGTTCCTGATTCGCATTCTGCGCAATCATCTCGTTGCTCAGCCAACACCTTCCAAGACACTATCATCGGCAGCGAGAGAGAACATTAGCGATGACCTCGTGAGGCAAATCATGGCCTATCTGGAAGAGCATCTTGCCGATATGCATACGCTTGAGTCGCTTAGTCAGCGGTTCCTCATCTCCAAGACACGCCTGAAGGACCTGTTCAAGCAGCAGACTGGCCATACGATCATGGAATATGTAATGCACCTGCGAATGGAGCACGCGAAAATGATCATGCGCGAGGAGACCGCCAATATGACGGAAATTGCGACGAGGCTGGGGTTCAGCAGTGTCCATTATTTCTCGAAAAGCTTCAAGAAGAAGACGCACATGAGCCCGACCGAATATGCGAGAACCGTGAAGGCGAGAATCCGAAACTGAACATTTATGAAAAAATGACGTACGCCTGAACCCGAGAGTTCAGTGGTACGTCATTTCTACGTTATGATCGAGTTCAAAAAGTCGGCATTTCAGCACCTGTGAGTTTTCGCAGAAAACTTGCATCGTAAGCATATGCTCAGGTTGCGAGGACCCGGACCTAATGCTTACGATGCAAGCTTTTCTCTGAAAAGCTCTCAGAGGAACGGAGTTTAGGCAAAACCTAAATGAGTACCGGACTTCGAGGATGATCGCAAGATTCGATGTCGAATACGCTCCATGAAATACTTCGTGATGTATAAACCTTTATCGAAGCAAATCCTCGATGAGCGACCGCGATCGTAATGTAGGTTTTGACGCCAATCAGAAAGAACGTCACTTTCTGATGTGGACAAAAGATGACTTTTTGAACAACCTCGTTACGTTTAAATATATTTCGTCAGGATGCCCTCCACATGTTGGAGATGCGTCCTCATCGCTTGGCTTGCTTGATCTGGCTTCCCTTGCTGCACAGCCTCGGAGATCGAGAGATGCTCTTGATAGAGCTGCTCCGAGACTGATCGATTTGCGTATAACTCGACCCGCCGCGTCTGCTGAATCGCCCGCTCCATCTGCTCCGCAATAGACTCGAAGAGCCGAACCAGGACGGAATTATGCGTCGCCTGTGCCAGCATCAGGTGAAATTCAAGATCCGTTCGCTCACCCGCTTGGTCATCGCCAATGCTCCGCTCCATTTCCATAACAATGGCCTGCAGCTTCTGCTTATCCTCGGCTGTTGCCTTCTCGGCCGCAAGCGCTGCGTTCGAGACCTCGAGCGCCTTACGTGCTTCGATGAGCTCGAGTACCGTACTGCGGTTCATGCGCAAGGAACTCAGCTCCGGCATCTCGACTTCCATCACGGAAGAAGAGATCACGGTACAACCACCGCCTTGACGAATCTCGATCAAGCCCATCGCTTTGAGCGCACTTAACGCTTCACGCATCGTCGATCGGCCGACGCCGAACCGCTCCGACAGCTCCTTCGTCGATGGCAGTTTCTCACCAACCTTGACACGGCCATCCAGAATGAGCCGCTTCAGCTGCTCGATAATTTCTTCATAGTGATTTCGTTTGGCCAATCTCGTAATTTCCATGCGTTCTACCCGCTCCAATCGTACAACCTATCCAAGTCATAGATTACCCTACAATCAACGCGTAGACAATCCCCGGTCCATGAACGCCAATCGTCAAGTCATTCTCAATATCCGAGGAACGGCTAGGGCCTGTAATAAAATGAATCCCTGCCGGCAAGTCCTCGCGACGCATCCCATCGATCTTCTCCATCACTTCGCCCATCCGTGTCTTTAGCCGCTCCACAGGAATGATCGCCATCATGACCGTTGGCAGGAGTGTGACCGATCGGCCCTTATCAGGCGACGACAACACGGTAATGGTTCCTGTATAAGCAATCGCGTGATCCACGACAGCGACGCCAATATCTGCGCCTGCCGCATGGGCTTTCCAATACTCCTCAGGATCACTGTTCCATACACGAATGTCTGTCTCCGGCAGCGCCTCTTCAAGCCCTAGTTCGTTCAACTCCGGTTGATTCTGCCGAATCATATGGCGTGCGCCGAATTCATTCGCTCGATCCACAATAAACTGCTTGGCTTCCTCCATCGTCAAGAAACGTGCCGAATGACCGCCGACACTCTGCCAATTGTCCATAAAACGCTCAATCTTTTCTTCCTGCGTCCAGTTCAGCTGGGTCCAGAAATCCGGTGCACCACGGAGCGGATGCTCTGGCTTCTGCGCAATGTCCTTGCGCCCGAGCTTCTCCGCAATGCCGCCGATGAACTTCGCCTGCTTGGCCCGCGATTCCTTCTCTAACTGCTCGAGCAGTGTCATCTCTTGATCAGCCATGATGTCTTCCCCCGTTCTTCCGCTGTTCTAATGCCTGCTCCATCCGCTGACGAACTTCATCGCTCATCGTCGGATTCGAAGCTTGAACCTCTTGCTCCAGTGTTCCCCAGCGTTCGCGGAACGACTGATTCGGCAGGCTTGGCAGATGTCTTACGCTGTTCCAGCCTTTGAGCGGCCCAATCTTCGTCTTGATCATCCCTTGACGAGCGACAAGCTTCTGACCGATCTGGCCCATCTTAATCACGCTGCGCATGCGTTTGGAATTGGACATAATGGCTGCGAAGCCTTTCATCCCGATCTTCTCCGCTGTCTGCCCATAGCCCTTCTCGACTTTGCGATTCCGCAAATAGACGAGCATGTCATGCAGTGGAATTTTCACCGGACAAGCCTCATAACAAGCCCCGCACAGGCTCGAAGCATTCGCAATATCATCCCACTCTGCCACATTGCTCTGAAGTGCTGGCGTCAACACCGCACCAATCGGTCCGCTATACGTACCGCCATAGGCATGACCGCCGATATGACGGTAAACCGGACAAGCATTCAGACAGGCGCCGCAGCGTATACAATTGAGCAGCTCTTGGAATTCCGGATCCCCAAGCTGTAGCGACCGTCCATTATCCACGATAATAATATGCATCTCTTCCGGTCCGTCTGCATCCGCATCCAGCTTCGGTCCCGAAATTGCCGACATGTACACCGTCAGCTTCTGTCCCGTGGCCGATCTTGGCAGCAAGGTCGCCATCACTTCAAGATCTGCGAACGTCGGAATAATCCGTTCCATCCCCATCAGCGTAATCTGCGTCTTCGGCACCGTGGAGACCATCCGCGCATTGCCTTCATTTTCGAACAGGACCATGGATCCCGTCTCCGCAATCGCGAAGTTGCACCCGGTCATGCCAATCTCGGCATCGAGGAACTTCTCGCGCAATTTCCGGCGGACGAAGCCCGCAAGGATCGACGTGTCTGCAGGCAGCGTCTCGCCCGCTTCCTTCGAGAGCAGCTCTGCGATTTGATAGCGATTTTTGTGAATCGCCGGAATGATAATATGCGACGGGGTCTCACCAGCCAGCTGAATGATATATTCGCCGAGGTCCGTCTCGACAGCTTCGATTCCCATTTTTTCGAGCGCCGCATTAATATGCAATTCTTCCGAGACCATCGACTTCGACTTGACGACGGAACGTGCTTGCTTAGACGCCGCGATTTTCATCGACAGCTCAACAGCTTCTTTTCCGTCCACCGCGAAGTGTACGTGCACCCCGTTCGCTCTCGCATTTTCAACAAACTGATTCAAATAATAGTCCAAATGCGCAATCGTATGCAGCCGAATTTGCCGCCCCCGCTCCCGCCATTCTTCCCAGTTGCCATGCTCTTCCGTAGCCTTCTTCTTCCCGTTGCGCAATCGTTCTGTCGTGAACTTCACCGCTTTTCGCAGAAATTCATTGTTCAGCGCGATATGCGATCGCTCTTTGACCGTACCTGCCTGCTGCCCGTGACTCATGCCTGCTTCACCCCTTCATATAACAATTCAGCCAGATGCATCACGCGAATCGGCTTGCCTTGGTACATCAGATTACCCGAAATGTTCATCATACAGCCCATATCCAAGCCGACGAGTACTTCCGCTTCCGTCTCCAGCACATGCTGCGCCTTCTCCGACACCATCGCGGCCGATATTTCAGACATTTTCACAGCAAACGTTCCACCGAATCCACAGCAATCCTCCGCAAATGGAAGCGGTATCAATTCCATGCCTTTGACGTTCTCCATTAGTGTTAATGGCTCTTCTTTAATCCCTAATAACCGGCTGCCATGACAGGATGGATGATACGTGACTTTATGCGGGAATTCCGCGCCGACATCCTTCACCCCGAGCACCTGTACGAGGAATTGGGTGAATTCATAGGTCTTCTCTTGCAGTTGCATCGCCTTCTCGAGCATAATTGGATCTTTCTCGAACAGTTTCGGATAGTAGTGCTGAATCATTCCTGTGCAGGATCCCGATGGGGAGATGACAAAATCGCTGTCCTCAAAAGCCGCCAACAACGTTCTCGCAGATTCCCGCGCTTCCTCCCAATAACCACTGTTGAACGCCGGTTGTCCGCAGCAGGTCTGTGCCTTCGGGAACTCCACTTGAACGCCGTACCGCGCCAATAATCGCACCATCGCCTCGCCGACACGCGGGTAAATCGCATCACTTAAGCAGGTAATAAATAAAGAAACCTTCATCCTTCACACCTCATTATCATCATAGTTCATGCAATCATCTTATTGTCAGGTTGTCAGACATGTTGGATAAATAAAATACCTAACGCCATGACGCCAGGCCGTGCAAGCGATTGTCCCTTTTGTGAGGAAAATCATACCTATTATTCATGATAAGCCCGCTGCGTTTGCTGAGTCAATGGGGTGATTGCAATTTTTTGGCTCGACCGATGGTAGGTGCCATGCTATAATGTTTCAGGCTGCCGACCCGGCAAGCCATAATCACATAGACAGAGTTCGTAATCTCCGCCTCTGTTAAAACAAAACTAGGAGGGCAACATTATGCCACAGAAAAAAGCTTTACCCCCATTCATTCCTGTCGACCCCAGCTCGAAGAAGCTGCTGTTGTTGTCAGGCCTCTTTATTTGCTGCGTGATGATCGCAAATATCGTCGCGACCAAGATCGTCACCTTCGGCTTCACCTCCGCGACGGTCGCCATCCTGTTCTATCCCTTTACCTACGTCATTGCTGACACGGTCTCCGAAGTCTGGGGCAAACACGTCGCTCAGCGCATGGTCTGGCTCGGGCTCGCGGCCAATGTTATCATGGTCTGCCTGTTCACGATTGCCGTGAAATTTCCTGGCGCTGCGTTCTATGAAGGGCAAGCTGCCTTTGAATCTGTACTGCTCGGCGTGCCGCGTATCGTGCTAGCATCCGTTATTGCGTATGCCATTTCGCAGAACCTAGACATCTATATGTTCCTAGGCTTGCGTAAGCGAACCCATGGCCGTCATCTCTGGCTGCGGAACAATGTCAGTACGATGGTCAGCCAGCTGATCGATACGACGATTTTCTCGTTCATTGCGTTTTGGGGACGCGTGCCTACAGGAGAAATTGGGAAGATCATCGGCACGGAATATGGGATCAAGATTGTACTCTGTATCATTCTAACACCGCTCGTCTATGCGCTTGTCGCATGGGCACGAAGCAGCTATACACAGGAGGGAATTCATCATGACCACGCAGCATAACGCGAATCAACCCATCGAAGGCTTAACTTTACTCGGGAACCAGAACACCGTCTACACCTACGAATATGACCCGAAGCTATTAGAAACCTTCGAGAATAAGAAGCAAGACCGCGACTATTTCGTCAAATTCAATTGTCCGGAGTTCACGAGCTTGTGTCCGATGACAGGCCAGCCGGATTTTGCTACGATCTATATCAGCTATGTGCCGGATGTGTTGATGGTCGAGAGTAAGTCGTTGAAATTATATCTGTTCTCCTATCGTAACCACGGCGATTTCCATGAGACTTGTGTCAATACGATCATGGACGATCTCGTTGCACTAATGAAGCCCAAATATATCGAAGTCTGGGGCAAGTTCACCCCGCGCGGCGGCATCAGCATAGATCCCTACTGCAACTATGGTAAGCCCGGGACGGCTTGGGAAGAGGTCGCACGACAGCGCCTGTTCCAGCATGATATGTACCCGGAGAAAATCGATAACCGTTAATGTTCTAAGCCTCTACTCTTCGTTTACGAAGGTTAGAGGTTTTTCTATGCCTGGACACGCACCTCAGCGCACCCATTCTAGGCCCATGCATAATGTATAGCAAGTCAAACTGCAAGTCTCTACTGGAGGGGTAGACATGGATGTCCACTTATCAGCTCTGCACTGGATTTATGTTGCCTGTATTGTACTCATCATCGGGTTCATGGTGCGCAAAAGAGACACGACGCTGCTCTGTATCGCAGGCATCTTCGTGCTAGGCGTCGTCGCCACCGGATCGCTCACCGCATCGGTCAGCGGTATCTTCTCAAGCTTCATCTATGCGTTAAAAGAATTACTCGGCACCATCCTCATCATCTCTGTGATTGTCGCCTTAAGCCGCGTCCTCGCACGTACCGGCATCAATGAAATGATGGTGAGTCCGTTCACTAAGCTCATTCGCACCCCAACCCTCGCCTATTGGACGATCGGAATAGTCATGATGGTCATCTCCTGGTTCTTCTGGCCTTCGCCCGCTGTCGCATTGATCGGTGCCGTGCTGCTTCCGGTGGCCATTCGCGCAGGATTGCCCGCACTCGGCGTTGCCGTCTCGATGAATCTGTTCGGCCACGGAATCGCCTTATCGAGCGACTACATCATCCAAGCCGCACCCAAGCTTACCGCAGACGCCGCTGGCATTCCCGTCGGGGACGTGATCTCTGCAAGTGTACCGCTCGTTTTGGTGATGGGAATCGTCACAACAGTGGCTGCCTTCTGGTTCCTTCGCCGCGATATGAAGAACGGATCATTAACCTTCACGACAGGGTTAACGAGCGGCACCACAACCACATCCGTCAGCAGCGACGGTGCCGTTCCACCCTCAGAGACTGAGTCCCGTTCGCTCATGCCTCGCAAGATGCGGATCGTCTTCTCGATTCTCGTTCCACTCTTCTTCCTCACTGATGTTGCTGCCATGATCTACTTTAAGCTGCAGGGCGGCGATGCAACGGCACTCATCGGCGGTACAGCCCTCTTGCTCCTCCTGCTCATCTGTCTCTTCGCGCATGGCAGCCGGGGATTAGAGCAGTCGACGACCGATATGGTCGACGGCTTCTTATTCGGGTTTCGCGTCTTCGGTCCCGTCATCCCAATTGCTGCTTTCTTCTATTTGGGTGACAGCGCATTCATTGAAGTCTTCGGCAAGACACTTCCTGCCGGCTCCCATGGCATTGTGAATGATCTCGGTCTCGCCCTCGCGCATACCGTGCCTGTCAATACCGCTGTGAGTGCCGCGACCTTAACCACCGTCGGTGCGATCACGGGTCTCGACGGATCTGGATTCTCAGGTATCTCACTCGCGGGTTCCATCGCAAATCTGTTCGGGACAGCTATTCAGAGCGGCGTCGCGACCTTAACCGCGCTCGGGCAGATCGCAGCCATCTGGGTAGGCGGCGGCACGATCATCCCTTGGGCATTAATCCCGGCAGCAGCCATCTGCGGCATCAGTCCGTTCGAGCTTGCCCGGCGCAACCTAAAGCCTGTTATCATCGGCCTTGTCGTTACGACCATTGTCGCGATGTTCCTCATCTAATCGCATTGGAGGTGTAACAGAATGCCCGTATCCGCACAAAGTCTGCACGGACTTCTCGGTAAACCCGTCGGTGTCTCCATGATGGACGGTACCGGCGTAAGCGGTGTCCTGTGCAGCGTCCAAAATGGCGAAATCTACTTGATGGAGTATCTCTACCACACGCAATTTGCTACAAAGCATTATCCGCTCAGTCAGATTCAAGCCGTCAATCCGTTTCCTGGGTGTCAATGGCCTGGGACCGACTCCCAACAGCCTCTATACTAGATGGTGAACGCCAAAAAACCTGTTGATTCCGCGTAAGGATTCAACAGGTTTTCCTCTTTTCCGAAACAATGCTAGCTCTTCACCAGACTCAATTGCCAGGATACGCCGAATCGATCTGAGATCCAAGCGAACTTCGCACTGAACGGATACGCTTGTAACGGCATCAGGACGCCGCCGCCTTCGGATAATGTTGCGAATACGCGGTCAATTTCCTCTTCCGTATCGCATGTGACATACATCGATATCGATGGCGTAAATGTGAAGTTATGCTGCACGTTGCTGTCATTGGCCATAAAGACTTGCCCATGCAAGGAGAAGGAGGCCATCATAACGCTTCCCTCTGTCCCCGGTTGACCCGGCCCATAGCGCATCATACTTAAGATTTCGGATTGGTCAAAAGTCGAGGTATACAAGTTGATCGCCTCTTCCGCTTGTCCCTGGAACATCAAAAATGGAGTAACCTTCGGCTTACTATGTGACATGGGATCATCTCCTAGATTCAATAAGTTGGATTGCTTGATGTGAGCCTATCTCAAGTTTACACCATAAGATCCCTGGACATAAGTGGTTGCGCTAAAAGAAAAGGAGCCTCCCTGAATGTGAAGAGCTCCTTGCCAATTAATAGGTAATATTCCGGTGCGCGTAACGCGCGACAATATTCCGATTATGCTCGTCGCCGCCATCCAGATTCGCGCTGCGATAAACAGGTGGCAATTCCCCGCGCTCAACGGACAGAAGAATAATCTCATTCGTAATCGCCTGTGCAATCAATCCACCGACAATCGAGGACGCCGATCCCGTTCGCTCTTCCATGTTCGGAATCTCAAGCAGCACATCCCCATAAGGGCAGCAGTTATCGATCACAATATCAGCGAGTTCGTAGAGTTTCTTACCGCTCGGATGCCGGCTGTCCGTATTCATCGAATGCTTCAGCGATGTGACCGCAACAATTGGAAGTCCCCGATCCCGGCAGATTGTTGCCAACTCTACGGCAGATCCATTCCGACCCGAATTCGATACAATAATAAAGGCATCTTCATTCTGCACCTGGTGAATGTCCATCAATCGATGCGCCGTCTCCGGTGAACGTTCGAGCTCTGTCAGATTAATTCCAGCCGTGCCTTCTGCAATCGCAATGTCTTCAAGCGCGACAAGCTTCATCGGAACAAGCCCACCTGCTCTACCGCACATCTCCATGCCAAAGGCTCGCGAATGCCCTGCCCCGAACACATGAATGATGCCGCCTCGCTGCAAGCACGCAGCCAATAGCTTCGAAGCTTCTTGAATCGCCTCTACCTGCGTAGCTTCCATCTCTTTCACAACATCCAAGATGGCCCCCATCATGACTCTAGCACCTAACTTCATATCGTGACACCTTCCCTCATTCCATAGATTTGTTCATACCCTCTCTATTTATGTATATGGTGGAAGTCCACATTTTACTCTATGAATTTGGCAGAAAAGAGAAACTAAATATTACGGTTATAAATCAACATTTTTCTTCATTATTTTTAGATTGTTACTATTTAACTAAAATAATTAAGGACTTTTGTCGCAATTTACAGTATAATATTACCAAATATGACTAGGAGGATGGTATGGTGTTTTATTGGATTTTGTACTTTTTAATAGCAGTATGGGTATTTTTCGATGCAAAGAAGAGAGGCAATCAATTCATTGGTTGGAGTATTGGATGTTTCCTTGGAGGTCCATTAGTCCTACCTTTCTATTTGGCCAAACGATATCTAAAAGCTGGTCAAGTGAGGGAAGGCGGCACGGGATGGAATGTTATGAAATACTTTGCACTCTTCTGGACAATCACAATGATCATAGTGGGAATCGCTGGTATGGCTGGCGCTGGCCAAGTCGTTAATGATGCTTCTAATGAATACGAACAAGCTGGTGCAGTGATCGGTGCCGGAATCGGAATGGCTATGCTGGTTGTAATTTGGTTCGTTCCAATGGTTGTTGCACTAATTTTAGGATTATTCCTCAAGAAATCTAGTATTGTGGAAAAAGGTCCGACAGGTAATTTCGCGCAATCCAATTCTATTTCTGCATAATACATACATGAAAAGACGTATTCTGTGAATACGTCTTTTCGCTTTCTATATTTATCGTACGTAACATCATAGCCCTTTCTCATTGGCATTCCCGCTTAAAAAGTGGTATCGTCGCTATATAGAATCTCTATTTAGCGAAAGGATGAAATCCACAATGACGAACCGAATCAATCAACTCTATACCCTTATGCAAGCAAGCGGCATGTCCACTCTATTAATTACGGAACCGAAGCATGTTTACTACTTCACTGGATTCGCCTGCAATCCGCATGAGCGTTTCCTCGGTCTTATCATCTCTACAGAGCAAGAGCCAGTGCTGATCGTTCCCGCACTCGATGCAGGAGCAGCTTCGCAGGAATCTTCGGTGAAGCGAATTGCGACACACACAGATACGGATAATCCATATGCCATCTTAAAACAGCACCTGCCAGCTTCGATCCACACGCTCGGGATTGAGAAAGAGCACCTGTCCGTCGTTCGTTTCGAAGCATTAAGCGCCGTCGTGCAAGCGAACGCGTATATCGACGCAGGAGATCAGCTGCGCAGCATGCGCATGCGTAAATCCGCAGACGAGATCGCGCGCATGAAGGAAGCCGTGCGGCTGGTTGAGGCAGCATTACATACCGTCGTAAGCCAAGTGAAGGTCGGCGTAACCGAGATAGAACTCGTCGCTGAGCTCGAATACCAGATGAAGAAGCTGGGCGCTGACGGGCCTTCCTTCGATACATTAGTGCTCGCTGGAGAGAAATCCGCATTGCCGCATGGGAATCCAGGCACACGGAAAGTGCAAGCGAATGAGCTGCTGCTTTTCGACCTTGGCGTCTATGCGAATGGTTACGCTTCGGACATCACACGGACGTTCGCTGTAGGCGAGATTGATGATCAGCTCAAAGAAATCTACAACACGACGCTTCAAGCGAATCTGGCAGCCATCGCAGCCGTCCGTCCCGGCGTCACCTACGCCTCTATTGACCGTGCAGCGCGTCAAGTGATTGAAGATCAAGGCTATGGACAATATTTCATGCATCGCCTAGGTCACGGTCTTGGCATAGATGTACATGAATATCCAGGCGTTCATGCGAACAATGAGGATCTGCTGCAAGAAGGCGTCGTATTTACGATTGAGCCAGGCATTTACTTGCCAAACCGAGGCGGCGTGCGTATTGAAGATGACGTCGTCGTGACCGCAGACGGCATTGAAATTTTAACCACGTATCCAAAAGAATTAACGATCATCGGAGGGTAGCATCACGCTTTCCACCCGATCCAACTAGACATCAAAAATCCCCGTTCTTCACAGTCCCAACAGACTGGAAGAACGGGGATTTTCATTTATCACCCTTTACGACAGGGATTATACCCACCACATATCGCCAAGCGGTTCTCTAATCAAGACTTGATTCAAGTTCTCTACAGCTTTTGTGAAGCCTTCATCTACCGACATCAAGCCATCTTCATGCTCAATACTTACGACATAATCATAGCCGACCAGACGAAGCGCACTCATGATGTCCGCCCACACCTTCATGTCATGACCATAACCAACCGTACGGAATTGCCATGCACGATCGAGCATCAAGGCATAGGATTGCATATCCGTCACACCATGTTTGTTCACATTGATCGGATCAATCGATGTGTCCTTCGCATGGAAGTGATGGATCGCATTCTCACGACCAAGGATATGGATCGCTTGTACCGGATCAATACCTTGCCACCACATATGGCTCGGATCGAGATTCGCGCCGATCACTTCCCCAACCGCTTCACGCAGACGAAGCAAGTTCGCTGGCGTATGCACAGAGAAACCGCCGTGCAATTCTAATGCGATTTTGACTCCACGATCCGAAGCGTATTTCCCCGTCTCCGTCCAGTAAGGGATCACTTTGTTCGACCATTGCCAGTCGAGAATTTCTTGATAGTCGCCCGGCCAAGGTGCAACCGGCCAATTCGGGTATTTCGCACCCTCATGGTCGCCTGGGCAGCCTGAGAATCCGTTAACAACAGGTACTTCAAGACGCTCCGCAAGCTCGATCGTACGCATGAAATCATCATGGAACGGCTTCGCGATATCCTTCTGCGGATGCAGCGCATTGCCGTGACAGCTCAGCGCGCTGATCGTTAATCCACGGGAATCGAAAGCTTGCTTGAACGCTTTTAATTTGCCCGCGTCAGCTAGCAGCTCTTCCGGTTTGCAGTGACTGTTCCCCGGATAGCCTCCTGTACCGATTTCGACAGCTTGCAGCCCTTTGCCTTGAATATAATCGAGCGCTTCTTCAAGCGGCTTTTGACCAAATAATACAGCGAATACGCCTAATTTCATCTTTGAACGCTCCTTTGCTGATTAGTTGTTGAAGTAGACAGCTTTGCCTGTTTTGGAAGATTCGTAGATCGCTTCAAGAATTTCAGAAACAACGCATGCTTGCTCAGCTGTTACGACAGGATCTTTATCCTGCTCAATTGCTTCGATCCATAGACGCATTTCTACATCTGGAGCATCTTCCGAAGCGCCATCATAGAAAGCTACGCCACTTGCGCCAAGTTGGATCTTCTGATCGTACAATTTGCTGTGCTTCTCACCATTGATTACAAGACCATCCCACATATCTGCGCCGCCTTCTGTTCCGCAAAGCGTACAGATTGCTTCACCGGATTTCACCACGTTAAGCGCCCAGCTGGATTCGAGCATGATCGTTGCACCGTTCTCCATCGTAATCATCCCGAATGCGGAATCTTCTACGGTGAATTTCTCTGGATCCCATGATCCCCATGCATTTGCAGCATTTTTACGGCTCGAAAGCTTATGGAATGCCGTTCCTAGAACCGCTTTTGGCTTGTAGTTATTCATCATCCACAAGGTTAAGTCAAGCGCGTGTGTACCGATATCGATAAGTGGTCCGCCGCCTTGTTTCTCTTCGTCCAAGAACACGCCCCACGTAGGTACAGCACGACGACGAATCGCATGAGCCTTCGCAAAGTAAATTTCACCCAAATCGCCTGCATCACATACTTCTTTCAAATAACGGCTGTCTGTACGGAAACGGTTGTTGTATCCAACGGTAAGCTTCTTGCCAGTCGACTTCGCAACTTCTACCATACGACGCGCATCTGCTGCTGTCTTCGCCATTGGCTTCTCACACATAACATGTTTGTCCGCTTCCATCGCAGCAATTGCAATCTCAGCATGTGAATCGTTCGGCGTACATACGTGTACGATATCAATTGTCTTGTCTGCGAATACTTCAGTGTAATCTGTGTATACTTTTGCACCTTCAGCACCATATTCTTCTGCTGCTTTCTCTGCACGCTCAGGAATAATATCGCAGAAAGCGACCATCTCGATATTTTTCAATTTCTTAAGACTTGGCATATGTTTGCCGTTCGCGATACCACCACAGCCGATAATTGCAATACGATAGATTTTTGACATGTTAGAACGCCTCCAATAGTTTAATAGTTTTATCTAAAAGAAATTACAACCTTATTTGCGATGCGTACGCGCCCATTGCATACTCTGTGTAACACTCTCAATCGGATCAATCTGACACATATCCTGCTCTACGATTAACCATTCTGCTCCCGTCAATTTCGCTGTCGCAATCACTTCATCCAGCTCCATCTCACCGGTACCGAGAATAACCGTCTTCGCAGAACCATCCTCATTCGTCACCAAATCCTTCAAATGAACTAGCGGCACATGACCGGCATATTTCATCATATATTCGGATGGATCGAACCCTGCATGATGAACCCAACAAGCGTCAAGCTCAACGAACATCGGCGCTGGAGCGGTCAATTCGAAGATCGAGTCGAACAAGGTCTTGTTGCCGATTTGCTCCGTAAATTCGAAATCATGATTATGATAGCCGAATTGAAGGCCATGCTCCGCGCATTTGCGGGTTGCATCTTTAAATAGCTTCGTAATCTCCATTAAAGAACTTAGCGAACCACGTTCTTCCGCAGACAAGTACGGACAAGCGATATATTCACTTCCGAGTATTTTATGGAAAGCGATCTCTTCATCTAAATGATTGCGAAGGCGATCCAAGCCCACATGAGCACCGATCGATACCAAATTTAATTCTTCAAGTAATGCTTTTAGTTCTTCCGCATCCATACCACCATAACCAGCAAATTCGACACCTTCATAGCCAATTTCTGCAACTTTACGCAAAGTTCCTACAAAATCACGACTTGTCTCCTCACGTAACGTATATAACTGTAGCCCAATCTTCATCATTGCAATCCAACTCCTATGAAAAGGTTTTCCTACGCTTCTATTCTAGACAAATTATCGATATAATGGGAATGAATGATATGACCTAATCCTGAACTATTTTGCTACACTTGATCATAAAGGATGATGAAAAATGAGTGTTTCTCAAACCTCTTCGAACAATTTGGAAGTGCTGCTCGTGGACTATGCCAAACATTATAGACCTTACGATAATCGGGAACGCAGCCGTCTGCCATACTACCTCATTCGTCTTCAGACCGAGGGATCTGCCCATGTATGGATGAACGATCATTTCGAATCGGTGGAACCCGGCGACCTGCTGCTCTACAAAGAAGGCGATATCTATGAACTCAAGATAGGATTTCAGCATCCTGTCTCGAATCAGATTCTACCAAAAATTAATAGTATGGACTACTTCCTCATGGTCAGAGGCAGCTATGTGGAAGAATGGTGGAACTCGCGCGAACGCAGTCCGAAGACGCGAATTCGGCTGGACGAACGGCTTATTACGTTGTGGCGCCAGATGATTCAAGAGAAACGGCGTTTCCATGATTCCATGGAGGAGATCGTCCAGTATCTCACCAGGTCCTTCTTCCTGATGCTCGACCGTCTATTGGAAGAATCCAACCGTTCCAGCGCGAAGTCCAAATATGTACCGATCTGTAATCATATGAAAGATTATATTGAGCAGCATGCCGCTGAATCGATCACTTTGCAGGACGTCGCAGACCATGCGAAGCTCAGTGTATCTCGCGCTGGCCATCTGTTCAAAGAGGTATTCGGCCAGACGATTATGGATTACGCGATTGAGGTCCGGATCTCTACAGCTCGTGAACGAATTGAATATAGCAAAATGACGTTGGAGCAAATCGCCGAGCTGTGCGGGTTCCAGAGCTATACGTATTTCCATCGCACCTTCAAGACGCGCACGGGCTTAAGTCCGAGCGAATATCGTGAGTTGAATACACGGAAATAACGGCATATGACGGTGTTCATTTTGATTTAACAGGCGAATATGCTATCGTGGTAGGGAAAACACATTCAGTTCAACACGTTGAATTATTAGCACCAAGAAAGAGGAATTCATCTAATGACCAACATCGACACCCCCTCCCTGATCCTATTGCTATTCGCGGCACTCGGTCTGTTCAGCGGCAACTCCACCGTCACCATCGCGATGGTTGTTCTGCTGCTATTGCGTGTGACGCATATGGATCAGGTCTTCCCTTGGATCGAGAAATACGGACTTACAATCGGAATCATCATTTTAACGATTGGCGTGATGGCCCCCATTGCGAGCGGCAAAATAAGCCTTGATACGATGCTTCATTCCTTCTTGAACTGGAAATCGATCCTCGCCATCGTGATCGGTGTCCTCGTCTCCTATCTCGGCGGACGCGGCGTCACGTTGATGGGTAATCAGCCCACGCTCGTCGCAGGCCTCCTAATCGGCACCGTACTTGGCGTAGCAATCTTCGGCGGCGTTCCGGTTGGACCACTCATTGCAGCAGGAATTCTATCGATGATAATCGGGAAAATGTAACTTCTCCTGCAACGCACCTAAATGGCGCCCCTCATGACATACTCATGAGTGGCGTTGCTATTCTCATCTCTATGCATCCTTCTATCTATTTCGTACTCGTAAGCTGCATCAAATACGATAATGACTGGGCCAAGCTGTCGAAAGGATTGCCCGGGCAATAATCCTGCTCAATCGCGTAATATTCGACACCATTCGCTTCACCCCACGCTAGAATCGGCTCAAAATCGATACATCCCGCTCCAATTTCCGCGAAATACTGCTGATCATCCTTCGTCATATCTTTGAAATGCAAAATCGGCAGCTTCCGACCTGCATACGTTGAAATGTATGCGAGAGGATCGCGCCCCGCTTTCTTAATCCAGTAGGTGTCAAATTCGGGGATCAAAGTCCCTGTTTCTTCCGGTTCGAGCACGTAATCCAACGCTACCTTCCCATCAACAACCGTATGGAATTCAAAATCATGATTGTGATGACCGATGTAGAGTCCCTTCCCGCGAACCTTTCCCTCAATGTTCAGCAGCTCTCGCTTCAATTGACGATACCCTTCCTCATCCTGCAATTCACCAGGTACTGAATTACAATAAATATACGGCGTACCGAACCATTCCGCTTCGCGTATCACCGCATCCAGCTCATGATTCATCCGGGCTAAGCTCACATGCATACCTGCTACGGAAAGACCCGTTTCTTGCAGAACCGCAGCGATCTCCTCTGCTGGGTATCCGTGTAGTCCGTCGATTTGTACCGCGCACCACCCCATCTGCCGCAGCGTACGCAGTGTCCCATAGAAATCCTCCTTGCATGCTTCCCGCAAAGTATATAATTGAGCGGCAAACTTATTCCGCATGCCCTTCACCTCCTTCAAGCAAATCCAGCCACCGAACCTCCTGCTCGGTTATCTCGATCGCGAGTCCATCTACCGAAGATAACACTTCCTCAACCGTCTCCATCCCCACGAGCGCTGCAGTCGGAAATGATTGATGGAGCACATAAGATAATGCGATCTGCATTCGACTTACTCCTTTCTCCTGCGCAAGCCGTTCCGCCCTTGCATACCGTTCCCAATTGTCCGGCGTATAGTACACGTTAACCATCTCAGCATCATCCCGCCGATCCGGTGTGAATCGACCCGTGAAGAACCCGCCAGCCTGCGAGGACCAGGATAAAAGCGGCATCCCATTGCCTTCATGCCACGCACACATCTCGCGCTCCGCTGAAACGCTGCCTTCCCACCGAGGCACCCTGCACTTGGCTAGGCTAAGATTCGGACTATTGAACGTAAATCCGATTAACCCGTGGGACTCTGCATAGTCATTTGCTGCTTGGATCCGTTTATGCGTCCAATTCGATGCGCCTATGGCATGAATGCGCCCGCACGCGATATGTTCATTCAGCACTTCGATAATAGGACCGACTTCAACCGTCGGCTCATCGCGATGCAGGGCATAGAGCTCCACATGGTCGGTTCTCAATCGTTCCAAGCTTTCTAGCAAATCCTTTGTAATCGCTCGCGGATTCACGCGCGGTCCCGGTTCACCATCGTCATGATGCGCCCCTTTGGTGAGAATCATGAGTTCACTGCGTCTGCCCGACGTATCCAACCACGCGCCGATCTTCCGTTCGCATCGACCATACTGATGCGCCGTGTCAATCAGATTGCCGCCAACCTGAAGGAACGTATCGAACATCCGATCGATATGCTCCATATCATCCCGTCGCAAGAAATTTCCCGAGCCCATGATCAACTGGGATACGTTATACGTAATGGGACAACCATTTCTCACCCCTTCAATCGCAATCGTCTTCATTCACAACCCCTCCTTCCCTTCATGCTGAGCCGCACGATGCAGTACCCACTCGGCGAGCAGGCGCGTACCAAACCCTGTCGCTCCCTGCACAAGATATCCTTTGGCTGCCGATATCTCCTTCAGCCCAGCCATATCGAGATGCACCCATTTCATCGACGGGTGGACGAATCGCCGCAGGAACAACGCCGCGGTAATCGCCCCCGCTTCACCTACGCTGCTCACATTGCACATGTCTGCGCAATCGCTATCCAAATAACTGTCATATTCAGCAGCTAGCGGGAGCTGCCACACCTTCTCACCTACTAGCGCAGCGACATCTTGCATCGTATCGACCAAGGCCTGTTCACCCCAGACGCCTGCGTATTTGGAGCCAAGCGCTCCGGTGCAGGAATACGTTAACGTCGCGATATCCGCGACTTCAGCCGCGCCAAGGCGATGGGCATACAATAGCGCATCCGCAAGGACGAGACGGCCTTCCGCATCCGTATTGCCAATCTGTACCGTAAGTCCGTTGGTATACGTTAGAATTTCACCAGGCAATAACGCATTCCCGCCTGGCATATTCTCTGCTGCTGGGACCAGCGCAACGACATTGAGCGCAGCTCCACTTCGCGACAAGATCTCCATTGCCCCAATCACGGACGCCCCGCCGGCCATATCCATCCGCATATCGCTAATATTGTAGTCCCTCTTCAGCGAAATCCCGCCCGTATCGAACGTGATGCCCTTGCCTACGAGCGCAATTAACGGTTGGGAAGGATCCGTAACATACGACATCTTGATCAATACGGGTGGATGCACGCTCCCACGCCCGACCGCTAACAGCCCTGCCATCCCTTGCAGCTCCAAGCTGCTCACGGGCAGCACCTCAACCTTAACCGACGTATCTTCAAAATGCTTCAGAACCCTGCGTGCGAGCGTCTCCGGACGAAGCGCATTCGGCGGTTCATTCGCTAGATCTCGAGCAAGCATCGTTCCTTCTGCACGACGATTCGCGACCCGGATCCGCTCCTCCACTGCCTCCGATGACTCCACATCCAAGTACACCATCGGAACAACTCGCTCCGCCGCCGCTGATTTGTATTGATCAAATGCATACGATCCGAGCGACCATCCTTCCATCCATGCCCCCGCCGCTTCAGCTGCTGACAACGAA
This sequence comes from Paenibacillus sp. EB106-05-06-XG162, assembly GCF_058791655.1. Classification (NCBI taxonomy): domain Bacteria; kingdom Bacillati; phylum Bacillota; class Bacilli; order Caryophanales; family Paenibacillaceae; genus Paenibacillus; species Paenibacillus sp. EB106-05-06-XG162. The sequence continues at coordinate 128,978 of NZ_JBYTDT010000003.1, forward strand.
CATTGCGCCAACGAGCCAAAGGACACTTGAACCTGCTCCAGCTTGTCGCGCATGACCGCTCTTCCTGCATAACCCGCAGCATGCCGCACACACTCTACGTCCACACGCGTCCGTTCACCAAGTCCAATGAACAGCATTCCCGGACGGTCCGACGGACTGCACACCCAAGTAAGGGCTTCTTTATCGCCCGCCGATGGACGCAGCTCCAGCTCGACCGGTTCACCCCCTACCATCATGCCGCCACGCACGACATCCTCCTTACAAATCGGAACAATGATCACTTGCGCATCCTCTGAACACCCGATGATCCCCTTCATTTCGCACTCTCCTCGTCAATACGATGCGATTCAATGAACTGCATCAACGCTGTAAGATCGACCGCACCCGTGCTGCCGCCATAATTCTGAACCGATAGCGCACCGCAAGCATTACCGTATACGAGGCATTCCCCTACCGACATGCCAGATAGGTAGCCGTACATAAAGCCCGCGTTAAAAGCATCCCCCGCACCCGTCGTATCCACGACTTCAACCACATAGCCTGCGCAATGCGACACTTTACCTCCGATGATGGCCGTTGCTCCTTGCGGGCCCCTTTTCACAACTACATTTTTCTGCTGCTCCTTCAATTGCCCAATACTCTCTTCAATAGCTGCACAACCCGTATAATGCAGAGCCTCCGTCTCGTTCATGAAGAACACATCAATCCCATCCATCAGTTCAAAGACACCCGGATACCACTCCCCGGTATCATCCCAACCAACATCAAGTGACACCGTGATGCCAGAGGCCCTCAATTGGCGAACAATCCGCATAAAAGCTTCATGATTGCTGCTCCCTCTGTACCCCGTAAGATGAACATGTCGGGCTGGAATCGGTTCCAGATCTGCAACGTGATCGACTTGCAGCTCCGCATTCGTGCCCGCGTATGATATAAAGGAGCGATCCCGCTCCGGATTAATCGCAATCGAAATGCCCGTCGAATTCTGCTCGCTTCGCTTCGTATAGCTGGTATCGATACCAGCGAGACGGAATTGATCCAGAACATACTGACCATAGTAATCTTGGCCGACGATCCCTTTGAAAGCCACCGTCTTGCCCAGCTTGGCAAGGGTTAGACTGAATAATGCTGCCCCTCCTCCGACATGCAGAGACATGTCCTGAACGAATATTTCTTGTCCGGGAAGCGGTAACGTGTTGCAGCCGACAATTACCAAATCAACGTTCGCGTCACCAATGACCAAGGCATCAAATGTCTTCAACATTTCTCCCTCTCCCTGTATCTTCCTGCCGAAACACTCCCTTACATCGAGCGCTGTCTACAGCTGTCTCGAACTTCCAATCGGTGGCCTAGTATGATGTCCTCATCCTGTTCAATCTCGCCTCGAATAAGCCGGAGTAACGTCTCAACGGTAACGACCCCCATGTGATGAATCGGTTGTTCCATCGATGTAATTCTTGGCCGAACCAGCTCTGTCATTTGACTTCCGTCGAAGCCCATGACCGAGATATCTTCGGGAACGCGCATGCCGTGATCAATAATGCAATTGACCGCGCCGATCGCCATATCATCACTCACAGCGAATACAGCCGTTGGCCATTGCTCGTATCGCAGCAGCTCCCCCATCCGTTCGTATCCGCTTTTCACTTTGTAATCCCCGAATCGAATCCGTTCGTGAATGATCTTGAGCCCAAGATCCCGAAGAGCATTGCAGTAACCGACATATCGATTCTGTCCCGACGTAATATCCCGCATATCGCCCCCGATGAAGCCAATCCGTTCATGACCTAACTCGATTAAATACCGCGTCGCATCATACGCAGCCGTATAATCATCGACGATCACCGAGATGAACGATTGATCCATCGGTTTGACGCTCGAGAAGATGACCGGAATCTGCAAGCTATTAATGAATCCACGAATCTCTTCGTTGATTTTCTCATGCATGATAATGATGCCTTCGACCCGCATTTCCTTGAAAATGTTCAAATACTTCAATTCCTTATCGATATCCTCGTTAATGTTGCACACGAGCAGATTGTAGCTGTTCGAGGTCGCCGTCTGTTCGATGGAACTGAGAATCGTCGCATAGAAGCTTGAGGTGAGATCAGGCACGATCACGCCAATGAGATCCGTCTTGTTGCGCACAAGGCTTCGGGCAATATGGCTCGGCGCATACCCCAGCTCTTCAATCGCGTCATTTACCCGCTTCTTCAATTCTTCCTTCACATACTTCTCTCCGTTCAATACCCTGGAGACCGTCGTGGTCGAGACCCCTGCTCGAATGGCTACGTCTTTGATTTTCACATTCATTTCGACCTCATCCTAATCCTTCATAATAAACAAGGGCTGTGAAAACGCCGCATAACCTCCCTCAATATAGGCGCTCACGCGCACATACCCTTCATCCCCTTGGCATTCGTACGAGACTTGCTTTACCCGACCTGTCGCTTCATGCAGCACCCTGCCGTCCTTCCCGAACAAGGTGACGTATTTGTACATCTTATCCAGCAGCGCATTCGATCTCAGATCGATGGTTATTTTCGAACCCTCGCAGCGAATCGCGTCAAAACCGTACCCCGTCGACACGTAGAAGCTCCCCCCGCGAATCGCATCCAAAATCGCTTCCTGCGAATGATAGGCGGCGAGCACCATGTTCCAAGCCTGCTTCTCCTGCCCGTAGACATGGGAGTCATCATTTCCGAAGCCCCATACTTTGCGCCCAGCCGAGAGCAGCGCATCCCATTTGTCGAAGGCGATATCATATTCTACATTCCCGTCCCCGTTATAAATCTCCACCCCGGTATAGCGCTCCATCTGCAGCATGTCTTCGATCGTCCAGAAGTTGGAGAAATAGCGATTCGGATGCACCAAGACGCAAATGCCGCCATGATCGAGCGTTGCATCGGCAAGCTGTTGATAATTCGCAATCGTAAATTCGTTGCTGTACCCTTCCATGATCGAATACGGGGGCTTGACGAGCAACATATGTGGCTTACTACTGCTGACCTCAATCGCTTCGAATACGGTAGGGATCCTGCATTTCGCCTCTAGATTCGTAATCTTGTCATGATCGGATATGGCTAGAAAATCATAATCCGCGTACATGGTATAGACCGTCTCAAGCGAAAACCAGCCGTCGCTGTTATTCGTGTGATTGTGGAAGCTGCCCCGCAGCCATGTGCCCTGCTTATCGTACGGATTGTCAATGCGCATGTGATTCCTCCTATACCCAGTCCTCTATTCCTTGATCGACCCGATCATCACGCCTTGGGCAAAATACTTCTGGATAAACGGATAAATGATGATAATCGGTGCGACGACGACAATAATCGTAGCCATTTTCATCGAATCGCCTGTCACCTGCATCTTGTCGAGCATCTCATACTGCGTCGTCCCAGCCGCCGACTCCAGCTTGCTTCGCATCGCTTCTGCCCGCGTGAGCATCTCTTGGAGCAAAGTAGAGAGCGGACGGAGATCCCCCGATCTGACATAGAAGGCGCCCGTGAACCAATCGTTCCAATGACCTACGGCGTTGAATAACGTAATCACTGCGATCACCGGTTTACTCAGCGGCATGATGACCCGCATGAAGATCGAGAAATCATTGTATCCATCGATCCGTGCCGACTCTTCGAGACTGGCATGAATTTGCTGGAAGAACGTCCGCATAATGATTAGGTTCCACGCACTGTAGAGGGATGGAATAACATACACCCAGATTGTATTCGTCAAATGGATGGATTTCAGCAGCATGTAATAGGGAATTATGCCGCCACTGAACAGCATCGTGAAGAAGATCAGCATCGTAAAAAATCGAACGCCCGGCATCGTCTTACTCTTCAAGGTATATGCAGCCATGGCCGTTAGGAATACACTCGCTAGCGTTCCGACAATGGTCCTGAACAGCGATATGCCGAACGCCGAGAGCATATTGGCTGAAGTCAGCACCTCCGCGAAATTTTGAAGCGACCATACACGCGGCCAGAAGTAAATCCCTCCGCGTTCCGCATCTTTTCCCGCATTGAAGGATAAGGCCAATATATTGAAGAAAGGAAGGATGATGGATAGACATAGCGCCGTGATACATAGATAAATGAAGACTTTAAAGACTTTTTCCCCGAATGATGTCTTGTAGAACTCCCTCAATCTCGGTCTCCTCCTCATATTGGCGATTGAAAGGTGAACAAGTAGGGCCGGTTCAGCGAAGCTTGAAACGAGCCGACCCACCCTTTCCCGTGTCGGATTAGAACTTCACATGCGTCTTTGGATCAGCATCTTTCGTCTTGAGCAGTTCCAGGAATTGCTGTAATCCGGTCGCTTCCAGTTGTTTGGAGGCAGAATCGAGAATTTTCTTCGCTTCGTCCGTGTTCTTCGCATAGTACGCCCGAATGAGGCTGTCATCATAATTCTTAAGTGCTGCTTTTAATTCCGTTCCATGCTCAAATTCACTAATAAAGGATAATGGCGTATATCCGTCCACCATCTTGGCATTTTTGCGTTTCTCTTCCCAGCCCCAGTATTCCGCAATCTTGAGTGCACCCGCGTTGAGTTCCGGCGCGACAGCGTCCCCATACTCCATCTCGCCAAAGTCAGCCATCCGGTCAATATCGGTACCGCCGAGCAGAGCGCCCCAGGAATTGCCTACGCCTGCGAACCCAAGCTTCTTGGCTTCTTCCGGATTACTTACTTTGAGGTCAATGACTTCCTTCTTCGCGAGTGGGTTGCCCTTCGCATCCAGCGTATAGTCTCTGCCTTCCAATCCATACTGCCACAGCAGCTTGCCTTCACGACTAGCCAGGAAATCTGCCAGCTTCATAATATCTTCCGGGTTCTTCGTTGTCGCTGGGATGGCCCACCCGGAAGAACCCGATTTGAAATCCACTTGCATCTGATAAGGACGATCCACATAATCAATGGGGCCTAGCGGCAAGTAATGCATATCGCGGTTGAATTCTTGATAGTTGTGCGCATTTCCGATGATGCCCCATGTGCCGTTCAGTGCGCCCTCTGTCGCGCGGCTTTCGTCCATGGTGAAGAATTCTGGATGGATGAGCTTTTCTTTAAGCAGCTTTTGAATGTACTCTACTTTTTTCAATGCATATTCTGTCTGACTTTCATGCAAAATGTTGCCGGACGAGTCCTTCTTAATCCGCTGATCGTCACTGCCCCATTCCAGATCATTGAAGAGGACGCCGATCTCTTGACCACCCCAGTAACTAGGTCCGATCGGTACGACATCTTTTCCGTTATTATCTTTGAAGCTGCCTGCTTTGATTTTCTTCGCAAGCTCATACAGCTTTTCCGTGGTATTGATCGTGCGAGGATCGACTTTCAGTGCATCGGCGATATCTTTGCGAATGTAAGGGCCACCAGCAGCTTTCCACGTCGCATAGCCGCCTTGGCGTGCCACGTTCATGTGGATGAAGTAAGTAGAACCATTGAATTCTGGGCGGAACATGACGCCAAATTTCGTATCGAGCGGCAAGTAGCCATCCTCCAAATATTTGCTGTACACCTTCGTATCCTTCATCAGCGGCGCAAGATCCGTGAACATTTCTTCCCTTGCGGCTTTCAAAAGAACTGGCATCTCCGGTCGACCACTGTTATTCAGATAAAAGGTGATGAAGTCCGGCAAATCGTTCGATGCCAGCCCTGCGATGAGCCCGTCGATGGAATGATCTGCGACCATAATTTCAACTTCCAAGTCGATTCCTGTTAGTTCCTTTAATTTTGCTTTGATCTCCGCGTTCATATCCCCGGTGTAATCATCCGTCCCCATGAAAACAAGCCCTTTCACTTTCCGATCCGCGATCCATGTTGCAGGTTTGCCGCTGTCCGCCGATCCTTTGTCCGTCCCTTGATTCGCCGTGTTGTCTTGAGGCTGTGCACCCTTGTTGTCCGTACCGCTATCATTCCCGGCGCAGCCTGCGAGGAGCATCGTCAAAATGAGCGGAATCGTAAGTAGTCGAAACCACATGTTGTTTCTAAGCATTTCATCATCCCTCTTTTCATTGGTTTATTCATTCCTCTGGAATCGCTACCATAATGAAGTGTCTGATACCTTCTTAGAAATCCGATTTGCTGCAACGACGAGTATTAATCCAATCACCCCTTGCATGAGACCGACGGCTGTCGCATACCCATATTGACCGCCTTGAAGTCCCACCCGAATGACGTACGTATCGAGAATCTCGGCTAATTGCATGTTCCCTGGTGTTCGCAGGAGATACAGCTGATCGAACCCTGCAGATAAGATACTTCCGAGTGATAGAATAAACAGAATGAGAATGGTTGGTTGGATCGAAGGAAGTGTAATGTGCCAAATTTCTCGGGTCCTGCTGGCTCCATCCATCCTCGCCGCTTCGTACATATCCTGATTCACACCTGCAATCGCTGCCAGATAGATGATGGAGTCCCAGCCGATCGATTTCCAGATATGGCTCCCGAACATGATTTGGTAGAAATAACTCGATTCCATCATGTAGAAGACGCTGCTATCTCCACCGAAGAAGCCGACGATCTGATTCAGTAAGCCGTTATCGGGTGCAAGAAGACGTTGGGTCAATCCAACCACGACGACCCAGGATAAGAAATGAGGCAGATAAGAGATGCTCTGGGCGATATTGCGGAAGTAGCGATTTTTCACTTCGTTGAACATCAGCGCGAGAATGATGGGGAACGGTAAGCCGATGAACAGCTTCATACACGAGATAATCAGTGTGTTCTTAATGAGCATGCTGCTCTGGTAATCATTAAAGAATCGTTCAAAATATTTGAAGCCTGCCCAGGGGCTCCCAAGAATCCCTTGGTTGAACTTGAACTCTTTAAAAGCCAGAATAATGCCAGTCATAGGAATGTAGGAAAAGATAATAAAAAAGACGAGGCAAGGCAGTAACATGAGGTATAAGTATTTATGCAGTAAAATATTTCTCCAGTGTTTGGATCTCTTCGAAGTGTTCACCGCTCGGTTCACATGTGTTGTCATGGATGATCAATCACCTTCTCATGAGTTAGTGGGTTCTATACAATTTGTCCAATCTTAAGTGTATGGCTCATCTCCCTTCCATTGCGGTTTGATGATCATTATATCGATGAAGTGTTAACGCAACGTCATGTACGGCTTAATTCTTTGTGAAGATAACAATAAATTCCATTGCGGGTAAAACAACCTGCTTATTAAGCCATATTCAATCGGTATGGTATCGATACCATATTTTTCGAAAAATTTTTAAAGCGCCTTCATTTTAGCTGGAGCAGCATGCTTACATTTCTCGTTGTGATCGCATCCACGTCCATCGATATACACTTCGCCATCCATGCCGGTTCGTTCACGGTATACACCCATACCACCAAACCGCTCGCGTGGGCACGATCCACAATCTCCTGACGGCAGGTCCGGTAATCCATATTGAGTCCGACGTATCCTTCCTTTCGTGCCTGCGCACAGATTGCATCAGCAAATGCCTCGTAGTCCCCCTCATCTTGGTCCGTCAATGCATCAGGCGTATTCATCATCACCCGAAGTCCTGCCTGAAGACCCAAAAGTCCCTCTGTGCATCCCGTGAAATAGACACATTCTGCGGCTTGCGTCATCTGAATCGCGGCCAACGCGGGTTCAATGCTACAGTGGTCTTTCATATCCAGATTTAACTTCATTTGGTGCTTCATCGCAATCTGTAAAATTGTATCAAGACGCACAATGTCATGGTGTGCATAGAGGGGATCGAGCTGGGTGCGCATTTCCCGGGTGTTCAGCTGCTTGTGAGTATACAGCTGGAGCAGCGGTGAATCATCATGAAGCAGGATTGCAACGCCATCTCTTGTCGATCGGACATCGATCTCGACCATATCGGCACCGCTGTTTACTCCTTCGAGGAATGAGTCCATCGTGTTGTCCGGGGCATTGCCCGAACCCGTGTGCGCTGCAACCCAGAAATGAGAATGATGCATGCGTCTGACCTCCTTGGCAACGGGCTGTCCTACAACCCTTGCTGAATATAGCGATCGATTCGTGCTTGAATCTGTTCTACCGTAGGCATTGCGTCCGAGCAGCTATGGCTCGACACCACAATCGAGGCGGCAGCGCTGCCGAATTGCTGACATCGACTCAAGCTCCATCCCTGCATCATCCCATAGATAAAGGCACCTGCAAAGGAATCCCCGGCTCCGAACGTCTTGACCACCTGGGCAGGGAATACATGACCTTCGGAGCGTTCCCCTTGTGCGGTAAAAGCGACCGAGCCTTCCCCACCGCACTTAACGACCACCACATGAGCGCGATGATGGAACCACTGGCGCGCTGTCGCCTCGTCGTCATGACGCAGCGGGCCATCCAACGCTTCGATCAAGTCAAATTCTTCTCTGCCGCCGATAATAACATCCGATTTCTCTGCGACAAGCCTGCAGTAGATCCCCGTCTCCTCCTTGGATGTCCACGTATATGGGCGATAATCGATATCGAAGATGATAGCGACTTGATGTTTGTTCGCCAGCGTGAGCGCTTTGAACACGGCTTCGCGGGAAGGGCTCTGTGCAAGGGCGGTACCCGAGATTAGTAAGGCTTTTGCTTGGCGAATATAGTCTTCACTCACTTCGGATGGCGTCAGCTTCAGGTCGGCCACATTGTCACGATACATCAGAATGCTGCAATCTGTAGGCGATTTGATCTCCGTAAAAGCAAGACCTGACACGCTGCCCGTCTGATCCACACAAATGCCGTCCGTATTGATATTCGTCTTCTGCAAATAGTGGACAATAAAGCGCCCATGCGCATCACTCGCGACTTTGCCGATAAATCCAGTGTTCATTCCGAGACGTGACATCGCAATCGTGATGTTGGCTGGTGAGCCGCCCACATATTTCGTGAACGTGACGGTCTCCTCTAACGGGCGATGAATTTCGTTCGCATTCAAGTCGATACACAATCTTCCTAACCCGATCAAATCGAGTGGTCGGTTATTCTGAAACGGGATTAAACTCATGCATAGACGCCTCCTTCCCCGGTCTCAATAACCATTCATGATTCGGATCATTATGGAACTTCCATGTGCGCATCGGTCCAGCCATTACGTTCAAGTAATAGACACCATATCCCGGCGGCGCTGAGACGGGATGATATCCGCGCGGGACCATGACCGCATCGCCGTCGTGAACGACGATCGTCTCATCAAGCGACAAGTCGTCGGTGTATACGCGCTGCATGGCAAACCCTTCTACAGGCGCAATTTTGTAAAAGTACGTCTCCTCCAGCAGCGATTCGTGCGGCAGATCATCCTGATCATGCTTATGCGGTGGATAGCTGGACCAGTGCCCGGCTGGCGTGAACACTTCGACGACGAGCAGCCGCTCGGCTTCTTCACGTTCCGGTAGGATGTTGTGGATCGTTCGCTCCATCGCGCCATACCCTCGTTGTTCAACGCCTACCTGCTCCGGCGTAATCAATCGCGCTTCCAATCGACCTTCAGCAGGTGCTTCACATATGGCGATTTCGAGTTCCGTCATTGCTTCAACCTGAATTTCGTCTCGTGCAGGCACGTATACGGAAAAAGGCGGTGTCTGCTCGAACACGCTCATGCGGCGGCCAATCTGGTTGTAACGCTCATGCTGCGTGGATACATTGGCAATTCCGCTCAGCACCACAACACAGATCTCGTTCGCTCCTGTTTCTTGACTTAAGCATTGGCCGGGTCGCAGCTTATAGACTTGAAATCCGACATACTGCCAACCCGCAGATTGTGGTGTTATTGTCAGGGTGTTCCCCGCTGCGTCCGGCTGCTTGCCTCGTATAAGTAGATTCGACATTGCATTCGCTCCTCTCCTTAGATGTTTAACGCCCGATTCGTCTTCTCATGCATCCGCTGGTAGGCACGCTGGACCTGATCGCTCGTCGAGACTTCCGGTACATCCACTCTCCACCACGATTCATAACCACCTGAATTTGTCCCCGGCAGCACCTGTACAGCGATTAGCGTTGAACTTTTCTCTTGCTTCGCTTGATGAAGCGCATCTCTTAATTGCTCAATGCTCGTCACGGTGTAAGCTGTTGCGCCCATACTTCTCGCATGCGCTGCGTAATCTATCGCAATATAGTCCCCTGTCAGACCGCCCATTTCCCGACTGCGATATCTGAATTCATTGCCGAACCCATCGCTGCCGTGATCCTTCTGTAAATTGTGAATACATTGGAACCCATGATTGTCTAGCAAAATAACATTCACTTTCACACCCTCCTGCAGGCTCGTAACCAGCTCGGAATGAAGCATCAAATAACTGCCGTCCCCGATAAGTGCATACACTTCATGATCCGGCTCGGCTAATTTGACCCCAAATGCACCTGCGACTTCATACCCCATACAAGAGAATCCGTACTCCATATGGTAGGATTTCGGACGTTCGGAGCGCCATAACCGATGAAGATCCCCTGGTAGACTGCCTGCCGCCGCCACAATGACTTCATGGCCGTCCATGAACCGATTGATTTCACCAAGGACGCACGTCTGCGACAAGCCTTGTTCTAGCTCCACTGCATACAGTCGATCCACTTCTTGGTTCCATTCTGCCTTCTTCGCTACAAGCTCCGCAGCATCATAAGACGATTTATACCCTCTCGCTAGGAGTACATCCGTTAGTTCCTTTAAGGCTTCTGCTGCATCGGCAACCAGTTTGACGCCATTCATCTTCCCCGCGTCGAAGTTGTTTATATTGATATGGATGAATTCCACTTCTGGATGAAGGAAAGCTGACTTCGATGCCGTTGCAAAATCCCCTAACCGTGTTCCGACACAAATGATCGCATCTGCCTCCTTCGCTAGCTGATTGGCTGAGAGCGAACCTGTCGTTCCTATGCCACCCATATAGAGCGGATGATGCCAAGGTACGGCACTTTTACCCGCTTGGGTCTCGGCTATGGGGATGCCAAATGCCTCAGCAAATTGAAGAACCGGCTCATAGGCAAGGGAATAGTGGACACCGCCGCCTGCGATCAGCAATGGCGTCTTTTTGCGCGCAAGTAATTGAACGGCTCTGTCACATGCCGACTTACTTAGTGGCATCCGATCAATCGAATGGACTCTTTTCGCGAAAAAATGCTCTGGATAATCATAGGCTTCCGTCTGTACATCTTGAGGCAAGCAGATCGTCACCGCCCCTGTCTCCACAGGGTCCGTCAACACGCGCATCGCCTGCATCATCGAGCTCATCAATTGCTCCGGCCGAGTGATTCGATCCCAATATTTACTCACAGGCTTAAACGCATCATTCGCCGATATCGTATAATCCATCGGATGCTCAATCTGCTGCAGCACGGGATCCGGTTGTCGACATGCAAAGATATCCCCTGGCAGCAGCAGGACCGGGATTCGATTCACCGTCGCCGTCGCAGCGGCTGTCACCATGTTCAAGGCGCCCGGTCCAATGGATGACGTACACGCGAAAATTTCGAGTCGATTTTTCTGTTTCGCATATGCGACAGCGGCATGCGTCATGCCTTGCTCATTTTTCCCTTGGATGAATTGCAAATTTCCCGGCTCCCGCTCCAACGCCTCGCCAATCCCAAGCACATTGCCGTGTCCGAAGATGCCCATGACGCCTTTTACAAATTTCGTTTCCTTCCCGTCACGCTCTACGTACTGTTGATCAAGAAACTTCAGCAACGCCTGTGCCATCGTTAATCGAAGCACACCCATTTCATTTCACCCTCTCGTTCTATGATCGAGCTACGCTGGTATGAAAAAACCCGCTCCCATCTTATATGCCGGATTCTAGCATGCTATGAGAGAATGTTTGGGTAGGGTGAGGAATAAGCCTTCAAGAATATTAATATAATCGTGCGTATAAAGGGATGTGCGATAATCTATCTCGGAATGGAGGGGGGAATGCTTCTTGTCTCGAGAGGAACATCAGGGCGTGAGCGCCTTTACCAATCGTTGGACGGTCTTGCTCAGCTTCACGCTGCTAGCAGGCATAAGCCAGATGCTCTGGCTGAATTTCGCGCCGCTCATTACAACGCTGGAGGAACGTTATCATGTATCCGAAGAAAGCATGAACTTACTGTTAATGGTGTTCCCGCTCGTCTATGTTCTCCTATCCGTACATGCGGGAATCGTCATCAATCGACGAGGCTATCGATTCGGGGTAGGGATTGGCGGATTGTTCATGGCCATTTTCGCTTGTGTTCGGATCTTCGATCAGCAATTCATCTTCCTCGTCATTGGTCATGTCGGCATTGCGATCGGTCAGCCCTATGTCATGAATGGCATTACCAAACTGGTCGCAGATTGGTTCCCACGAGATCGACAAGCGATGGCAACAGGGCTGGGAACCGTAGGCATGTTCGCAGGGATGGCCCTCGCGCTAGCAACCACGCCAATATTAGTCACAGCAACGAATCTGCAAGTCACCATGATTATTTTCGCCGGGCTTACTGTCCTTGCTACCTTATTCTTCTGGCTTGTTGCGTATCCTAATCCCCAAGGCAATCAACAGCAAGCGCAGCCTTCCGTACGATGGAGAGAACTCCTCCCCTTGCTTCGCAATCGGCAATTGCTTCTCATTTGCATCATCGCCTTCTTTGCGCTCGGCTTCTTCAACGGCATTACCTCCTGGCTCGAACCGATCTTGAAGCCTTATGGGGTGAACGCTGAACAAGCCGGGCTCGTCGGCGGTATGCTCATCATCTTCGGTATGTTGGGTGCCGCGATCATTCCTGCCATCTCGGATCGTTATCGTCGACGCAAGCCATTCCTCATCCTCTGTTGTGCGGTGGCGCTGCTGCTCACCTACCCGTTATGTACAACAGGGAATATGGGTGCCCTGCTGCTATTCAGTGGTTTACTGGGTTTTATGTTCCTTCCGGGGTATGCTTTGCTGCTCTCCATGACCGAAGAAATCGCCGGCGAGAAGCATGCCGGTGAAGCGACAGGACTGATGATGCTCGCAGGCAATCTAGGTGGTGTACTCGTCATCGCAGCGATGCAATGGATCAAGGGGGACAGCGAATCCTGGCTCTCCGCCGTCTATCTCATGGTCGCGATTTTACTCATCTGCACCGTGCTCGCTTGGAATATGAAGGAAGGACAGATACGTCTGGAAGATTAGCGGGCGTGAACAGGGTAGTTTACTTTGAAAGTACCCCAATCACCCAACGTCCCGCTAACGAACCCAGCAATCCTTATTTGCCCCAAATGTCGCGATTATTTTTTCTAACGAACCTCACATACGCTATTCAGCCACAAACCGCCCTTTTCCGCTCATTTTGATACCAATAGCGTGACTACGGTTCGTTAGCTCAAAATTCACTGCATTTCCGCATCAATAAGCGGTTTACGATTCGTTAGCTTCGGTACAACGCACCCGCTCTAACAATCAACCGAACGCACACGTAATTTAAAACAAACAAAACAAAGCCATCTCCGCATCAGCTGAGATGGCTTTGTTCATTTAGGAGTCCTGCTTGGATATGTTATTCAAGCTTGGAGGACGACGGGACGCCTTTTCAGTACTTGAAGTCACGGCCTCTTCTTTCAAACGCGACTTGTTGTGCTGATCGTTGATTTTCTGCGATTTGTTATGTGGCAAGGAAATCACCTCCTCACCATAGGATGTCAATTCATCCAAGAATTACTCATCCTATTCTTGCGCCTTTGGCTTCTGTTCAGCGACCAGCGCAGCTAGAGCAGACGGTACGGATGACGTTGCAGCGATTTCGTTCGACTCGTTACGCTGACCCACTTTCGCCGTCATCCCTTTGATCAGCGATTCGACGTCGATACCTGATACGCTTTTCAACATTTCCGGCGCTGTCGCCATCAGTTGGGTTACATAATTGCTGACGCGCGCAGCGCCGGCACCATTCCCTGTATCTACAACCGTCAACTTCTCGATCGATGAGATCGGCTCTGCGATTTTACCAGCAAGCTCTGGGAGCATTTTCACGATAATATCGAGGATCGCTGCCTCACCGAATTTCTGGAATGCTTCGGCCAGCTTCTCTTTCGCTTCGGCTTCCGCTAGACCGCGAAGTCGAATGACTTCCGCATCGGCAGTACCTTTCGCACGTTCCGCGTCCGCAATCGCCATCCCTTCGAGACGCTTCTGCTCGGCGTTTGCCTTCGCTTGCGCTTCGATGGAATATTGCAATGCTTCTGCTTCCCGCATCTTACGCGCCTTATCGGCTTCCGCCGCTTGTTCGACCGCGTATTTATCCGCATCGGCTTTCTTCTTCACTTCCGCATCATATTGCTTCTGACGAACGAGGATTTCCTTCTCTTGAAGATCGATCTCCCGATCCTTACGTACGAGCTCAACTTTCATCTGCTCTTCAACCATGAGCTGCTTGGCTTTCGCTTCTTGGATCTGGTACGCTTGGTCCGCTTCCGCCTTTGCTGTATCTTGCTCCTTCTTAAAGGATGCCACTTTGAGCTCTTTTGCTTTCCCGGCTTCCGCAATATTTGTATCACGAATGAGTTCGGCTTTCTGTCCTTCTTCTTCCGCCTTTGCTTTCTGAATCCGCGCATCTCGCACCGCTTCCGCTTCGGCGATCTCCGCATCCCGCTTCACCGCTGCAATTCTCGGCTTCCCGAGTGCATCCAGATAACCTTGCTTATCGCGAACATCTTTGATCGTGAATGACACGATCTGAAGACCCATCTTCTTCAAATCACGCGCTGCAACGCCTTGCACCTCTTGTGCGAATTTATCGCGATTTCGATATACTTCTTCCACCGTCATCGAACCAAGGATTGCACGCAAATGGCCTTCAAGCACCTCCTGCGCTTCCCCTTTCAAAGCTTCAATCGGCTTGCCAATGAACTGCTCTGCGGCGGTCGCCACGTCTTCTACGGAACCACCGACCTTAATAATCGCTACGCCGTCCGCAATAACCGGAACCCCTTGTTCCGTATAGACTTCCGGTGTCGAGACATCGAGCTTATGTGAGAGTAAGGATATGTACTGAGACTGTTGGAAAATGGGCCAAATGAATGCGCCTCCGCCGCGAACAATTTTTATTTTGCGACCCGAATCATCCGTTGAAATCGTCGACCCACCACCTAGAAAAGAACCCGTAACGATCATGGCTTTATCCGGACCTACCGTTTTGTAACGCGCCCAAAAGGCTAGACCAAAAACAATAATGACGGCAATCACAATACCTGGAATGATGAGGAAATCTGGAATTTCTGACATACAATCTCTCCTATCTTAGAGGGTTATTGGGGATACATAGGCTACGCCTTCACGGATCTCCACCACAACAACTTGGCTTCCATCCGCGATGTTCACTGCATCGAAGCTCGCTGCAATCTGATTCGTATGCCCTGCTCCGATCCGTACTAATACTTCACCAAATCCGCTAGAAGGAATGGCGACCGTGACCTGACCGATTTTACCTTGCAACTCTTGGATCGAAAAGCCTGTCGAATTCTCACTATTCTGCATCGGCTTCACATAACCGAAATACACGGCGACCGCTAACAATAATGCAATGATGACGGCCATGCCTAGACATACCAGCGTCGTAAACGGCGAATATTTCGTGAGAAGAATTCCCGCGCCGCCAAGTGTCGTCACCGCCGTAGCGATAACCATCGGCTGTAAGAAATCAATCGATAAAAAGTCGAGCATGCCATCGAACACACTGCTAAGAATGTCCCCCAAGACAACACTTATGAGTGCAAATAAAGCGCCAAATGCTAGACAGCCCCAATAAAATGCGACCATTTCACACCTCCTTCATCTTATCAGATCTGATATATATGTATTACGCAAATATTAGGAAATTGTTTCAAAAAATGAGAAAAAAGCGTAACAAGCAGGGACAATCCCGCATACTACGCTTCCTTCCTTTGATACATATTATACCATTCAAGCTTACAATGATGCGCGATAAATCGCGAGCACATCCTCACGATTGAGCTTCTTGAAGTTGCCGAATGGACCAAATTTCATCGCTTTATCTGCCATGGCTTCAAGCTTAGAATCATCGATATTATAATCTGCTAATCGGCTAGGCGCGTCAATCGAATTCCAGAAGCTGCGAAGCGCCTCAATCCCTTCGAGTGCGACATCGCGGTCGCTTTTGCCTGATGGATCAATACCAAATACATTCACTGCCATCTGTTTGACGCGTCCAACATTCTCATCCAGCACATGCATCATCCAATTCGGGAACAGAATCGCAAGTCCGCCGCCGTGCGGAATATCATATACGGCCGATACCGCATGCTCGATGTTATGCGTTGCCCAGTCCCCGTTATATCCCATGTTGAGCACGCCATTGAGTGCCATCGTTCCGCAGTAGAGAATCGTTGAACGATGCTCATAGCTCTGCAAATCTTCGAGCAGCTTCGGCGCCGTCTCCATGACCGTACGCAGCAGCGCCTCGCAGAAGCCATCCTGCAGCATTGTGTTCGGCTCATGATGGAAGTAGTGCTCGAACACATGCGACATCATATCGACCATGCCATAAATCGTCTGGTCACGAGGCAATGACTTCGTATAGTTCGGATCCAGAATCGAGAACTTCGGATTGACGAGCGGGGTGCCCCAACCAAGCTTCTCCTGCGTCTCCCAATTCGTGATTACGGAACCCCCGTTCATCTCGGAGCCTGTCGCTGCAATCGTCAACACCGTACCCAGCGGAAGCGCATCTTGCGGAACAGCCTGGTGGGTCATGAAATCCCATGCATCGCCGTCATACTTCGCGCCAACCGCAATGGCTTTCGCACAGTCAATGACACTCCCCCCGCCAACAGCCAGAATTAAGTCAATCTGTTCTTTTTTGCAAATCTCGACGCCTTTATGTACCGTAGACAGCCGGGGATTCGGTTCAACTCCACCGAGTTCAACGACATAGGCACTAACGGCTTCTAATTGCAGCAATACCTGCTCATAGAGGCCATTTCGTTTGATACTGCCTCCGCCATAGAGCAGCAATACACGCGAACCATACTTCGGAATTTCCTGTGTGAGCATCTGAATTTGACCTTCACCAAATATCAGTCTTGTTGGATTATGAAATTGAAAGGGTTGCATACGTATCCTCCTCATGCGATTAAATGCGATTACTCTCGCCTTCCCTAGTATACCACTGTATCCCGTTCTACTTCTAATGAGAAAAACTCCGATCGAAGTACTTTCAAAGATGAGCGACCGCGTTTAGAAGTTGTTTTTATCGCCAAATAGAATGTGGGTGTTTCGTTTACAGCGAAACTTATAAATTCTATTGTGGTTACAGAAAAAGGAGCCTTACGGCCCCTTCTCTAATCATTACGCTTGGCTTGCAGCAATAGCTTGCCCCAAATCATGCAAAATATCTTGAATCGATTCCGTACCGATGGACACCCGAATCATGCCTGGATGAACCCCTGCGGAAATTTGCTCATCTTCGCTGAGCTGTTGATGCGTTGTGCTCGCAGGATGGATAACCAATGATTTCGAATCGCCAACATTCGCAAGGTGCGAGAACAGCTTCACGTTATTGATCAGCTTACGTCCAGCCTCCAAGCCACCCTTGATGCCAAAGGTCATGATCGCGCCTTGACCCTTCGGCAGATACTTCTGAGCAAGCTCATAGGAGGAATGGCTTGGTAGTCCTGCATAGTTCACCCACTCGACGGCATCATGTGCTTCTAGGAACTGCGCTACCTGTAGCGCATTCGAACTATGGCGCTCCATCCGCAGATGAAGGGTCTCCAGTCCTTGCAGCAGCATAAATGCGTTAAATGGCGACAAAGTCGCACCCATATCCCGAAGCAATTGCACGCGTGCCTTGATAATATATGCAATCGGACCCACTGCATCGGTATACACCACACCATGGTAGCTTGGATCCGGTTCTGTTAAGCCTGGGAACTTCCCGCTTGCTTTCCAATCGAATTTCCCGCCGTCGACGATGACGCCGCCAATCGATGTTCCATGTCCGCCAATGAATTTGGTCGCAGAATGAACGACGATATCTGCGCCGTGCTCCAATGGACGAAGCAAGTACGGGCTTGGGAACGTATTGTCGACAATTAACGGAATACCGTGCTCGTGCGCAATCGCTGCTACCGCCGCAATGTCTAGTACATCGCCTTTCGGATTCCCGATCGTCTCCGCATAGAGCGCCTTCGTGTTCGGTGTAATGGCTGCGCGGAAATTCTCCGGATTGCTTGAATCCACAAAATGCACTTTGATGCCAAGCTTAGCGAGTGTCGTTGAGAAGAGATTATAAGTCCCACCATATAACGTTGAAGCAGATACGATCTCATCGCCAGAGCCTGCGATATTCAGAATCGCGAGAGTAATCGCAGCTTGTCCCGATGCCGCCGCGAGCGCAGCTGGACCGCCTTCCAGTGCTGCAACACGCTTCTCGAATACATCGGTCGTCGGATTCATTAATCTCGTATAGATGTTGCCGAATTCCTTCAGTGCGAATAAGTTCGCAGCATGATCGGTGTCGCGAAAAGCATAGGAAGTTGTCTGATAGAGCGGAACTGCACGTGATAATGTTGTCGGATCAATTTCTTGACCGGCATGAATAGCAAGTGTTTCAAAATCAAAAGGACGTTCTTGAGACATATTTAATTCCTCCCTGCATCTATAGGATTTATGGGTATTACTCCCCTTATTCTCGCATAGTTCTGCAGGCTTGGAAAGACTTTCCTCTATAATTTACTGTTTATTGATTTTTAATTTTGGATAAGATTTGATGCAAACACTCAATTTCATCCGTTCCTACATGAGAAAAGGCAGCCTTCAATCGCTCGGAACGCGCATTGCGTAATCGCATATACGTCTCGCGGCCTTGATCACTCAAGGACAGGAGTACGACGCGCCGATCTTCTTCGGATCGCTCCCGATGAATCAGTCCCATATAGAGCAGCTTGTCTGTCAGCCCTGTTACAGCACCGGATGTGATTTCAAGGCTATGCGCAATATCCGAAGCACGGCATACCCCTTTCTGATACAAGGCATTTAATACATACATGGATCCCGCGCCCAGGTGCTCCACATCCCGAAGGTAATGGCGGTCTGGTGAATTCTTCTGTAGAATAACCTCCATCATGTCATGCAATTGATGCAATAATACTTCTCGTTCTTCTTGTTGTTTATTCGATTCTTCGAAATGATTGGACGACTCCACGTTGATCCCCCTACTACGGTAATGACAATTCTCCTATTATAAGATAATTTCCAGTCCAAAGAAAGAAAAACCTTTCTGAGCTAGGCTCAGAAAGGCAGTTGTTTCAGACTATCTACAATACTGTCACTGCGTTTGATCGTCCACCATTCATCATGCTGGATCGACTCGTTCGGCTGGATCGTTACAAGCGGCCCAAGGGACTCAAGTTCCAAGAAATCTTCATTTGTATACAATTCAAAAGAACAGCCGAAATCCGGGTAGTTGGCTCCTTCGCGATGCTCGAATGTTTTCTGGAACAATACACCGTCATTGTAATATGCAGCGCACTGTTTCACTTGATTCATCCCGAACTTGAATGGTACCGTATTGCTGCGCTGTGCAACCGTAATGACGTCCTTCCCCCAATGAACTCGAGGATCGGACATATCTGTATAGGGCCATACAATCAACTTGCGGTTCGGCAGCAGATCGGCATAACTATCCGGCTGTGGCACCAATGCCGTCCCCCCCGGTGCCATCATAGATAATGCCCATGCCGCATGCTCGATAGCCTTCTCACCCAAATTCGTCACACGATGTCTGACATGAACACGGCGATCGATGAAGGAAATGACAATCTCCTTCTGCGTCGAAGTCACATGATCGACACCCGATGTAAAGACGAGGCCCGCTTCAGTCTGCTTCCATTCTACTGGCGATAAGGCAGGCTCATACGTATCCGGATAAATCTCTGGACTCAGCCAGAAACGGTGACCGCCGCACAAGCGAAACCCATTCTCTTCATGGTACTTGTTATTCGGATCTTCAAAGAACAGGTTCTTGCCATCTACGAGACTGCAATGAATAATACGAGGGCCATAATTCAAGGTCACGAGGAGCTGAACATCTTCGTTCACAATTTCTAGACATGGTCCCCATACCTCATGATCAACTTGTTGATATTGCATTGTACTCATATTTCTGTAGTCTCCTTCCAACCCATACTGTGAACGAAGCGATTAAATGCTGCAATGCCCTGCTCCGTTCGTTTGTACACACCCGCACACGATAGAATTTCAACGAATTTGTCGCCAACTTCCTGTTCAACAATACGCATCGCCTCGTCCTTCGACGACAGCTGGCCATGTGTAGCACGGAGCTGTTCCACCCAAGGAATATGCTCAGCAATGCTAGCATAGTGGTCCTCAGTACGTTCATTCGTCCAAGGCAATTCTCCGCTCAGAATCTGCGCAATCTGCTCAAGCTGTGATTTCAGACGGCCTGGCAGAATCGCGACACCCATCACTTCGATAAGTCCGATATTTTCTTTTTTAATATGATGCAAATGACGATGCGGATGGTAGATGCCTTCCGGATGATCCGCGTCTGTCCGATTGTTCCGAAGCACCAGATCCATCTCGTATTCACCCTTCGCATTATAGCGAACAATCGGCGTTACCGTATTGTGAGGGACAAGCTGTCCGTCACGTTCACTATATGCGATTACATTCGCGTTCTCGTCACTATAGGATTTCCACGCATCGTAGACTTCATTGGCCGCGCTCAATAACGCTTCCCGCTTCTTGCTCGTTAGACGAAGCACGGACATTGGCCATTTCACGCGATGAATCTGAACTGCAGGATGCGCATCATGCAAGAATCGCGTCTCAAGTGAAGATAGCTCAATCGGGAACGTATGCCGTCCGCCTTGGAAATGATCATGTGTCAGAATCGAGCCGCCAACAATCGGTAGGTCTGCATTCGTTCCCACGAAGTAATGCGGGAATTGATCCACAAAATCAACCAGACGTGCAAACGTCTCATGCGTTAACTTCATCGGGACATGTTCGCTGTGGAATACGATACAATGTTCATTATAGTACACGTATGGAGAGTACTGGAAGAACCACGGCTCTTGCGTCAGTTCGACGGGAATAACCCGTAAATTCTGGCGTGCTGGATGATTCAATCGACCTGCGTACCCCACATTCTCCGCGCATAATAGACATTTCGGATAATGCGAAGGGGCGGCTTTAAGCGCCATCGCGATCTCTTGCGGATTCTTCTCCGGCTTGGATAGATTAATCGTCATTTCGATATCGCCATAGTCCGAAGAATGCCGCCAATAGCTGTTCTTGCGAATCCGTTCCATCTGAATATAATTCGAATCAATACATAAATTGTAGAAGTCCGTCGTCGCGTCCTCCACACCTTGGTCCGTCGCCGTATCGCGGAAATTCCGCACCACTTCCGAAGGTCTCGGCATCAGGAGCCCCATGATTTTCGCATCGAGTAGATCAGCGTAGGTCGTATTCCGTTCTGGCATGAGCCCAATTGTAAAACCGTAATCGATTAACTGTGCGAGGAGCGCATGCGGTTCATCCGCAGGGACCTCATCTGCACTCCATACGCCCATGTAAGGAGCATGAAATTGAAACAGATCCAGCAATACATTGCGTGCGTAGTTCACATCCTCCGCAGCAATCATCTTCTTATGCGCTGCGAACTGAACAAGACGCTCAATCGCGACTAAGGCCTGCTCCGATTGTACATGGTTCTCCGTCTGCGTCATCATGATTTTACTCCCCGTAGCCATTCGGATGCTGACTGTGCCAGTTCCAAGCGGATTCAATAATTTGCTCCAACCGTTCACGCGTTGGGTTCCATCCGAGAACTTGTCTTGCTTTGGCCGAGGAAGCAACTAATACGGCAGGATCCCCGGCGCGTCGTTCTTGCATTTGCACAGGTATGTCGAGCCCCGTCACCTTCTTCGCCGTCTCAATGACCTCACGTACGGAGAACCCGTTTCCGCTGCCAAGGTTAAAGATATTACTGTCGCCGCCATCGCGTAAATATTGCACTGCGCGAATATGCGCGTCCGCTAGATCTGTGACATGTACATAGTCACGTACACAAGTCCCGTCAGTCGTTGGATAATCTTCACCGAATACGGCAATAAATTCACGCTGCTTGAGCGCTGTCTGTAATACCAGTGGAATCAAATGCGATTCCGGTTGATGATCTTCGCCTATAAGGCCGCTCTCATGCGCCCCAGCTGCATTGAAATAACGAAGTGACACGTATTTCATACGGTGTGCCGTATCGAACCAACGCATCATCCGTTCCATGGTAAGCTTTGTCTCACCATACGCATTAGTCGGCTCTGTCCGATCCGTCTCTTCAATGGGTACCTTCTCCGGTTCACCGTACGTCGCTGCTGTCGAGGAGAATACGATGTTTTTCACACCGAACGCATTCATCGTTTCGAGCAAGCATAGTGTACCGTAGACATTATTGTCGTAGTATTTGCCCGGGTTCTGCATGCTCTCGCCAACCAAGGAATTCGCTGCAAAATGAATCACCGCATCAATCTGGTTCTCACGGAACACTTGAGTAAGGAAATCACGGTCGCGAATATCCCCCTCGTACAATTTCCCGCCACGTACCGCGCCACGATGCCCTTGGTATAAATTATCGACAACGACAACATCCTCACCGCGCGTGACCAATTCCATTACCGTATGTGACCCAATATATCCTGCACCGCCTGTTACCATAATTGCCATCGTTTCTCCACTCCCTCTATCAACTTATGATCACGAAGTTAATCGAGAAGTAATTCGACATCGAATCTTGCATTCACCTTCCAAATCCGGTACTCATTTAGGTTCTACCTAAACTCAGTTCCTCTTTGTTCAGTTTCATGCAACCTTCTCGGTGCTGATAAGTTGATCTATATTATTTAATCAGTTGCTCGACGCCATTCCCTACATCACACACATAGAATTCCCCTTGAATCCCTGTCTTCTGCTCGTAGACTTCGCCAACCTGTTGAATGAATTTCTCTACTTGATCCTCATGAACAAGCGCTACGGTACATCCGCCGAAGCCTGCGCCCGTCATCCGTGCGCCTAGCACACCTGGCACTTTCAATGCTTCATCGACCATGACATCCAATTCAAAGCAGCTTACTTCATAGAGATCCCGCAATGAGTTATGCGATGCTTGCATCAATAGACCAAAATTCACGAGATCGTCGTTCGTCAAGTACGCCACCGATTGTAATACACGATCGTTCTCTTCAATTGCATGGCGAGCACGGTTACGCACAGTCTCGTTCGTAATATGGTGAGCAATCGGCTCAAATGCTTCGCTCGACAATTCGCAGAGTAATTTCAGCCCTGGCACATGCTGTGCTAGAATTGCAACGGCTTCATCACATTCTTGGCGGCGTTCATTATATTTGGAATCCACCAATCCTCTGCGCTTCTTCGTATTCCCGATCACCAGCTTATACTGTCCCGCTTGGAAAGGAACAAGCTTCTCTTCGAGCGTATCACAATTGAGCAGGATCGCATGATCCTTGCGTCCATTCGCAACCGCAAATTGATCCATAATGCCGCAATTCACGCCGACGAATTGATTCTCCACCTTCTGTGATAACACCGCAATTTCTTTACGGTCCGTCTTGTGACCTTCAAGCGATAATAATGCATACATCGTAACCACTTCAATCGAAGCCGATGAGGAAAGTCCTGAGCCGTTCGGAATCTCCCCGTGGAAGAGCATCTCATACCCCTTCGTAATCGGATATCCAGCTTCCTGCAGCGTAACGACGACCCCTGTCGGATAATCTGTCCAAGCATTCGATTTAGATGCTGGAAGCGCATCTAATGCGATTTCACTTGTGCCATCGAAGTTCGTTGATCGCATCACGACCTTACGATCCGTACGCGGGCGAATACACAATGTGGTTCCGAACTGTAATGCGGCCGGGAACACGAACCCACCGTTGTAGTCAATATGCTCACCGATCAAATTCACGCGACCAGGGGCATGGAACCACTGGATCGCTTGATCGCTCGGACCATAATATTGTAAAAAGCTGCTCTGCAATGTCTCATGTAACGTGTTCGACAATTGAATTCACCTTCTCTTTTCTCCGCGGGATAGATTCATAGTCGCCATATCCAGCGCATCTATGAATTAACCTTAGTATACAGGAATATGCTGCCATTGAATATAAAACGATGTTGCTTCCACATGGATTTATGTGACTTTTTGAGATAGAATAAATATCAAATCCAACCTACTAATCGAGGTGATCGTCGCGATGCGCACCTTTCCAACTTATACCTATGCTGTCGCATCCAATCCTATTTTTCAGGATCGAAGTGATTTCCACGTGCTATTCTCCGGGGAGAGCCAGACCAAGCCCCAACATAAGCTAGGACCCAAAGTCTATGATTATTATTTGCTGCACCATATTATTTCTGGTCGTGGCTTGTTCACCCTTGAGCAGCAATCGTACGCACTCGAGGCAGGCGACAGCTTCCTCATCAGTCCTGAGCAGCTCGTCAGCTATGTATCCGACGAAGTGGAACCGTGGCATTACCGCTGGGTCGCGTTCGACGGGACTTCCGCAGAACAAATTCTCCGTGATGTCGGATTTACATCGCACCACCCTGTCGTCCGTATGAAGGATGCAACACCCATTTTGTCGCATATGCATCAGATTCAGCAAGTTTTCCAGAGTCGTAAACCAAGCAGTCATCTAACCGCAACGGGGTACCTGTATCAGATTCTTGCCACGTACCACGACATTTTGAACCAAAGCGAAGAGCTTATCACGGCCGACCAACACAGCCAGCAAGCCGTCACACAAATGATCCGATACTTATCCACGCAGTATGCCCAGCCGATTTCGATTGAAGATATGGCAGAAAGTCTAGGTTATAATCGAGCCTACCTTTCACGTATTTTCAAGCAAGCCACCCAAATGTCACCCGTCACCTTTCTTCTGAAGCTGCGGATTGACAAAGGAAGACAACTGCTTCGGGAGCGAACGGAGCTAACCATAGAGCAAATTTCCGCTTCCGTCGGTATCCAAGACGCGCTCTATTTCTCACGCCAATTTCGTCGTTTCTATGCCATGTCTCCAACAGAATATCGTATTGCTACCACACAAAAAGCCTCCAACGCACACCAATAACTAGGTGCCGTTGAAGGCTTTTTTACGATTTTTCATCGAGAACAACCCATTATTTCTTCGCTGGAATGGTCTTTGTATTCTGAATGAGCTGCGACACGGTAACGAATTTATATCCGCGTTCTTTCAGTTCGGGAAGAATAATCTTCAATGCCTCTACCGTCTGGCTGCGACCTGAACCCTCTACAGAGTCATGGAACAGAATAATGTCGCCGCCGCGTACATTGTTCAGCACTTTACGCACGATATAAGAGACACCCGGAGAACGCCAATCCTTCGTATCTTGATGCCAAGACCATAGGATGACGAGGTACCCTTTCTCCTTGGCCATCTTAATCATTCGTTCATTGTAGAACCCTCCTGGCGGACGAAACAAGTGGGGACGCGATCCACTTACTTTCATAATCGCATCACTTGTGGCATCAATCTCATCGCCAAGCTTCTGACTCGATACATTCGCATTGAAATATAAGTGATTGTACGTATGATTCGCAATCTCATGGCCTTCGTCCGATTCCCGCTTCAAGAGCTCGGGATGCGCGGTTACCTTTTTGCCCATCACGAAAAAAGTCCCTTTCGCTTCATATTGCTTGAGCAGCTCAAGAATTCCCGGCGTCTGTCTCGGATCTGGCCCATCGTCGAAAGTGAGTGCCACGAGCTTACGCTCCATCGGCACCTCCCATACAATCTCGCCACGAGCTTCATAATATTGCCTGCTCTTCGCTGGTCCTTCCTGCAGCCCAACCGGGAACGGCGGGTCTGCTTGAAAGATACTAGCCCCTACAGTGAGCGTCCATAACAACGGAAGATACGATAACATGGGTTTATTCAACACTCCTATGCCCTATCCTTAATCCTAATCAACAATGCATTATAAGAGTGTCCCCATCCGATGGCTATTTTACCACAATTGAATTTACTAAGTTTTGACATCTCAAAACGAAAATGCTATTTGGCGATAAAAACAACCTCTAACCGCGGTCGCTCAACTTGAAAGGACTTCGATGAAGGTTTTCTCATGTAGCGAATTCTCCATTCCATGCATCATCTTCCTCGAGTGCTTCCTCGCGGAGTTCGAGCAAGTTCCGTAAGTGCGCCGTAGATAACTCGGTAATCCACATCTCACCGGAACCCACAACCTGTTCAGATAAGGCTCGTTTCGATTCAATCATCTCATCGATTCGCTCTTCGAGTGTACCCGTACAGATTAATTTATGAACCTGAACATTGCGTGTCTGACCAATGCGGAATGCACGATCTGTTGCCTGGTTCTCCACCGCGGGGTTCCACCAGCGATCGAAATGAATGACATGATTCGCTCGGGTTAAGTTAAGACCGACGCCTCCCGCTTTGACAGAGAGGACGAAGATATCCGGACCATTCGGCTGCTGAAATTCATCCACCATCAGATCTCGGTCCTTCTTCGGTACACCACCATGCAGGAACAATGGCGTCTGCCCCGTTTCTTTACGCAACTGCTCGACGAGCAAATGCCCCATTTGAACATACTGGGTGAAAATCAAGACCGCTTCACCTGCTTCGCGAATGCTGCGTACAAGCTCCAACAGCTGCTCCATTTTCCCCGAGCGCTTGCTACTTGATTGATTGTCTTGCAGGAACAACGCGGGATGATTGCAAATCTGCTTCAGTTTCGTGAGGCTGGCCATCACATAACCCTTCCGCTTCATTCCCTCGGCTGCATCGATCTGTGCGAGCATATTTCTGACCGTCGACTGATAGAGGGCAGCTTGTTCCTTCGTCAGGTTGCAATACGCTTTGGTCTCGATCTTATCCGGTAGATCCTTGCTGATGTTCGGATCCGTCTTCACCCGCCGGAGCACGAAGGGTGTGACTAATCGTTTAAGACGTTCAAGCCTAACTTCATCATGATCTCGCTCAATCGGCGTTGCGAATCGACTTCGGAATACGGAAGCGGATCCCAAGTATCCTGGATTTAAGAAGCGAAAAATCGACCATAATTCACTTAGTCGGTTCTCCACTGGCGTACCTGTAACCGCAACGCGGTAATGCGATCGAAGTCTTAGAATACTCTGCGTCTGCTTCGCATGCTCGTTCTTAATATTTTGCGCCTCATCCAATATGATGTATGTCCAATGCAGCTGTCGAAACGTTGCTTCATCCCGGCCAATTAAATTGTAAGTCGTCAGAATCACGTCATACTGCTGGACCTGTTCCATAAAGAGCTGATCCTGCAGCCTGAAGCTGCCGTGGTGAATATAAACCTTCAAGCTAGGTGCGAATCGTGTAAGCTCACGCTGCCAATTGCCAAGGAGTGAGGTCGGACAGATAATAAGTGCCGGTCCCATGCCTAATGGCAGCGCCTCATGCCGATACGAACTAAGAAGTAAAGTAATAATCTGAACGGTCTTCCCAAGTCCCATATCATCCGCAAGACAGGTCCCAAACCCCAAGTCTCGCATGGATGTAAGCCACTGATATCCTGTAACCTGATACGTTCGTAATGTGCCTTGCAGCGTATCTGGCACTTCACGATCCCGCATTTCATGCATCCAATCCCCGTCCAAAAACGTTCGAAGACGGTTCGGTAGCTCGTAACCGGAGATCGGAATCCCGTCGAACGAAGCACTTCCGTAAGCACTCTCCGCAGCGAGATGCATGAGCTCTCCGAGCGTCATATCTACCTTCGTACGCTCTTTTAGAAAATGAACGGCACGATCAATATCCTTCGAATTCATCTCCACCCAATGACCACGAAAGTGAACGAGCGGAAGCTCCTGCTGCGTTAATTGTTCCAATTCTTCAAGGGTAATCGGTTCGTCCCCTACTGCCGCCTGGGCATCGAATTGAAGAAGCTGCTCGAGTCCGAACCGACTTGGAGAACCATTTACCGTCACGTCTTCAAGCTGGCGATCTTCCTGATTCGTAAGACTTAACTTAATGCCAAGCCGCCTACGTCCTGCTTCAGTCCACCAAGAAGGCAACTGAACAAGGACGCCGTATTCCTCCAGAATATCGGCGTATCGCACCAAGAATTGATAAGCTTCCATCGTATCCATACTTAGCCCATCCGAACCGTCCGCCTCGTCGAACACACGTGATAATGGCGGATAAATCCGAGCTGCATCTCTCAGCTTCTTTCGAAGCACCTCTTGAATATGTCGAAATCGACGGTGGAACCAACGTGTCTCTGAACGCTGTTCCTGCCAAATCTCTGCCATCGGTATCATTAAATTAGGCTCGTCTTCAGGCTGCATGAAGATATGAAGACGCCAAGTCGGTATCGCTTCTGTCTGTTGTTGATCGGTAGACTCACTGTCTTGGTCTGCCGTAAGACGAAGACCGAGCTGTAGTGCCGCTGTCTCCTGCGGTGAACGAAGTGGATGATAGGCCCGCGTCCAATGCTGAATATCGGCTGCCAGCGCCTCCATCTCTTGCGCATTCGCTGAGAACGTTACCGCTTGCTGCGCGGATAACATCTGCTTCCACCACATCTCCGCCATCCGATTCCCTGCCATCAGCTTCGGCAGAACAGCTCCGCCCCAGGTAGCCCCAATCGCTTCCGTCATAGGTAGCCGCTGCCTTGTTACCGCATGAATCTGTTCTCTGACGGTGCTATCGATTATCGCAATCAGGAAGGAGAAGAGCGCCTCTTCGGGTGTTCGCCACGACGTCGCCCCCTCTTCACGGCCTGCCATTGCAAGGCTCGCAGCCGGCATCGCCTCCGCTAACCGATAGAATTGCTCCATGTCAGCTTCACGATCCAAATTCGGCCGCCAGGTAGCTTTTCCCGTTTTTAATCCGATTTCGACATCCGGAACCCAGCATTTACGATCGATCAAATCTTGTGCGAATAGCACTGTTCGTCGCCAATAATGCAGGTCCCGCCCTAATAATTCTTCCTCTTGTACACCTAGAATCTTCTGCAATTGTTCAGCATAGTCCGCTTTGTTGAACAACTGTAGAATCGAATGAGCAGGCAACGTAAAGCCAATGACCTCACGTCGCCGCCCGCCCGTAGTACGTATCTCCTGCCCGGTCGAATCAGGATATCCGCCCGTAGGAAAGCTGAGCTCTACCCGTCGCTGTACCCAAGGCCGCCACAGTCGTTCACCCGTCTCTTCCGCACGCATTCGAATATCCTCTAATGCCTCATCTAAATCCCGAACATCTTTCCAATCCCATCTATAGCAAAAAAATCGATCATGGAGCCATAGTCCATTCCATTGTTCGTCTCTAACCAATATGTGATTCCCCTCCGCCAAAGTCCATTAACGACTCTTGTGTTAAGCGGCATCGATTTCTATCCACTGTTCTTAAGTATAACCGACAATGGGCTAAAAATGTTCATTTCTACCTAGATAATTGCGATAAATAAGCATAAGGACCGTTCACAATATACGTGAACAGCCCTTCGTATGGTACCTTTTATATGATTAGACTGCTTACAGCAAAGCTCATCCCGATGAACACGAAGCAGAGCAGAATTCCGACTGCAATATTCCCGTTTTTCAGATGTTCAGATAGCTTCAGCCCCGGGGTCACCCATTCAAATATCCAATAGGCGGCGATGAGACAAATGTATCCCACTGCGAACCACAGCATCATATGCCAGATCGAAGCATTAGTATAGGCCGACACGCCAAGCAGGATCGCTGTTCCGAAAAATTTGCCGCCCATGGCGAGCCCCACAGCCGCATTCCCTTTCTTCAATTCTTCCAGGTCATTATACGGCGTCATTAAGCTGAAAATAACCATGCCAAGCAATTGCAAGACAACGATCACAACAACACTTATAAATATATTTAATACGATCATTTCGCCCATCCCCTAAACTTGGCATATGTCAGATCATAATTCGAGAAATCGTGCACTTCTTCCAGAATGATATTCACTTTTTTCAACGACTTAAATGATTGGTATCGATCCGCATCAATCGGCTGCTTCACATGCTGTCCTGACGGAAGCGTGATGACCGCGAATTGACGAGTCTTACCTTGGTATTCTGTCTTGTAGACGCCTACCAAATCAACTTCCGTTTTTAACTGAATTTTCAGCTTATCGAGGTCTTCTTGTGCAGCTTGCTTGGACTTGAATGTCTTGAGCGATTCCCAAGCAGTCAGCGTCACATCGGCCCGATCCTGCGAATTCGTGTTCATATCAGCTTCCATCGCTTGCAGCGTCCATACTTGATCCCCGGTGCCATAATTATCATCATTTGGAATGAGTTCATTATCCGGCAGAACCGTCATATCACTGCCGATCAGATCGCCCACGGTCCCTTCCACAATGCGATAATCCCAAGGAACTGTGTTCGTATTCGAAGACGAATCCTCTGTGTATGAAGATGAAACAGATGAATCCCAATCATCGTTTTGGTTCGAGCATCCACCCGAAGCAATTCCGATAAATACTAAGACAATAATGCCAATGATGACAAATTGAATGAGACGCGATGCGGTATGATCCGCTGTGGAGTTTGATCCTTTCCTTCTATACTGACTCATCTTCTATCCCCCTACCCCTATCGCCACAAAATGACTTGCATTCCCCGTAATCGGTCCCCCTGCACGCCCAAGCAAGCCGCAAGGCTCTCCATTGATCATGAACATCCCCGTTAGCAAATGGAAGCTCCCCGATTCGAGATGAATTTGCGCTAATTCGGCTCTTTTCTGATAGATTAACGGAAATAGCCGACTCGTATCGAATCCCGCTTCATCTTGAACTTCCAATTGCCCGCTGCCATCGAATATTTTGACCGATCCGCCCTCGCGACCGAACATCGATTTGGAGACAAAGCTGCCGTCGAACACCGCTTTATTATACGTGGGCAGCATATATCGTTCGATAACCGTCTTCTCGTCCGGCGTATACAATAGATTTAATTCATGCAGCCCCCAGATCAGCGCTTGCAGCCCTTTGGATTGCAATAAAATTGCATGCGGCGGATTGAACAATTGTAGATAACCCATCTCCATGGAATACGCCAAGGCATCCCCGCCATCATCCACAGCCATCCATTCTTTCGGATAGAGTGCGAACATTCGCTCAATCTGTCTCCCTGATGCATCACGAACAATTCCTTCATCGATCCACAAATCCAAACAATCCACACAAGTGATATCGAGCCCGCTATGCCGAACGAGCATATTTATCGTTCCTGAGTCTTCGGCATGCTGTCCATAGGCGACACATGCTGCGGTATCTGGACGCTCAACGGCCCAAGCCTCTTGAATCCGCCTCGCCATCTGTTCATTCGGGGAATCTACCCCATACTGCCTGCACATCCAGGGGGTCGCAACGGCTGCTTCTACGTATCCTGTCGGTGTATCCGCATTCAACTCCAGCAGCTTGATCTCACCCGTGCCTGATACCGCAAAATCAAATCTTGCATAACGGCTCAACAGACCAGGTTCGTTCATGAGCGTCGTATCAAGACTCTCCCATAACACCTCTGGTATACTTATCATTTGATACAAATCATGTCTGCCGCAGACGAATCGAACGGCCTTATCGAAGATCGCCCATAACTCTCTGGATGCTTCTTCAAGCTCCTCATATGTATCCCTGTTCATGACGACTAACTGATCAATCCAATATTGTTCTTGGTCGAGATTCGACCATGTAAATCCGAGCGCCTCAAGCTCATTCACCCGAGCTTGCCGATTGGCCTGTGGAACTCCTCGAACTTCAATGACACGACTGCTCATCCGCCGAACCCGCCGCTGGAATGGGATCCACTTGAACTAGACGAACTGAATCCGCTTGACTTGCCACCAATGCTACCACGTGAGGAGGAAGTCGATCTTTTCGTAATCGATCCCGTCGTTCTTGAAGTCTTCGGCGTCATAGCAGAACCGGATACCGGCTTGTTCTGGAATGTATCTGATGTGTATGAACGTGGCCGATAATTCTGACCGCTGCGGACATCATATGCCGAATGATTCGAATACCAGCCCGAGGAGGAGTAAGAATTACCGCGGTTAAAGATCATGTGGTATAAGAGCAAATCGTCCCAACCGAACCCAGACGTTGTATGTACAATCGTTGTGCCGCTTGACGACGAGCTTCCCCCCGTCACTGTCCCACCGTTGCCCTCTTCCTTCGTTTCCTTCTTCAGTTCTGGGATGTTCCAGTCCATTTCAGCGTCAAAATACTTCTTCACTTCCTCAGAAGACCATTCGACGAGTTTGGGTCCATTGGCGCTACTGTTATCGGCAGCAGCGCTTCCTGGTTCCATTGGAATAATCAGGACATTCGCTAATAACGCGATGCCTAGCGATGTCGACAAGACACGAAGCGGCTTGCCTTCTTCCGTAAATAATAACTTCTTAAGCGAACGATTCGATTTACCCTCTTGATTCATCCGAAGTTAACGCCCCTTTCTTCAACACGAGCATACCCCTATGTAAGCTCGCGACTCCTAACCGCAACAATGAGCAGCTCCATCGTCTGCTTCTCTACATTCAACCTTCCTTCAATCGTCTCATATTCATGTCCTTCTAAGGTCAAATAGTTGATATGATGAAGCGCTGCAATCATATCTTGACTCCACAGACGCTCATCGCGCTCTACGAGCGTGCCATCCGATTGCTTTTCAATTAATTGAACGATCATTCCGTCTGCCATAAGACAACTCCTTTGTAAAAATTTATGCACGACCATTCATACGAACGATTCGCAACAAATGTTTCGTTTTCATGGTTCATACAGCAAAAAAGCTATCCCATCGTCATCAAAGTGACATCGAAATAGCTTATTGTTCATTCGTTTAGAGTCTGTCGCAGCGCACGCCATCAATATAGTACGCCTTCTCTTCATATGGAATAAACACAACTTCCACCTCGGGAATTCCCAGCGACTTCACCCGTCGTGTAACGGCTTCGGCGAAAAGATCCCGCACCTCACCACCGCGTTCGAACCAGCCCACCTGAATAAATGAAAATGATGATATCGCGTCTCCACCGAATACAACGGTCGTATGTAGACACTCGAACGTAAAATTATCGGTTCCACAAGCACAGATCTCGGCAAGTTCTTCAACGAGCTGACCGCTGATCTGTCCAAGCTTCTCGGCTTCTAGGCCTCTGAACAATATATGGGGCAACTTAAGCTCCTCCTCTAGGTTGTCTATGTAAGTTATTCTCCTTTTATTATAGCGAATTCATTCGTTCAATCAAAGATTACACAATTGTAAGGGTCATGTAAGTCATACGCATAGAACCACCCGAGAAGTGTCCCTATACTGAATGTATCAAGTAAAAAGGGGAATACACAATGAATCGTACAACAAGGATGAAAATCTCCAAACGAATGTTAGCATGCTCCATGGTCTTTACCTTAGCGGTATGCCCAATCCTCAGCACAGGAAGTGTGATGGCTGAACCAGCAACATCTAGAGCGGATCAATCCGTAGAGAAGGCTGCAGTTCAAAGCCCCATCCAATACCAAATCGATGTTCGATTAGATGAGAAAAATATGACGCTGCACGGCACTCAGACCGTCGTATTCCGCAACACCTCCAAAGATACGTTGAAGGAGCTTGTCTTCCACACCTACACAGATGCCAACCGGTCGAAGGATACGCAACCCTCGATGTTCGAACACACCAATGCTGAACTTCAAAAGAACGAACCAAATCGAAAACCCGAGGATTTCTTAGGCGGGATTGATATTACGAAGGTCCAATCGAACGGACAAGTACTTCCGTTCAATAATAAGAACCAAGCATTAACAGCGACACTTGGTCAGGCGTTGAAACCAGATGAATCCGTCACGATTCAGATCGCTTTCGACGTCAAAATCCCTTATGGTTCCCAGCGTCTATCCTATTACAAGAATATCATTAACGGTGCGCACTGGTTCCCTGTGATGTCTGTCTATGATGAGAACAAACACGAGTGGGATAGAACACCTTATAGTACGTCCTTTGAATCCGATTATTACACATCGTCCGATTTCAAAGTCAATATGAATGTCCCTGCTTCTTATCAAGTCTCTATGCCGGGTACGATCACAGAGCATGAATCTACGGAAGCTGGACGCAAGATTGTATCTACCGTCTCCAATAACACAAGAGAACTCGTCTTCTTCGCAAGTCCGGATTTCAAAGTCGCGAGTGAGACCCGGGACGGTCTGACGGTGCAATACTACTATTTTGACAACATGAAGGATAAAAAAGAAATCATCGATCAATACATCGATCAGGCTTTCAAAGCGATTCAGTTCTTCAGTGATAAATTTGGCAAATACCCTTACCCGGAATTCCGCATTGTGGAATCGTACGTTGAGGGCGTAGCGGTGGAATTTGCCCGCGTGATCCAAATGGGGATGATCCAGAACAAGAAGGATGCATCGCAAGATACGGTATTCGTTCATGAGATTGCGCACCAATGGTTCCATGCGCTGATTGGTAACAATTCGGAGACCGAGTCCTTCTTGGATGAAGGCTTAGCGGATTTCGCGAAAGTATATTTCTCTGAGAAGCAAGGCGATACACTCAGTGGATTTAACTCGATCCGAATGGACGTAGGACCTATCGATCTGAGCATCGCATCATCCAATACCGAAGTCGCTGATATGGCCAACCCCGTCTACTATGGCAAAGGCAGTCAAGCGATCTATCAGCTGTATCGTATGGTCGGGGAAGAGAAATTCGATCCGTTCATGAAAGAATACTTCAAACGCTATATCTATCAGAACGCAACGATCGATGGTTTGCTTCAGACCATTGAAGATACATTAGGCAAGGCTGTACGTGACGATATGGAAAAGGCACTCCGACAGCCTAACTTCGTATTGAAACCCGAATATCAGATGACCGAGGATGAACAAACGGCATATATGCATGAACAATTTAAATCGATCTATGATGGTATTTTCACGCAGAATCCGATTCTTCCTGAAGAGACCATGAGCCGGATTATTCATAAAGCGCTGCAGGGCGAGCCGCTTACAATCGTGTTGAGCGATCCATTGTCCAGCACGGCAAAAACACAGCAAGAGCAGCTCGTTGAGCAACTGAAAATGACATTTACCTTCATGGGCATTCACGCCGATGTGATTAAGGACCGACCATCCATCAAAGCCAAGTTAGAAAAGGAACTGGCGAATAGTAATATCATTGTGATTGGTGATGCCAAATCGAATGCGCTACTTCAAGCGATGAAACCTGGCATTATGAAACGGACTGAAGCGATTGGATACCCGTGGAAAGACATGATGAACAAGAAGGATGCGTCCGGGGCGTATGTCATCAAGCATCCTTATAACCAGAAGCGCCTGATGGTCAATTTCTTCATGACGGACAAGCAAGAAATGGAGCCGTACATGATCAAAGCCTCAGAAGCATTAAACTTCTCAAGTCACTTCTATCAATTTTATAGTATGAATGCTGCGGGTAAGGTAACAACAGATAAAAAAGTAGAGAACCCGATGGTGAAATTATTTGAACAACAATAAGCAAAAATGATACTAGACAAGAAGCGATCACGAAGCCATAACCATGGCGCGCGGTCGCTTTTTCATTTCACAATAAAGTCATAGGAAATATCTATTATAACGAATACACTTATTGCTAGAAAAAGCTAGTCGATTGTGATAGACTCAATTTTAATCATTCCATTTATAGAACGAAAAAACCGGAGGTTAAAGCCATGACTCAGAAAAAAATGCGTTCAGACATGATTAAAAAAGGCTTCGACCGCGCGCCACACCGCAGCTTGCTGCGTGCAGCAGGCGTCAAGGAAGAGGACTTCGACAAGCCATTTATCGCAGTATGCAACTCATACATTGACATCGTCCCAGGGCATGTCCACTTACAAGAGTTCGGTAAAATTGTAAAAGAAGCGATTCGCGAAGCAGGCGGGGTTCCATTCGAATTCAATACGATCGGCGTCGATGATGGGATTGCGATGGGGCATATCGGTATGCGTTATTCCCTTCCGAGCCGTGAGATCATTGCTGATTCACTTGAGACCGTCGTTTCCGCTCACTGGTTCGACGGCATGATCTGTATCCCGAACTGTGACAAAATCACACCAGGGATGATGATGGGCGCCCTTCGCGTGAACATCCCGACGATGTTCGTCAGCGGCGGACCGATGAAAGCAGGTCGCACAAGCGACGGCCGCGCGATTTCTCTAACTTCCGTCTTCGAAGGCGTCGGTGCCTTCATGGCAGGTAAGATCGATGAGAATAGCTTAACGGAGCTTGAGCAATACGGTTGCCCAACTTGCGGCTCTTGCTCCGGCATGTTCACGGCGAACTCCATGAACTGTCTCGCAGAAGGTCTTGGCCTTGCATTGCCGGGTAACGGTACGATTCTTGCGGTTGCTCCTGAACGCAAAGATTTCGTTCGTCAATCTGCTCGTCAATTGATGGAATTGATCAAAGCCGACATTAAACCTCGTGATATTGTAACCATCGAAGCGATCGATAACGCTTTTGCACTCGATATGGCGATGGGCGGATCTACGAATACGGTTCTTCATACGTTAGCCCTTGCACACGAAGCTGGATTTGAATATCCAATTGAACGGATCAATGAAGTGGCGAAGCGCGTTCCGCATTTGGCGAAAATCGCTCCAGCATCTGACTATCATATCGAAGATGTTCACAATGCAGGCGGCGTCAGTGCGGTATTGAACGAATTGTTCAAGAAAGAAGGCGCACTTCATGGCG
This sequence comes from Paenibacillus sp. EB106-05-06-XG162, assembly GCF_058791655.1. Lineage (NCBI taxonomy): Bacteria > Bacillati > Bacillota > Bacilli > Caryophanales > Paenibacillaceae > Paenibacillus > Paenibacillus sp. EB106-05-06-XG162. The sequence goes on from NZ_JBYTDT010000003.1 coordinate 165,733, forward strand.
ATTGCATCACGGTAACAGGCAAAACACTACGTGAGAACGTCGTTGGCTGTGAGATTCAAGATACGGACGTGATTCATACGCTCGATAACCCGCATAGCGTTGAAGGCGGACTTTCCGTCCTATTCGGTAACATCGCGCCTCGCGGCTCCATCATTAAAGTCGGTGCCGTTGATAAATCCGTTGGCGGCTACCACAAAGGTCCTGCAATCTGCTTCGATTCGCAAGACGATGCGCTCTATGGCATTGCGAACGGCAAAGTGAAAGAAGGCCATGTGGTCGTCATTCGTTACGAAGGTCCTAAAGGCGGCCCTGGTATGCCAGAAATGCTTGCTCCAACTTCACAAATCGTGGGTATGGGACTTGGCGCTAAAGTCGGTCTGATTACAGACGGTCGTTTCTCAGGCGCATCCCGCGGAATCAGTATCGGTCATATCTCCCCTGAAGCAGCTGAAGGCGGTCCAATCGCATTCATCGAAGACGGTGATATCATCGAGCTTGATCTGAAGAACCGTACGATTAACTTGATCGATGTGAGCGATGAAGAATTCGCCCGTCGTCAAGCGAACTGGAAGGGCTTCGAACCAAAAGTAAAAACCGGCTACCTCGCTCGTTACTCCAAGCTCGTAACGAATGCAAGTACCGGCGGTGTCATGAAAATCTAATCTTACAATAAAGAAGCCCCTTGACCTTATTAGTCAAGGGGCTTCTCATTATCACATTGTTGATGGGGTGTTCGTCGTATTGCCGTACGTCTGTTCAACAGCAATCTTCAAGACCTGTTCCTCCATCGGATGATCTACTTGCTCTTTCCTTTGATTACAAGTTTCTACATAATAACGTTTCTTTAATAGATCTGCAGAGAGAATGATGCTCTTCGGTACTAACATCGATGAACGCTCTTTAGCTCTTGATTGCCCTTGCGGGCGAATGACATGTAGCAGAAATTTGAGATAGACGCTTGTAAGGGATTTGAACAACCCCTTTGGTAAATCCTGAACACTGAAGCCGAGTTTATCTGCTCCGCGATGTATCATCGATACACCATACAAAGCTTTTACATCGGAAAATTCCGGATTGTTTACCAATTCGTCTGCGAAATACGGCAAGGCATGTTCGACCCCGCGTATCAATTGAATGGCTACATGCATGGATGACCGTGCCTTCTGTCCCATATCGAACAGCTTCTGATTATCGAAGTGAAGCTCCATCACGGAATCGCCATTCATAAGAACCTCTCCATCCTGCATGGTCACAGCCTCTCCATGATAACGGGTTACGCGATAATGGAATGTCGTATCTGGATCTGCTGTCTTCCTCAAATTGAACAAGACGTGGAAGCACTGCTCCCACAAGAGCCAAAGTCGAACCATTACCCGTCTGCCGAAGCTAAGCGTTCTTGCCTTGGTTTCATCTGTCACCTTAATCATTTCATCCACGCGGATGAATCGATATGCTTTATTCGTAGCTGCTTGCATGTAGTTCTCTAAGGCGATAAGCATATTCGCTGGTGCATCCGCATCCGCACCGAATGTAATCCCGCAGTCATGCAAGAGCAAGACTTCTCCAGGACGTAATTTGCGCATCATTCTTCGCTCTAACTGCTCTGCCCCAACACCTTTACGCCAATCCCCGAACATGGCTGACCATAGAATAATTTGAATATGTCCCAAATTCCCAAAATCAAATAAGTTAACTATCCCCCAAGGAGGACGATAATAGACCGACTTCGAACCTGTTATTTGATAAATAATATCGGATGTCTTCTTGATTTGTTTTCTGACCGTACCGGGACGCATCAGCCAATTGGTCTTGTGGACATAATTATGGATTCCTATGAGGTGTCCTTCGTCATGAATTCTCTTGACTATTTCAGGATTTTTTTCCGCATTTGACCCAACAACAAAAAAAGTCGCCTTTGCATCATATTTTTTGAGCAAATCGAGCAACTCTGCCGTGTAATAGGGGTCCGGACCGTCATCAAAAGTTAAGCAGATTTCCCGTTGACTACGCCCTCTTTTGAATACCCTAAATCCAAAAATGCGACTAAACACGCCTGGGAGAAACGCATAAAACGTTAAAATGTAGAAACACCATAGAACCAAATTTTCCATGTACATTTCCCCACTTTTCAAATGAGCTCCTATTATTGTATCATACAGGTGCAAAAAATAGGCACGATTTTTCAAAATAGTGTACAATCAAATATATATTCTTCATGAAATAAGGAGGTTCCCGTTTGTTACCGTTCTATAAAAAATATTGGCGTACCGCATTTGATATTGGGTTAATTGTACTTACTGTATACCTCACCATGTCACTCTTCAGTTATTTGTACAATATTGCTACTCCAATCTTTCTCTCGTTCGTCATCTACATGATTATCGAGCCTCTCGCCAAATTCCTGAATCGCCGTGGCCTCAAGAAATCCGTCGCTTCTGCCATATCCGTACTCATCTTTGTTCTGTTACTTCTAAGTGTCTTCTTCGGACTTGGCGTCATCTTGATCACTCAGATTACGAATTTAATCGATCGGCTGCCCATGTATACCAATATCTTCAAGTCAACCATTAACGATATTGTTAGCATGCTACAGAACAAGGCTAATTTATTGCCGGAAAATATTATTGCGAATATAAATTCTTATCTCGGTACGATCGCAGGGAAAGGCTCTGAAATTGCCATAAAATTTCTGAACATGATTCTTGGATCGTTACAATCCGTATCCTCCTTCGTCGTGAACTTCGGCATCGGAGTTATTCTCGCTTACTTCTTAAGTACGGAGATTAAGTCGTGGAAGAAGTTAGCAGATGAACGAACACCGAGAACATTCAAAACGGCGTACATATTTTTGAAAGAAAATGTATTCCGCGGGATTGCAGCTTATCTCAAAGCGCAGATGAAGCTCATTTCCATTACATTCGTCGGCGTCTTCGTTGGACTTCTGCTGCTTGGCGTATCAAATGCATTCACACTTGCACTGATCTCAGCTGTTCTTGATTTACTTCCACTCCTTGGGGTGCCTGTACTATTTATCCCTTGGGTGATTTATCTGTTCTTTGTCGGTAGCTCGACGCTTGCCATTTGGCTGCTCGTATTACTCGCAGTGGTGATGCTGATTAGACAAATTATGGAGCCGAAGATTACAGGCAATACGCTCGGTGTGTCCGCATTTACAATGTTAGCTTGTATGATTATTTCTTTATCGCTTTTCGGAGTGGCAGGTTTGATATTATCCCCGATCTTACTGATCCTTATGAAGGCTTTAATCGATCAAGGTTACCTCAAATCTTGGATCCGACTTCCTAAGGAAGAATTTGACGGTGCAGAATCCGAATCGTGATCTGCGAGCAGATCCATAACCCCTCGAAATAAACTTGTCGCTTGATTAGTGCCGAACGTTGGCTTATTCTCCGACACAATGGCAACCGCGTAACGTGGAGATTTCACTGGGCCATATCCGATGAACCAATGATTGTTCGTCGTGAGCCCTGGCTTCTTCACTTGCGCGGTTCCTGATTTACCGGCTAACTTCCACTTCGAGCGCTTAAGTGCACTCCCCGTGCCATCTGTTACGACCTCTTCCATCCAATGGGTTAATTGATGCGCAGTCTCTGGACGAATGGATCCATAAGGAGATGGTGACAGATGTTTAGGGAGTGACGTTAACAGCTGACCATTCGCATATCGAATTTCCTTCACAAGACGTGGTGCATGCACCTTCCCATCATTTATTAAAGTTACAACTAAATTCGCCGCTTGCAAAGGGGAGACAAGCACATCCCGCTGACCTACGGCAGATTGCACCATAACTCCTCCATCAATTTGTTGCGCAGCAAATACACGCCCCGCTTCCTCGCCATCCAATTGGTTAAAATGAGGCATGTCCATCAGCCGTTCCGCTTGCCAACCGACAGTCCTGGATAACCCCAGCATCGAGGCATAACGGAAAAGGGTCTCCGGTTTCGTATGCTCTCCGATGGTCGCAAACACAATATTACATGACTTCGCGAAACCTTCCTCGAGCGATAGCAGACCATGCCCGTCCTTCTTCCAGCATGAGAAGCCATATTTACCATAATTCCCATGACATTCGAAAGTCGCACGTTCAATCCCTGGTATCGTCTCAAGTGCTGCAGCAGCCGTAACCACTTTGTAGATCGATCCTGGGACGAGTGCTTTCAAAGCACGATTTCCCCAGCTTCCTTCCTTAAGATCTACATGGTACGGATCAAATGACGGCTTCGATACCATCGCAACCACATCCCCATTTGCAGCGTCTAGAACGACAATCGCCCCTTTCGTAAGCCCTGCTTGATCGGCATACGCCTCCAGCTTACTCTGGATGGATAAATCTACTGTCGTAACGATTTTGAGGGGATAGAATGGATTCTCAGGCTTCGACACCCTCGTATCCAGTCCGTATAATGGTCGTCTAGCACCGTCTACAAAATAAGTCGCTGTCGTCGGCCCAATACCGCGTAAGAAAGGATCAAATGTTCTCTCTAGTCCCGCTGCGCCAATCGGCGTCTCAAGACGGGTTTTCCAGCGGTCTTTGCCGCTTGCACGCTGCGCAAGCAACAGCTCAGGCTGCTCCGCTACAAATCCAAGCCACTGTTTGGCTGCACCAGTTGCATCGTAGCGCATTTGTATCGGTAAGATACGTACGCCATTTAAAGGAAGCTGTTCAATGCGTCTCATCTGCTCCGATGACAATTTGTAGGGCTGTTTGCTCCCTTTCCCCATCCATATAGTAGGAGTCTTCAGTTGCCTCCAATATGCATCAAGATCTCTATAAGATATCTGTAAGATGTCCGCTAACTTACGTTGATTCTCCGTGCTCTCCTTCATTTCTCGCGATGCTGAATCAATCGGGAACATCACTAACATGGGAACTTGTCTCCCTGTCAGCGCTAAACCATTCCGATCATAGAAATGCCCACGACCGCTATCGAGGATAATCCCACGTTCACGTTGTAAAACAGATAACTGCGCAATGCTCTTCTTGGATACAGCTCCGGCATCTTGACGATGCAGCTGCATCCACGCCATTCGAATGGCAATACAAATGAACACCGCTGTGAACATCATCAAGCTATAGAACATTCTCCTTTTACTCGTGAACATATCAATCTCTCCATCTATCTCATTGTTACTCCTCATTATTGCCACAAACCTAAGAAAAAACCTGCCTAAGCGCATGCGGCTCAGGCAGGTTCGAAGCGATATGCAATTCATGACTATAACGTAAATTTGGATAATGTCTCTTTGAGACGCGTAGATACTTCTTCAAGCTTATTCGACAAATCGATCAAGTTCCCGCTGACGACCAGCTGCTCATTACTGAGCGATGCGACTTCTTCCGATGTTGCAGACGCTTCTTCGGCAACAGCACTCACGCTGCTCATTGCTTCTGCTAGAATCCCTTGTGATTGATCAAGCTCCTGAATCGAATCCGTTGCCTGACTCAATTGCTGAATGAATCCCGTCATCTGACCTTGAACAGTCCAGAAGATCTCGCTTGCATCTTTAACAGATACAATTTGCTCTTGGAAGATCGGATAAGCATCAGATAATACATTCACCGTCTCGCCGATTCCACCAGAGATCTGGTCCGTAATCTGTCCCACGATATCAATCGATTGACGCGATTGATCTGCGAGTTTGCGTATTTCATCCGCTACCACCATAAATCCTTTGCCGGCTGCTCCAGCTCTCGAAGCTTCAATCGTTGCATTAAGTGATAGAATGTTCGTCTGTTTCGTCATATTGTTCAGTACTTCAAGAATTTTACGTATGGAATTCGTGCTTTCTTTGAGTGCATTGACTTTCTGAACAAGGGAACGAACCATATCTTCCGTGAGATTCGTCTTATCCGTCAATACAGTCATATGGGTAATTCCGTGCTGACTCGCTTTCTCAACCTCCGAAGCCGCTTCACCCATCTCAACATTAGAGCTAATCACATTGCGCATTTTCGATCCAATTGTGATCGTGAGATCATTTCCTCGCTCAGCTTCAACAGCAAGATTCGTTGCACCGTTCGCAATCTCTTCCGTTGCAATTGCAATCTCACGCGCTGAGATCCCTGTCTTCTTAGAAGCATTGCTGAGCTCGGATGCCGTATCGAGCACATCCTGCGCAGATTGGCTTGTATGCTTCACGAGTTCCGTAATCTTATCCATCATCTCATTAAAGCCTCTGGACAATTCACCAATCTCATCTTGCGACTTCACCTTCATACGGACGCCCAAGTTACCGCTCGCCCCTTGATTCATGAGGTTACGCAAATATTTGAGCGGACTGCCGACCATGCGCATAACCCATATGCCAATTAATCCAGCGACGATCGCCACAACGATGGCTGCAATGATCGTAATATTGTAAATTTCTTTAGCCTTCTCAACCAATTTCTCTACAGGTACTTCACTTACCAGATTCCATCCATTGGAGGATAACGGACTATACGAAGCTAGAACCTCAACTCCATTACCATTTTTGATGGTCTCGCTACCGCCCGATTTCGCAACGCCCTCTTGGCCCTTAAGCTTCAAGAGAGAATCCTTACCGACCAGGTCTTCCTGCTTCGAATACACAATCTTGTTACCAGGACCAATGATGAGCAGATCGCTGCCTTCTCCAAGATTAATGGTGCTTAAGTTTTTGCCAAGCGTGTCTATCTTCAATTCGATTAATAGCACATGGGAAGATTCTCCCGTTGACACATTCTTAAGAACACGACTAAGCCCAAATGTATGGTCTGGTGTCTTGTCGATAATTTTCTGCGTCCCTGTTGGAATATATACCGTTCTCCCTTGTGCTTGAAGAGCATTTTTGAACCATTCTGAATTACGAACCTCTTCCAGTTCCGAAGACATTCCGCCGCCTGTCGAAATGATTCGCGAAGTACCTTTGATCGGAACCAAATAGATCCCTACAATATTCGAATTATTGATACTTAGCGTCTGAAGAATATCGGTTGCTTTGCCATTCGCTTCAAAACTACTGAATTCACTTGCGCTGCTTTTCAAATAAACATTCAGATTTGTCTGCAGCTCTTTATTCATCAGCAATTGCATGGACATATCATCATAGGTTTTAAGAATCAAATCCAACTTCTCACGTGCCTGAACGATCGTCTGGTAGTTCGCTTCCGAAGATTGCTCCTGTATAATGCTTTTGGACTGCGAGTAGGAATATAGACCAATCCCCACAACAAAAATAATACTGCTGATCAGGAAAATCAATAAAAGCTTGAGTCCTACGGACTTTAGGGGGTTTTGCAAATATTTTGATAGTTTCAAACGCTTCTGCACGATGGGAGCACCATCCTTTATATCTATTTTATCTACTATCTATTTGTTCGGCATAATCCACTAAAAACTTTTGCTTTTTTTACAAAAAAATAAATAAAAATAAAAAATGCCTTCAATCTGAGACTGAAGGCATCTTCATTATTTTATTTCCCGTTCTTTTTACGCATCATATCGAAATACTGTACAGGCTGTTCGACCTTCATACGGATACGCTGCAATGGGTGACGCGCTGCATCAAGTAGCACTCCAGACTCATCCCAGATTTCCTCAACCGTTTGTTTGAAGAATGTGCCATTCGGTCCAAAGAACTCCACCACTTGGCCTGGTTTGAAATGATTGCGCTGTTGAATCGTTGCCATGCCTGTCTCTGCTTCATAATCCAGGACAAGACCTGCAAAGTCGTAAGGTGCTGCTTTCTCTTCAGGTTCATAGATGTGATCTTCATGATCCGGCGTATCATAGAAGAACCCCGTATTGAGCGGTCTGTTCGCCGCTTTATTGATTTCTTCGATCCATTCAGTCTTCAGAACATAGTTCTCTGGATCCGCCATATAGGAATCAATGACTTGACGATACACGTTCACAACCGTAGCAACGTAGTGGATCGATTTCATTCGCCCTTCAATTTTGAAGCTGTCGACGCCTACTTCGATCAAATCCGGCAGATGCTCGATCATGCATAAGTCTTTGGAACCCATCGAGAATTGATTATCTTCTTGCTTGAATAGCGGAAGCTGTGTAATCCCAACTTTAAACTGTTCCAACACCGGATGCTGAGCCGCTTCTTCTTCACTCATGATCTCATCCAAGTCCGGGCGTCCATCCTCGAATAGATCGTATTTCCAACGGCAGGATTGGCAGCAGCCCCCACGATTCGAATCACGGTCCGTGAAATGATTCGACAAAACGCAGCGTCCCGAATAGGAAGAACACATGGCACCATGGATAAATGCTTCAATCTCAATATCCACATGCTGCTTCATTTCATAAATCTCTTGCAAGCTAGTTTCTCGTGCAAGAACGACCCGCGGCGCGCCTTCTTCCTTCCAGAACTTCACCGTCTGCCAGTTCATAATCGATTGCTGCGTACTAACATGGACCTCTAACCGAGGGGCAACACGTTGGGCTGTCTCAATGATTACCGGATCCGCTGCAATAATGGCGGAAATACCGACTTCCTCCAAATTGCGCAAATACTCCTCGATACCTTCAATATCTTCGTTGTGTGCATAGATGTTCGTTGCGACGAATACTTTGGCACCGTATTTCTTCGCGAATTCAACACCTTCACGCATTTCTTCAAAGCTAAAGTTATCCGCATTTGAACGAAGACCATACTTCTGTCCACCAATATATACAGCGTCTGCACCATAATGAATTGCGAACTTCAACTTCTCCAAATTCCCTGCTGGAGCGAGCAATTCTGGTTTGTCTAGACGATTTCGTTTGCCCTTTAGTACGGGTCTTTCGCTTGTTAACATTTTTTCCACCTCTTACTTCATCATTCGCCAATGGCGACTTAATACACTTGCTCTTTAAAGAAGAATCCGAAGGTTAGCTCACGTTCAGGATCTTGAACCTGTTGAATTGCTTCTAACCACTCGTCTTGGAACGTATAGTTCTCTGGATCAGCGATATATGCGTCAATGGCTTGACGATAAGCTCGAATCACCGTCTCGATATATACATCTGATTTCATGAGTCCCTCGATCTTCAGACTATCGATCTGTCCTTCGAGCAGCTCATGGATATTCTCAATCATACAAATATCATCCGAACTCATAATATGCGTACCGTTCATATCTTCATAAATGGGATATTTCTCATCCTGACGTTCCTGCTCAATCAGGAATAACCCGCGATCTTTGGAGACATCTTGACTGTGTACGTCTTCCGAAGCGTGATTACGCTCATTCTGGTGCGACATATAGCTCTTCACCAAATTCCGCTTGGAATGATAAATGTTCGTCATCCCATGGACTTGAACTTCAACTTCCATATTCGGCAAATGTTCTTTCATCTCGATCACTTGCTCCATATTCAGCTCGCGAGCAGCAACGATCCGCTTCGCACCGCGTTTTCCCCAGTACGCAGCTGTCCGGTAGTTCGTTGACGTCATTTCGGCATTCCAATGCAGCTTCAGGTCTGGAGCTGCCTCCCGTACGATCATCAGAACAGACGGATCACCGAAGACGATTGCATCAGCTCCAGCTTGCTGCACTTCCGCCAGATAGGCTGGAAGCTCTTCGAGCAATTGGTTATCCATAATATTATTCACGGCGACATAGATCTTCACGCCTGCTTGCTTCGCGATGCTTACCGCCTCACGGATATTTTCAATCTTGAACTCACCGGGAAGACGCATGCCGTACTTCTGCTCCCCGATGATCACCGCATCTGCTCCCGCTGCAATAAATTTCTGCAACTGTGGAATAGAGCCTGCTGTTACAAGTAATTCTGGTTTTTTGCTCATTTCACTTCACCTCTTGGACTCTCCACTATGCTTTCTTATTTCGCCATTTCTTTGCTCTTCTTAATATTCTCCAAATGTTCTTTGTACGTCACTGCGAACAAATGACTCTGACTGCCGTCTTTCTTCGTCACATAATACAAATATTTCGAAGGCTCTGGATTTAACGCTGCTTCGATCGAAGCAAGACTCGGACTTGCGATCGGCCCTGGCGGCAATCCATCATGCAAATAGGTATTATAAGGACTTTCAATTTTCAAATCTTTATTGTACAGTCGATCCTTCGGCTTGTCGAACAAATATTGAATGGTCGCATCGATCTGAAGCGGTTTGTTCTGCTTAAGACGGTTATAGATCACACCCGCAACTAGCCCACGTTCAGAATCTACCACAACTTCTCGTTCTATAAGCGAGGCTACCGTCATCAACTGGTGGAAATTTAAGTTCTGGGCTTTCATTTTCTGTTCCCAATCGGATGGGAGAGTGGCCAGCTTCTTATCCAGCTCATTCAACATCCGCTGTATCATATCCTTCGCCGTGCTGCCCTTCTTGAGCTCATAGGTTTCAGGGAAGAGATAGCCTTCTAACTGATGTATCAGCTTCGTATCGGTTGGAATTACCGTAGATGCCGGTAACTTAAATTCAGCAGCGTCATCCACAAGGTTAAGAAACTCCGCACGATCGACTTGATGATCTGCACTTAGTTTATCCGCGATCTGATTGATCGTATACCCTTCAGGAATCGTGAATCGGATGACTTCATCCGGGATCACATCCCCTGCATTTAACTTGGCAATGATCTCTTGATAAGTCAGACCCGGTGTTAACGCATATTTGCCTGCTTTGAACTTGGATCCTTCCTTATTGACCTTCAAATAAACCTTAAAAATAAGACTATTCTTAATGAGTCCTTCTTGCTCCAATACATCCGCAATCTTCGAAGTCCCCATCCCTTGTTTAATTTGAACCTCTTTGGCCTGCTCACTCGCTGATGTCGGCTGCATTTGAAGCCAGCCATATCCGGCACCGCCTATCACAATCACCAGCAAAATGATGACGCAGGTTAGGACAAATTTCTTCATTTTGTCCACCATTCCCCCTTTTTTCGCAAGAATATAGCAAGTATATCACATATGCACAACTCTTTAAATTTTAATAACCACCGAACACCCTACAAAGTGGCGCTCTAGCTTTGATGTGATTCATGTACTTTGCGGGGACCCGATAAATCTATCCGAACCAAAAAGAGCGGAATAATCCGCTCTTTTGCAAGGTCGTAAATGAAGTTACATCTATCATGTGGTGCTATGATGGTAATCTCTGCCCTTAAGGCTCATCAATTGCATCTGGGAGCGTAAGTTCATCATACAGTTCCGAGATATTCTCCCATTCCTCATCATCCTCAATGGTCTCTAGCTCCGGCTGGCCATCTGCATTCACTATAACGCGGAAGATTTCAACATCTTCATCATCATGATCTTGCGATTGGAGCACAGCATAGCCATGCGCACCCAATTGAAATTCCTTGAGCAGACGATAGACGACAGCATGACCCTGATCATCTGTAAGCTCGATATCATTTCCAAAGGCTTCCACAAGACGGTTCGTAAACACGACATCTCTCAACTGATAATAACTCATTTCTTAATTCTCCTCTTCCAGCTCACCAACGAGTGTATTGAAAGTCTCTTCAACCACTTGCCATTCTTCTTCATCTTCAATAATGAACAACTTCAAATCGTCGCCATCTTCTTCATAACGGAAGGCATAAACTTCATCCGCCTCTTCGTCTGTCGATTCAACCGGTACGACCATCATATACTTATTATCGGAACCATCCACTTCGAACTTCATGATGACTTCGAATTCTTCCTCATTGCCTTCATCATCCGGAATATAAATAATTTCTGGTTCTTCCATCTGTACTTCATTGTCCTTCGTCATCTGCAATCACCCTCACCTTTTCATTTTAGAATCCAAATAGTTTTGCAAAATCAACGTTGCTGCCATCTTATCTACGACTTGCTTTCTCTTCTTGCGGCTCACATCCGCTTCGACAAGCGTACGCTCTGCAGATACGGTGCTCAGCCGCTCATCCCAAAGGTGAACGGGGAGGTTAAAAGCTTCTTGCAACGTCTGGGCAAATGCCATACAAATTTCGCCACGGGGGCCGATTGTGCCGTTCATGTTCTTCGGAAGTCCGAGGACGATCTCGCTAACTTCATTGGCTTCAATCATCTCACCGATACGCTTCAGCTCATCGCTGTCGCGCTTCCGATCAATGACATCCAGCCCTTGGGCTGTCCATCCGAACATGTCGCTTACGGCTACACCGATTCTCCGATCCCCGTAGTCCAGACCTAGAATTTTTGTCATCTGGTACTCCTGTTATCGATGCAGTTTGAGATACGAACGAACCAATTCTTCAATGAGTTCGTCGCGTTCCTTCTTACGTATCAAGCTTCGAGCATTGTTATGACGAGGAATATAAGCGGGATCCCCGGATAATAAGTAGCCTACAACCTGATTAATGGGGTTATAGTCCTTCTCCACCAAAGCATCATACACTTTTAGCAGAATTTCCTCAGAAGTAAACTCTTCTTCTTCTGCTTTGACGTTAAATTTCATGGTTGAATCCATCGATTCCATCGCCAACACCACCTCACTTCAATTCCAAAGCTTTCTCTCTATCATAACATATCATTGCCCACATTAAAATTCCATCTTCTCTAGGTGGTTCAAAAAGTCATGACGACTTTTTGAACCTTTTTCCTCACGTTTACACCGTTTGTTTCGCTACAAGTTCCTCAGCAAATTTCAGTGCTTCGTCCAATTTGGATGGATCTTTACCGCCAGCTTGTGCCATATCCGGACGTCCGCCACCGCCGCCGCCGCAGATTGCCGCAATCTCCTTGATGAGTTTGCCTGCATGGAATCCGCGTTTAACCAAATCAGGGGAGACAGATACGACAATGTTCACTTTATCTTCTGCAACCGCACCAAGCACGAGAATCGCCGACTCCAATTTCACCTTGAGCTCATCGGCTACACCGCGAAGCGCGTCCATTCCGCTTGCATTTACTTTCGCTGCAAGAAGCTGCGCATCGCCAACTTGTTTCACTTGATCTGTAAGCTGACCCGCTTCAATGCTGCCAAGCTTCGCTTGCAGTGATTCATTCTCACGTTGCAATTCCTTGATCTGTCCGAATAATGCGTCAAGACGCTTCGGCACGTCGTTGATATTCGATTTTAAGAGAGAAGCGCTTTGCTTGAGCAGTTCAATCTGCCCATCCATATACTTATACGCATGACGACCCGTAAAGGCTTCAATTCTTCGTACACCTGATCCAATACCACTCTCACTCACCAATTTGAATAAGCCGATTTGCGATGTATTGCGTACATGACAGCCACCGCATAGCTCAATACTGTACGTACCGACTTGCACGACACGAACGACATCGCCGTATTTCTCGCCGAACAATGCCATCGCACCCATTGCTTTTGCGTCTGCGATTGCTTTCTGCTCAATCACAACATCTGTACCTTTCCAGATCTGCTCATTGACACGGCGCTCGATTTCAGTCAACTCTTCCGCTGTTATGCTGCCGAAATGCGAGAAGTCGAAACGAAGACGATCGGTCTCTACAAGAGAACCTGCTTGGTTAACATGCTCGCCGAGCACATCTTTCAATGCACGATGAAGCAAATGCGTTGCTGTATGATTCTTAATAATATCTTCTCTAGCCGCCTTATCAACGGAAGCTCGCACGGTATCTCCAACACGAAGTGTACCCGATTGTACTGTCACCTGCTGCACGTGTTGACCAAGCGGTGCTTTGAACACACCCGCAACTTGTGCAACACCGCTGTCATTAGAGATCGTTCCTAAGTCGCTAATCTGACCGCCGCTCTCTGCATAGAACGGAGTACGGTCTAAGATCATTTGACACACATGACCTTCTTCGACGGTATCAACAAGCGCATCATCCACAATCATGCCGATAATTTGCGCCTGAATCTCCAATTCATTATATCCAACAAACTCACTTTTAGACGTAAAATCAGACAGGACGCCGCCTTGCACCTTCATGCTCTCTGTCTCTTGGCGAGCCGCGCGTGCGCGATTCCGCTGTTCTTGCATGGAAGCATCGAAACCAGTGCGATCCACAGTCAATCCATGCTCAGCCGCATAGTCTTCTGTTAAATCGAATGGGAAGCCATACGTATCGTAAAGTTTGAACGCATCTGCACCACTGATCTCTGTCACGCCTTCTTGCTTTGCCTTATTGCTTAGCTGAGAGAGAATCTCTAAACCGTCGGACAATGTCTCATGGAAACGCTCTTCCTCTGTGCGAATCACTTTCTCGATGAATTCGCGCTTCTCGACTACTTCTGGATAGTACACGCCCATGATCTCGCCAACAACCGCAGTCAATTGGTACATGAATGGACGATCCATGCCGAGCAATTTGCCGTAACGTACGGCGCGGCGCAATAAGCGGCGGATGACATATCCGCGGCCTTCGTTCGACGGAAGAACGCCATCACCTACGGAGAAGGCAACCGTGCGTACATGGTCTGCAATAACTTTGAGTGCAACATCATGCTCGGTGTTCACGCCATATTTCACGCCTGCGATTTCGCATGTCGCTTGAATGATCGGTTGGAATAGGTCCGTATCGAAGTTCGAATCCACATCTTGCAAAATGGAAGCGAAACGCTCAAGTCCTGCGCCAGTATCAATGTTCTTATTCGGAAGCGGCGTGAAGCTGCCGTCTTTGTTATGGTTGAATTGCGAGAATACCAAGTTCCACACTTCTAGGAAACGTTCATTCTCACCCACTGGCGTACATTCTGGATCCGATAGATCTCCGTACTTCTCGCCACGGTCATAGAAAATTTCCGTACAAGGTCCGCATGGGCCTTCGCCGATATCCCAGAAGTTATCTTCTGTTTTGTAGATACGCTCAGCCGGGATGCCGATCTTTTCATTCCAGAACTTAAAGGCTTCCTCATCTTCCGGATAAACCGTCACGGAAAGGCGCTCTGGGTCGAAGCCGATCCATTTCTTGTCCGTTAAGAACTCCCATGCCCAAGTGATAACTTCTTCTTTGAAATAGTCGCCGATTGAGAAGTTCCCGAGCATCTCGAAGAACGTATGGTGACGGCGTGTCTTACCTACATTCTCGATGTCGTTCGTACGGATACATTTCTGTGAGTTCGCGATCCGTGGATTCGCAGGTTTCACGCGTCCGTCAAAATATGGCTTTAGCGGTGCCATCCCCGCATTAATCCATAGCAAGGATGGATCATTATGCGGAACGAGCGACGCACTTGGTTCAATTGTGTGGCCTTTGCTGGCGAAAAACTCTAACCATTTTGAGCGAATTTCACTGGCTTTCATTGGGGGATACCTCCAAGTTAAAATTTGTTTTTATAAAGGTGAGGGGTGGCGGTGTTATGGGCAAGTTGGAATGTCCGCTCGAAGAAATGGGTGAACCCGGCCGCTCCGCGACTGAATCGTTCTTCCGATCGCTCTTGTCCCCAGATTTCTCTGATTGAACGAGAACACGATGAGGTAGAAATCTGTGGACAAATGCGAACGCAATCGCTTCTCCAGTACGATTTCAGCCACTCCGCTGATATTCACCCATCTTCTCGCTATTCCAAGCCCTCCACGCCGCACGCCTCACCGTGGGATAAAAAAGAATTCACGCCTCGGAGGTATCTGGACCTCCGAGGCTCGGCGGACGCTACGCCCGTCCGCCCTCACTGAGCTGCTTACAGCATTGCTACGGAGCTTCTCCCGCAGCCCCATTGAACGCGGCACCGCGCAGGTTCAATGTCCAGCACTGCACCAACGTCCAAGCGGGGCCGAAGGACCGTAGCGCTCCCACCGCCACAGTAGCAGGAAAAAGCGCCTCTGCCCCGCACCTCGACAAACTTTGGGTGTCCAGAGGGGAACCCTCGGAATCCCCCTTTCAAAGGGGGACTTAGGGGGATGGCCCACGGCAAACACAAATAAACGTCCCCAAATAAATTCAGGGACGAAAAATCGCGGTACCACCCTGGTTATCCATCTGCTAGCAGCAGTTGGATCGCCTCGTAGAGCCGTTAACGGGGCTAGCCGGCGAAGTTCGTTCGCACTCCGAAATTAGCGTTCAACCGTCCTTCATTGCAGACTCTTACAGCCATCACAGCAGCATATCGTTAGAACCATATGGCTGGGAAGGAATCTGCTCTCTGAGCATAGGTGCGGCTTACTTGATTTCATCCACGTATTGATGGGTATAGACCATTTTTTCACAATAATATTAAAAGTATATCGACGAAGCTGATTCCTGTCAAATAGCCCCTCAGATTGTCTTTCGCCTCACATAATAAGCAAAGAAATGTTGAAGAATGACCTTCATGACGGCGAAGAATGGAACGGCCAAAATCAATCCAAGCACACCCGCGATTTCGCCGCCAACAAGCAATGCGAAAATAATTAATAACGGATGCATATGTAACGTGCGGCCAACGACCTGGGGTGAGATCACATTCCCCTCAAGGATCTGACAGATCGTATTGATGATCACGACGAACAGGACCATTTTCCAAGAGACCATGAACGCCATGAGAATCGCAGGAGCAGCACCGAAAAACGGACCGAGATACGGAATAATATTGAAGATCGCGACGACGCTGGCGAGCAATAACGGATATGGCATCCCAATCAACCAGTAGCCGATATAAGCGAATACGCCAATAATTAGGCAGACCAGGAATTGACCTCGAATATAGTTCCCTAGCGCCGAGTCTATATCTTTCATTAACTTGACGATCTGCTTCCGATGACTGCGAGGCACATACAGAATCACCGCCCGCTCGAACACTTCGAAATCCTTGAGGATATAGAAAATAAGAAACGGCACGATAAATGCAACCATCAGCAAATTAATCGTCTCGCCAATATTGTTCATCAGACTCGAGATCGTGTGCGCAAGCTTCGTCTCCAGCTGCCCGATCCAATGAAAGATGCCAGAACGGATGCTCGGGGGCAGCAAAGAATGATTCAGATCCTGCACCAAGCTCTGTGCCTTCATATTCAACTCCGGCATATGCTCGTTTAACTCTTGCAGCTGCTTCATGAACATCGGTATCACATTCATGAGAATAACGGTAAGCGAAGTGAGGAATACCGCATAAATAAGTAAGACCGCCATCGTTCGCGGTACTTTCCGTTCCTTAAGCAGGTTCACAATCGGATTCAGCACATAAGCAATAATCATAGCGACCAAGAAAGGGGCAAGAACCGCCTTCACGAAATCATAGATTCCGACGATAATGGGCTTAATCTGCAGCAGCATGTACAAAATCAGCAAGCCCAGAAGCGTAAACACACCATATATAAAAAATCGACTTTTCGTAAATCGCTCCATTTTCGTACATCCCCACCGTTCGGACTAGCATATAGATCAGTATATGTACCTGGTAGGGAATTTATAAGCCAAGCAGCAAAGACCAAAAACCCCTGTTCCGGATGACATGGATAAAGGCAGGCTTTCCATACCGAAACAAGGGTATCATGATTACACATTGTGTATGAAATTATGGAGAAACCTGAACCGAAGGGAAATCCTGCGGCACTTCCTCGCCAAAAAACAAATCATCCAATGAGCTGAGTGTCCCATCCTCTTCCACTTGGAAGACAGACATTTTCTCCCCGTTCACGGTAAGCTCAATAAAGCATCCCCAGCAGTAGAACTGGTGAGAACCAATCTTGCCGATATCCTTGGAGTTGCAATTTGGGCATCTCATCATAACATTCACCTATCCATTAACAGAAGTAATGATTTTCTCCAGACGTTGCTCAATGTCTACAGGAACCATGATGGCATCTTGACCAATCTGCAGCACGTCGGACACCCGTAGCCACTTGCGGCCTTCGATGAGATCTGAAATAAAACCATCCGTAATTTCTAAACCTATTATTGTATTACCCAATTTCTGGTCAACGTAAACATCGACAACACGGCCGAGTTGATTTCCATCAGGTGTTAACAGTGGGAGATCGCGTATTCTGCGATCCCCGCACAGGAGTGTATATTGTATATCGACGGCGCTTCGCTTCTGAATCGCCTGTTTATTCGCAATCATCACGGCATCTTCGCCGCAAGCCGTTATCTCTTGCCACGGCACCATCCGAATGGGTGAAGTAGCGAACCACTTCTTTCCTTCCAGTTCAATTCCCTCCATCTGCCAATCTGGCGTCAGGTAGAAATCCTGTATTTTACCGACCCGTCTGCCGGTCTCAACTTCATAGATGGGTAATCCGATCATTTCTAGCAGCTTCATGATGCGTTATCAAGGTCCTCCTCATTTCGGTATAGCGGTCTGAACCTCGAATGCACGATACAACAGCATGTCCGACGGTCCTCCGAATGATGTGGATGGTTGTCCCTCCTTGCCCACATAGAAACCCCTAACTTCTATTACGCAGCCGTGTGTAAATGGTTGCAATTTTCGCTATGGTTTCTTCCACATCTTCTATAGTATTGCCCAAACCGAAACTAAAACGAACCGCGCTGCGGAGAACTTCCTCAGGTAGGTGCATCGCTTGCAAAACATGCGATATTTCGAGCGAACCTGAAGTACAAGCAGATCCGCTAGCTGCTGCGATCCCTTCCATATCTAAATTCATCAGCATCGTCTCAGTCGACACGCCGATCAAGCTGATATTTAGAATATGCGGCAAATGCTCGCTAACATGGCCATTCAGGACAACATGCTGAGCACCAAGCTGTGCTTGAAGCTGATCAAACATCGTATTTCGTAAATGGGAGGCAAATTGAATCTTATCATCGAGTGCATCTGTCGCAAGCTCCACAGCTTTGGCAAATCCAAGGATTCCGGCGATATTCTCCGTGCCCGATCTCCGTTTGCGCTCCTGGGAACCTCCGAACAGGAGAGGATCAATGGTTGTGCGGCGTGAAATGTAGAGCGCACCAACACCTTGGGGTCCATTAATTTTGTGCGAGGATAAACTCATGAGGTCCACGGGTAATTCCGACAAATCGAGTGGGCAAGCACCTAATGCCTGTACGGCATCCACATGAAATCGAATACCTTTAGATCTGGCCAGCTCGCCAATCTCACGAATCGGCTGCAGCGTTCCCACTTCATTGTTCCCGTACATGATGCTAATGAGCACCGTATCTGGGCGAATGGCAGCTTCGATATCTTCCAGGCTTACGCGTCCAGAAGTATCGACAGGTACGTAGGTAACCTCCACCCCCATGCGTTCCAATTGCTCACAGGCATGCAGCACAGCATGATGTTCAATCTGCGATGTGATGATATGCTTCTTGCCCGTACGATCTCTCTCGTACGATACTGCGCCGAAGAGCGCCATGTTATCGCTCTCTGTTCCACCCGCTGTAAATACCAGTTCATTCGGGTGGCAACGAAGTCTTGCCGCAATACGATCTCGCGCTTGATTCAGATACTGCTTCGTTTCACGACCGATCCGATGGACGCTAGAGGCATTACCGAAATGCCCCTGCATATATCGCGTCATCTCCTCCACAACCGCTGGATGCATCGGCGTCGTTGCAGCATGATCTAGATAAATATATGACATTTTCATTCACCTGCTGTCTATTAACTTACTCACAATTCGATGGTTACCACGGCTGCAGCTTAGATATAGAACATGTAATTATCCAGCGCGCCTTCATCTTTGAAATTGATCAGGTCAGCGAGCGTCGTGGAATCGAGCACAAGGGCAATACTGTCCCGAATTCGAAGCCACAAATCACGCTTGGCAGGATCGTCTTCTTCCGTAAAATCAACCGGCGAGATCGGTCCTTCCAGCACACGAATGACATCGCCTGCCGTAATCTGTTCAGCTTCCTTCGAAAGGATGTAACCGCCGTATGCGCCGCGAACACTTTTCACAAGGCCCGCATTGCGAAGCGGAGCAACCAATTGCTCCAAGTAATGCTCTGACAATTGGTTCTTCTCTGCAATACTTTTCAAAGAAATAGGCCCGTCACCGAACTTGGCTGCGAGCTCCATCATGATTGTTAAACCGTAACGGCCTTTTGTTGATATTTTCAAAAAAGAGCACCTCTCTCATCACTTCAATAATTTAAAGCATTGTATTCCGATAAATCCAATGACACACCTGTGTTTATCCTAACATATTTATCATCGTTATGGTCAAAAAAACATCAACCTATTCACGAAAATGTTGTGACATCTAAGTTCTATGCACATTATTCGATGAAAATCAAATGTTATGTTACAATATACTCAAAGTTCTACATTTGCAAGGCAGACCTTTTGAAATATAGGAGAGAAATGGTGATAACGATGTCAAATTCAAATCAGAACATCCGTGTCATCGTCGGCATGTCAGGCGGCGTCGATTCTTCGGTTACCGCTCTGTTACTCAAAGAACAAGGCTACGATGTCATCGGAATATTCATGAAGAACTGGGATGATACAGATGAGTTCGGACACTGCACGGCAGAAGATGATGCAGAAGATGTCCGTCGCGTCTGTGAACAAATCGGCATTCCTTATTATACAGTCAATTTTGAGAAGCAATATTTCGATAAAGTATTCTCTTATTTCTTAGATGAGTACAAGCGTGGGCGGACACCAAATCCCGATGTCATGTGCAACCGCGAGATCAAGTTCGGTGAATTCCTGCAGAAAGCCATGGACCTTGGCGCGGACTATCTTGCGACAGGCCACTATGCGCGCGTCGTTGAGGAAGACGGAGAATTCAAACTGTTGCGCGGGGTGGACAGCAACAAGGATCAGACCTATTTCCTAAATGCGTTGAACCAGCAGCAGCTATCCAAAGCCATGTTCCCGATCGGGCATCTGCCGAAGAAGGAAGTGCGTCGGATTGCAGAAGAAGCTGGACTTGCTACAGCGAAGAAGAAAGACAGTACAGGCGTCTGCTTCATCGGCGAACGAAACTTCAAGGAATTCCTAAGCAACTATCTGCCTGCCAAATCTGGCAACATGGTCGATATTCGCACAGGTGAAGTCAAGGGACGTCACGACGGCTTGATGTACTATACCCTCGGTCAACGCCAAGGGCTAGGTATTGGCGGATCCGGTTCCGGAGAACCATGGTTCGTCGCAGATAAAGATCTCGAGCAGAACATTCTCTATGTTGTTCAAGGGGATCAGCACATCAGTCTGTATTCGCACGGCCTCACGGCGACAGGGATCAACTGGATTCGCGGCAACGATGCGGTGGTGCCTGGGGAATCCATGCGCTGCACAGCAAAATTCCGTTATCGTCAACCCGATCAAGGCGTCACGATCACTTGGTTAACGGCAGACACGGCTGAAGTGAAATTCGATCAACCGCAAAAGGCCGTTACACCAGGACAAGCCGTCGTCTTCTTCGATGGCGATGTATGTCTTGGAGGCGGAACGATCGATCAGGTGCATAAATTGCAGCCGGAGCCAACAAATAAATAAACTACCATAGACGAATAACCGCTCAGACCTAGCGAGTCTGAGCGGTTATTTCGCGTATCTTAATTACATTCGAACCTTATTTCCCTCCTGCAGCGGCTCGCTGCTCTCCAGAATGATTTGATCCTGTTCGAATAATCCTCCAGTTATGGCAGATTCATGATCATTCGCATCCACGACAGTAATCGATGCTCTCTGGACATAGAACGCATTGCCAAGCGGACCGTTCCGCTCTTCTACCCGATAGACGTACTTCCCGCTTGAATCTTCATGTATCGCTTGATTTGAGATCAGCAGCGCTTCCGCGGCTGTCTGTCTCATCAACTCCACTTGAACATTCTCGCCGCCTTTCCAGCCTTCGCCTTGGATCGTGATGCGCAGACGCTTCATAGGCGCGTTCGGAGGCGTACCCCCGCCTGCATCGCCACTGCTCAGCTCTGTACCGTTCCCATCTTGAATATCGGCCAGCATGCCTTCGACTTGCTCCTCTTGGCTTCCTATCACCTGGAGATCAAGCCTATCGCCTATCTTCAAGAAGGATGCCATTTTCGCCGGAACCCATACTTCCGCATCAAATCCAAGGCT
This sequence comes from Paenibacillus sp. EB106-05-06-XG162, assembly GCF_058791655.1. Taxonomy (NCBI): domain Bacteria; kingdom Bacillati; phylum Bacillota; class Bacilli; order Caryophanales; family Paenibacillaceae; genus Paenibacillus; species Paenibacillus sp. EB106-05-06-XG162. The sequence continues at coordinate 187,591 of NZ_JBYTDT010000003.1, forward strand.
CCCATTCGAGATTCGCACATCAGGTCCCTTACTGGTGGAAGATAGGCCTTCTATCGCACCCACTTCCGTGATCATGCCGTCAAACGGAGCCACCAATGCTCGACTTTTCGTTAAATCCTCCTGCATTTTCTGGATTTTACGTTGCTGCACATCCAGATCAATTTTGCTAGTATCGATTTGGCGTTTCGCGCCCTTTATTTGCAGCTCATCCCCACTCTGGACTGCCATAATATAGCTGCTCTGATGATCCTCTATGGCAATCCTAAGCTTATGAAGAATCGCTTGCTCGTCTAAGATCTGTTGTTCCGCATCGGTGCGATCATAGATCACGAGTTGCTGTCCCTTCTTTACCACATCCCCTTTCTTGACTTTTATCTTCTTCACGATACTGCTTGTTGGATTCACCAATTCCATTTCCGCACGCCACTTCAATATTCCGCTGCCCTTAAATGTGTGAGTGAGTTGTCCAGGCTTCGGCTCGATGACCGCGACTTTAGGCAATGTCAGCGCCATGATCGTATTGCCAAGCAGCGTAAAGGCAATCAGTACGAAAATGAACAATATTGCAACGATTCGAATCGTTCGTTTGCGTCCCATTACCGCTTGTTCGGCAGATTGTACCTGCATGGTAATCCCCCCTTATCCTTTAATCCCCGATAGCTGAATGCCTTCGACAAAATAAGATTCTGCATAGAGATACAACAGCACCATGGGTGCCATAAACAGAACCGATGCAGCAAACGCAACACCCCGGGCCCCTTCATTAATTCGCGACAAATATAGTGATAACGGCTGCTTGAATGCATCCTCCAGAAAAATAAGCGGTTGCTCGACCATATTCCAATTATCAACAAATAGCAATACAATCAGTGCAGCAATTCCAGGCTGAACTAGAGGAACGATAATCTTATAAAAAATCCTCAATTGTCCAGCTCCGTCCATTTTGGCCGCTTCGATATACGAATTCGGAATATGCAGCATGAACTGTCTTAGCATAAATACGCCGAAAGCACTGAAAATTCCCGGTAAAATAATCGCGGATGTTGTGTTCATTAGACCAAGTTTCTCCACAATAATGTAGTTGGGAACCAAGGTGACTTGAAACGGCATAATCATGGTCATTAAATAAATGACAAACAACTTGTCCCGCCCCCAAAATCGGAGCTTGGCAAAAGCGTAGGCCGCCAGAGATGCGACTAGCACTTGCCCTACGATGATAGGTGTGACCAACCCTACGGAATTCCAAAACATCTGAAGGAACATCGGTTTATGAACCAACACCTCCGCATATTGATGAAATGACAGCCAATCGGGAAATATCTTCAAATTAACAAAGCCATCTTTCTCTCCTGCTGAAGTATTGATCATCTCGCCAATGAGATGATAGTTATGCTCAATCTCACCTTCCGTCATCAAGGAGTTGGTGAATGTAACAACAATAGGAAATAGCATCATCGCGGCGATTATTGCCATCACCAACGTCAACATAAACTTGCGAATAAAAGCCAAACATTTCACCGTCCTTACACTAATCCATGAACTGCCGAAAACGGCGTTCTATTGAGAGCATGACCGTCACACTGATTAGAATGACGCCTACCATCAAGGTGGCAGCAGCCGTTAGTTTCTGAATATCGAGAGATAGAAACATATTGTTCATATAATGCTGCAGGATATAAATACGGTCATGTGGATAATCCCCTGCAATCAGATACGTTTCTCGGAAAACCTTGAAAGAATTAATAATAGACATTAGCACGACAAAGAACATGGTCGGCGTCAAGTAGACCAGCGTAATATGAATCAGTTTATGAAATCTGCCGGAACCTTCGATATCCGCCGTTTCATAGTAATCCTTTGGTATACTTTGTAGTCCGGCCAAGAATAAAATGATGTTGTACCCGATATTTTTCCATGTGTACACGACAACCAACACACCCATGGACCAATCTGATTTCATCCAATCGATCCGTTCGATATGCATGCTTTGCATCCATACATTTACGGTACCATTCCAGTCGAACAATATTTGCCACATCATTACGATAGAGGCGACAGGTACCACAAGTGGCAATACAAAAGCCGTCTGCAGCCAATTCCGAATAAATAGTTTTTGATTCAGCAAAATCGCAAATAATAAGGATAAAACAACGATGAGCGGCACACTTATACCGGTAAATAGGAATGTGTTGGATGCCGCTTTACGGAAGGATCCGCTAGCCAACAGTTCATTATAATTATCAAAACCGACAAAAGAGCCATCCACCGCGCTATCTTGGAAAGAATAGAAAAATCCCATAACAAACGGAATAAGATAAAAAATTGCGAAGCCTATCAAGCTCGGCGCCAAGAAAAGAACAGCCACCATCCAATCTTTTCGAAGCAACTTAACTATTTTGCCCCGATAACATTTGCCCACCATATTTAACATCTCCTAAATCCCCATCGAATTCTACCAGTGTAATACGCGAATATATGATAAGTGAGATGGACTTGTAATGAAGTTGTAAAATGCTGAATTCAACAAGCAGCACAGCGTAAAAAGGCCAACTGCGGTTGCAGCTGACCTTGATTCTGTCGGCTCCTGAAGTGTCGTTCATGGTTTTTTACGAAAAATGAGTTACTCATTCAATAAAGTCGTCACTCTATTCTGAATTAACTTCCCCACGTCTTCGGCTGACTTCTGCCCACTGAAATAAGCTTTAGATTCTTGTGAAATGATCTCTTCTACCTTCGTAGGCTTGAATGCAACGGGATGGATTGCGCCAGAAATGAATTGATCTAGTTCTTGAATATCCTTGGCTGTTACCTCGAATATCTTGCCTTTCATAGCTCCAACGGGTTGATCGGATTTCACCTTCCCTTCTTTTAATAGTTGCTGCACTTGCTTCTCATATGAGGTTTTATTTAATGAGAAACCGCCAGGCTGCATTTCATCAGACAACATAAATTTAAGGAAATCCCATGCTTCCTCTTTAACAGAAGACTTATCATTGATGCCAATGGTTATGTACGGTCTAAAATACCCCCCAGCTTGTTGACCATTCGCTTTTGGTTTCGTATACAGTTTGGATTTAAATCTATATTCCTTCGGATTAAATTCACTCTGTTTTAAGTCATTAATATAATGTCTAGGTGAAACAATAGAAACATTGTTGAATAGAGGGACTAGAAATTCTTCCGTAAGAATGTGTTCGTCGGACAAGGACTTCACTTGCTTGAGTAATGTAGTGAAGGTATCCGAATCGAAATTCACCTTTCCTTTCACCTCATCGACAAACGTGGGGTACTGCTCTTTGACCATTTCATTTAATACAGCATCTGGTGAACCAAACAACCCTCCAAAATTGCTTTTATCTCCAAACTTCATGACTTGTCTGATGACATCGGTATATTGACTCCAATTCCAAGTCTTGTCGTCAAACTTCACCCCGCTTTTCTCTATCAATGTTTCGTTCCCTATCAGACCATACATAATGAATGCCAAGGGCATCCCATAAACTCCGCCGTTTATCTTAACATTGTCCAAAATGTTGTTGAAATATTGCTCTTTCTTAAAGGTTGGATCGTTCTCTATTATTTCACTCATATTGGCTAACAAATTCTTTTTCACATAGCTCTCGATTGGCAATTGATCCATTTCAATCAGATCAGGACCTATACCTGATAACATGGCCGTGTTCGTCGTTTTGACGAATTTCTCATGAGCCGCTTCTCCTTCTGCACCATCACCACTCTTTGTATATTTAAGTTCAATCGTGATATTAGGATGCTTCGCTTCATATTTCTTCTTCGCTTCCTCAAACAATTCATAATGATACAGAGTAGAGAACACAATGGTTTTTTTGCCACTACTGGGTTTCTTTCCTTCATTCTTTTCCCCGTTTGGTTGTTCTGTTATCTTATCCTCGTTTTGTGTTTGCGCCACAATTTCATGACCCGCACGGCTAGAGCTACTACAAGCAGAGACAGAGATGATGAGTAGAATCGTTAGCAACATGGACAACATTTTTTTCATGTTTATTCTTCCTTCCTTTTTCTAGCCTTCTCTATCCACGAAATACTTTTTAATTCCTCTTACAATGGCTTGGGCGGTTCGATTCTGATGTATTTCACTGAGCATATTCGTTTCATCACTCGGGTTCGTGAGGAAGCCAATCTCCAGTAAAATCGCGAGATTGTTGCTGAGCTTCAGTACCTCCCAGCCTTCTTTTTTTACGCCGCGGTTCTTGAACCCCGTAGCCTCTGCCAGTTGTTCGTGCACTTTACTTGCGAACAGTAGACTTTCGTCCGCATAATAATACGTCTCAGTGCCAGATACATCCGGATCACCGTATGTGTTCCCATGAATGGAGACAAACGCGTCTGCATTAAGATCATTTGCGATCTGGGCACGATCCTTCAGGCTGACAAAGGTGTCATCCGTACGCGTGCTGTGCGCCTCGAACATCGGCTCCTGCTGAAGCAAGTCATATACCTTCGTAGACAACGCGAGGGTGTAAGCTCGCTCATGGTTCCCGCTTACCCCTTCCGCACCAGGATCCTTGCCCCCATGCCCTGCATCAATCACAATTTTGTAGCGCTTGGATACTCCTTTATTCTTATTCAGCGAAACGGTCGACTCCGCCGAAGTTGTGATCCGATTCCCTGAAATCGAGGATGATGCCGCATAGATGGACCAGACCATTCCCATTAAAATAACGATGCTTATCATAAATATCGCTTGGCGGCGTTGAAGCTGTTTTCTCCTTATCCTTTTCATGCTGTCCCCTTACTCATGGCCGCTCTCTATGCCTCATTAAATCCAGATTGGAACATAGTCGACCGTCACGTCTTGTACTTATATCGCTGTATAGATGAGCATTTTCGCTAACCCATCGGCCCTCCTTCTTCTCTGCCTGCCGTGGTATTCTACCAGTGTAGTACGCGAATATATGATAAGTGAGATGGACTTGTATTGAAGTTGTAAAAAGCAGAATTTATCAGAGAGTACAGCGCAAAAATGCCAGCTGCGGTTGCAGCTAGCATGGGATCTGTCGATCCACGGTGCGCGGATTTCGATGCTACTCGTACAATAATTACAGATATTGATCTTGATAGAAATTTAGATTGAAATGGTCGGCGTCACTATACACACCAAACACATATCCTTTTTCCCTATAAAACGAAATGATTTCTGGAAGCACTTGTAATGTTTGTGATTTTTCATGCATGAGAACGACTTCTATGTCATTTTTAGTTCCCTTTTTAATATTCTCTACAATTTGGCTTGGATTGTCTTGTAACCCCCAGTCGTTAGAATCAATGGTCCAATCCCATATTTTAATGCCAGCCTCTACAATTTGATGACGAATCTGTTCACTTTCCAATCCTGGTGCTGAACCATATGGCGGACGAACCAACTTGGGATTCGTACCTGTAATTTCCTGTATAAGAGCTAATGTTTCGTTCATCTCTGGTATAAACTGCCCCTGATCATATAGCTTTTCGAAAATATGTGTCATACTATGTGCACCAACATAATGACCTTCTTTTGTTGCCCGCTTTACTCTCTCTTGTAAATTGGTTTTTAGTAGATTACTTCCCTGCATAAAAAATGTTGCTTTTATATCTTGCTCCTTTAATACATCTAAGAATTGATTCGTTAAGGTACTAGGGCCATCATCAAATGTTAGGTAAACAACTTTTCCCATCGGCTTGCCATCCGGTCTTTTTTGTTTTTCTGGTTGTACGGTATCTTGTAGGATACTCTCTTCAGCTACACTTTCTTCGGGATCAGAAATCAATTTCCCTATGAAAAAGATCATCAGAAAAACAGTTACTAACATAAGCCCTACTCTTCTTGCCCTTTTCTTCCTTATTGTTTTGTTATGTCGTGATGTTTTCATTATTTATCTAAGCCTTTCTCTGAATTTCTGGTTACTCATTCAAGAAAGTTGTCACCCGATTTTGAATTAACTTGGCCACGTCTTCGGCTGACTTCTGTCCGCTGAAGAAGGCCTTCGATTCATTCGTAATGATCCCGTCGATCTTAGAAAGTCTGAACTCTACCGGATAGATCGCTTCAGCCAGGAAATGCTCCAATCCTTGAAGATCCTGTGCTGTCACGTCGAATACCTTCCCCTTCAGAGGCCCCGTTTCTTGATCCGATATGACCTTGCCTTCTTGCAGCAATTGCTGCACTTGCTTCTGATAGACATTCTTATTTAATGGAAAACCTGCGCTGCCTGCCTTAGCTTGTACTTCATCCGACAACATAAATTTGATGAAATCCCACGCTTCCGCTTTAACCTTCGATTTGGCATTCATCCCGATTGTTTTGTAGGTTATGAAATATCCTCCCGCTTCCTTCCCGTCCGCATGAGGTTTGGCGTACAGCTTAGACTTAAATTCATATCCCTTCCCATAATATTCACTCTGCTTCATCATTCGAATGTAGTCCGCAGGGGAAACAATCGACGTGTTCCAGAATATCGATCGTGATGCGGTCTCCGAAGCCACCTGTTCATCGAATAACGATTTAACTTGTTGCAGCAGGGACCTGAATTCTTCTGAATCGAATTTGGCTTCCCCCTTAGCCTGATCCACATAGGTCGCATATTGATCTTTAACCATTTGATTTAACAAAAAATGAGGTTCGCTTAATAAGGCCGATTGGTTCTTGGTAGGATCCGCTTTCTTTAATTCCTTGGCCGTGTCGACGAATTGACTCCAGTTCCAGTTCTTATCATCGATCTTCACACCGCTTTTATCGATCACCGTTTCGTTGCCTATAAGGCCGTACAGGATAAAGTTCAGCGGCATGCCATAGATCCCGCCGTTCAATTTGACCGCGTCCAGAATATTTGTGAAATATTGGTCTCTCTGAAAAGACGGATCGTGATCCATCATCTCACCCATATTGACCAACAATTGTTTGTTCACATAGCTTCCCTTCGGCAACAAGTCCATTTCAATGAGATCCGGACCCGAGCCAGACAACATGGCGGTATTCGTCGTCTTGATGAACTTTTCGCTATCCGCTTCCCCATGGGCGTCATCACTCTCGATAAATTTCAGATCAATGGTAATATTCGGATGTTTGGCTTCATATTTCTTCTTCGCCTGCATAAAAAACTCATCTGGAAAATAGGTGGAGAACACGATCGTTTTTTTCTCCCCGTCCAATGTCAAATCCGGCGTCGTATTCTTCTCTTTTAGCGTTTCTGTTTTCTTATTTTCGCTTTGTGTCTCTCTCTTACCCGCAGGGGTGCTGCATGCCGAGATCGAAATGATTAGTAAAATCGTGAACATCATCAATATCGTTTTTTTCATTTCCTTCTTCCTTTCCCTTATGAACTTACTAGACCATGTGCTTTAGTGTAGTAGGCGAATATATGGTAAGTAAGATGGACTTGTATAGAAGTTGTAAAATTTAGATTCAAGCGAACAAGTCACACAAAAAAAGACCAGCTGCAGGTGCAGCTGGCCAAAAATTGTAGATTTACGACTCTGAATAATATTGGAGGAGCGCCATCACGTCCTTACTAAATCCCACCACTTGCTTCGTAGCCATTTGGAATTGAACACTATATTTCAACTCCTGATTTGTCTTGTTCAAGTAATATAATTCCGGTCTAATACCCCATCGAATCTGTTTCTTATCAAAGGTCAACTGAGACAATGATTCATTCGTCTTTTCCTGAACGAAACGGTTCGCCACCCCAATGAATTCATCCATGAGCGGATCTGAAATGACATCATTGTACACAACAGGGGACTGGTCGACAATATTGATTCGAAGCACTTCGCCATCTCTTGCATTAACAACGATATCAAAAACTTCCCTAGGGTTCGCATCATGAATCAAGGTAACATAGAATAAACCACTCGGAATTTTATCCAGTTCTGCCTCAGTGTCCATCTTAAATGTGAACATCTCCCGCACGCGTGGGTAACTCTTATATTTCTTTTCCACCCGATCCAGCAGGTCTTTCAGCTTCATTTGGTCTACCGCAAGCAACTCGTCAAAATGAACGTCATCGATTGATAAGTTCTTATCGTAATATTTGTTGACTGCATTCAGACTGACGGTCTTCACCGCATCCTGCGACAACACGCCTTCATACTGCACTTCGTTCGTATTCGGCTCTTTCGTTATTTTCTTCACCATCACCTTATCTTTGGCAATGCTGTTGAATATGCCTTCGCAACCCGTCAGCGACACCATCACGAATGCTGCACCGATAACCATTCGAATGAGCTTATTCATGAACTCCCCCGCCTTTCGGATAACTAGGTTCGAAAATAACGCGAATCGTCGTTCCCTCATTTTCTTCACTCGCGACTTCGATGACCGCATGGTGCATCCTTGCTACGCTCTGACAAATAGAGAGTCCGAGTCCCGCTCCCTGATTGTCACGCGTTCTTGCTTTATCTGCCATATAGAACGGCTCGAATATTTTGTCCCGATGTGCTTCAGAGATACCTATCCCTTGATCCATCACTTCCAGCACGGATCGATCATTCTGACTGAACAGCCGGATCGTAATGCTCTGCTGGGAAGCTGACGCCTTCAGCGCATTATCAACGAGATTAAAAATCAGTACTTTGATCAAATCCTTGTCCAACAGCAGTCTGCCGCCTTCTACGCAATCGAGGACGATATCAATCTGCTTCTCCTTCGCCATCATCTCAAGTGCCGGTTTCATTTCGGCGATGATTGATCCTAAGTCTTGCTCTTCCATCTGACCACGACCCTCTTGCAACGATATCAAGTCCATCAGCTTATGAGACAGCGACTCTAATCGCTTCCCTTCGGTATAAATGACATCCAGACTGTCGAGGAATTGTTCTTCGTTATATTTCGTCGTTCGCAGGAAATTGGCATAGCCGATAATGGAAGTTAACGGTGTCTTTAATTCATGGGTAAAATTATCGATAAATCGCTGCTTCTCTTGATTATGCCTCTCCAAGACTTGGATCTTGTCCTCAACAACCGCAGCCATATCATTAAAATTACGAGCCAGAATACCAATCTCATCCTTCGATTTCAATGAGACGCGTTCCGAAAATCCTCCCTGCGCAATCCTTTGCGCCGTCCGATTCAACCGATTAATCGGCTTGGTCAGCCCCCTGCTAACGAAGAGCATGATCAGCATATACAGGAAGCAGGCAGCAATATCGACTTTGGCGAAGAAGCGATACTGCTCCAAGCGATCCACGTACAAGGAAGTTACGTCTTTCATGTAGGTGAAGACATAGCTTTTATGATGAATATCCGTAATATTCGAGGTAAACAGGATCGTACGCTGATCAATATCTCGAAGAATATAATGTATCTCATCCGCAGCTAGCTTGCTGAGTTCCTCACGATGGATCGGCATCTTAAAATCAACATTACTGTAGATCGACTGATTCTTATCATTCGTAATATCCATATAAACTTGTTGATCGCGATTCTTCTCTACGAATTCCTTGGCGACATTGGTTAATACCGTCTTCTCATAATCAAGCGAATCATAGATTCGAAGAATCGGAACAATCGCGTCGATACTTGAATGAATGCTCATGTTCTGGCTTAAGGCGCTGTTTATTTCCTGCGACAGGATCTTGTTATGGCTTCGTTCGATGACCAGGATCGAAGCTGCATTAAAGATGACGACGAAGACTAGAAAAGAAAACAATGAGATCTTATGCCAAAATTTCATGGCTCAATCCTCCAGCCGATAGCCGATTTTGTAAATGGTCTTAATATGATCCTGCAGCTGAAGCTTCTTACGCACCGACTTGATATGCATGTCCACCGTTCGGGTCTCGCCGTAATAATCGCTGCCCCATACTTTATCGAGGAACTGCTCTCTAGAGAGGGCAATATTCTTATTCTTCAACAACACCACAAGTAATTCATATTCCTTCGGCGTTAGCTCAACGGTCTCCCCATGCAGCGTTACTTCCCGTTTGTCCAGATCGACTCGGACATGCTGTATCATCATCACCTGTTCTTCTTTGCCGTATCTGCGCAGCACCGTCTCAATGCGGGCCAGCAGCTCAATCGCTTCGAAGGGCTTGACCATGTAATCATCGGCCCCAAGCTTAAGTCCATTCACCTTGTCATAGACCGAATTTTTAGCTGTCAGGAAAATAACCGGAATGCCATAAGGTTTTATTTGTTCCATTAATTCGAACCCATCCAACTTGGGAATCATGACATCCAGCAGAATGAGGTCGAACTTTTCTTGCCTCACCGCTGCAAGCGCCGCTAATCCATCGTATACCTCGACGGTCTCATAATTTACTAAGTTGAGATTCATTTTAATGATTCTGGAAATATGGATATCATCTTCTACGATCAGTATCTTTTGGGGCATGCTAATCTATCTCCTTACATATCCTGATGTATCTATCTCATATGATTCTATCGGATTGCAGAGCATTTCTAAAGAGCAATATCTGACTCCCCCAAGCGCGGGGTCAAAAATTGTACAAATTTCAATTTCGCAAAAACTATTGACAATGATTATGAGAATCATTATCATTTAAATAAACATAACGGAACTTTGCTCATTTAACATATCATGGATTTCAATTGGACATAACGGGCTAACAGACAGATCACTTCTGACCTTAGCTGCTTATAAGAAGGGGTAGACTACATGAATCGTTTATTTACGGAGAAGCTTCATATTGCGTATGATAATCGCCTCATCGTTGAGGATTTAAATCTTGTCATTCCTGAAGGAAAAATTACAGCACTTGTCGGCGCGAACGGGTCCGGTAAATCGACGATTCTGAAGACGATGGCACGTATTATGAAGCCACAGAAAGGTACGGTCATCCTGGATGGACGTTCCTTGCATCGTCAATCGACACGCGAGGTTGCGAAGCAGCTAGCGATTCTACCTCAAAATCCAACGGCGCCAGATGGTCTTACCGTCAGCGAACTCGTCTCCTACGGTCGCTTCCCACATCAGAAGGGATTCGGCAACCTGAATAAGGAAGATCAAGAAATGATTCAATGGGCGTTACAAGTGACTGGTATGAGTGCATTCAGTATGCATCCTGTCGATCAGCTATCTGGCGGTCAACGTCAACGCGCGTGGATCGCGATGGCGCTCGCTCAAGGCACAGATTTGTTGTTCTTGGATGAACCGACAACGTTCCTCGATATGGCTCACCAATTGGAAGTCTTGAAGCTGCTCGAGCAGCTCAATCAAGATCAGAAACGCACCATCGTGATGGTCGTCCATGATTTGAATCATGCTTCCAGGTTTGCGCAGCATATGGTAGCCATTAAGAGCGGTAAAGTTGTAAGCTCCGGCTCACCAACCGAAGTCATCACACCAGAAGTGATGCGAGATGTGTTCGGCATCGAAGCCGATATCGTGCCTGATCCAAGAACGGGCCTGCCACTCTGTCTGCCTTACGAATTAGCAGGCACACCATACAGTAGTTCCTCCAGCCGTTCATCGGCCGGCGCGAAGGAAGCTTCGCTCCAGTCAATAGCTGCTGCTCAATAACATACAGAATTAACCACGGTTTAAATCTGATCAACCCTCACCTGAAAAAGCCCTAAAGGGTAAAATCATACAATGTTCTTCGCCATTTTGTATGATTTTCTCTCTAGGGCTTTTTCTTGTCTGTGCTCTATGATATGTTGTTATATATTTCTAGATTGATATAAAAGTGCGTGTTCAAAAAGTCGGCATTTCAGCACCGAGAAGGTTGCGAGAACCTGAAGAAGGAGGAACGGAGTTTAGGCGAAACCTAAATGAGTACCGGACTTCAAAGGTGAACGCAAGATTCGATGTTGATTATGCTTCTTGAATCACTTCGTGATCAAATGATGACTTTTTGAACAACCTCTAAAAGATAGGTGATCATCATGAAGCTTCCAATCCACTTCAATAAAATGTCAGAATTGCCCCGCGAGGTTTGGATTTTTGTTACGGCTAGCTTTGTCAATTCCTTAGGCAGTGCATTTATGTGGCCTTTAACATCGCTCTACATCTATTCCTTCTTCCATCGATCAGCTGCTGATGCAGGCCTTGTATTGCTCGGACAAGCACTCGCCAGTATTGCTGGGCAACTTGTCGGCGGTACTCTATTTCATCGCGTCGGTATGCGTGCCTTAGTCGTCAGTGCACTATTTATGACGTCATTGTTCCAATTCTCGTTAATGTTCACAAGCAATTTCCATATCTACTCTCTGCTTATGGCATGTGTAGGCTTCTTCAATGCCATCAGCATGCCAGCCATTGCGGCATTTATCGGCTTCCGTTGGGCGGATCGTCGACGAGAGATGTACAATATTGCTTACGTGGGTAATAATCTAGGTGTTGCGATTGGTACCGCATGCAGCGGCATTATTGCAAGTTTTTCCTATCAGCTCACGTTCGTATTGAATGGTGTAACATCCCTCTTATTCGCTACGTTCTTCTGGGTGTTCATGAGCAAGTTGGACTTAAATCTCTCTTCAGCTGATCGCTCCAAACATCAGAAGAAAACGAAATCTTCGTTCCAGCAGACTTGGCAATTGCTCTCGGCATACCAAATTTATCTCTTCATGGCACTTGGAGCCTTATTCATTATGTTTGGTAATTCGATCTGGGGGACGGGTGTGTCGACCTTACTTAACAGTATCGGCATGAAGCCTATTGCATTTAGTATTCTATGGACACTGAATGGTGTTCTGATCTTTGTCGGTCAGCCGTTCGTCCGCTGGCTCAATGATCGATTTATGAGACAACTCACGTCGCAACTTACCGGAAGCGCAATTTTCTATATGGCTGGATTCATCATGATTCTCTTGAATCACAGCTATCCTATGATCATCCTCGCTATGATCACGATTACGATTGGGGAAATGCTGATTTCTCCAACCGTCCCTGCTTTCATCAGTGAGCGGACTGGCTCTAACGCCCCCTTCTATCTCGGCGTTGAAGGAGCCATTAGCAGCTTAGGCCGGTTATTCGGCCCATATGCCATTGGCTTTATGTTCGATACAGGCGGCATTCATTATGCAGCTTGGGTCGCTGTAGCAGGCGGCGTCCTTGCCGTGATCTGCTGTATCATCCATGCATCCTTCCATCGTGAAGAGGAAGTGAACCTGCATGCGAACATGTAGCATGGATGAACAGCCTTAGCTGCTAAAGATAAGGAACCCGGCACCTGCACCTACGAGGCTAAGAATGACAGAAGTCGTCACATAGATAACAGCTTGTGTTCTTAACTTACGTTCCAGCAATCGTATTGTTTCAACACCAAATGTCGAGAAGGTCGTGTAAGCGCCGCAGAAGCCTATCCCAAGAAAAGAATACAGCGTCTCCGATATCTCGTGCTGCCCGTAAAGTGCTGCGAGGCAGCCGAGAATGATCGAGCCGCTTATATTGATTACTAAAGTCCCCAATGGATAAGAGGATGATGCCCGTGAGGTGACCCAAGTTCCTAAGAAGAACCGACTTACGCTCCCGAGGATACCACCCGCGCCAATGATCCATAACATCTACTAATCACTCCATCCCACTTCACTCGCACTTTACACCTTGCACAGCAGCTAATCTAACCCCGATGTAAGCCAGCAATAATCCACCGATCACGCTACTCAAGATATATAGCATAGCTGTGAGCCAATGTCCCTGATCCATCAATCGGAAAGTCTCAACAGCAAACGTCGAGAATGTGGTAAATGCACCTGTAAACCCTGTGCCAAGTGCAAGAGTCCATGTCGGTGAGATCTTCAGCGACTTCCCTGCTGCCGTTAGAAGCCATCCGAGGAAAAGACATCCGCTCCAGTTAATGATGAGAATTCCCCAAGGGAAGCCATCCACTGCAGGAATCCATTTACTTAACCCATATCGAAGCACGGCGCCCACAAACCCACCGCTCCCTACTGCCAAAACTTTATAAATCATATGTCTCATCACCTATTTCAAAAAACGATATACTGCTATTTAACCACACCTTTCCATAAAAACAACATTCCGCCCACAACCGCCAAAAGTGTTAACAAAAAATTCATAAATCCAGCGCAAGAGAAATACCATTTAGCCGGTGATCATGGTATCGTAACTGTATGCGCAATCATCATTGCAGCTTTCATGAGGAGGTTTCACAATGAACCGATATACCATCGTATTTGACGTCGGTGGAACAGAGATTAAAAGCGCTATCGTCTCAGAATCGGGGAAAGTATTAGAGAAGACCGCCAGAGTATATCCGGCGTATTCGAACCAAAGCAGACATTTTCTCTTGGATTATCTCTATGAACTGATTAAGAAGCAAGCTGCAACAATTTCTGGGTCCGATCTCATTGCAGGAATCGGATATGTATTTCCAGGATCCTGTGATCTTGACAGAGGAATTAGCTACATACGGGAGCAGAAGAAGTTCGAATCGCTCTACGGTGTTAGCATCATCGACGCGATGAGAGATCGCATCGTTGCAGATACGCGCCTATTGCCACGTATGGCAGCAGATTATCGTATTTTCTTCGATCAAGACACAACTTGGGCAAGTCTACAGCCTCGTGAGCTTATGCACGTCGGTGGATAACAGATACAATTAGAACTAGAACCCAAAACATAAATTACGCCCATGGTTGCCTCTCGCAGCCATGGGCGCTTCTATATCTGTATGAAATTAACGATCGTGCACAATAACCCCTTTAGATACACGCAATTTCGGATACTCTTCCATGATGGCAGACATGTCTTCTAACGAGAATCGATGGCTAATCAACGGCTCAATCTGAACGATCCCCTTCTCGATCAGCGCAATCGATTCCTCATGTGTATATGGATTAATGAAAGACCCCATGATACGCAGCTCTTTCGTAAAAATGTCGAACGGAGAAACCTGGATTATCGTATCAGGAGATGCGACGCCGAACATCAACACTTGTCCCCCTTTGCGTGCTGCCTTTACCGCGAGCTCCATGGAATCCGCACGACCAACGCATTCAATAACAATATCGAATTGCTGATGGAGAGCTTCCATAACACCTTCCGCTGCAGGCGACACTGCTTCATCCGCTCCTAACTCAACCAATCGATCATGCTTGAACACTTCCGGCTCGCTGACAATGATTCCTCTCACACCTGCAGATCGGACGAGCTGTAAGAACAATTGACCGATAAAGCCGCCGCCGATAATAAGGACCTGGTGTGTAGGGCGTATATCTAATTTCTTATATCCGTGAAGCACGCATCCTAACGGTTCAAGCATTGCCCCTTCAATCCAGCTTAATGTATCGGGTAACAAGTAACAGTTCGCAGCCGGTGCAACGCAATACTCACCCATGCCACCATCACGGGTCACCCCTACCGCTTGCAAGTTATCGCACAAATGCACTTTGCCGTTCCGACAGAAATAACAATTCCCGCAATAGATGTTCGGATCCACCGATACACGGTCGCCCACTTGCAGGGTCGTAACCTCATGACCTACGTCAACCACTTCGCCTGCTAGCTCATGTCCCAGTACGACCGGAGGCGTCACTTCAGCAGATCCCGGAAACCCATGGTAAATATGCTGATCTGTCCCGCAAATCCCGCAACCTTTCACACGCAGCTTCACTTCTTTAGGACCAACAGGCGGAACTTCCCATTCCGTAAATTCTATGTGTTTATTGCCTTGAAATACAGCCGCTTTCATGTCAGCTCATCTCCTTGATTCCGAAATCCTGTAAACCTGCACCATTTATCGCCGTTACACGCAACGTCTCCCAAGGAAGTGGCTCGGTATCCGCGTAATGCACACGAACTGCCTTCTCCTCACCTGGGATAAGATCAAAGAAATTATCATCCATAACCACCCATGGCGCATCCAGTTCAATCATTACCATTCGAGCGATACGATCCGAGTTGAAACGGATAAGCCCTTCCTTCTCATCTACAGAGACTTGGATATTCGCAGGTTGAAACTCCATATACTTGTGATCCCGTAAATAGAATACATAGTCTTCCGTCACTCGATTCTTCGAGCGAAGCACGGCGACAACGTCACGCGGACTATGCTGCTGCAGCACCTCTACTTCCGAAAGCGTAGCAAAATTCACTTTCCCGTTCTCTTCAACGAACACATCGAATTCACGCTGAAATACGACTGTACCATCCATGAGATAAAGAATCAGCTCCACCTGATCCTGATAAACTTCACGCCGGTCATTGACAGCCCAAAGACGCAGCGGTTGATTCGGATCATGATCCACACTTACGAGTACTGGCGCGAAAAATTTTCGCGCATAGTGATAGCTCGCCTTCGGTAAGCCGTAGTAGTCAATCACAGACCAACTTGTGCCCGGCCAACAGTCATTAAATTGCCAGAATAAAGCCCCGCTCGTATCCGGTTTATTGCGCCGGTAATGCTCAATGCCATATCTTAACCCCTCAGCCTGCGTCAACATCGAGAATTGAATATATTCATCGATATCCTTCGGAACCCCCGTATAACCTTCCATCAGCAGAATGCCCTTCGGATAATGGACATCTTTGTTGCGATACTTCATTTCGTCACTGCCCCAATAGAATTGATTGTCCGGCATGTTTTTCGCTAAGGTATATCGATTGGAAGAGGCGTGCATCCCGAATTCACTGGCGAATTTCGTGAAATCGGTCTTGAATCGTTTGAACGAGATCCCTTCAACACTATAATCTTGGGTCTGCGGTTCGCCAAAGTGGCGCGGCTCATTATTTCCATGCCAGACCTGCCAGTTATGTGTATCTCCAACTTCACGCGAGTTGTGGTCGTTGCCGCCAAATGGCGAACTTGGCCAGAACGTTCGCGTTGGATCTAATTGCTCGAGGACCGCGGGCATGAGCTCGTGATATATCTTTTCCCCGTAAAAAGGAGTTGTGATCTCTCCACTGGAGTATAGGGCCTCATACAACCAATCATTTTCGTTATTCCCACACCATAGCGCAAGGCATGTACGACTGCGAAGACGTTTCACAATCTGCTCAATTTCACGGTGTACATTGTTCATGAAATTGCGGTTATAATCCGGGTATAATGCACAAGCGAACATGAAGTCCTGCCAGACTAAAATCCCTAGCCGATCGCATTCATCAAAGAAAATATCCCGCTCATAAATACCGCCGCCCCAAGCACGCATCATATTCATGTTGGCATCCTTAGCCATTTGAAGAAGATGGGTGTATCGGCTATCCGGCACGGTTGCAATAAAGCTATCGATCGGAATCCAATTCGCACCTTTAGCGAACACTTTAACGCCGTTCAACACAAACGTGAAAGCATGACGCCCCTCTTCATCACGCTGCATTAATTCAATCGTACGAATGCCAAACGGCTGCTCATACGTATCAATTTGCTCCCCATCCGCAAATAACGTCACGCGTATATGATATAAGAAGGGTGTTCCTAGATCATGGGTCCACCATAACTTTGGATCTGTTACCTTTAAGGTAACAGAGTTATGCAACGTCCGCGCTGTAATCGCGCCGTCAACCATTACACCTCCGAAACGATCTAGAGGCACATTGGCTTCCGCAACGCTCTCTGCGCCCTCTAATAGCTCCACACGTGCTGAATACGAAGCCCCGCGATCAAAGGCATGCGCGCACAAATGCACATCCACGACACCGACTTGATCCTGAATCGAGGTGGTACGAGCAAACACGCTGTCTATATGCGCGTGACACCGTTTCATCAAATACACATCTTTCCAGATTCCTGCACAGACAAGACGCGGACCCCAGTCCCATCCAAAATGACTTTGCGCTTTACGCGTCCAAATTCGTTTCTTGCTAAAGCCCGACCAATAGTATTGGATTTTATCTCCCGCATGGACATGAACAGGATCAAATTTTACCGCAAGCGTATTTTTCCCCTGATTTAACTCACGGGTTACATCGAAAGAATGGCTAATGAACATATTATCCGTCGACCCGAGTTCCACGCCATTGAGATAGATCGTTGCGAAAGTATCTAGCCCTTCGAACTTGAGCTCCATCTTCTCTCCCGGCTCCAGGTTAGCATCGAATGAAAAAACCGTACGATACCACCAAACCTTTTCTTCCACCCAACGGCATTTCTGATCTTGGTGTCCAAAAAACGGATCCTCAATGATCCCTTTCTCGCGCAGCGTCGTATGGATATCACTAGGCACCGTCGTTGTCATCCAGAAATAATCAACGAAATCCGGTGATGCGACTTCTAGGTCTCGGGCTTCCCCGACATGAAAATCACGAAGCTTCCAATTCTCGGTTAATTTAATATTCATTCTCTTCATCATCGCTCCTATATAAAAACGCCAAAACCGGTTTCGGTTTTGACGTCCCTGTTTTATACGTAAACTAGACTATCTAAAATTTCTTGTACGCTAAGTTCTGCGCAAGCCATCGATGTATCTGCAACGCCGTAGAACATTTTGACAATGTCGCCTTCTACGAGCGCGCCGCAGGAGAACACGACATCGCCGAAGAAACCGTTCTTCTCGTATTCAGCTTCTGGCTCCATGACCGGTGTATTAGAGCGTGCAATCACTTTTGAAGGATCATTCAGGTCTAGCAAGACCGCACCCATGCAATAACGATGATCCAGCGTTGCACCATGGTACAGCTCCAACCAACCTTTTTCCGTTTTGAAAGGCACTGCGCCACCGCCGATACGACCGCTATCCCACATGCCGTCACGCAATCCGATCAAATGTTTATGGTTCCCCCAGTATAATAAGTTGTCCGATTCGGCGATCCACATTTCAGGATTTCCTGTGCTCTTCGTCGTCGGACGGTGCAAAGCATAATATTTTCCATTTATTTTCTCTGGGAAAATCAATACGTCTTTATTATCGGGTCCGAAGATCATACCATGATGAGTTACGTTCACGAAATCTTTGGTCGATACCATCGATTCACCTACACCCACAGGGGACACGGCGGAGAAATACACATAGTACGTATCTCCAATTTGGGTTACGCGAGGATCTTCCACGCCGAATGTTTCCAACGAATTTGAAGGGTATACGAATGGTTTCTCATCTACCGTGAAGTGATGTCCATCCTTACTGCGTGCGATTCGGATATACGACAATGAAGTCAAGTACTGGAACGTTGCACTCTCAGATTTATTCTTGATCACACGTGGATCCGAGAAGTCGAACCGCTCATCATCCGTGTTCAATTCAATGATCTCTAGCTCATTTGTCTCCGGGTTGAAAATCGGGGCTTTCACAATTTTCGGATCCTTGCTGATTGGACGCTCAGCTACACGAAGAAGCATCAATACTTCGCCATTATAGCTCGCGATACCGGCATTAAACGCGCCAATCACTTCGAAGTTATCGTGATACGGCTTCACGTCAGTTGGTGTAATCAGTGGATTTTGTTCATAACGATAGATTCTCATGTTGTAATAACTCTCCTAAACAATGGATTTCATATTTATAAAATTTCAAATGGAGCAAACGGATCAGGAATGGTCGCACGTTGTGCTTCCGCATCGCTGATTCCTGCATATAAGTGGGCCGTACCGTCTTCATGGCGAACAAGCCCTCCGCTAAATACAACATCCTCCAAATCAGGTCGTTTCGCTACGCCAGGCAAGAATTGATTACGTACAGCGATTAATTGAATATCCGAATATTCACCTGTCGCAGGATCAATCGCAAATACCATCGGGTAATAGTGACGATCCCCTGCATCATCAAACGATGCAATATGTCCAAGGACACCGAGCAGACCATTCTTCAACAAATGAGCCTCATTCGCGCCGCCCCACTCCGCATCGATGAATTGCCCATCTAACAACGGGGTCTCCTCAATTAATGTAATGGACAACTCATCCAAGGATGCAATGCGGGTAAAACCGATTTTACCGCGTCCGCCTTTATCGCCTTGTGGGCGAGTCAGCACGCCGATGCCATCTTTCAGGTCTACAAGACGCAAGTCTTTCATGCCGTCCGGACCTGTAAAAAATAGCTTTAAGCTCGCGATGTTCTGTCCACGGTAGAATACCGTACGCCACATTAATGCATCAGCCTTTGTCGGGTGCGGATAAATTTGAACGCCCCCAACGATCAACTCGCCGTTGATTTTCGTAAAGAACGGATCTTGAAGTTCTAGGGTAGGTGCTCCTTCACGCGGAACCCACACGCCGTCACGCTCGACGAAAAATACGATATCTGAATGCTCACTATCTCGGGATTCAACCCGCCCTGCAATGACCCATTCGCCTTCATCTTCGAAGCGTGCTGTAATATTGTAGACATCTTTATCGCCAATACCTGTGAATTGTAATTTTGCCACATCCATGACAGCAGCGTCTTTCATCGTGTATTCCATGAGCAGCTGCTCACATGTTTTTACGGCAGTTTTGTGTAGTTTCATAGCAATGACATCCTCTCTATTTCAAGGAGCGCGTTACTTGCGCGTCCATATTACGGCCTCATTAGGTCTTAGGGTAACCGCGTCCATGCTGTTCACTGTATCTCGACGACTGGACAACACGAAATGGGCTTCACCGTCTAGTAATTCGCATGGATTAATCTGTACGCCCTGATTGTCATAATTCAGTGCCACGAGTGCTCTGGTATTGGCGCCTTTCAACGTTCTCACATACAGGATGAGATGACCTCTCCGTTCCAATACGGTATAATCGCCTACCTGAAATACTTCTTGCGTATTACGCAAGTGTAGTAGTTTCTTATAATAATGAAGTAATGAATCGGAATGATTTAATGCTGACTCTACGTTTATTTGCTCATAATCCGGTCCCATGCCGATCCAAGGTGTTCCTGATGTAAATCCGCCATGAAGACCTGCATTCCATTGCATCGGAGAACGAGAAGCATCCCGTCCCTTCGCATTTGCGATTTCCAGCGCCTGCTTCTTCGTCTTCCCTTGATTCACAGCAATGTCATAGGCATTTAATCCTTGAACATCCTGCATATCTTCGAGTCGATGAGCTACGAAATTCCGCATACCAATCTCTTCGCCGAAATATAAGAAAGGTACTCCTTTGGCGGTCAGGGCCAGTGTTGCCATGAGGCGAGCCCGTTGCTCATCAACCTCCGCATCCCCTTCACCAAATCGTGAGATCACACGAGCCATATCATGACTGCCGAAGAATAATGTCGGAATCTGATCCTCACGGTGTACCCGCTCCATTGTCTCCATCTCAGTGAACAAGTTCTCCGGACTAAATTCCTTCTGACTACCGAGATTGAAATTAAAGACCACATCCAGTTTCCCGTGACCGCTATACCGCTTCAGCATGTCCATATCTTCGGAACCAACCTCGCCCACCATGAACATCCCGCTTCGCGCATGAACAAATTCACTGATTTCCTGGATAACATCTTGAATTCCGTCTTGATCTTGATCATTCACATGCTTCTGTTCACCCGTGGCTTCATCCATCGGATTATTCGGGAATTGATTGGACACCGACAAGAAGTTGATGACATCTAGCCGGAAGCCGTTCACACCTTTGTCCAGCCAGAATGCCATAACTTCCTTCATCGCTTCTTTGACCTCAGGATTCGCCCAGTTCAAATCAACCTGTTCTTTCGCAAACCCATGATAATAATACTGTTCTGTCGCCGCATCCCATTCCCAGGCCGTTCCGCCAAAAAAGGACTCCCAGTTATTCGGGACACCGCCATGGACCGCATCCTTCCAGATATACCAATTCCGCTTCGGATTCGTTCTGGAAGACCTAGACTCCTTAAACCATGCATGCTCTGAAGACGTATGATTCAACACAAGATCCGCGATCACGTAAATCCCTCGAGCCTTCGTTTCCTGAATAAATCGTTCGAAATCTTTCATCGTTCCAAAGTCAGGATCGACTTGGCAATAGTCTGCAATGTCGTATCCATTATCGACTTTCGGAGACGTATAGAACGGCGTTAACCAGATCCCTCGTACCCCAAGATCTTGTAAATAATCTAACTTCGAGGTAAGACCGATGAAATCACCGATCCCATCCCCATTGCCATCACAGAAGCTTGGCATATACACTTCATAGAATACCGTCTGTTTCCACCACGGCTTTTCCATTCGATATCCCCTCCCATGCAGGCTTATTTCAAGTTAAATTGCATTCCTTCTTGGAACTTCTTCCCGAAAATGATGAACAAGATAATAATCGGCAAGGTCAGCATCACGGCCCCGGCATACATCGGACCTGGATACGACTGATACGGACCGAACATCTGAGATAACAAGACGTTCAACGTCAACATCCCGTCACTCCGTACGACGATCATATCCCAGAGGAGCTCTGTCCAACGTTCCATAAGCAGGAATAAGAAAACAACGGTCGTAATGGACTTCGACATCGGCATCATAATTTTATATAAGATTTTGAAGTCCGATGCCCCATCTAGCTTCGCTGCTTCAATGAACACGGTTGGTACTGCCTTAAAGAAGTTCGTGTACATGAAGATTCCCCATAGGCTCATGGCTTTCGGAATAATGAGCGCCCAATACGTATCGAACAGTCCCACTTTTTGAATGATCAAAAAGTTAGGGATAATCAGAATAATCGCCGGGAAGAACATGTGGAACAATACAAAATTGTTAATCGTATCTCTTCCGCGGAATTTTAGCTTCGCTAATGCATAAGCAACCATAATCCCGAACAACATCATTAAGGCCGTAGAGACTAAAGATATGAACACACTGTTAAAGAAGGAATGAATCCATGGTCTTGTAATACCAGTCTCGCCGCCCGTGAAGAGCCATTGATAGGAGTGAAGCGTTAATTTGGTCGGTATCAATTTCCGATCCACCTGCGACCAATCGGCAAACGAATTTAATACCATGTATAAATAGGGGAACACCATAATCACGAGCAGTACGATCGCAAAAATGTAGCGGATCGACAACCGGAATTTGTTGTTTGATTTAGACCCAACCATTGCGCTTACCCCACATTTCTAATAATTTTCTGATCACGAAGATGGACACAAATGTTACGACAGCGGCCATAATCGCGATAGCTGATGCATAGCCTGCTTGGAGGTTCTTAAAGGCTTGGCTGTATATTTCCATTTGCCATGTATTCGTCGCATAGTTCGGACCGCCGCCTGTTAATTGGTAGACCTCAGTGAAAATACCGAATGTTGCTCCGAAGGATAAAATCAATGTCGTATAGATTGCCGGATAAAGCAAAGGCAACGTGATTTTCCAGAACCTCTGGCTATCCTTCACACCATCGATCGCTGCCGCTTCATAGACTTCTTGATCAATGCTTTCCAATCCGGAAGTAAGGATTAACGCATAGTAACCGGTAAATTTCCAAGCAATAATTAGCGCAACGACGAACAATGCCGAGAATGATCCGCCAAGCCAGTCAATATCAAGACCTAACCGCTCCCTCAAGAACGTCTGAACAGGGCTTGTATGTGACAAGAATCCTTTAACAATCAAGGATGCAACAACCCCGGAAGATAGATAGGGTAAGAAGAAACCAATCAGAAATACGGATTTGAATTTAGGCAATCCCTTTACAACCACCGCGACTAAAAGCGACAAGATTGTGACAAGCGGCACAAATACAATCATAAATTTGTACGTTACCCAAAACGCCGCTTGCACTCCCGGTGTGCCTAAAGCTTTGGTAAAGTTCTTAAATCCTACAAAATCATAGGTTGGTGAGATTAAGTCCCAGTTCGTAAAGGACAAGTATAGGGACCAGATGAGTGGCCCCAGGAAGAATACGGTCGAGAAAATAAGGTAGGGGCTGGTAAAGAGCCAGCCCAACCGATTATTATTTTTGTCAATCATTATTGAAGTTCCCCTTCAATCGCCTTCTTCATGTTGTCCCAACCTGTTTTTGGATCAATCTCACCACGAACAATTTTGTTAAATGCTTCTTGACCAATTAATGTCTGTAATTCGTTGAATCTTGGATTGTCCATTGGCGGAACAGCATTCGGGATTGCTTTTGCATACTCTCGCAATACAGGCGTTTTTTCAAATACAGGCTTAAATGCTTCATTCGTACCTACGTCATCACGAGCCGGAGGCAAATTCGTTTCTTGGAAGAAGGCAACGTCATGCTTGTCATCCGAGTATACCCATTTTATGAATTCCATCGCAGCTTTTTGTTGCTCAGGGCTTGCAGATGCATAGATAACAAGACCTTTAGCATCCGCAAATGTTTTTGCGTTCGCTGGATCCATACCGTCCGGAACAGGAGGCAAGGATAATTCATAGTTCTTTTTATACTCAAGCTCTGGATATTTCGTAGCCCATGTACTGAATGTCCAAGGACCCACATCCGTAAATACACCCACACCATTTTCGAATGGTTCTGTTACATTCTGAGACAGTAGTCCTTTTTCTTTGCGAAGGTTATCCACGAATGAAAGAACCTCTACGCCTGCTTTATCATCGGCGACAAATTTCGTTCCTTCAATAAACTTGTTACCGTCGGAAGCCGCATCGTACAACATGAAGAAGTCAAACCATCTTTTCCATGCCGTAGGATCTGCCAAGTCTGGTTTTGCCCATAGATATTTATCCGGGAATTTTGCTTTTAATTTCTTCGTTGCTTCAATTACTTCGCTGTATGTTCTCGGAACTTCGTTCACACCAGCTTCTTTCAGGATATCTGTTCTCCATCCGAACAACATGGCATTGGAGTAGATTGGAAGGACGTACTGATGACCATCAGCAAATTTCCAAGGTTCAATGGTTTTGGCCATATTCCGTTTTGTTACAATGTCATTGAAACCATCGATCGTATCCAGAGGTACTAACGCTTTACTGTTCGCTAGCTGGGCTGCGAAACCACGGCTAATATTTTCAGTCATCGTTGGTGCACTTCCACCTGCAATGGCAGCTTGGATGCTTGCTTCAGAAGTTGGTGACTCCTTAATCGCACTTACGTTAATTTTGACTTTAGAGTTAACTGCTTCATATTCTTTGGCGATTTTTTGCCAATAAGCTTGTTGAGTCGGGTTAGGTGCTGCCCAGAACTCAATTGTTGTTACTCCATCTGCTGAAGTACCTGAATTACTGCTCTTCGCTCCACAACCTGCAAGAATCGTGAATACAAGCGTAAATACAAGTAATACCGAAAGCTTCTTTTTCATGAAATAAAACCTCCCTAGATGTCGATGCACTCTCGCGCACACTCTTGTAACTGTATAACATATAATTGTAACGTTACAAAATTATGTGCATTTGCGTTATGAAAGCGTTACAATAGTTATTATTGTGCTTTTTGATCGAAATGTCAACCTCATTTTTATCTTTCTTTGTAAAAGGCATAAATATTAATACCATTCAATAACTTTACTATTTATTGTTGTAACGTTATTATATTATCATAATTAATGTATTGTAATGATGGTTTTACAGCATAATCTTTAGTATTATGAGAAACAACGGGGGAAATCATTCATTGAACTTCTATTAGAAAGGACGTATCTTCGCATGAAAGAGAAAGTGACGATGCAAGATATCGCCGATCGATTAAACATATCGAAGAACTCTGTTTCACAGGCTCTTTCTGGTAAAGACGGTGTAAGTGAGGAAACGAGGAAATTAATTATCGATGCAGCGGATGAGATGGGTTACATCTATTCGCGTGGGCGTAAAAGCACAGAAGAAGATGTTGGAACCTTTGCCATCTTGGCATCGGAATTCGCCTTTTCCCAGCGTAACTTTTTCGGAGAAATTTATCTAAGCATTGAGAAAGAAGCCGCAAAGCAAAACAAACGAATGGTTATTCAATCCATTGACAAGCATGCTGCGGATCATTTGATTCTGCCTCCGATATTGGATCAATCCATAGACGGAATCTTGATTCTATCCCATATTACCAATTCATATATCCAGGCCGTGACCGAGACTGGGATTCCCACCGTGTTAATTGATCACCACCATCCCGATATCAAGGCAGACAGCATCCTCACCAATAATCGCTATGCCGCTTACATAGCAGTGCAGCATTTAATTGATTTAGGGCACACCAAAATCGGCTTTATCGGCGATATTCAATTCTCTCCCAGTTATTATGAGCGCTTAGACGGTTATCGTATGGCCCTATACCAAGCTGGAATTGAATACAATGCTGTATGGGTCTTGGATCGTGCTACGGAAGAAATGGATGATGTCTTCCAAGCAGTGCAGTCATTGGACACGCAACCCACGGCTTGGTTCTGCGTTAATGACGGGTTTGGATTCTTCATTACTTCCGTATTGTACAAGCTTGGATATCATATTCCGCAAGATGTATCCATTGTCAGCTTCGATAATGGACAATTGTCACGTATCACGACACCTATGACGACAACGATGGACGTAGATCTATCTTACTTTGGGCGTAAAG
This sequence comes from Paenibacillus sp. EB106-05-06-XG162, assembly GCF_058791655.1. Taxonomy (NCBI): domain Bacteria; kingdom Bacillati; phylum Bacillota; class Bacilli; order Caryophanales; family Paenibacillaceae; genus Paenibacillus; species Paenibacillus sp. EB106-05-06-XG162. Next base: position 213,874 of record NZ_JBYTDT010000003.1, read on the forward strand.
CTGTCGAACAACTCTTCTGGCGTATCCATCATCCCGAAGAGCCCTTTGTAGAAATTCTCTTAAGGTCCAATTTGATCATTCGGGAGTCCACGCAACAACCAAAAGCATGGTCATAAATCTTGCATAATCTACTTCATGAAGACAAGGATGTGTTGTAAAGATGAATCCATATTCCATCGTATTTGACGTAGGTGGAACAGCAATCAAGGCAGCCGTTACGACAGAGGACGGTCAAGTTATTGAATCTACGGTAGAGACGTACCCTGCTTATTCCAATCAGAGCCGGGCTTTCCTTCTCGATTACTTCTATCAGCTGATCCAGAAGCAGGCGAACAAAATAACGGATAAGCAGCACACCTTTGCTGGTATCGGATTTGCTTATCCCGGTCCATGTGATTATGATCGCGGGATTAGTTACATTCAAGGACTATCCAAATTTGATGCCTTATATGGTGTAAGTATTATGGACGCGATGAGAGAGCGTCTGGAGGAAGATCCTTTATTGCGGCCACGTATGGAATCCGATTACCGGATTATTTTTGGCAATGATGCCCGCTTATTCGGGGTTGGCCAGTGGTTTATAGGTCCGGCGAAGCAAGTTAACAAGTCCCTCTGTATTATGATTGGGACGGGTACCGGTTCTGTATTTATTGATCATGGCGTTGCAATTAAGAATAAAGAAATTTACAATCATGCCTATCGCGAGAGCATTATCGACGATTACATTTCCAAACGAGGGATCTTAAAGATCGCTGAAGAAGCAGGCGTTTCCTCAAAATGGGACGTACGAGATATCGCAGAGGCTGCTAGAGATCAAAAAGACGAATCCTCTATCTCCGTATTCCATCAGTTCGGAATCATGCTAGGAGAAGTCCTTGAACGTTACATCGATGAATTTCAGCCTGATATGATCATCTTAGGCGGACAAATCGCGAAGGCCGGAGATCTCTTCCTCCCAAGCACACGTGCCTATCTTCGCGAGAAGGCTCCGCAATTTCATATTGCTGAGAATGGCTCCTATAGCACCTTTGCCGGTATATCTGCAATCATTCAAGGTATTTCAGAGTAATAAATACAAAAAGAGGATTACATCTTCGACTGGTACCCATAGACTGGACTCATAGTATCCGTGAAAAAAAAGATGATTACTGTATAGTACAGTAATCATCTTTTTCAACTTCTTAAGTGCCGACAACTTTTATCGAAGGGTTCCGTTCATCCGCAACAGCAGATATGCTCCCTTCATATTATCTCGATTACACTGCTTCTAAAGCATCTTCCTCTGATCTCTCTCGTACGACCTTACGGAGCGTAATCCGAGATACTCGTAAGTTATCTGTCTCTTCAACAATGAAATCGTAATCTTCATACGTAATGGATAAGCCCTTCTTCGGAGGAATCTCGATTTGGGCATACAACCAGCCACCAATGGTGTCATAGTCGACCGTCTCAATCTCCAGCCCGAACTTATCATTGACTTCATCAATTAACAGAAGTCCATCCAAGGAATAAGTCAACTCATCCTTCTTCTCAATCGTAGGACGCTCTTCATCGAACTCATCTTGAATCTCGCCGACGATTTCTTCCATGATATCTTCTAAGGTTACAAGACCCGAGGTACCGCCATATTCATCGATCAAGATCGCAATTTGCGTCTTATTCTTCTGCATTAATTTGAGTAATGCACTGATCTGCATCGACTCAGGAACGGATGTAATCGGACGAATTATCGAACGTGAATCATTTAGCTCTTCGGATTTGAGCAAATCTTTAATATGAATAAATCCAATAATATGGTCTTTATCTTGCTCACAGACCGGATATCGTGTACGCATTTCTTCGAGCGCAATCGCTTTGTTCTCATCATGCGACAAATGCGTGTATAGACAGATCATCTCTGTCCGTGGAATCATGATCTCACGGGCTGTCGTCTCCGCGAATTCAAATATATTATCTACTAAGGTCATCTCGGTGTTATCGATCAGACCACTCCGGTTACTTTCTTTCATCAAAATACGAATTTCTTCTTCCGTATGCGCAGAATCATGTTCAGATGCCGGTGCAATGCCGAACAACCGAAGTAAACTGTTCGCAAGTCCGTTAAGCACCCAAATGAACGGATACATGATCTTGTGGAAGAACATGAGAAACGGCGCAGTCCATAGCGTCACATTTTCCGACTTTCGAATCGCCATCGTCTTCGGCGCAAGCTCACCTAGCACAATGTGTAGAATCGTAATCAATAGAAACGCAATAATAATAGAAACCGTATGAATAAGTACATCATTGAAACCTAACGCTTCAAACACAGGTTTGAGCAGTTGTGCGATTGCTGGCTCTCCCAGCCAACCTAGTCCTAGTGATGCGAGTGTAATTCCCAACTGACAAGCCGATAAATAGGCATCCAAGTTATTGACGATGCTCTGTGCGAATTTCGCATTCTTACTGCCTTCTTGCACAAGGGTATCAATTCTACTCCCCCGTACTTTCACCATCGCGAACTCCGCTGCGACGAAGAAACCATTCAGAAATACGAGCACGAACACAAAAAATAAATTCAACAAACTCGGTAAAGGGTCATCCATTCATTCCCTATTCTCCTTTGCGAAACTTAAATCACAAGCGCTAAAGGCGAATAGGTACACCTCCTTCAGATATGAAAATCTTATATTAATATTATATTATACCGATGAGTAGGTTTGTCCGTCAAATGAAGGAAAATTTTCGTCTATGATTTTGGTTGTCGCCGAAGCTGTTGGTTATGCTTAATTTTCTCTTCCATACCTTGCTCAGAGGCCATATAGAAGACACGATTTCGAATGTTCGCAGGCAAATAATCCTGCACGACATAATGCCCTGGATAATCATGCGGATACTTGTATCCCTGATGACCCAGCTTCTCTGCCCCCTTATAATGCGTATCGCGCAAATGAAGCGGCACCTCGGCCGACTTGATCTCCTCCATCGCTTCCATCGCGCGATAGATGGCGAGCGGAATCGCATTCGACTTTGGACTCTCAACAGCAAATAGAATGGCCTGGGCAATAATATATTTGGATTCCGGCCACCCGATCTTATGATACGCATCCAGCGCGCTGGTCGCTTGAACGAGCGCTTGCGGATTAGCTAAGCCGATGTCTTCGCTGCATGCAACGGTCAGACGACGGATGAACGTCATCGGGTCCATGCCGAGCTTCTCGACGGCATAGAAGAACCAGAACAACGCGGCATCGCTCGATCCGCGAATGCTCTTGTGGAACGCCGACAAGACGTCGTACTGCGTCGACTCGTCTGCACGGACCGTCGGGCGGCGGATGGACTCCTCCGCCACCTCGAGTGTGATGCGGACGCTGCCGTCCGCATCCGGCGGCGTCGTCAGTGCCGCCAGCTCCAGCGCATTCAGCGCACGGCGAATGTCCCCATTCGCCATGCTGGCGATGTGCGTCAGCGCCTCTTCATCGGCGCTGAGCTGCATGAAGCCGAGGCCCCTGTCGGGATCCGACAGGGCACGGGTCATGGCCAGCAGCGAATGCACCTGCGTGAGCGGCTGCAGCTGAAAGAGCGTAGAACGACTGAGCAACGCCCCGTTCACATAATGGAACGGGTTCTCCGTCGTCGCTCCAATGAACACGATGGTGCCCTGCTCCACCGCAGGCAGCAGCGCATCTTGCCTCGAGCTGTTGAAACGATGCACCTCGTCCAAGAATAGAATCGTCTTCGTCCCATACATCATCTTATTCTGTTTAGCTTGTTCTATGACTTCTCGTACATCCTTAACCGATGCATCGACTGCATTTAGGCGTACGAATGTACCTTTGGTCTGCCTCGAAATGATATGAGCTAACGTCGTCTTCCCACACCCTGGCGGCCCATAGAGAAGAATGGAGCTGACCTGATCTGCTTCGATTGCTCTTCGAAGCAATTTACCCGGTCCTACAATATGTTCCTGACCAATGTATTCATCCAGGGACTGCGGCCGCAGTCGATCTGCAAGCAAACGCTGTCCCGGTTCTGATTGTTCTTGATAAGAGAATAAATCCATCGTCTAATCCCAACCCTTATTTATTCTGCGATATGATGCTAACACTTGTTCTTATATCATACCACAAGTAGCCTAAGGGAGCCTAACTACATCCAGCGAAGGATCAATCCTGTGTACGTGAGGCCGCCCCCGAAGCCGAACAAGAGCATATTGTCGCCCTGTTTCACTTTGCCTTCCTGAACTCCCAAATGAATGGCGAGCGGGATCGATGCAGCCGATGTATTGCCGTAATATTCGAGGCTATAGAGCGCCTTCTCCAATGGAATATCGCTCTTCTCACAGATCGATTCGATAATGCGCAAATTCGCACTATGCGGTACGAACCAATCAATCTGCTCCGTTGTTCCACCTGTCTGCTCGAGCAGTGCTGCAATTCCTTTCGGGACCGTACTCACAGCAAAACGGTAGACCTCCCGTCCGTTCTGTACGATATTCCCATCTCCGACTAGCACTGTGCCGTGGAGCTCCTTACGCGATCCTGACCGATATACATGCTTGCCGCCAACCCCGTCTGTCCCCATCGTCACCGCCTGAAATGCGCCGTTTTCCATATCTCGTTCCACTAGCACGACACCCGCTCCATCACCAAAAAGGATACAGGTCGTGCGATCCGTGTAATCCGTCACACGTGTTAAGGTATCTGCCCCGAAGACGAGGATCTTCCGATGCAAGCCTGCGCTGATCAGACCGTTCGCGAGATGCAGACCATATGCGAACCCTGCACACGTCGCATTGATATCCAGCGTCCCCGTACTTGCGATCTCAAAATGCGCTTGAACGATTGCCGCTACTGAAGGGAACGGAACATCGGGCGTATTCGTCGCAACCAGAATCATATCGACGTCTTCAACGTTAACCGGATAGTTAGCTAGCATATCCTCGACAGCTCGAATACACATATCACTCGTAAATTCGCCATCACAAACGGCTCTTCGCTCATGAATCCCTGTACGCTGCACAATCCATTCATCACTGGTATCTACCAGCTGTTCCATATCTGCATTCGTAATTTTGCGTTCAGGAACATAAGCACCGATCGCTGTAATTCGAGCATGCGAAGTCATTTCGATTTTACTATCTTTCAACACATTTGAATTTGTCATATCCTAATCCTCCTTCAGTCTTTTATTAGCACTAGATATTAGTATCTGGTACTAAATTTAGTGATATCATAACACACCCCATTAAATAACGCTAGTGGTTCGTTTTATTCGAATATTCAGTTGAAAGTTAATTTCTATTAAATTACAATAATAGGAAAAGGAGGAGTGTACATGAAGCAAATCCGGGGCTTTACGCTCGTCGTCATCCAACTCGTCTGGGATCTCTGGGCGGGCACTGCACGCAAAGGGGAATTCTACGACACGCATACGGTTACACGTACTAGAGCAGGTTACTTCCTCTTCATCGCACTCGCGGGAGCGGCAGCGATCAGCCTGGTAAGCTGGGCTTACCTGCGGTTGAAATAGTCTTACACAAAAAAACAACCTGTACTCGGCCGTGATGGCCAAGAACAGGTTATTCGCATTATTATGATTCTTCTGTCTGCATAGTTGCGAGCAAATCACGTACTGCAACGCTGGTCATAATCAGCCCAACGGTTGGAGGTACGAACGCGTTACTCGCTGGCGGCATTTGCGCTTTACGAATATCCGGCGCATTCTCCGGAACGATTCGCTGGGTCACATCTTCACGAGGTTTGATTGGCTCCTCTGTGGAGAAGACAACTTGAACCCCTTTCTTAATGCCTTCCTTGCGTAATTTCTGACGAATGACACGTGCAATAGGGTCCATTGAAGTCTTGGAAATATCCGCAACTTGGAACTTTGTCGGATCCATCTTATTCGCTGCGCCCATGCTCGAGATGACCGGGATCCCGCGAGTTAGACACTGTTTGATCAGATGAATCTTATAGATGATCGTATCCGATGCATCCAGTACATAATCGAGTGGATATTGGAACAACTGCTCATAGGTCTCTTCCGTGTAGAATATATTCAGCGCGATGACATCGCAATCCGGATTAATAAGCTTAATCCGGTCACGCATCAAATCCGCTTTCTTCTGTCCCACCGTCGTCGTTAACGCATGAATCTGGCGATTAATGTTCGTGATGTCGACCACATCTTTATCGATGAGAATGATTCGGCCGATCCCTGTACGCGCGAGCGCTTCAGCTGCAATTGAGCCGACGCCGCCGATCCCGAGGACCGCGACGGTACTTCTCTTCATTTTGTCCAGACCATCCGGACCAATAGCCAGTTCTGTTCTAGAAAACTGATGAAGCATAGTGCTTACTGCCTCCTCTAGCCGATGACTGCTTCAGCTGCTTTTTTCGAGAGCTTGATGTGCAATTGATCAAGCTGTGCACTCTCAACCGGTGACGGCGCATTGCTGAGCAAATCTGTTGCACTTGCTGTTTTCGGGAATGCGATCGTCTCACGTAAGTTCGTACGGCCTGTGAGCAGCATCACTAAGCGGTCAAATCCGAATGCAATACCACCGTGTGGAGGCGTTCCGTATTCGAATGCATCCAGCAAGAAGCCGAATTGTTCTTTCGCTTGTTCTGGCGAGAAGCCAAGTGCGTTGAACATTTTCTCTTGCACATCACGTTTGTAGATCCGCATCGAACCGCCGCCGACTTCATAACCATTCAAGACGATATCGTAAGCTTGTGCACGAATCTTTCCTGGGTCAGTGTCGAAGTAATGCACATCATCTTCGTTCGGACGCGTGAACGGATGGTGTTCTGCGACATAGCGTTTCGCTTCTTCGTCATATCCGAGAAGTGGGAAGTCTACAACCCACGCGAATTTGTATTCATTATCGTTAATCAAACCGAGTTGACGGCCGATTTTGAGACGTAGGTTACCAAGTACATCAGCAACAACTTTCTTGTTGTCTGCGGAGAACAAGAGCAAGTCGCCTTCTTCTGCCCCTGTACGCTCTTTGATCGCTGCAATTTCTTCTTCGCTGAAGAATTTCACGATAGGCCCTTTGAACTCGCCGTCTTTCACTTGAATCCAAGCGAGGCCCTTCGCGCCATAACGCGCTGCATAAGGTCCTAGATCGTCGATATCTTTACGGCTCCATGTTCCGCAGCCTTTTGCGTTCAAGCATTTCACTTCGCCGCCTTTTTCAATAACGGAAGCAAATACTTTTACACCACAGTTCGCTACGATATCGTTCATTTCAATCAATTCCATGCCAAAACGCAAGTCCGGCTTATCTGAACCATATTTACCCATTGCATCTGCATAAGTTATACGTTGGAACGGCGTAGGAATATCAACGTTAATTGTTTCCTTGAACAAGCGAGCCATGAGCTGCTCCATCATGCCAAGTAATTGATCTTGGGACAAGAAGGATGTCTCAATGTCGACTTGCGTGAATTCTGGCTGACGATCTGCACGAAGATCTTCATCTCGGAAGCAGCGTGCGATTTGGTAGTAACGCTCGATCCCGCCGACCATTAGCAACTGTTTGAAAATTTGTGGCGATTGCGGCAATGCGAAGAATTCACCTGGATGCACCCGGCTCGGTACAAGATAGTCACGCGCACCTTCTGGTGTGCTCTTCGTCAAGATTGGAGTCTCCACATCGATAAAGCCTTGCTCGTCGAGGAAATCGCGGAAAATTTTTGCAGCCTTCGAACGAAGCAATAATGTTCTCTGCATTTCTGGACGACGCAGATCCAGGTAACGATATTTCAAGCGAAGGGATTCATCGATTTCGATGCCGTCTTCGATGAAGAACGGCGGGTTCTTCGCTGCATTTAGAATTTCAATTTCCGTAATTTGTACTTCAACCTCACCTGTCGGCAAGTTCGAGTTAACCGTCTCCGCATCGCGTTCCACGACTTTACCAGAAACAGCAAGTACGAATTCATTCCGCGCACGATCGCCTAATTTAAGCGCATCGCCGGAGAAATCCGGATTGAACACGATTTGTACGATCCCGCTGCGGTCGCGAAGATCAATAAAGAGTACGCCTCCAAGGTCACGGCGGCGCTGTACCCAACCGTTGAGCGTTACCGTCTCACCGACGTTTGCTTTAGTCAATGTTCCACAGTTATGCGTTTTTAGCATCATTTTCGTTCTACCCCTTTTGGTATATTGTCTTTACCTATTTAATGATTTCTTCAGCTAAGCGAGCAAGTGGTACCATCTTCTGCTCCCCTGTAGTCATCGATTTCAGCGCAATCTCTCCGCGGGATAACTCGTCATCACCTAAAATCGCGGTAAAGCGAGCTTGCATCCGGTCAGCTGATTTCATTTGCGCCTTCATTTTACGTCCCTGGTAGTCTTTCTCCGCAATGATGCCTTGTGTCCGTAAAATATGCAACTGCTTCGTAACCTCATCCTCCGCCTGCTCTCCAAGTGCAATCAGATACACATCGAGCGGCTTTGGCTGCGGAATCGCAATGCCCTGCTTCTCCAAAATTAATGCGATACGCTCCAGACCGATACCAAATCCGACACCCGGTTGATCCGGGCCGCCAATACCAGCAACCAATCCGTTGTATCGCCCACCGCCGCCGATCGTATCAATCGCGCCGATGCCTTGTGCTTTATACTCAAACGCAGTATGCGTATAATAGTCAAGCCCCCGTACAAGACGGTGATTAATCGTGTATTCCACACCCATCGCGGTCAAATGCTGCTTCACCTTCTCGAAGTGTGTCGCACATTCTTCGTCCAGACTATCTAGAATCGATGGTGCGTCCGTGAAATATTGCTGATCCACTTTACAATCCAATACACGAAGTGGATTACGATCCATACGAGACTGACAATCCTTACAGAGTTTGTCCCGTAGCGGATTCAAGAAATTGAGCAATGTATCGCGATAAGCTGCCCGTACGGCTGGGTTCCCGATGGAGTTGATCTCCACCTTTACACCTTGTAATCCGATCTCGCGGCAGAACTGATAACCGAACGCCACAACTTCCGCATCAATACTCGGGTCTATCGCACCGAAGGCTTCGATCCCGAACTGATGGAATTGGCGCTGACGCCCTGCTTGCGGACGCTCATAACGGAACATCGGACCGATATAATACAACTTGCATGTATCCGGCTCCCCGTAGAGCTTGTTCTCTACATAGGAACGAACCACGCCTGCCGTACCTTCCGGACGAAGCGTCATGCTGCGGTCGCCTTTATCACGGAACGTATACATTTCTTTCTCGACGACGTCTGTCGTCTCTCCAACACCGCGCTCGAACAATTCAGTCTGCTCAAAAATCGGTGTGCGAATCTCCTTGTAATTGAACCTGCGGCTCAAGTCACGTGCTTTCTCTTCAATAAACTGCCAGTTCTCTACATTCCCAGGCAGAATATCCTGTGTGCCCGTAGGCTTCTGAAATGCCATATTCGATTCCCTCCGTCTAAAAATAAAAAAATCCCCCACCCCTGTCATCAGAACAGGGACGAGAGATTGTGTTCACATTCACCCGTGGTACCACCCACATTTCGAGCTAAATCCCATATTACAGGATGAATATCGCTCGCTTTACGGTTAACGCCCGTGACACGCAAATCGATTACTGCGAAGGCTTCGCATCGAAGCTCATCGGTTCACCGTTTGTTCTCAGGGAGGTCTATTCGTTCGTCCATCATAAGGATCCTTACAGCCTGGGGATCCCTCTCTGTCTATGTGGGGTGAAGTACTTTATCCCTTCAACGAATCAAAGATTCATAAACTTATTATATGATTGTAGCGAGTTAGTGTAGGAAAGTCAAGATTTGGTTGCCTCTTTGGGCCTTAATTCGATAAGAAGACAGAAAAAAACCTACAAATTCGATTGTAGGTCCAAAAGTTATATTAAAAAGGGGGTCATGTTTGTAGTATAGACCGGCAATGTTATCGGATTGTTTAATTAACATTACAGTTATATTACAAAAAATAAAGCGCTTCATTTCCCCGTTCCATTCCAATCCTGATTACGCTTCGTTGGAATCATCATCTCGGAAGCGAACTCGTTCCCGCTCCGACTGACGCCCATCCGCATCGTCTCATGCATATCATTGCCAAGAATTCGAGCATCTGCTCGTCGCATGGCCATTTCTTTCTTCGATGAACGCAATGCAATCGCTCCTTCACGTAAGACTGGTACCTCCCTAGTCTTCCCGATCGGAGTTCTCTTAATCCATCTGGGTGTTCTTGCTTACTCTTGCTTCGAATCCACGATCAAGGTGACGGGGCCTGAATTCGTAAAGACGACATCCATCATTGCCCCGAACCGCCCGGTCTCTACGACCAAGCCTAGCTCACGCAATCTCGCATTGAAGAGTTCGTATAACTTTTCCGCCTGTTCGGGACGAGCCGCAGCCATGAAGTTCGGACGTTTCCCTTTGCGAACATCACCGTAGAGTGTGAACTGGGAGACCGATAGAATCTGTCCGCCAACATCCACGACAGAGAAGTTCATTTTCTCCTGATCATCTTCAAAGATACGCAGCCCCGCAATTTTATCCGCAGCATACCGAACATCTTGTTCTGTATCTTCATGGGTGATGCCCACGAGCAGCATTAATCCGAATTCAATTTGACCGATGGTCTCACCCGAGACAATGACGCTTGCTTCTTTACAACGCTGTACCACGACTTTCATGAACCACAATTCTCCTCTATTGCATCATCCGATGAACGGAATAGACATCTCTGACACGCTTAATTTTATCGACGACGGATTGCAAATGATCATTGTTCCGAATGAGAATCGTCATATGAATGAGCGACATTTTGTTCTTATCCGAACGACCCGATACCGCCGAAATATTCGTCTTGCTCTCGGATACCGCCTGAAGCACTTCATTTAGCATACCGCGGCGATCCAGTCCTGTAATCTCAATATCAACACTATAGTTCGCTTCGACCGTCTTCTCCCACTCAACTTCAATGACACGTGCTGCTTCATCAGCATCGTCATCCTTCGGAATGTTCGTACAATCCGTTCGATGCACAGACACCCCGCGTCCACGCGTAATATACCCGATAATATCATCGCCAGGAATCGGATTACAGCAGCGTGCAAACCGCACGAGCAGGTTATCGATACCTTTGACCCGAACGCCGTTCGTCGGACGTGATTTCCGTTCTGGCGAACTCTTCACTTCACGTACTTCATTCGTCAATTCGATTAAATTCGCTTCTTCCGCTTCCTTACGCATTTTCTCCGTAAGTCTTGTGCAGATCTGAGCTGCGGTAATGCCACTGAAGCCGATGGCAGACAGCATATCTTCGATATCATTAAAGGTGAATTTCTTCGCCACCTCAAGAAGTTTGTCATCCGTTAACCAAGCCGACGGCTCTAGACCAAGACGCTTCAGCTCGCGCTCGAGTAGTTCTCGACCCTTCTCTACGTTCTCCTCGCGGCGCTCTTTCTTGAACCATTGCTTAATTTTGCTGCGCGCGTGCGAGGATTGTGCGATTTTGACCCAATCCTGGCTTGGACCGTAGGAATGCTTCGACGTTAGAATTTCGACGATATCGCCTGTCTTCAATTTATGTTCGAGCGGTACGATTCGACCGTTTACCTTCGCGCCGATCGTCCGATTACCGACTTCCGTATGAATGCGATAAGCAAAATCCAATGGGACTGATCCCGCCGGTAATTCGATAACTTCGCCTTTTGGCGTAAAAACAAACACAAGATCCGAGAAGAAGTCCATTTTGAGTGATTCCATGAACTCTGACGCATCTTTGGTCTCTTGCTGGAGCTCTAGAATTTCGCGGAACCAGTTCATTTTGTCCTCGAAATTGCCAGCAGGTACGACACTGCCTTCTTTGTATGCCCAATGCGCTGCGATACCGAACTCGGACGTGCGATGCATTTCCCATGTGCGGATTTGCACTTCTGTCGGTTCACCATTTGGTCCAATCACCGTCGTATGCAGGGACTGATACATATTCGCTTTTGGCATCGCGATATAATCTTTGAATCTGCCAGGCATCGGCTTCCATAACGTATGGATAATTCCGAGTGTCGCATAACAATCTTTAATATTATCAACAATGATCCGAATCGCGAGCAAATCATAGATTTCAGTGAACTGCTTGTTCTTCGTCGACATCTTCTTATACACGCTATAAATATGTTTGGGGCGACCGGATAAATCCGCTTCGATCCCCATCTCGTCTAGCTTCTCTTTGATTCGTCCAATGACATTATCAATATACTGCTCCCGCTCTACACGCTTCTTCTGAACGAGATTCGCAATCCGGTAGTATTGCTGCGGATTCAAATATCTAAGGGCGATATCCTCCATCTCCCATTTAATTGCGGAAATCCCGAGCCGGTGTGCGATTGGACAAAAAATCTCCAACGTCTCATAAGCAATTCGACGCTGGCTTTCTTCGGATTGATATTTTAACGTTCGCATGTTGTGCAAACGGTCTGCAAGCTTAATGACAATGACACGAATGTCCTGTGCCATTGCTACAAACATCTTCCGATAGTTCTCGTTCTGTTGTTCCTCTTTGGATCGGAACTGAATCTTCTCGAGTTTAGTCAGACCATCCACGAGCAAGGCGCAAGTATTGCCGAATTTCTCCCGAATGGCATCCAAGGAGACCGATGTGTCTTCAACTACATCATGCAATAGCGCCGCAATAACGGATGTCGTATCCATCTGCATATTAACCACAATATCAGCGACCGCAAGCGGGTGAAGAATATAAGGCTCCCCCGATTTGCGCACCTGATTGATATGGGCTTTCTCAGCAAAATCGTAGGCTTCCTGTATACGCTGCAAGTCCTGTGGTTTGATATATGCGGATGCCTTCTCAAGTAACTTTTCAATGCCCATCTGCTCCGTTCCAATTCCTCTCTACATAGAATGCGGTACAATCCGACCATAAATCCGTGTTTTTATCATTATGCCCTTCTGGGCTGGCTTCGTCAACTATTCTGACTTTGGTTTGTCTATTTGTGCACATTTTTGTTGAAATTATCGGAAAATCTATATAAGATAGTACAGGTTTTATATTTATTGGGGAGTGATATTGTTGTCACAAAGAGAAATTCAAGTCCATGAAAGACCTCCACTCGGCAAAGGCGCAATCCTGAGTATTCAGCATTTGTTCGCTATGTTCGGATCGACTGTTCTTGTTCCGAATATGTTCCACATTGATCCAGGTATTGTACTACTCATGAACGGGATAGGCACACTACTCTATTTATTCTTATGCAAAATGCAAATTCCCGCATACCTCGGCTCCAGCTTCGCATTTATATCTCCTATTACTGTTGTTCTCGCGATGAAAGGCGGTAACGGTTATTCCGATGCACTAGGCGGCTTCATAGTTACTGGGGTCATCTTCTGTCTCGTAGCTCTTCTCGTTAAACTAGCTGGGACAAATTGGATTCATGTTCTCTTCCCTCCAGCAGCAATGGCTGCCATTGTAGCCGTAATCGGGCTTGAACTCGTACCGGTCGCAGCTAGTATGTCTGGTCTCATCGGTTCGGGTGCAGATTGGACACCGGATTCTAAAGTCATTACGGTATCGCTCATTACACTTGGCGTGACAGTTATTGGTAATGTGATGTTCCGCGGCTTCTTCAAGATCATACCGATTCTGATCGGGATCATCGTCGGTTATATTGTTGCAGCTATGGTAGGTCTTGTGAAATGGGAAAGTGTTGTAAATGCAAGTTGGTTCTCCTTCCCACATATTACGACACCCACGTTCAATTGGACTGCGATTATTACGATTATCCCAGCAGCTCTAGTCGTTATCGTTGAACATGTAGGACACTTGCTGGTTACGAGCAATATCGTTGGTAAAGATTTGTCGAAAGACCCTGGTCTTCACCGTTCCATTCTCGGTAACGGGATTTCTACGATTATCTCTGGTTTTGTAGGATCCACACCAAATACTACATATGGTGAGAACATTGGCGTTATGGCTCTTACGAAAGTATACTCCACATTCGTCATCGGCGGTGCCGCTGTATTCGCGATTCTGATGTCCTTCTTCGGTAAATTCTCTGCACTGATCTCCAGTATTCCTGTGCCGGTTATGGGCGGTGTATCACTTATGCTCTTCGGTGTTATCGCGTCGTCCGGCCTTCGCATTCTGGTAGAGTCCAAAGTTGATTTTGGTAAACCGACGAACTTACTGCTTACCACACTCGTTATCGTCATTGGTATCAGTGGCGCGAAGCTGACGATCGGTCATGTGGAGCTCAAAGGAATGGCACTTGCAACTATTGTAGCAATCGTCCTTAGCTTATTCTTCACGATCATCGAGAAAATCGGCTGGTCGAACGAGAAGTAATCCATAACTATACAAAAAAAGAGCTGGTCGTAACGAATACGTTACACCAGCTCTTTTTGATACATCTTTATTATGATTAATAAGTTAACAATGAGTAGACATCAATGTTCTCTAGTTTGTCGCGGCCATTTAATTCTGCGAGCTCGATCAAGAAAGCCGCACCGACAACATCGCCGCCTAGCTGCTGAACAAGGTTCACCGAAGTACAGATTGTACCGCCTGTTGCAAGCAGGTCATCCGCAATAAGAACCTTCTGACCTGGTTTGATGGCATCCTTATGCATCGCCAACTTGTCTGAACCATACTCTAGGTCATAGCCAACTTCAATCGTCTCTCCCGGTAATTTACCGCTCTTACGAATCGGTAAGAACCCTACGCCAAGAGCATAAGCAAGCGGTGCACCCACGACGAATCCACGTGCTTCTGGACCTGCGATCAGATCAATTTGCTTGTCCTTGATCATTTCCTTCATGGCATTGATAGCTTCGCGGTAAGCTTCACCGTTTTTGAGCAAAGTCGTAATGTCTTTAAAGCTAATACCTGGTTGCGGAAAATCCTCAATGACACGAATATGTTGTTTGAAATCCATCCATCTATCTCTCCTCTATTTCATTACTTAAACGGATTGTCGCCCAAAACGACGCGCGAGCTGCGCTGTCGATACGGCTAATAATTGCTCTTCTACAGCAGACTTGCGTTCAAGATCGCGATAAGCTTGCGCCGTGGTCAAATCTGCTTTTTGCGGCTGATCAACGATGGTGACACGCCCCGAAGCTTCTTGAATGAAACCAAGTTCCGTGAATACATCCATCACATGCTGCAAAGTCCGTTCGGAAAGTCCTGTACGCTGCTTCATACCTTGAATAAATGTATTCTCGGCAGCAGACCACGACCGTTCTCTCATCATATCCACATAAACCCGTTTAAATTCCTCTCTCGAAGGAACACGCAAACAATCCTCTGTTGGCATGTTATCGTAGAGGATATAAATGCGTTCGAGCTGTGCGGCGTGCTGGAGAATCAAATCGACTGCAGTGACTTCCTCTGGCAAATCGATAAGATAAATCGTCTGCAGATCCGATAGCTCGATATTCGGCTGATCAGACATACCTGAGATCGGTCTTAATCCTACTTCACGATCGTACACCAAACACGTGAATATCTCTGCATTCAACGGAGGAACATCCCATTGCATCCAATAGGAATCACTTGCAACAACCCCCTGCAATTTCGGGCCATAGATCGAAGAACGCCCCGATTGTTCCCAAGCTGAATGTGTCTTCTCGATATACTGCAGCGGATTCCGTATCCCGCGTCCGTCATAACATTGCACATGCGGAACCGCTAAGTCTTGTACGAGCAGCTGCGCTTTTCTGCGGCCGTTCCATTCATTGATCTGAAGTTCTCCAACAAGATCGAGTACAGCTTCATCATTCATGAGATTCGCGAGTGGGCCATTGCGGAAGGATATAGCATCCAGCTCCATCCGCCCCTCAGCGAGCGTCAATTTCAGATGCTGTTTCTCTTGACCGATTTGTCTAGACTCCTTGAGCCGAAGCCCGCGTAACTTCACACGTGGCGCCGGGTTCGCCATTCCGAACGGAGCAAGCTCCTCCAGTGATTCAATGAATGCAACGGTCGCATCAGACAATTTACATTCAAGATCAATCTCAACGGAAGCCATTTCATGCTCTGGCGTGAGACAGCACTCAGCAAGCGAGATCATCCGCGCCTCAAATGCAGCTAGATGATCCCGCTCCATTGTAAGGCCTGCGGCAGCCTCATGTCCACCATAATGATCTAATAATTCAGAACATTCTGTTAAAGCATCATACAAATTAAATCCATCAATCGAACGAGCCGATCCTTTGCACTTGCCTGTATCCGCATCAATGCCCAGAATCAACGTCGGGCGATAATAACGCTCGAGAATTTTGGAGGCAACAATTCCGATTACCCCAACATTCCATCCTTCACCTGCAAGCACAATCACTTTAGGCAGCAATCTATCTTGCGAACCCGCAATTTTCTGTTCCAGCTGTTCGACTGCTTCCGCCGTAATTTCTTCTACGATATCTTGTCTGGCCCGGTTCAGGGCATCCAAATGCTCGGCAAGCTGCTTCGCCTCCACCGCATCTCTAGTCGTAAGGAGCTCTACGGCCTGCATCGCATGCTCCAATCGACCACTTGCATTGATCCGAGGCGCCATTGCAAATGCAACTTGCGTTGAACCAATCTGAGGCAGCTTCATATCCGCTGTTTCGAATAGCGCTCGCACGCCTAAATTGGTCGAATGACGCATACGTTCAAGGCCATAACGAACGAGAATCCGGTTCTCCCCCGTTAATGGCATCAAATCTGCGATCGTCCCGAGTGTGACGAACTCCAATAATTCCTCAGGAACTCTGCCCAATAGGGCGTGTGCCAATTTGAAGGCAACGCCGACGCCTGCTAATCCTTTGAAAGGATAAGGACAATCATGGATTTTGGGATTCACAAGCGCAACTGCATTCGGTAATACGTCCGGCGGTTCATGGTGATCAGTTACGACGACATCAATCCCCAATTGATTCGCATAAGCAATCTGATCGACGGCGCTAATCCCCGTATCGACCGTAACAATCAAAGCGACACCATGCTTCGCCGCATGATCGATCGCTGGATTATTCATGCCATACCCTTCGGTCATCCGATGCGGAATATAGGTATCGAAATCCGCGCCGAGCTCGCGGAACAATTCAATCATTAATGACGTACTGGAAACGCCATCTGCATCATAATCACCATAAATGCGAATTTTCTCGCCCTGCTCTAAGGCCCGTTCGATTCGCTCAACAGCAGCATCCATTCCTTTCAGCAGGAATGGATCATGCAAATCTGTAATTGTCCCATGCAGGAACATTTCCACTTGTTCGGCGGTATCGATTCCTCGAACAATGAGCATCTGCGCGATGAAAGTGGATACTCCCGTCTCCTCTGCCAATCGACGTACTTGCTCCGGCTGTGGATTTTCTTTGAGCAACCACTTCATTTTGGAATGAAGCATTGATCCCCCTCCTTCGTCATCCAAGCCATCATGCTTGATTATTGAAGCAATGTCGGATGATCATCGTCCAACATGTGATTGTTACTCTTATACGGAAACCCTGGGTCGTAAGGGTTCACATGAATGAACACATCCGATACATGCGCGAATTGACTCATGAGATGCTGCTTCACTCGTTTGCCAATTCGATGACCTTCAAGCACTGAAATCCGAGGATTCACACTTAGCTTGACATCGACGATCACATAATGTCCATGTTCTCTCGCACGAAGCTCATCCACTTCGATAACACCCGCTACGGATAATACCGCATCAACCAATTCCTTCGAATCCTCTTCGTGCAGCACATGATCCATCGTATTGTGAATGGCTTCAATGACAAGTCGGTAACCCATCCGCAGCACGAGGACAGCAACCACAAGCCCTGCCAGCGGATCCAAATACAGAAGCCATGGCAAGTGCTGCCATTCCCCGACCAATGCTCCGCCAACGCCAACCAATGCTGCAAGGGATGAGTACACATCGGACCGATGCTCCCAAGCGTTCGCAATTAACGCCTGACTCCCTAATTTACGGCCTAGACGATATTTATATTGGAACATCGCTTCCTTCACGATAATCGATATCAGAATCGCGAGGACCGCATAGCCATGAGGCGCTTCATGAACACCTGAGAAAATCGCGAGAATCGAACTGCGCGCAATCTCGAACCCGACGAACACGAGCAGCAACGAGACGACGATCGCAGCGATGGACTCGGCCTTACCGTGACCATAAGGATGATCTTTATCCGGCGGGATCCGCGCCGCTCGAATGCCGACGAGGACCGCAAGCGATCCCGCGATATCAGAAGCCGAATGAAATGCATCTGCGAGTAAGGCTTTACTGCCAGAATACCATCCAACAATTCCTTTCATGACGGCTAACAATAAATTCCCAATAATTCCTACCCATGCCCCCGTTTCCGCCTTAGCGGAACGCTCATTCCTCATATGTCCCCCTCCAAGTTGAAACGGCTGCACTCGCGCACAAAAGCCGCGTCGCGAGGACGCGGCTTTCCGTAAATCTTTTCGTTCACGCCGTCAATTAAGTTGTCGCTTTAGAAGCTTCGTTCTGCTTCTTAGCCTTATTCTTCAGCACTAACCACAATGGGCTTGCAATAAAGATGGACGTGTATGCACCACATACAAGACCAATCGTCATTGCGAGTGAGAACATACGGATTGATTCACTACCGAAGAGCAGTAGGCAGAATGCAGCGATGAATACCGTAAATACGGTGTTGATCGAACGTGTCATTGTCTGCGAAATACTGTGATTCACTAGTCTAATCAAATCATCCGTGTTCTTGATTTTAGCAAAGCGCAGGTTCTCACGAATCCGGTCGAAGATAACGACGGTATCGTTGATCGAATAACCAATGATCGTAAGAATTGCCAGAATAAACGTTAAGTTGACTTCCAGACGGAAGATCGAGAATACGCTGATAACGATAAATGACGTATGAAGCAAGGCGATAATGGCCGCAATTGCGAAACGCCACTCAAAACGGATACTAACATAAATAATAATCCCGATACTTGCAATTGCAACGGATAACAGCGCATTGGTCTGCAGCTCTCTAGCGATTTCAACATCAACGGTATTGATCTCGAAAGATGCTTTTGGATCAAATTTTGCTTGGAAATCCTTCTTGAATTTGATTTCTTGATCGTGTGTAAGGACGTCCCCAAGACGAACCGTTACACGGTCGCTGCTGGTCTGAACCGTATGGTCCTTCGTAAAGCCTTGTCCTACAACGAACTGCTCTACCTCTGCTTTGGATATTTCCTTGTTCACAGTGACATCAATACTGGACCCCTCACGGAAATCCACACCATAATTCAATCCGAAGATAGAAAGTACAATCACGCCGAGCAATGTAATGATGATGGAGAACGTGAAGAAATACTTGCTTAATTTAACAAAATCGACTTTATATTTGTCTGTATCCAGGTAATGCTTGTTCGCATTCTTGTTCTTAGAGGTCACGTACTTCACGCTCCTTCACGCCGAAATATCCAAGTTTGTGTCCAACGCCATCTTTGAGCAACAGGTCCATCAAGAACCGTGAGAAGACAACGTTCGTGAGCAAACTTGTAATAATCGTCAAGATCAGAATTAACGCGAACCCTTTAACCGTACCTGTACCTAGCGCGAACAATACCGCAGCCGCGATCATCGTCGTCACGTGAGAGTCAATGATCGTACGAAGGGATGTTCTTGAACCCGCTTTGAACGAAGACAGAATGCTCTTCCCGCTGCGTAGTTCTTCCTTCACCCGCTCGTAGGTTATGATATTCGCATCGACGGCCATCCCGATCCCGAGTACAAATGCTGCAATACCCGGCAACGTTAAAGTAATATTCGCCAGCTTAAAGACGAGCAATAACAGCCATGTGAAGGAAATCAGCGTGAAGCAAGCAATCGCGCCTGGAAGGCGGTAGAATACGAGCATGAATAACAAAATAATGCCACAACCGATAAGACTTGCGATCATTGTCGCATTAAGCGATTTCTGTCCGAGCGTCGCTTCTACGCTGTTCGAATATTTCTCATTCAATTTGAGTGGAAGTGCACCCAAGTTGATCGTATCACGCATTTCTTTTGCTTCTTCAACCGTGTAATTACCCGAGATAACAGCTGTTCCATCTGTGAAGACGCCATTAACAACCGGGTCAGACAATAGGCGATCATCCAAGAAAATCGCTAGGTTTTTGCCTAACAAACGCTGAGAAATCTCTTGAAATTTTTTCTTGTCTTTAATTTTGATGGCGATTTGTGGTTCACGAAGCTGGCTGTAAGTCAATTCCGCTCCATTCTCCACGAAATCATCACCGCGAAGTTCAATCTTCGGATACTTCTCCAAATCGGTCTTCGCGTCCGCTTTTCCACCTTCTGCGCTGCGGAACGTTAGATCTGCAGGCTTCTTCATGATTTCACGAACTTCTTCTTCGTTCTTTATCCCTGCAATTTTGACACGGATCCGATCTGTCCCTTCTGGGTAGATCTCCGGTTCACTCGTACCGAGTGCATTCGCACGTTTCTCGAGACTCTTTGCCGTCTGGAGAAGTGCTTCTTTCGTTACTTTCCCGTTCGCATCTAGTGGCTGGGCCTGATAGAGAATCTCAAATCCTCCCTTGAGGTCTAATCCCAGCCGGATGTCTTTCAACAATCCTGGGGTAGTCCATGCCATAACACCAGCGGACACTACCACGATAAGCCAAAAAGCTACAACTCTTTTCATACCGTCCCCTGTTCCCCTTTCAATACTCAATATTCCTATTATAGCGACGCTCTAAAATCGAGTCAATTTATGACGTAATATGGCACATTTGCCAAACTCGTATCGAAGCCTTTTCATTTCCTTATAATGTAAGAAAAACCTTTATCGAAGTCAATTCACAGGGCTGTGCGACCGCGTTTAGAGGTAGTTTTTATCTCCAATAGTAAAGTTATGCAACAGTACCAGCACTTCATCAAACTGCACTTGCCTCGCGTTGAGAAAAGCCCTCCTTTTATCCAAAAGGAGAGCCCTTAAATGCCGCCATCGTCATATAATTCATAAAGCTTGTCGCTTTTAACGATAGAATATCATTTACCACTTGATGGAGCTGTGGCATGCCTTTCTTAACATATTTATTACTCACACATTCCCAGATTTCTTCTGCCGTGACATGTTCATATCCAATTAAATGAAACTCCTCGGCCTTGCTCTGGCATAGCTGTGCAAATACCTCATCTAAATTTTGGTCTGATTCCCAATCATTGCTCATTGATGCGTCCCTCCTAACCTTTCGGGAACAAGCTTGTCCAATCAACCCTTGTGATGTAGTATTCGATCCTTCATCAGGGTTATCCTGCCCACGATCGGTCCTCGTGAAAAATATAGTTCGATCACCCTCTGCATGTCAAGCATCTTTCATGCATAGATATGAATGGACAGCCTGGAGCTTGACTCATGCGCATAAAAATGAAGAAGGAAGAGGGATCCCTATTGCGCAAGCAATCTTTTATTAAAGGAACCATGATCTTACTCGCTGCCGGTATTATTAATCGAATACTCGGGTTTATCCCTCGCATTACGCTACCACGTGTCATTGGAGCTGAGGGCGTCGGCCTGTATCAGTTAAGCTACCCATTCCTCATCGTCATTGTAACCATCATTACGGGAGGCATTCCACTTGCGATTGCCAAACTCGTTGCCGAAGCCGATTCGCAAGAAGATAATACAAAGGTTCGTAAGATCCTGACCGTATCCCTCATTTTCACCATTGGGATCAGTTTGCTATTCACTTTGTTATGTATTCTATTTGCCCCTTGGATTACGACACATGTGCTCACGGATTCTCGCGTCTATCTCACCTTCCTCAGTATGGCGCCGATGATTCCGGTAATTGCGGTCTCGTCTGTCTTCCGTGGCTATTTCCAAGGCAAACAAAATATGATTCCTACCGCAGCTTCTGGGATTATCGAGACGTTGGTCCGTATCGTTGCGATGCTCACTCTGTCTTATCTATTCCTGCCAATGGGTATCGAGTACGCAGCGGCAGGTGCTATGTTAGGTGTCGTGGCCGGTGAATTCTGCGGATTTTTCACTTTGTTCTGGCACTATTGGATGAACAAAAGATCAGCAGCTAAATCCTTCCAAAACGATACGTCGAATGCACCTCAAACAGATGCAGTCACAGATAAACATACCGGCGTTCTGAAACGTATTATGGGTATCTCAATCCCCGTCACCGCAGGTCGACTCGTCGGATCGCTATCGTATCTTT
This sequence comes from Paenibacillus sp. EB106-05-06-XG162, assembly GCF_058791655.1. Taxonomy (NCBI): domain Bacteria; kingdom Bacillati; phylum Bacillota; class Bacilli; order Caryophanales; family Paenibacillaceae; genus Paenibacillus; species Paenibacillus sp. EB106-05-06-XG162. The sequence continues at coordinate 236,063 of NZ_JBYTDT010000003.1, forward strand.
TTGAATCCATCTTAACGATGCAGAGCCTTGCCATTGCAGGCGTCGCCACCGGTATCGCAACGGCTCAATACGGAGCACTGCAAGGGATGATCATCCCGATCATCATGCTGCCTGGCGCACTAACTTACTCGCTGGCCGTATCTCTCGTTCCTTCGCTATCCGAGGCAGCTGCACGGAAGGATTCAAAGACGATCCACAAACGACTTCATCAGGCCATTCGACTCGCGCTGGTCTCCGGGGCTCCTTTCGCGATCATTATGTTCGTCCTAGCAGAACCACTGTGCCTCTTGCTCTATAATAACGGCGAAGTCGCGAACATGCTCAAATGGATGGCACCTGTCGCGCTGTTCATTTACATTCAGGCACCTTTACAAGCTGCGCTCCAAGCTTTGAATGAACCTGGTAAGGCCCTGCTCAATACATTCATTGGTGCGGCGATTAAATTGATCCTGATCGTCCAGCTCGCTTCCAATCCGGATTTAGGCATCTATGGTGCTCTTATTGCCATCATGGTGAATATTCTCGTCGTCACGATCCTGCATCTTCAGAGCGTTATCCGTGTCCTTCACTTCCGGATGTCGTGGTTAGATCTGATCAAAGTCGGTGCATCGATGATCATTATGGGCGCAGTCGTTCAATTTATTTTCCGGCAGCCTAGCTTGAGTCTGGATAACTGGGCTCGCATGCTGATCGCTTGTACTGCCGGCCTTATCATTTATTTGGTCATGATGTTCCTCGTCAAATTAGTGGACCGACATGATATCATTCGGATCCCGATTATCGGCAAATTTTTTCAGAACCGCGCCTCCTGATTGATTATCTACCCCTTCTGCCTTGTATCAATGAATAGTTGTCCTTTATGGTCAATCGTGCAGAAGAACACCTCTTTGAAATCTTGAACGCCTTTTTCTTGAATTTTATTTTTGAGCCAGAACCGCGTCTTCTCAATTTTCTCTAGGTTCTCATCCTGCACTTTCCCATCCATAATCAAAGGCAGCGGAAGTGACGCATACTTGATTTGATCCGCATGAGGAATCGCGTTCGTATGTTTATGAGAATCAGTCGGATTGGATGAATTATCGTCGTCTGATGACTCTTGCTCTTTCTTCAAAATAACACTTAGCTTCCCTGTCGTCTCCAGCATCGCGAATTGCACATCATTTAAATTCTCCACCTGCTGATCCCTTAGCTGCTGCATCAGATCATCAAGTGTATAGCGCTGTCTACGCATTTCATCCGCATCGAGCTTCCCATTGTTCACAATCATGCTCGGCCGGCCGTCGAAGAGAAGACGAACCGTCCGATTCTTGAGTGAAATGTAGGCGATGCTCACTTGAATCACCAATAACGTCAGAATCGGCAAAATCCCGTCCCATAGCGGACGCTTCACATCATCCAAGACGAAAACGGCACTCTCGGCAATCATAATGGAGATCACCAGATCGAATACCGATAGCTTACCGATTTCGCGTTTTCCCATCAGACGCAGCACCAGAAATACAATGAAGTATACGAGCACTGTACGAAAAATAACGGTCAGATTTTCCATTCCGCCCTATACCTCCTAGGTGAATTGTTGTGATTACCCTGGCTTCATGTATCTGGTATTCTGACCGCCGCTGGCTCGACTCATACTCCGATCGCCAGTTTAAATAAATGGAAATGGATTGCATCCTTGTACTAATTTATACAGCCTGACCATACACTGTTGGTAATAGAGGAAGTTCAAAAAGTCATCTTATGATCACGATGTGCAATCGAGAAGCGGATTCGACATCGAATCTTGCATTCAACTTCGAACTCCGGTGCTCATTTAGGTTTTGCCTAAACTCCGCTCCTCCTTCTTCAGTTTCATCCAACCTTCTCGGTGCTAATAAGTCGACTTTTTGAACACTTTTTAAGCTTTAACAAAAATAGAGGAGGGATTTACGCATGAATCCGATTAACCGTGTCTCGAAATTCCATATTTCTAGTCCGATTCTTTCGGGATTAACGTATGCTTTTATCTGGATGACGTTAGGAGCACTTGCTCTATCCATGCTGCTCTGGCTAAGCGGTATGCAGGAAGAGAATCTCCCGAAATACAGCTATATTCTCCATGGCTTTGCCCTCTTCATCGGTGGTATGACATCTGGACGCCGTTCGGAGAAACGCGGCTGGTACTATGGCGGGCTGCTCGGCATTCTCTACTGTCTCATTGTCATGCTTATTAGTTTCCTTGCCTACGATGCTGGATTCAATGTCTCCGTCCTTGTGATGCTTGTCGCTGCATTCTCTATCGCAGCCATCGGCGGCATGCTAGGTGTTAATATGAAAAGATCGTAATGTTTCTTCCTGGTAGATATGTGATATAATGTTGCAGGTATCACAATCGCAGTTTAATAGGGAGGCAAAGTACGTTGGTTTTATTTCATTCCATGCAGATGGTAAGCTTGCTGACTGCTGCAGCTTTTATTCTGCTTATATGGTTCGGAGCCATGAAGAATCCGATCAAGATTGCCGGAATTTTCGTCCGTCAGCTTTTCAGTTCTCGTAAATATTTATTTCATATCATAGCACTCATTGCGATTCTACTACTCAATAATGTCGAATTGCAGATCGAAAATGCCATGAATCTGACATGGGATTTCACACCGATGATTCACCAGCTTGAAGGGAATTTCGTTCAAACGGTTCAACATTTTTTCGCAAATAACTGGATTACGACGGTTGTCGGCTTTTTTTATGTCGTTATCTTCCAAACATTGCTGCTCTCTTCCTTGGCTATCTATACAGCGGAGAAAAAAGATGAAATGGTCTATGCTACAATCTACGCGGTCATTATCAACTATGTCATCGCCATTCCTTTCTATCTCTTCTTCCCTGTCAATGAAGTCTGGTCCTATGCGCCAGCACAGGTACAATTCTTAATGCTGGATGTCTATCCGAAATTCGAAGAACAGTACAGAGCATTATCAGGACTCAACAATTGTTTCCCAAGCCTGCATACGTCGATCTCCGTGACACTTGCCATTCTGGCGATTCGTTCGGGGAACAGACGATGGGCCATCTTCACCACAGCAAGCGCAGCCATCATTGTATTCTCTATTTTCTATCTAGGAATTCACTGGTTGACGGATATGCTCGGGGGAGTAGTACTCGCCGTAACAGCTTCATCCATCGGATATTGGTTCGCGCATCGAGGTACTGTGCAGTCTCCAGCAAGGCTCCGTGTACCAAATCGAGATGTGGGACAGTAACAGTCGATCGATTGGAGCGGAAATGTGAATATATGCGAAAAAGAGCTCTCTTCCTAAGAAGAGAGCTCTTTTGGTGTCATACCTATGTACTAGGATGCGTCGGAAGTTTTAGTGATTGTACTAATCGCGCTGCGATCGAAAGTAAGCTTCGTCGCGTCATTCACAAGTAGAACAACAACATCTTCCGTAATTTCATGAATTGTTCCGTGCAGACCGCCGATTGTTACGATTTTATCGCCTTTTTTCACTGCGCTAAGCATCGAATTACGCGTCTTTTGTTTCTTCTGCTGTGGACGAATCAATAAGAAATAGAACACAGCGAACATCAATACGAATGGTAAAATCATTCCCCAAATGCTACCGCCGCCAGCTGCTGCTGGATCTGCTGCTACATAATCTAAATATTGCATCGTTATCCCCCCTTTCAAAGACTATCAATCTTATGTACAAGCGGATTCTTAGAACCCGCTTTCATTCTCATGCATGCCGTATTGTTCAAAGAATTCATCTCTGAAATCAAGTAACCGATCATCTCTTATCGCTTGTCTCACATTCCGCATCAAATTGATAAGGAAATGAAGATTATGATACGTTGTCAAACGTAGACCAAATGTTTCATCTGCCTTGATCAGATGTCTCAAGTAAGCACGTGAGTAATTCTTACACGTATAGCAATCACAATTCGGGTCAAGCGGACCAAAATCGCGAGCAAACTTCGCATTACGTACGACAAGTCGACCTTGGCTTGTCATCGTCGTTCCATTCCGTGCAATCCGAGTCGGCAGCACGCAGTCGAACATATCGACACCGCGAATGGAACCTTCGATCAGCGCATCCGGTGATCCAACCCCCATCAAATAACGTGGTTTGTTCACAGGGAGTAGAGGTGTCGTATAATCGAGCACTTCATACATCAAATGCTTCGGTTCTCCGACGCTCAATCCACCAATAGCATAACCCGGGAAATCCATCGAAGTCAAATCAGCCGCGCTCTGTCTGCGCAGATCCTCGAACATACCACCCTGCACAATAGCGAACAACCCTTGATCATGCGGACGTGCATGACTCTTCAGGCAACGCTCCGCCCAACGTGTCGTGCGCTCTAAGGAATTCTTCACGTAGGAATGTTCCGCCGGGAATGGAGCACATTCATCGAATGCCATCATAATATCCGAACCCAGTGCATTCTGAATCTCCATGGCAACTTCCGGTGATAAGAACAGCTTATCACCGCTCAAGTGGGAACGGAAATGCACGCCTTCTTCGGTAATCTTCCGCATTTCTGCCAAGCTGAACACTTGAAATCCGCCGCTGTCTGTGAGAATCGGACGATCCCAATTCATAAACTTATGCAGACCGCCTGCTTCACGAACGATGTCGTGACCTGGACGTAAGAATAGGTGATACGTGTTGCTCAGAATAATGTGAGCATCCATTTGCTTCAGTTCTTCAGGGCTCATCGTCTTCACGGAAGCCTGCGTACCTACAGGCATGAAGGTTGGTGTCTCAATGACCCCGTGAGGCGTGTGTACACGGCCGAGACGTGCGCCTGATTGTTTACAAGTCTTAATATGTTCGTAAGTAATAGCTGCCATTTTATCGCTTCCTCTGTACCGTCTAGTAGATAAACATTGCATCACCAAAGCTAAAGAACCGGTATTCATGTTCAATGGCTTCTTGGTATGCTCTTAATATCGTTTCTCGTCCTGCTAATGCACTCACGAGCATGACAAGCGTAGATTTGGGTAAATGAAAATTCGTTATGAGCGCATTCACGAGTTTGAACGTATATCCTGGGTAAATAAAGATCGACGTCCACCCGCTGCAAGCTTCAATTGGCTGATCACCAAATCGTGTACCAATCGTCTCTAATGTTCGTGCTGACGTTGTTCCTACAGCAACGATGCGTCCCCCACGATCTCGCGCAGCTTGTATAAGCGCAGCCGTCTCCGGGCTAATCGAATAGAATTCCTCATGCATAACATGATCTTCGACCCGCTCCGCAGACATCGGACGGAAAGTTCCTAGACCGACATGGAGGGTAATATAAGCGATCTGAATTCCTTTGGCCTCAATTCGCCCCAGCAGCTCCTCGGTAAAATGCAAACCTGCTGTTGGCGCTGCCGCAGAACCCTCGTGCTTCGCATATACTGTCTGATAACGCTCACGGTCATCCAACTGCTCTTTAATATATGGCGGCAATGGCATTTGACCCAATCGATCCAATATTTCATTAAAGATGCCGTTGTAATGAAAACGCATCACGCGCGCGCCCATCTCGCCCTCAGTCTCAACGGTTGCTGATAACTCATCGCTGAACTGAATGACGGTACCAATCTTAGCCCGTTTCGCCGGCTTGACTAGCCCTTCCCAGCGGTCATCTCCAAGGTTCTTGAGTAGGAGCACTTCCATCTTCGCACCTGTATCTAGCTTCTCCCCGAAGATTCGTGCAGGGATGACACGTGTATCATTTAAAACCAAGGTATCCCCTGGCTCCAAATAATCGATGAGCTCTGAAAAAACATGATGTTCAATATGGCCTGTTTCTTTATGTACAGTAAGCAGCTTAGATCCTGTGCGATCCAAGAGCGGTGTCTGAGCTATCAAATGCTCTGGTAAATGAAAATCATATAAGTCCACATTCATGATCGCTATTTCATTCCTTAACCAAATTAATATCTTTATAATAGTATTGCAATATCGATTGGTAATCATACCCTTGATCTGCGAGGCCTTTCGCGCCCCATTGAGACATGCCAACCCCATGTCCATTTCCAGTACCGATGAACCGGTACAATGCTTCTCCTGTGATCACATGAACTTGTCCATGCCCACCCATAATGAGGTTCGATCCTGGATTCAGCGCAGCATTGCCTTTGCTCGTTACGGCTTGAACCTTGCCATTGCTGCTTGCCAAGGTCCGGGTTGCCCCGTTCGCACCTAATATAGTATAACTGCCCGTTTCTTCAATATCAAATCGGGTACTTGGCAAGCCATTCAATGCACTGCGAAGCGTGTCCGGATTCTTGACATCGAATACTTGTCCATTGACCTTGATCTCGGTCACACGATCAGATGGACCACGTCCTGATACTTCAAGCCGTGCAATCGAACTTCCAACGGGGGTCTTTGATTTACCCGACATGGCTTTGACTAATTCGTCCGACGTGTATGGACCTCGAATCCAATGCATCGTATTCGATTGAATCGTTTTGTCCAAGATCACGACTTCCGTACCGATATTTACGATTGCCACCGGTTTCACATCGGCTTGAATAAGCGGGATATCTCGAAGATTCGTCCCATCGGTTGTAATCGTATAAATCGGTAAGCCTGCATCTGTCTTCCTTCCGGAATCCTTCACGAGGTCTTCTCGTACATAACCTGTCGTGTTATCACTTAGCATCACACGATACCAATAAGGCAATCCCTTTTCAGCGACATCATCAGGACTGTCGACACTCACGAGATAGGAAGTTTTATTGCCCCAAATTTCGGAGCTATCTGCTGTCTTCCCACCGCTATTCGAGGAATAGACTGGCTCGATCAGTTTGCCGCCAATCTTCATAACGATCCCTGACGTCGCCTCGACAGCCGCATTCGTATTCGGATGCTCCTTGTCCATGCCATAATAGGCTTGACTCAGGGTTGTATCGACTACTTGGCCAATCTTGAATTTGTTGCCTTGGAAGAGTGCATACGTACGAGCCGCTACGGCCTGTGCCTTAAGCGATTCCGCCGGCCAGGAGGGCGAGACTTCCATCGCGACGACGGAATATAGATACTGCTCCAGCGGTAATTCATTCACAAGAGCTAGTCGATTATTATAGGCGCTAATCTCGAAGCTCCCTCGATACGTCCGATTACTCCGTTCCGATAATTTGATTCCCGAAGACGAGCCGTTAATCCACAATTTCGCTCCTGCAGATCCACTCATCGAATATTGGGGTATTGGCTCGCTGCCATTGGCATAACCAACGGTTACGTTATCTTGAGCAAGCAGCCCCATTTGCGAAGCATCTACAGGTTGAAGAGACATGCCTGGCAGCTTTTGTGCTGCTTGATTACGAAGGGCATTCAATTCGGCTTGATCCGCAGCTTGTCCGACCCATACCGCGAACTGCAAGCCTCCTCCGGTCTTCGTGATGGCGATATAAGCATCCATCCCTGCGTCGAGTATTTTCTGCTGAACGGCAGCAGCTTGTTGTTCCGACCCATAACTTCCTGCTCCGAGATGCAGATTTCCCGTAATGACGGGCTTATCTTTCTTATAGTAAGCAGCCAAGCTCGCATCAGTTGTCACACGGTCACGAACCTTGCTCGCTTCAGCAGCACTGACATAATCCCCGAGAACGATTTGATAAGTTGCCACGCCTTGGCGGCGCACCATCATGACGGAAGGGGCTTCCTTCATCGCTTGCAGTCGATTCACTACGCCGTTTACTTCCCGTGTGTCCGTCGTCTCGAGTACCTTCACGGCATACGCATCTAGGCCGAATTTCACCGATTGATTCGCACTCGCATTAAGCCAAGGATCCCCTTGAACGCCGATCTGAAATCCACTTGTTGACGTGAGTGTCACCGTTGATTGAATAGCTTTGTACTGACTGCCTAGATCGGCAAAGATGACGACACGGATCTGATCCGCTTGCTCCGATGCTGTAGCTTCCTTTGCAGATATCGAATTCATCATCATTGGTGTTGTAGCAACAGATAGTGTGAGTATGGCCGCTAAGCCTACTTTTCCCATGAAAGAACGTGCTCTACCTCTCCCTAGTAAGTACATGAGTTCCTCCTCAGCGATTTACTTGTTGTGATCTGTAGGTATAGGAATGCCAAGATGTCTGTATCCTAATTCGGTAACCATTCGACCGCGCGGTGAGCGTTGCAAGAACCCGATTTGCAGCAGATAAGGTTCGTAGACATCTTCAATCGTCTGACTCTCTTCCCCAATGGTCGCTGCAATCGTATCAAGCCCTACTGGGCCTCCTCTGAAGTGACGAATCATCGCCGTCAACATCTTATGGTCGATTTGATCGAGTCCCGCTTCATCCACTTGAATCATCCGTAAGGCTTCATTCGCGATCGTCGCTGTAATAATACCGTCCCCACGCACTTGCGCGAAATCCCGCACCCGCTTCAGCAGACGATTCGCAATCCGCGGTGTCCCACGGGATCGAAGCGCGATTTCTTCCGCCGCATTGCCCACAATTTGAACACCAAGAATATCGGAAGCGCGCGACACAATAAATGTTAATTCATCCACCGTGTAGAACTCTAGACGGCTTACAACACCGAAGCGGTCTCGCAAAGGCGCAGACAAGAGTCCCGCACGCGTCGTCGCACCGATCAGCGTGAATGGCGGAAGATCTAACCGTACGGATCGAGCGCTAGGTCCTTTACCAATCATAATATCAAGCGCGAAATCCTCCATCGCAGGATAGAGGACTTCTTCGACCGTACGATGCAGGCGATGGATTTCATCGATGAACAACACGTCATTCTCCTGCAGATTCGTTAGTAGCGCTGCCAGATCGCCAGGACGTTCAATTGCTGGACCTGAAGTTGTGCGTAGATTGACGCCCAGCTCATTGGCAATAATGTTCGACAATGTCGTCTTGCCAAGACCAGGTGGCCCGTACAGCAGCACATGATCCAGCGCTTCCTTACGCATCTTCGCGGCTTCAATGAATACTTTCAAATTCTCTTTCACTTGGTTCTGTCCGATATATTCGGATAAATAACGAGGGCGAAGGCTCAGCTCCACCGCTTGATCTTCCATCATTAAATTCGCCGATATGATTCGATCATCCATTACAGTTCCTTTCGCTCCCCTCGATCACTAATTATTCTGACGTCAGCAATATCCGAAACGTTGCATATCACGTCGAATTAACCCTTGAACAACAATTGAAGCGCTCGTTTCATGAGCGTATCTACGCCGTCCTTGTCGCTCGCATTGTCCTTCATTGTATGCCATACACGATCCAGCTCCGCTTCGGTGTAACCGAGTGCTTTAAGCGCTTCTTTGGCTTCTGGCCATGCGCCGCCGCCAAGTGCTGTATCGGTCGCTGTTCCCATCAAAAGACCGCCTGCCGATACATCCAGCCCAAGTCCGATATGATCCAGCTTGTCCTTCAAATCCAGCACCATCCGTTGCGCCGTCTTCTTGCCAATACCCGGCAGCTTCGTAAGGAACGCTAAATTCTCTTGCTGAATCGCTGCCACGAGCGTCTCCGGGCGTCCACCAGCGAGCACGCCTAAGGCTACCTTCGGTCCAATACCAGACACGTCCAGCAGACGACGGAAGAGCTTCTGTTCTTCGCGTGAACTGAACCCGAACAATAGAATGGCATCTTCGCGCACATGATGGTGAATATAGACTGTCACCGATTGATCACTCTTCGCAAAAAAATACGGATTCGGGCAGAACACCCGATATCCTACACCTTGTACATCCAGCACAATATATTCTGTCTCTAAATGAGCAACTTTGCCATGTAAATAATCAATCATTTCGCAATACCTCGGCTATTTTATTATTTAATGTACTAGAATGGGCGTGGCATACAGCGACCGCAAGCGCATCCGCCACATCATCCGGCTTCGGAATGGCCTTCAACTTGAGGAACATGCGAACCATCTCCTGCACCTGCTTCTTCTCTGCCTTTCCATATCCGACCACAGCTTGTTTCACCTGCAGCGGTGTGTACTCTGCTACAGGAATCCCGCGCTGCACAGCAGCAAGAATCTGAACCCCTCTTGCCTGCCCTACAGTAAAGGCCGTCGTAACGTTCCGATTGAAGAACAACCTCTCCAGTGCCATCGCATCTGGTTTATATTTATCAATCAACTGCAATGTTGCTTCATAGACCTGCAGCAGACGCTCCTCCGTAGGTGTATGCGCCTCTGTCTGAATACATCCATACTGAACAGGGGTTAGCTTACTCCCCTCTTTATCAATAAAGCCAAAACCGACGATCGCAATCCCCGGGTCAATTCCCAAAATACGCAAAAAAAATCTCTCCCTCATCCAATGAAGCGAACATATGTATCCACTTCATTATAACAAATGTTGATGAGGAAGAGAACTTTAATATTTAGACCTTATGGATACCGTACCAATCTGAACTCTATTTCGACTTCGACTGGAACGACAATTTAAGCATCGGCGGCGTTACCAATGTCGTCAGAATCACAACAATAACAAGCGGTGTAAAATACTCTTGCGCCAGTAAGCCTGATGACAATCCGGTCGTCGCAATGATGAGCGCCACTTCACCGCGCGAGACCATCCCCGAACCGATCCCGATCGATGAGCGGAGATCAAATCCTGTAAGACGCGCCCCAAGTCCCGAACCAATCAATTTGGTAATAATCGCAACAATGGTAAAGACGATAATGAACCAAAGTTGACTGCCGACACCATTAAAGTTGACATCCAGCCCAACACTGACGAAGAAAATAGGGACAAAAATCGCATATGCAATCGGCTCTAAACGATGTTCGACATCGTGCTTATATGGGGTTTGTGAGATCGCGATCCCCGCAGCAAATGCACCGATGATTCCAGCAACACCAAGCCATTCCGCCAAATAAGAGAAGCCAAAGCATATAATCAATGCGCCACTGATGAGCGCTTCCGTTACGCGAAGCGGCGCGAATATTTTCATAATCCAAGGTACAGCAAAGATACCAAGCACAGCAGCACCGGCGAAGAACAGAACTTTTTTCCCGATAACCATGCCAAGGCTTACGTCGGCACCACCGCCGAGCAAACTCATCATAAATGCAAGCAATATCACAACCAAGACATCGTCAACAACGGCCGCGCCGAGAATGGTCGTCCCTTCACGTGTACTCAATTGATTCATATCTTTCAATGTCTGTACAGAAATACTCACCGAAGTCGCACAGAGCAATAACCCCATAAATAAGGAATAATTATTGCTAAGTCCAAAGAACAAACTTGCACTATACCCTCCGATAAACGGTAAAATAATTCCACCGAGTGCTACAGCGAAGGCAGACTTCCAATTTTTACGCAATTGAACCAAATCTGTCTCAAGTCCCGCAATGAACATCAATAAGAGTACGCCAATCTGTGCCAGCTCTTTGATCAAATCCCCGTTCTGAATCCAGCCTAGAAGTGCAGGCCCAATAATAATACCAATGATTAATTTTCCCAACACGGCAGGCTGGCCCAGCTTCACAGTTAAGTCCCCCGCCAGCTTCGTACATACTAGAATAATTACCAATTGTAACACCAAATCCATCCGATCAACCTCCATCACAATCTAACTGTCTGAACATGCTGCTTCGTTTATATGATTCCAAAAAAAAGAAGGACGTTATTCACGCCCATCTTCATTTCTAATACGTACAACTACGATTTTCGTTTCATAACTTTCTCAGATTGCTCCATGGCATAGTCGCTAAATGTAGACAGAACACTATGGTACTCGTCCACATCGCTTACGCGAATTCCTTGGTGCAGTTGGTCTAAGACCGATTTTGGAAGCGAACTTTCCATGGAATCAATATCGACCTGAAAAAATGTTCTCATCACTTTTTCTTCTTTTGGAGGTCCATCATAGAGTGTTAAATTCCCATTCTTATCTACACTAATGTACCCATTTTTCTTGCATGTTGCTGATAAATCCTCAATTTCTTCTGTTATCCATATCTTGCCTGCTTCATCCGTCTTCCCACTCCATTCCGGGTGACGCAGCATCAATTCAATAATCGCATTCGCACTCATCGTCCCAAGGTTTAACTGCTCTTGACCACATACATAGGTACGAGTCAAATAAACTTCTCGATCCTGACCTTCCTCTCGAAGTTTCGCGATCACAGGATCTGACGATCCCGTAGCAGATGTATGATAACCGATAGCAAGCAGCATAATCAGCATACAGAGCAGACCGAGCGATAATAAGGGACGTTTGATTCGACGCAGACGCTTTTTGATTTGTTTCCAACTATTCATCAAATTCACGATAATCCCCTTCTATCCTAATTTTCCCCTAGTGTAGCCATGGAACCATCGATTTATACGATCACCTAGGTGTAAAATAGAAAAGTCACCCTTATTCACTCTAAGGGTGACTCCATAATGAGCATGAATTAACCGTTAATCCAAGGCATACTACGCGATTTCCTAGGCTTCACTTGCCGGCGTGAGCTGCTGCTCGATTTCTTCGAAGAAGTGCGTGCCTTCCCTTTGGACGAGGATCGACTTTCGGAAGATTTCGTACTGCTCTGCTTCGCAGGTTCCGTCTTCGCTGGAGCTGGAGCTGCAGCTGAGTTTGCCTCAGGTGCAACCTCATCCTCTCGAGGGTGACATCCGCAATGCCCTGACATATGATCCATCGAGCTTAGTGGTTGAAACTGTGAACCATACATGTCGGTTCCGTAAGGCATACCGTAAGGATTGAATGGCATTCCTGGCATGCCATACCCCGCTCCTGGATGACCGTATGGATGCATCTGCATACCGTAAGGGTCCATCTGCATTCCGTAAGGGTCCATCATACCATAAGGATTCATGCCGTATGGCATTGGATAACCATCGCTCCCACTTTGCGGCATACCGCCCCAATTCGCAGATGTACTCACCTGTGGCACTTGCGGCAAGTCATAGAGCGATATCGCTTCTGTCGCAGGGACTTGGAATTGAGCGAATAAGTCCTCAGACATGCCTTCACCTGGGTGGCCTTTGTACATGTCATAAGGCATATGCGTTGACAAGGTATTGCAACCGCAATTATTCGTCGGCATTGTATATACCGGCTGATGATGCGTCTGATGCACCTGGTAATGCGGTAAATTCTCGCCGCCCATATGCATACCATGGTGATGCATACCATCATGATGCATACCATCGTGATGCATACCATGGTGATGCATACCATCGTGATGCATACCATGGTGATGCATACCATCGTGATGATGTTTGTGATGAACCTCATGCATAGCCTGAGAGACGCCTGGGAAGGCATTATTAACGGGAGGAGATACGTTCATACCCCCGTCATGCATCGGCATCATGTGCGGGTCCATCGGTGGCATCATGTGCGGGTCCATCGGTGGCATCATGTGCGGGTCTAGCGGCGGCATTCCTCCCGTTACCTTTGGAATGTACACAACCTCCCCGACCGATAACGTATTCGGATCCTTTAATTGCGGATTCGCCATTAGCATATCTTGCAGCGGAATCCCCCATGCTTTTGCTAACTTCCACAATGTATCGCCTTTCTTCACATCGTGTTTATGCATCATTTCATATTCTGGTTTCACCGGTTTTGCTTCCACAGGGATTTTGATTTTCATCCCGACATCAAGCTTATTCGGATCCTTCAAATTGGGGTTTGCATCAATCAGTTTTTGAAGGGGTACTTCATATTTGGTTGCTATGGTGTAGAGCGTATCCCCTTTTTTTACAATGTGAATTTTCACGCGTAAGAACCTCCTACATTTTTTTAGCGGAAAATGAGCCCCAACCGTCTGCATTTCATTACAAAAGTTCCTAACACAGTACAAGAGCCCGGAACCAATTAATACATCCTATGCAATATCTGGGCATTTGACATCCCCTCACACAAAAAAATTCCCCGAGTCTTCGCCGCTCGCGAAGATTCGAGGAATTATAAGAGTCCTTTGGTTATTGAGAAGTCTGATTATGACGTATAAGTCGTGTCAAACGCATAACTTGGGTAGCATCCGAGCACGCGAACTTGCGAGCCAATCGCCTCAATTTCAGCAATCGCTGCAGGCAGCAGAACCGAATCCATCGAAGCCAGAACATCAATATAGAAATAATAATTGCCTAACTGTTTCTTGGTCGGCCGTGATTCAATCCGTGACAAATTGATTCGGCGCCAAGCAAATGCTGATAAAATCTGATGCAAGGCACCAGAATAATCTTGCGGTGGCGTGATCAGAATACTCGTCTTCACTTGATCTGAAGGTGCGATGGGCGCCGTCTTCGGACCGACAAGCAAGAAACGAGTGAAATTGTTCTGATGGTCCGTTACCTGCGGAGCCAGTATATCGAGACCTTGGCTAGCTGCCCCGAGCGTTGTGCCGATCGCAGCGATTCCCTCGCCCGGATGCTCTTTCACCTGCTTTACCGCTTCTGCTGTACTGCTGAGATGTTCGAGCTCCGCATGTGGTAAATATTCGCGAAGGAAATTACGGCATTGGGCAATGGCAACCGGGTGCGACATCACTTTACGAATTTGACTGTAGTTCAGTGATCCATCCGCATTTCGTTCCAATTCATCCCGTCTTCCGATCAAATTCTGAATCGATGGATAGACCCATTCGGCTTGAATCGGCAGATCGACTTCATGCACGAGCCAGTCCATATGAAGACTCACAGAGCCCTCAATCGTATTCTCAATCGGGATCACACTATAATCGGTCTTACCATCAACCGTAGACATGAATACATCCGAAATCAATCTGTGATGCACCATTTCCACGGGCTCTCCCCGAAAAATGTAGGCTGCAGCTTCATGGGATACCGATCCCTGGGGTAACAATGCAATACGAACCATCCTTACATGTCTCCTTTAACAACGTCCATGAACGTTCGGCCCTCGATATCTGGAAGCGCAACAACACCTTCAGTACTTGGTTTCAACCACAGGGTCGAAGCTGTAATCTGTTCACGGTTCAATGTATCCATCAAAAATTGCTCTAATTGTTCCTCACGTGACTCGCGTTCATCTACGAGCGCAATAAGTGTCGGTCCAGCACCACTAAGTGCAACGCCAAGCGCACCATAGTCGGCTGCCTTGTCCAGAATCTCGCTCATACCCGGGATCAGGGAAGCCCGATAAGGCTGGTGGATACGGTCCCGCATCGCATGTCGAATCATTCCGAAATTCTCTGTTGCGAGCGCTGCGACAAGCAGCGAAGAATGACTCACATTAAAGATCGCATCCCCCATCGAGAACTGCTGAGGGAGAATGTTCCGTGCTTTCTCTGTCGCAAGTTGGAACTGAGGGATCGCAACAAGCGTGGTTAGATGAGGACTCGGTGTGAGACGAATGTGATGGGCCTGTGTTCCGTCCCATGTCGCTGCAATAATCCCGCCATATAATGATGCCCCAACATTATCCGGATGCTTCTCCAGCGCTGTAGCCAGTGTGAAGATTCGTTCCTGCGGCAGCACATAGCCGATCAGCGCATTCGCAGCGAACATCCCACCGATAATGGCGGATGCACTGCTCCCGAGTCCACGTGTCAGTGGAATATTGCTGTACATAGAGATTCGCAGCTCAGGAACCGAGACCCCAGCATCATCGAATATCATTTGCGCGACTTTATAGATTAAATTACGTTTGTCGGTCGGAATCCCGCCGAGTTCTTCCCCATATAAGGAAATCGAGGTCTCCTCCGCTGCAGACATTTCGATGTAGGAATATAGCTGTAACGCCATCCCCAGTGTATCGAACCCCGGTCCCAAGTTCGCAGTACTGGCAGGCACTTTGACAATTACACGTTCGTAAGCGTTCATTTTCTTTCTCCTTCTAGCTTGCTTGCAAGTTCTTAATTAACCTTCGACACGATATACACTCTTAATTTTGCGAATCACATCGAGCTGCTCGAAATGCTTCAAGACTTTATCCATGCTCGCCTTGCTCGCATCATGCGTAATAATAATGATTTCCGCTTCCGGATTATCTGGATTGGGCTGCTGCAATACCGATGCCAAGCTAACTTCATATTCTGCAAATACTTGTGTAATACGCGCGAGTACGCCTGCTTTATCTTGAACATGCAAGAGAATGAAGTTCTTGTACTCAATTTGCTCATCCGTCTTAAGCTTCTTCTCTTTGTACGTAACTATAGCTTGTTGCCCATTCACGCCGAGCTTCAAGTTCTTAATGACCGCGACCAAATCCGCAACGACGGATGTAGCTGTTGGCATCTCGCCTGCACCAGCACCATAGAACATCGTCTCGCCTACCGCTTCACCATGGACGTAGACCGCATTGAATACACCGTTCACCGAAGCAATCGGATGCGATTTGCGAATCATCGTTGGTTGAACGCTTAAGCTGATATGCTCATCCTGACGCTCAGCGATCCCGAGCAGCTTCACTTCATAACCAAGGCGTTTCGCGTAGAGGATGTCCTCTTTGGATACGCTGGAAATTCCGCGTACTGACACATCTTCGAGTGCTACATTGGCACGGAAGCCAAGCGTTCCCAAGATCGCCATTTTACGTGCTGCATCTAGACCTTCAACATCGGAAGTCGGATCCGCTTCGGCATAACCAAGCTCTTGCGCTTCCTTAAGCACATCGGCATAAGATGCACCCTCTTGACTCATCTTGGTGAGGATAAAGTTCGTCGTACCGTTCACGATCCCCATAATTTTGAGAATTCGATCCGAGGAGAAGCCCTCAGACAACGTGCGAATAATCGGAATACCCCCGGCAACGCTAGCTTCATAGAAGACATCGCATTGATGTTCTTTGGCCTTCGCCAAGATCTCAGGTCCATGAAGCGCCATTAAGTCCTTGTTCGCCGTTACAACATGTTTGCCGCGCTCAAGTGCCTCTAATAAATATTCTTTCGTTGTCTCAATGCCGCCCATCACTTCAACAATAATATCAATATCGGGATCACGAATAATGTCCCATGCGTTATCAGTCATTTTATGATGCGGCACCGAGATGCTGCGGGATTTGTCTACATTCTTCACCAATACTTTCTCGATAATGACCTCGGATCCTACTTGACTCTGCAAATCGCTCTGATGTCCTTCTACAATACGGACTACACCTGTTCCAACAGTCCCTAGCCCCAATAGCCCTACTCTGATCGGTTTCATGTCTATTCCTCCTGTCTATTCGTTCGATTAACCTTGACCTATGATGGTGGCTCGCTTCACACCTTCATGCGATCGAAATGCTTCGAGCAGCGCTGTCAGGTGATCCCCCATTCGAGATGTCTCCACAGTGATAACGACATTCGCCATCCCTTGCAATGGAATCGTCTGGTGAATGGTCAGTACGTTCCCTTCAAATCCTGCCACAAGTCCGAGCACTTTGGACAGCACACCTGATCGATGCTCGAGATCAACCGATATCGTCACAATCCGTTCGCGATCCAACTGATTCATCATGAATATCCCGTCTTTATACTTGTAAAAAGCACTGCGGCTTAATCCTACTTGCTCTGCTGCTTCATTCACCGTATGTGCAGATCCATCGGCCAATCGTTGTTTGGCCATCACGGTTTTGACAAGTGCATCAGGTAATATATCTTCACGGACCAAATAAAAACGTTCGCTCACTACAATGTCCTCCTATCGAAGACTTTCGTTCGTATATAGTGGACATTATAACGAATATCGGTGATCCGAGCAATAGTTAAATCCATTATACAAAAAAATGCGAGGACTCGTACAAAAAATACCAAACCAAACTTCTATCGCATCGTTCGTGAACTCGAAAAAAAGCCCCTTCGGTCCAACACCGAAGAGGCTTGCATATTAATAATAGTAACTGCTTCCTTCAACAAACTCGAACTCGAAATCGCCGATACGGATGATTGTTCCGTCAACCGCACCGCGTTTACGTAGTTCATCGTCAATACCCATCTTGCGAAGTGTCCGCGCAAACCGGAGGATCGCATCGTGGGAGTTCATCTGCATCCGTTTCATCATACGTTCTACAGCTTCACTCTCAACGACGAACGTCTCGTTCTCGCGACGAATCGTAAACTGTGCTTCTTCTGTCTTCTCGAAGCGATATACCTTACGCTCCTCAACTTCTGCGACTTCTTCCACAAGCACCGCCTCTGGAATCTCTTCCAGAATCGTAGCTGCACGATACAAGAGCTCTTGTACACCTTGTCTTGTAAGGGATGAAATCGGCAAAATTTCGATATCTGGACGCACTTCTGCGACCTTCTTGCGGAATTCCTCCAGATTGTCAGCTGAATCCGGCATATCCATCTTATTCGCAGCTACAATCTGTGGCCGCTCGGATAACTTCGCATTATAGAGGTCCAATTCTTCATTAATCTTAACCCAATCCTCGAATGGATCACGGCCTTCCAAACCCGCCATATCGACGACATGGATAATAACACGTGTACGCTCGACGTGACGCAAAAATTCATGGCCGAGACCAACACCTTCATGCGCTCCTTCGATCAGACCTGGCAAATCCGCCATGACGAAGCTGCGTCCATCCCCAACATCAACAACGCCGAGGTTCGGTGTAATGGTCGTGAAATGATACGCACCGATTTTTGGCTTTGCACCTGACACAACCGAGAGTAACGTCGATTTCCCTACACTTGGGAATCCAACAAGTCCTACATCCGCCATGACTTTCAGTTCAAGTACGATGTATCGCTCTTGACCTTCTTCCCCATTCTCCGCAATTTCCGGCGCTGGATTATTCACCGTTGCGAATCGTGTGTTGCCTCGACCACCGCGTCCACCGCGGGCTACTACAACCTGCTGTCCGTGACGTGTCATGTCTCCGATGACTTCTTCCGTATCTTCATCAATAATAACGGTTCCTGGCGGGATTCGAACGATGGTATGCT
This sequence comes from Paenibacillus sp. EB106-05-06-XG162, assembly GCF_058791655.1. Classification (NCBI taxonomy): domain Bacteria; kingdom Bacillati; phylum Bacillota; class Bacilli; order Caryophanales; family Paenibacillaceae; genus Paenibacillus; species Paenibacillus sp. EB106-05-06-XG162. The sequence goes on from NZ_JBYTDT010000003.1 coordinate 254,881, forward strand.
CTGCATTCGCACCATGCATACTCTTGTTGCGCCCTTTAATCCCGCGATCTCCCTTGAAATGACGCTGATAACGGAAATCCATCAACGTGCGTAATCCTTCATCTACGCGGAAAATGACATCGCCGCCGCGTCCGCCATCACCACCCGAAGGTCCGCCTTCCGGTACATACTTCTCCCGACGAAAAGAGACGAGTCCATCGCCGCCGTCGCCGCCCTTAACCAATATTCTAGCTTTATCTACAAACATCGTTTCACCTCATTAGGATTCACAAGGCACAAATAAATGCAAGGTCGCTTCATCCTGCTCCACTCGCATCGTACTGCCTTGAATAATCGATTTCACCTTGCTGCCCCAGTCGCGATCTTGCCTTATCTCACCATGATATCGGAAACTGATGCATAATTCATTGTTATTCTTCTCAAACATTATATATAAAATTTGCGGCTCCCCAATTGTCGGCACAGCGCATTGACGCGTCGCCCATATCATTTCTTGTACCGCTCTCGACAACGTCTCTTGAGGTACGGTCAAAGGAATCTCCGCTAAATTGAGCTCGTCCACAATATCTATCTCAAGCTGAATCTCATTGCATATCGTACGGAAAGATTGGAAGAACAATACCAAGGTGGGTATGCCCAGCTTCGCAACCTTACTCTCGGCGTGCATGCGATCTCTTATTCTTTCCACGCTTCGAACTAATTTATCATGTTTCTTCAGCTGGATATATCCTGAAATAATCTGCAAATCGTTCATCCAATCATGTCGATGATGATTCATCGTACGGATGGATTTCACTTGTTCAGCACATATGATTTCCGCTTGTTCCTTACGCACGGACCATTCCATGACTAAGCCTGCGATGATCAGCCAAAGGATCAACAATAGGACACTCCATACAAGCCATTGCTGGATTATGACTACGATGAATAAAGGGATGACTAAAGACACCATCGCCGTCATTCGCATCGTTCTCCAATAGTTCACCGTCTTCACATTCCTCTTCCATGAATTGTCAAACAAAACCCTATACAGTATAGCATGTTCATCACAGCTAAGAAAACCCCACACAGTGGGGCTTTAACTACGAAGCCGATTCAGATACTTTGCGTGGGCCCCGAAATTTCAAAAAAGCCCCCGGCTTGCGCCGAGGGCTCTTATACCGAATTATACTTCGAGTGCTGCTGCTACTGGAGCTGCGTCAACTGGGTAGACGCTCACTTTTTTGCGATCGCGACCCCAACGTTCGAATTTCACGACACCTTCCACTTTCGCGAAAAGCGTATCGTCTTTACCAATACCAACGTTGTTACCTGGGTGAATTTTTGTTCCGCGTTGGCGAACCAAGATGCTTCCTCCAGTAACGAATTGACCGTCAGCACGTTTAGTACCAAGACGTTTGGACTCTGAGTCACGTCCGTTCTTTGTGGAACCTACACCTTTTTTCGATGCGAACAATTGAAGATTCAACTTTAACATGTTGTCTACCTCCTATTCTTAGTTATTTTTTGTCATGTATTTCAATATACGTTCCGTATGATCCTGCGATCGTATTTAACATGACCACCATCGACTCGAGCAGCAATTGTACCTTCGCAGTTGTGTCCGGAGAATCTACAGAAGTTACCCTTCCGCTAAGAAATCCGTTCTTCATCTTGCTATCGAGCACAACGCCTGTTAAAGCTTCAATCGAATTTACCGTCCCTACGCTCACGGCCGATACGCCTGCACAGACAATATCTTCACCATGTTTCGCATAGTTTGCATGTCCGTTAATTGAGAAACTCTCAATCGAACGATCACTTGGATTTCGCGTAATCTTGATGCGTATCATACCGCACCTTCTTATGCTTGGATTTTTTCGATTGTTACTTTAGTGTAAGGTTGACGATGACCTTGTTTTTTGTGGTAATTCTTTTTCGGTTTGTATTTGAAAACAGTGATCTTTTTACCTTTAACGTGCGATTCTACTTTCGCAGTTACAGTTGCACCAGCAACGACAGGAGCTCCTGTTACCAAGCCCTCACCTTTCGATACTGCCAACACGCGGTCAAAAGTTACGTTCTCGCCTTCACCGGCATTCAATTTCTCAATGAACAATACATCGCCTTCTTGCACTTTGTATTGTTTACCACCTGTTTCGATAATTGCGTACATATTCGTGCACCTCCTCATGTCTCAGACTCGCCCGATTTAGGGTGACTGCGCCACTCATCCGAAGATTCATGCGCTGTACTTAGGAACCCGTCCAGTGCGGTTACAGCATGTGTCGCAATATTTACGAAACACATACCTAAGCATATTACCATACTCATCAGCATAAATCAACGGTTATCCCTAGCAGAAAACCATATTTTTATAGGCGACTGTTGATTCTTCCGGTCCCCTTACAAACCGAACAAGGTTCCGTAAAGGGATTCATCGCATGATCGCGAACTTTTTTGCGGGTCATTTCGAGCAGCCCGAGCTTAGTCCATCCCAGGATTAAATGCTTGGTTCGATCACTGCGCATCAACAGCTCAAGCTTGTCCCAAATATCTTGCCGATGCCGTTCCATATCCATATCAATAAAATCAATTAATATAATTCCACCAATATCGCGAAGTCGAAGCAACCTAGCAATTTCTTCGGCAGCTTGCATATTCGTCTCGTAGACGGTATCTTCCAGCGTATTCGATCCGATATACTTACCCGTATTAACGTCAATGACCGTCAACGCTTCGGTATAATCAACGACCAGATAACCGCCATTACGGAGCCATACTTTGTGTTCGAAGGCGCGGTCGAGCTGCTCCTTAACACCAAAATGCGTTAGTATCGGCTCACTGCCTTTATAGATCTCAACACGATTCGCCCAGTCAGGCAGCACGCGCGAGAGGAAGGAAGCGATCTCTTCCTTCTGAACAAGATCATCAATGATGACCCGTTCGGTCTGCGGTGTGAACATATCCCGAACCAACCGCTCAATAATGCTCAAATCCTGATGGAGCTGTGCTGGCGCTGACATTGCCGCCGCACGTTCTTCAATCTGAATCCACAATGCGCGAAGCAGTTGAATATCCGATTGAATCGCTTCCTTGCTTTCTCCTTCTGCGACGGTGCGCAGGATCAGCCCTTCACCTGGCAGTCGTGCTTGATCGCCGATCTGCTTCAGACGATTCCGCTCGACTTCGAGCTCAATTTTCTTCGACACGCCAATATAGTCCGCATGCGGCATATAGACGAGCCATCTGCCTGGCAGCGAATAATGCGTCGTGACGCGAGCTCCTTTGCCACCTAACGGCTCTTTCATGACTTGGACAACAATCTCCTGGCCGGCCTGCAGCAATTGTGAGATGGATGGCTTAACTTTCGGCTGCTTCTCCAAATGCGGATGAAGCACATCATCAATATACAAGAATGCATTTTTCTTTAATCCGATATCTACAAATGCCGCCTGCATACCCGGAAGCACGTTCACAACACGGCCTTTATACAAATTTCCCACCAATTGCCTGCCTTGCGAATTCTCAATTGTAAATTCAACGAGTTGTCCATGTTCCATCAATGCCATTTGTGTGATCTCTTGTTCGCAATGAACAATGATCCTTTTCACATGGATCACCCCTGACTTTAGCCCATTTTTCCATCTATTTTACCATGAAATTCGCGAAATAAGAATCAACAAGCCGTTGCTCTGGTAATACAGCGACAATCTTCCCCCGATCATTCAGTACGTAAATCAGATGATACTTACTCTTCATAAATAGACGCACAACACCACCCAAAGGTTGCTCTGATCCGACGACAATTGGATATGCAATTGTTCCCTGTTTCATTCGCAGGAGCGATAATCGATCCCGATTCGTCATGAATCGCACAAAGCGGTAAGGCACATTTCGATAGTCTGTCCAGTTCGCATAGATCAGAAAAATACCGATAATGAGCAGATTCAAATGAATCGGTTCTCGGTAATAAAGGGGCATCAGAGCGAAGCCAATCATAAATAGGCTAAAAGCCATACTAATTCGGCCGCACCAAATCAATGTACGATGATAGGATACAAATAGGCTGCATAGTGCTTGTACGATACGCCCTCCATCCAAAGGAAGCACAGGCAGCATGTTAAACAAGGCAATCATCACATTCGCTTGAACGAAGTACTCTGTCCATGCCTCACTCCAGAACCCTAACAAATGAAGCCCATAAGCAGCGCCAATCATAAGCAGGTTTTGAACCGGGCCCGCTAGAGCTACGATAATCTCCTCATGACAAGGAGCCGAGCCTCCTTCATCCGTGACAGCCACACCACCGAAAGGCAGAAGCTTAATCTCTTGTACCTTCCATCCGAAAATCGTCGCCGCCGCTGCATGCCCTAACTCATGAATCAAGACAATCCCGAACAACGTAATCATTTCAATGACATGGCCTGTCAATAGTGAGCCGAGCATGATCATGATGAACAAAGGATGTACGGAGAATGAGGTTCCTCTCCATTTAATCAAAGGAGATCACATCCGTTGGGTCAATAAATCGGTCACCTTTTTTAATCGCAAAATATAAAAGGCTCTCCTGCTCTTCAGCGGATAGCGTTCCTAAAGGTTGACCCCCTTGAACCCAATCATTAACTCTGACATCTGCAGCCTGTAAGCCACTATATATCGAGCTTAAATCATTCGCATGCTGGACGACGATTCGATACGTACTGTTCTCACTCGGAGTCACCTCGATCACCTGACCTGCATCCATCGCCTTTACAACAATCGGATTCCCGGGTTCAGCTGCAGCAGCTTCGATGTCAACACCTTTCAAAGCTACCGTGTAGGGACTCGCAATCTTCCCATGAAGCGGCGGATAGAGCACGGTCGATGTGTTCACTTTGGTCGCATGATCCTCAGCTGCACCGAAGATTGGAATGAAGGAAGGCGCACCGTGGAACGTCTCATCATACCAGACAGCAATCGCCCCAAAATTCATCTCCTCGTTCATAGCGCTTACGACAAACGCCTTTACCTTAGCGGTCCACGGCTGATTCACTTGAAACATCGCCCATAAGGCAGCAAAGATCAACGCAGAGAGCATGAATTTGATTTGCAACGACTGCAACCAGCCGCTTGATGTTCGATTGACCGGTGGATCCGAACCATTCGAACCATTCGATGGGGAAGCTTCTCCAGCAAGCTGTGTGCGCCACAATCGATTCTGTTCCTTCCATGCAATTTCAGGATCTGCTTCCGCATCTGATGAAATATTAGGCACTGGCGTCGGATTCCTATCTGCAGGCGGTGCATAAGGTACAATACGATTCGGTGCTTCTTGCGCCTTGGTGACTGGCAAGCTCTCATCTGTTAATGCCTTCATACGGGCTTGTCTTCGTCTTCGAACATTATCTTTTATCTCCATCCGTAGTAGTCCCCCTTCTTAGAGGTTGTCTTAGTATCATAAATATGACAAGCACACGATGAATATGAATAAGAAGATACGCTTATCGTCATTGAACGGACGATAAGCGTATCTTCGAAAAATATAAGAACAGTTTATTAGTGAAACTTATAAACACTTATATTTCAAAATAACCCCACAAGTTGCTTTGCGGGGGATCCACGAAACCTCTTAAACATGCAAAAAAGCCATCGCGAGATGCGACAGCTTAATCTTCAAGTGCATATTTTTCTTGGTAAATCTTGACGCTTAGCACAATTCCAATACAAAGCATGTTGAGCAACAGCGAGGTACCACCATAACTGATAAATGGCAGCGTGATCCCAGTAATTGGCATAAGCCCAATCATCATTCCGATATTCTCGAAAATCTGGAACACGAACATCGAGACAATGCCGATGATAATATAAGCTCCTCGCTGGTCATAACACTGGAAGGCAATCAAGATCATCCTATAAATCAATAAGAAATAGAGCAGGAGCAGCACCGAAGCCCCTTGGAAACCAAACTCTTCCCCGATCACAACGAAGATGGAGTCCGAATACGGATAAGGAACGAACTTCTTCTTAATCGATTCCGATTGCATATAGCCTTCGCCTGTGAGGCCGCCAGATCCAATCGCAATCATCGCATTATTCGATTGATGCTTCTCATCTTCTGTCGCCGAAGCTGGATTCATGAATGTATTGATCCGCTGGTACCAATGGATTTTGTCTTTGGCTTCCAAATAATCCTTAATATCTTGATTAAAGGTATTGAACAAGAAGACGAACAGGAATGCACCAGCGAGCACAGTCCCGAGTCCAATGACAACATGCGTATAGCGAACATTGCCGATCCAGAACATCCCGAGCAGGATCACGACGTAGATAATCGCATTCCCTAAGTCCGGTTGAATCAATACGAGTAAGAATGGGATGAAGGTTAAGAAACCGATTGGAATGACATCACGTCTAAAACGAAGCGGATCCCCTGATCTTCGGCCCATCAAATATGCAACCATGACAATAATCGAAAGCTTCATCAATTCTGCTGGTTGGAACTGCAGCCCGCCCGGCAGCTTAAACCAGCCGACAGCACCGTTAATTTTGGCACCTAGGAAGAACACGGCGATAAGAAGCGCAACCCCTAGAACGTAGAAATAAATCCAGCCTTTTAGCAATAATCGATAATCAACGAGTGAAATCCCCAGCATGATGGCAAACCCGCCGATATAGAAATACATCATTTTTAAATGAGACCCGACGAACTTGGGATCGCTGAACGTAGCACTCTTGATGACAAATATGCTAATGACCATAAATATGCCTAAGATGATAATGATCGGCCAGTCTAATCTTTTGAATTTATTTACCAATTACATCAGCCCATTCCAAAAAACTTCTTCATGCGCTTGAACATGCCTGGCTTGCCATCAAGCAGCATAAGTGGGACGGTGTCCCCAACAATACGACGCGCAATATTCCGATAGGCAATCGCTGCTCTTGAATCCGGGTTCATGACAGTAGGCTCCCCGCTATTCGCAGCTTTGATTACATGCTCATCATCCGGTACAATGCCGATTAAGTCAATCGCCAGTACTTGGATAATCTCATCAATATCGAGCATCTCGCCCGATTTCACCATATTCTGGCGTATCCGGTTAATGACCAGCTTCGGTGCTTCAATATGCGAGTTCTCGAGCAATCCTATAATGCGATCCGCGTCACGTACAGCGGCATTCTCCGGTGTTGTCACGACAATCGCCTGATCTGCACCAGCAATAGCATTCTTGAAGCCTTGCTCTATTCCTGCCGGGCAATCGATAATGACATATTCAAATTCTTTCTTCAATTCCAAAATAATATCTCTAACCTGCTCCGGCGATATCGCATTCTTATCTTTCGTCTGTGCTGCCGGCAGTAAATAGAGTTCTTCAAACCGCTTGTCCTTCACAAGAGCTTGGTTCAGACGGCAACGACCATCAGCTACATCACACAGATCATAAATAATCCGATTCTCCAGCCCCATGACGACATCCAAATTACGAAGACCAATATCTGTATCCACCATACATACTTTGCGGCCGAGTAATGCGAGAGCAGTACCTAAATTCGCGGATGTTGTTGTCTTGCCCACTCCGCCTTTTCCTGATGTGACGACGATAGCCTCTCCCATGCGGACTACACTCCTTTAAATATATGGGTATCTTTGCGCAACCGCGCAATGTTCTGTATTTTATCAATTTGCATATGGCCTTCTTGAAGGTATGCAAATTCCATATTGGACTCTTTGATTTCCCATTCATCCGGAGGTCTGCTGATCACATCGGCAATCCGTAGCTGTGTCGGTGAGAAATAAGACGCGGCAATAATCGCATCGACATTTCCCTCAATTCCTGCGTGCGCCATTCCCCGTAGTGAACCCATCACATAGATATCCCCGGTACAATTCACCGTTCCCCCTGGATTCACATCCCCTAGAAACAGAAGATTGCCGACGTGATGCAGCACTTGCCCTGAACGCACCACCCCGGTCATGATCTTCATATCATTCTCACTCACAGATGCGATCTCAGGCTCATCCGATTCAATCGAACGAATCAACAAATTCCCCTTTTGCTTCAGAATATTCAGAATCTCTTCCTTCTCTGCATCCGATATCGCTCTTGCACCGAGCTTAATATCAACATGCATAATCGGTCCTGTCAAAATATTCTGATGCGAATGCTCTAATTTATATTGCAAATCTTGTATCAGTGCTGTGAATTCACATGTATCGTCCAGCAGGAACACAAGGCCGTCTTTCATTCCTTTGATTGTAACATGATGTTGTTTTGTCGTTCCCATATTTGCCTGTCCCTCCTCCCTAATCAATTCGTCCTAGGGTAAGAAAGTTCCTGCTTATGCCTTAATCTTCTTCAAGCTTCGGTCGAAATTCTTGGTCGAGCACTTTGCGAACCGGAACATATACAATAAGAGCAAATAATAATTGCAGGAAGGAGCTAGGAATAATTTGATAAGCTAACGCCCAATCGTAGGACATATGGTTCACTTTGAACATCGTGTAAATCAAGAATATGATCGAGTCGAACATCCAGCTGCCGAGGATCGAAATCACGATCATCCATCCGATGCCGAGCCGCTTCTCGCCGAATACTTTGCCGATTAAATAACCACAAAGCCCCATACTGAACGAATACACACCTATCATATTCCCATAATGGATCACATCATGAAGGAGACCGAAGATTAATCCGATAACCAGCGCTTGATATCTCGTGGTATACACCGCATAGAATAATACAATGATAAAGACAAAATGAGGGATAACTCGCATTCTCCATTCCACTGGAATAATCCACGGCATTACCGTGCCCTCAATAATTAATAACAAGATCATAACGACAATCATCCATTTACGATTCATCCGAGCGATTCCTCCACGTTAAGGTACCACGACGAACAGTTCTTTCCAATTATCGAAATTCGCTGCTGGTTTGATCGTCGCTGTATGAGTTAAGCCGTAGTCTCCGACTTGTCTGGAAATAACCGTTCCCATAATGAGTCCGCGTGGAAATGCTTCACCGATCCCCGATGAGACGATCGTATCACCAACGGCAAGCGGGTCCTTCTCATCAATCTTGGTCATGAGATACGTGCCTGTCTGTGGATCGTAACTCTCAATAAGTCCAAACGACTGGTTCTCTTTACCGATGGCCGTTGCCGCAATCGCATTGGAATTCGGATTCTTTTCGTTCAGGTCTGTAAGCAGCTTCACCGTACTCGTAAGCGGCGATACATGACTAATCGTGCCGACCATGCCATCGACGGAAATGACAGCCATATTCGGCTTCACACCGTTCTTCTCACCGATATTGATCGTAATGTTCTTATTGTACGGATCCTGATTCACCGACACGACCTGCGCAATACGGTAATCATATTTATACAATTTCTTCTGTTCTTCTGTAAAATGAAGTTCTTTCTGGTATCTCTCATTATCAGCAGCAATGGAATTATAAATCGCTTTGTCGCGAATATAGTGCGAAACTGCGATTTTCAGCTGTTCATTCTCTTCATAGATATGGTTCAGGTCGCGAATATCTTCAAACAAGCCCGCTATAAAGCCAGCGGGCTTGTAGAATAAACTTTGAGCGAACCCAAACGTATCGTTAATCATCTTCTCAGGAAATGTTAAGTTCTCTCGTTTGTTACTCAGCGTAAAGCCGAGAAGCGAGATGAATATAATCATGCCGAGCAATAATATGAACAATCGTTTATTCCCCAATAATTTAAACAGTTTAAACACCTCTTATCGTTTCGAGCGAACCGCCGTACTGCTTTTGGATTTAAATAAGTGGATGTTCTCTAGCGCACGACCGGTACCTTTTGCTACACAATCAAGAGGATCTTCCGCAACAATAACCGGCATACCTGTCTCACGTGCAAGCAATTTATCGAGATTACGCAGCAATGCGCCGCCACCTGTCAATACGATCCCGCGGTCCATAATATCCGCTGCGAGCTCTGGTGGACATTTCTCAAGTGTTACCTTCACCGCATCAACGATAGAGTTCACGGTATCCTGCAAAGCTTCTGTAATCTCATCGGAGGTGATCGTGAGCGTCTTCGGAAGTCCAGATACGAGATCGCGTCCACGAATTTCAACCGTCTCGACTTGATCAAGCGGCAATGCGGAAGCAATATCGACCTTAATTTGCTCAGCTGTACGTTCACCGATCATGAGGTTATAAATCCGTTTGATATATTGAATGACAGCATCATCCATCTCGTCGCCTGCAACACGAACCGAACGACTTGTTACAATTCCACCAAGCGAAATGACCGCAACTTCTGTCGTACCGCCGCCAATATCAACAACCATGCTGCCTGTCGGCTCCCATACCGGAAGATCTGCACCAATCGCTGCCGCGAATGGCTCTTCAATGGTATAAGCTTCACGCGCACCTGCTTGCTTCGTCGCATCTTCAACCGCACGTTGTTCTACAGCTGTAATCCCTGAAGGTACGCATACCATCACGTTCGGATGACGCGGGAATACAGAGCGCTGCTTCTGAGCTTGTCTAATAAAATATTTAATCATTGTTGCAGTCGTATCGAAATCCGCGATAACGCCGTCTTTCATCGGACGAATCGCGCGAATGTTCCCCGGTGTACGACCGATCATTTTCTTAGCCGACTCACCAACAGCTTCTATTTTTTTCGTATCTGTACGGATCGCCACAACGGATGGCTCGCGAACAACGATCCCTTTTCCTCGAACATATACAAGTGTATTTGCAGTTCCCAAATCAATTCCTAAATCTTTCGTGAAGCTTCCAAACATGCTGTAATCTCCCTTTCTTTCCTGTAACTCTTCATCGTTTATCTTATCGTGCTGATAATTTAAATATTATATTACATAAGTCCCTGTTCCTTCAAACTTATGTAACGTTGATCACCAATCACGAGGTGATCAAGTACCTCAATGCCAATAATATTGCCGGCCTCGACGAGGCGCTGCGTAAGCTGAATGTCTTCTGGACTGGGCGTTGGATCGCCGCTTGGATGGTTGTGAGCGCATATTACTGATGCGCTGCTGCACTTGATGGCAGCTCGGAAAATTTCTCGGGGATGAACGATTGAAGCATTTAAGCTTCCCATCGACAGTGTCTCTTGTTGGAGAACATGATTTTTGGTGTTGAGAAACAAACATACAAAATGTTCTTTCTGCAAATAACGCATTTGTTCCATGAGCAAATCTGCTGCATCCGACGGCTTTCGAATGGTAATCTTCTCATTCATTGTCGCTCTTGACAAGCGACGACCAAGTTCAATACCTGCCTTTAATTGAATAGCCTTTGCAGGTCCGATGCCTTTGATTTGTGTCATTTCTTCTACGGTCATATCTACCAAATGGCGAATGTTGCCTACTTGCTTAAGCAGCCGTTCAGCGACGCGAACAGCGGATTCTCGCTGTGTTCCTGTGCGAAGAAGAATTGCTAGCAATTCAGCGTGACTAAGTGCGCTTGCCCCATTCTGTATCATGCGTTCTCTTGGACGTTCTTCATGGGGGATATCGCGCAGAACAAGCCCTTGCGAATCCATGAATTCCCCTCTTTCATTGTTGAAATAATCCTAGAATACATCTTCCATAAGTTAGCTTCCTTAAAGTACTTCAATGCCAAATTTAGTGAGCATATCACTAAGCAAGGATAACGGCAGACCCACGACGTTGAAATAACATCCGTCGATCGACTCTACAATCGTTGAACCTAATCCTTGTATCGCGTACGAACCCGCTTTATCCATAGGCTCCCCACTTGCGACATACCGCTGCACTTGCTGTTCTGTTAAATGCTTCATTTTGACATACGTAACACGGTGAGATACATGGGTCTCCCCTGTCTGCGCATCAATACAAGCCACACCGCTATACACCTGATGTGTCTTCCCTTCCAGCAGATTCAGCATCGATATCGCATCCTCTGCATCCTTTGGTTTGCCAAGGACACGATAATCAAGCACCACAATGGTATCCGCACCAATGATAATGCCTTGATCGCCCTCCTGCAGCATCTGATGCACAGCCTCAGCCTTGCGAAGCGCCAATTGCTCTGCGACCTGTGCCGGCGACCAATACGTCGGCGTGGTCTCATCGACATCACTCACACGAATTTCGAACGGGATATTCAGAACGCGAATGAGCTCTTGTCTTCGTGGTGATGCAGACGCTAAGATGAGGCGACGTTGATCCCTATTCAGCATTTTCGACTCCCCTTCACCATTATTTTACACCTTTACACATTATACTTATATTTACGGTTTAACACAAACCAAAAACCGACAGGCGCCATTGAAATCAGGTCCTATCGGTTAGATATACTTTATCTCACACGGCTTGCATAGACGCCATCCAATTTTTCTCACTTACCACGAACGCCATCAATGCGGATTGAATGCTCCATAGATGGGATGTCGACAGCTGCTTACCGTATTCATTTAACGAGATAATTGCCGTGTTCATCGACTGGGTCATTTTCCCCCAAGCTTCCTTCGAAGACTCTGGCAGGCCTTTGACCGCCACTGTACCAAGCTCTGTCCATTTCTGATGCGCATCCTTAATGGCTAACAATTCTGCCTGTGTATAAGCCGTAGGGTCTTTACGCTCTAGCTGTGCTGTTGACATCTGTAATAGAATTTGAACCACCTGATCGCTCTGTTTCAGAAATTGCTCCATCTGTGACGCATCACCAGCATACATCAATTGCGTCGTCTCCGGCAGCTGCAAATCTCGAACATAGAGCTCAATTCCTTGCAGTGCCAGCTCAGCTTTCATCAACTGGGCCTCTTCACGCGATGCCGCCATACCGGCATACACCCGATTCTGATCCGTAGTATCTCCGAACGCGGCCAAGCCTTTATCCGTCAACTCCTGCTGCGCAGTATTTACACCTGCTAGATCTTTGAAAACACCATACTGCAGCATATAATAGGTCTTCGCATCACGTTGAATCGTTACGTTAACCGCTTCACCTGGTGTGGTCGCTTCTTGCTTCACCCCGGACTCCGTCACCTTACCTGAAGTCTGAACACTACCGCTTGTACGAACATTATCCGATAAAGAGCCCGACTTCACACCTGGCAGACTCACTTCCCCTTGAAATAACGATAATACAACGAAGCCGAATACAGCACCTGTCACAATTGCGCCAGCGACAGAGGCAACGACTTTGACCCATGAAGGATTTCTTGTTTTACGATAAAATCCACCGACTGGCAGCTCCGTCCATTGTACACTATGCCCTTCTTCACTATGATTGCGTAATTCAGCATCGGATCGTTCTACTTGTTCCTCTGAATCTTGGATCATATCCACAATCCGCGGCTGTGACTTTGGAGGGATGACTTCGGGCTGGATCGAAGAGGTCTCGCCGCGAATCAACTTCTCAATACGGTTCGTCTCTTCATCGAATGTGGGGTCCCATGCACCATAATCGGAGCTGTACCTCTGGATCGGAACACCATGACCGACCGTCGTTGACTCTACAGTTTCTTCTACCGAATCATTATTAGGAATGATCTCTGTGCCTCCCGATTTACGCGGCGGATCATCGAAGCGAAACGTCATTTTGGCCTTACTCATGCTTACCCTCTCCCTTGTCCAATCTTCTAATATCATTCTTATGATAGAGTTGAGAGATTTATAACCGCTTATCCATGGCATGACAAAAAAATCTCGATCCTCTGCTTCTGCAAAGAATCGAGATTTCCCACTCCTGTCCTTCTTATCGAATTGTCTAGAACCCTTTAAATTGCGGCTCTTCATTTTCGAGTTGTTGTACGCGGGCTTCAACTTGCGATACGACTGATTGTGTCGACTGCGCTGCGGACTCGAACATTTTTTTCGCTTCTTGATTTTGCGTTTCAAGCGCGAAGGATTCTAGACTCGCTTGAGCACTTTTCAAACTTGCTAAAGTGGTTTTCACTTGGGATCCAACGGTCATTTCTCACACCTCCTTTTTACAAATACCACTCTAATGTGTCCGAATATCACCAGAATATTCTTCTCACTTTGCGGGAACATTTCATATGAATCCTGTTCACAACTTTTGACAAAACATTAAAGGGGAAGGAGTCGAAAAAACGATGCCTGAATGGTTTGAAGCTGCCCTTCGTACATTGGTGGCTGTTTTGGTTCTGTTTTTCTTCACCAAAGTATTAGGAAAACGTCAGGTCGCGCAGCTATCTCTGTTCGAGTACATTACGGGGATTACGATTGGTAGCCTTGCTGCATACATCTCCATGGATTTAGAGAAGCATTGGGGGCTTGGTATTATCTCCCTCGCCGTGTGGGTTGGTGTATCCTTCATCATTGAAATGGTGCAGTTGAAGACCAAAAAGCTTCGGGATTTTATAGATAGCAAATCTGAGGTCCTCATTAAGGATGGCAAAATTCTTGAAGATAACTTGAAGAAGGTTCGCGTTACCTCCGATGAGCTATTATCCCAGCTACGCAAAAAAAACGTGTTCAATGCGGCGGACGTTGAATTTGCCATTATGGAATCGAACGGGGAGTTCAATATCTTACTCAAGCGCGAGAATCAACCGCTTACGCCTAAGCATTTGGGTATTAAGGTCTCACCTGATAAATCACCAGAGGCTGTTATTATGGATGGAAAGCTTATGGATGAGGGTTTAGCTGCATTCGGTTACAATCGTAACTGGCTAAATCGAGAGCTAGAGACCCTTGGCGTGGCCATCGAGAACGTATACTTGGGTCAAGTGGATTCGTACGGACAGCTGTATGTCGACCTCTATGATGATCAAATCCAAGTGCCTGAGCCGCAGAAGAAAGCAACCCTGTTTGCTACACTGAAAAAATGCGAGGCCGATTTAGAATTATTCGCGTTATCCTCGGAAAATGAAGCTGCCAAGGCGCTTTATACACAATGTGTGGAGCAAATGGACCAGGTCATCGCAGATATGAGACCTATACTTACCCGTTAATGCATTGATCTGTTTAGATTTTGAAGGAGGTTATGGTTTTGTCGGAAAAGCAGAAGAAACAGAAGTTAACGCCCGTGCAGCAGGAATACCAAGCCCTTGCGAAACGAATTGAACCCAAACGAACGACCTTTAAGAACTGCGTGCGGGCATTTCTGTCGGGTGGGCTCATTTGTCTCATAGGTGAATGTATTACCAAGGCCTTTATCACATGGGGCGGATTTACAGAGAAAACAGCAGGGAATCCAACCGTAGCCATCATGGTGCTCTTGTCAGTCATCTTAACGAGCTTCGGGGTCTATGATAAAATCGCGCAATGGGCTGGAGCAGGGACTGCGGTTCCTGTTACAGGATTTGCGAACTCCATGGCATCAGCAGCAATCGAGCATCGCAGTGAGGGCGTTGTACTTGGCGTGGGTGGGCAAATGTTCAAAGTGGCTGGGCCTGTTATTGTATTTGGTACCGTCGCAGCCTTCATTGTCGGGATCGTGCATATGATTCTTCAGTTCAACGGAACGGGGGCCGGGTCCTAATGACACTAAGAGGACATCAATCTTGGATATTCGAGAATAAGCCTCGTATATTCGGAAGCGCATCGGTTGTAGGTCCTTTTGAGGGACAGGGCCCATTAGCGAATGACTTTGATATTATCCATGGCGACCTCATGTTAGGTCAGAGTACATGGGAAAAAGCGGAGAACAAGCTCATCGAAGAGGCAGCCAAAATCGCCATCGAAAGCGCCGGATTAACGAAAGAGCAAATTCAATTCTACGTCGGAGGCGATTTACTCAATCAAATTATTAGTTCAAGCTTCGCGGCTAGAACCCTTAGCATTCCTTATCTTGGGGTATTTGGCGCTTGTTCTACTTCGATGGAGAGCCTTGCGCTCGCCTCGCTGATCGTAAACTCCGGCTCCGCTCACTACGCCTTGGCTGTAACTGGGAGCCACAATGCAACCGCTGAGAAGCAGTTCCGTTATCCGACGGAATATGGGTCCCAGAAACCGCCAACCGCTCAATATACTGTCACGGGTGCAGGAGCTGCCGTCGTCTCCAAACATGGCGAAGGCCCTCTCATCACCTCAGCTACGATTGGGCGTGTCATAGATATGGGCATTACAGACCCATTCAATATGGGTGCTGCCATGGCGCCAGCGGCCGTAGATACCATTCAAGCGCATTTCCGAGATTTGCGGATTGAACCTGGGCATTATGATCTAATCGTTACAGGGGATCTAGCAAAGGTCGGATATGAAATCGCAAGTGAACTGCTCAAGAAACATCACATCCCTATGAATCAGACGGATTTCCGGGATTGCGGCATGATGATCTATGACTATGAGAACCAATCCGTCCAAGCGGGAGCTAGTGGGTGCGGATGCTCTGCTACCGTCACTTACGGGCATTTGCTCAAGCAGCTTCGAGCCGGAACGTGGAAAAGAATTCTCGTCGTTGCCACCGGTGCGCTTCTATCCCCGATCTCTTATCAGCAAGGTGAAAGTATTCCTTGTATCGCACATGCCGTATCCATTGAATATGACGGGACAAACTAGCATATACATCAGAGAAGACCTAGATTTTATTCGGTTGTCGAAAGTGGAGCTGATGAAAGTGCAGTTATTCAATAAGATTGTTGCGACGATCGCGGGAAGCATGCTACTCGCGATCGGAATCAATCTATTCCTAATCCCCTACAATGTTCTCGATGGAGGCGTTATCGGCATCGCGTTAATTCTCAATTACATGTGGAAGGCGAACATAGGCATCACCTTTATTCTGTGTAGTTTGCCGATCCTGGTGCTCGCGTGGTTCAAATATCGCCATTTTTTCTTCAGCAGCTTCCCAGGCATGATTATTTCCTCCTTTTTCATTGACCTATTCTCAGGCATTAGCCATAACCTCCTTGCTCCGTTGCACATCCATCCCATTACTAGTTCCTTCATTGGAGGGATCTTTATGGGGATCGGATTTGGCATCATGCTTCGAAACAATATTAGCACCGGCGGAACCGATCTGCTCGCCAAATACATCGCGGATAAATTATCCGTCAATGTAGGATTCACCATTTTCATTCTAGACGGACTCATTATTACCCTCGGTGGTCTATTATTCTCGCCCCGAACCTTCTTCCTATCCATTCTGACCATTACCATCGGAGGCCTCTCGACAGGCGTTTGCTGCTATCGGAGAGCCCCTCGCGAAGTCACTTTACCATGGAAAACATAATT
The DNA here is from genome assembly GCF_058791655.1 of Paenibacillus sp. EB106-05-06-XG162. Taxonomy (NCBI): domain Bacteria; kingdom Bacillati; phylum Bacillota; class Bacilli; order Caryophanales; family Paenibacillaceae; genus Paenibacillus; species Paenibacillus sp. EB106-05-06-XG162. Next base: position 272,015 of record NZ_JBYTDT010000003.1, read on the forward strand.
CAAATCGATAGCAACGCCAAAAAACGTCCAACCCATAAGGTTGGACGTTTCTATTGAACGATAGATAAGTCTGAATCGGGAATATAACGATTAGACGCGTGCACGCAGTGCCTTTGCTAGACCATCTGCCGCCTTCCAAATATCACCTGCACCCATCGTAATGACTAGATCGCCAGGTTTCACATCCTCGCTTAACTTCGATAACACTTCTTCCTTCGTTGGAATATACTTCGTGTTCGGATTGCTGTTCTGAATGATCATATCAACAAGTCTGGACGAAGTAATCCCTTCGATCTGCTTCTCGCCTGCAGGCGAATAGATATCTGTAATAATAACCTCATCAGCGTCACCAAAAGCTTGACTGAACTGTTCCAGCAGGAAATATGTCCGTGTATAGCGCTGCGGCTGGAACACTGCGATAATACGTTTACCCGTGGACTTCGCCGCTTGGATCGTTGCTTGAATTTCTGTCGGATGATGCGCATAGTCATCAATGACGAGAATATCATTTACTTCACCGAGCACTTGGAACCGACGTTTCGCACCACGGAATTCCTTAATCGACTCTGCAATGGCATAGAATGGAATGTCCGCTTGCATGCACGTAATAATCGTTGCCATCGCATTCGAGATGTTGTGTCGTCCAGGTACTGACAGCTCAATAGTCCCGAGTGGAACATCTTGATAGGTAAAGGTGAACGAGCTCTTGCGATCGCCAAGTACGATATCTGTCGCCCGATAATCTCCAGTCGAACCGATGCCGTATGTAAGCACATCACATTGGAGATTCGGAATCATAGCTTGCAGAATCTCATCATCTGCACTCACGATCGCTTTGCCCCCAGGCTTCACTTGATTGAGGAAACGTACGTAAGCTTGTTTCAACTTCGCATAATCCCCGTCATAATTCTCCAGATGATCAGCTTCAATATTCGTTACAATCGCCAGCTGCGGATGATACTGCAAGAAGGAGCCATCGCTCTCATCGGCTTCCGCGACAACATAGTCCCCTTTTCCCGCCTTCGCGTTGGTCCCCATATTCATAATCTCGCCACCGATGATATAGGTCGGGTCCGTACCGCATTGCTCCATGACGAGCGCGATCATCGACGAGGTCGTTGTCTTGCCATGCGCACCCGCTACAGCAACGCCTTTACGGGTATTCATTAACCGTGCCAACATCTGTGCACGATGCAGAACCGGGATATTGAGCGTTTCTGCCCTTACGCGTTCCACATTATCTTTGGACAAAGCTGTTGAATAGACGACGAGGTCAGCCCCTTCAACATTATCCGCCGTATGGCCAATATATATTTTGGCGCCTTTCTTCGCGAGCTTCTCTGTTAACTCTTGCGCAGCGACGTCTGAGCCCGTTACGGTGTAACCCATCTCTAGCATTACGCGAGCAATCGCGCTCATTCCGTAGCCGCCAATACCGATAAAATGAACATGTTCTGTTGTATTCAAGAAATCCTCACCAACCTTTTTCAGAATCGGTTTGATACAAAATATAAGATCGTACATCTGCGATTAAATACAAAGTACCGGAGACAACGGTTAAATCTGCAGGAGCTGCCATAGACGCTAGCTTCGCAAGCGCCGCCTTCCAGTTCGGTTCGATGATGATCTGAAGATCAGGACGCGGCGACTCTGCCAATACGTTTTGCACGATGGCGTAGAGATCCTCCGCATTCATTTTTTTACGGAAATCAGGCTCGGTCAAAATGAGCGTATCCACTATTGGTAGTATATGCCGTAAATAGTCTGTATGATTCTTCGTTGATAACATTCCCATCATCAAATGTACACGCTCGTACGTATACGTCTCGCGTAGTGCTTGTGCGAGGGTTGCTGCACCTTCAGGATTATGGGCCCCGTCAACTAATAGGCGCGGCTGCTCTGAGATCATCTCGAGCCGTCCAGCCCATGCAGCTGCTCGCAATCCTTCCAGCAAATCTTCATCATCAATCAGCAATGCATAATATTGTTTCAGTACTTCCAGCGCCATCACTGTTACACCAGCATTCTTAATCTGATGCGCACCATTCAATTGAATCGTTAACTGATCCAACGTACGGAACGGTCCTTGGAACTTAAAAACTTGTTGATTCTCTTCACTTGATAACGTCGTGAGACGATATTGATCATTCATTAAGTACAAAGTTGACTTCTGGTGCTGCGCCGTATTACGAATCACTTCAATCACTTCAGGCTGCTCCACGGAGCTAACGATCGGCACGCCTGGTTTGATAATCCCTGCCTTTTCCCGGGCAATCGCTTCGAGCGAATCGCCGAGAATATCCATATGATCGTGGCCGACATTCGTAATAATCGAGATGATCGGTGTTACGATGTTGGTCACATCCATACGTCCGCCAAGGCCTGTCTCCCAGACGACAAAGTCAGGGAACACAACCTTCGCATAATAGATAATCGCAATCGTCGTCGAGACCTCGAACATCGTTGGTGATCCCATTTCAGACGCGGCTATCTCTTCAACGAGAGGCCTTAAAGTATTCGTGATCGCCAGCAAAGTCTCTTCAGGAATGTTCGTGCCATTATACTGGAAGCGATCTGTAAACTTCGTAATATACGGTGATGTGAACGTTCCGACATCATAACCCGATTGACGAAGCACAGAGGTAAGAAACGCGCACGTCGATCCTTTACCGTTCGTCCCCGCGACATGAATGAATTTCAATGTGCGCTCCGGATGCCCGAGCCGCTCCATCATCAACTCAATACGCTGCATACCAGGACGAATCCCGAATGGAATGAGTCCGTTAATCCAATCTACTGCTTGTTGGTATTGGTCGAAAGGGGCTGTCGTTACAGCCCCGCGATTGTCCGCCATGGTGATCTCACCCTTCACTCTTAGCTTTGCAGCTCTTGAATGCGTGCAAGCACTTTGTCAAGCTTATCGGAATAATCCTGCTGTTTCGCGCGCTCTTCTTCGATGACTTTAGCAGGTGCTTTGGCAACAAAACCTTCATTGGCAAGCTTCTTATCGACACGTTCAACTTCGCTTCTTAAATTCTTCACTTCTTTTTCAAGACGCTCAATTTCCTGCGCAATATCGATCAACCCTGCAAGCGGGAGATACAGCTCGGCGCCCGTCACGATGGCTGTCATCGCTTTTTCTGGCACAACAATGTCTGTAGAAGCTTCGAACTGCGAAGTGTTACAGAAACGTTTGATGTAGCCTTCATTGTTACGGATAATCGCATCGCTCTGCGCATCAGCCGATTTAATGACAAGTTCGATTTTCTTGCTCATCGGAACGTTCACTTCTGCACGTACGTTACGAACAGCGCGGATAATGTCCATCAGCAAGTTCATTTCTTTCACGGCATCCGGAGCTTCCAATTTCTCATCGTATGTCGGCCAAGCAGCAAGTGTAATCGTCTCGCCTTCATGCGGCAAATGCTGCCATATTTCCTCGGAAATATAAGGCATGAATGGATGGATCATCCGCTGTGTACGGTCAAGCACGTAGGACAATACGGATTGGGTCGTACGTTTCGCTTCCGCATCCTCACCATAGAGGCTAAGCTTCGCGAACTCGATGTACCAGTCGCACAGATCATCCCAGATAAAGTTATACAAGAGGCGTCCTGTCTCACCAAATTCGTAAGAATCCATCAGACGTGTAATATCGCGTGCCGTTTCGTTCAAACGGTGTAGTATCCAGCGATCCGCCGTTGAGAGATTGCCGCTGATATCGATCTGATCAACCGTGAAGCCTTCAAGATTCATCAAGGCAAAACGGGAGGCATTCCAAATTTTATTGGCAAAGTTACGTGCCTGTTCAACCCGCTCCCAGCGGAAACGCAGGTCTTGCCCTGGCGTGCTGCTCGTGGAGATCATGTAGCGCATAGCGTCAGTACCATATTGGTCAATGACTTCTAGTGGGTCAACACCATTGCCGAGGGATTTGGACATTTTGCGTCCTTCGGAATCACGAACAAGACCATGCATTAATACATCTTTGAACGGAATTTCATCAGTGAATTCCAACGCCGTGAAGATCATGCGAGCAACCCAGAAATAAATGATGTCGTAACCTGTTACGAGCACATCAACCGGATAGTAGCGTTTCAAATCTTCTGTATCTTCTGGCCACCCAAGTGTTGAGAAAGGCCATAGTGCTGAACTAAACCACGTATCCAGTACATCCTCGTCTTGTTTTAGGTTCGCGCTTCCACATTTGCAGCAAGCCGTTACATCTTCATGCGCCACATGAAGCTCACCGCAATCATTACAATACCAAGCTGGAATACGGTGTCCCCACCAGAGCTGTCTGGAAATACACCAGTCCCGAACATTCTCAATCCAGTTCAAGTATGTTTTCTCGAACCGATCCGGTACAAAGTTAACGCCTTTGCCTGACTTCTGCGCTTCAATCGCACGTTCAGCTAATGGTTTCATTCGTACGAACCATTGTGTGGAGAGATAAGGTTCAACCACAGCTCCGCTGCGCTCACTATGTCCTACTTGATGAACATGATCTTCAATCTTGATCAATACACCTAGTTCTTTCAAGTCATTTACAATTTGCTTCCGGCAATCCGCACGATCAATTCCTTGGTACTTACCAGCAAGCTCGTTCATGACGCCGGACTCATCCATCACTGTGATTTGTGGAAGATCATGACGAAGACCCATTTCAAAGTCATTCGGATCATGTGCTGGCGTAATTTTCACCGCGCCGCTTCCGAAGTCTTTCTCAACATAATCATCCGCAATCACCGGAATTTCACGCCCAACAATTGGAAGGATAAGCATCTTGCCAATCATATCTTTGTAACGTTCATCTTTTGGATGAACTGCAACCGCTGTATCACCGAGCATCGTCTCCGGACGCGTCGTTGCCACTGTGATCGAACCGCTGCCATCTGCAAGTGGGTATTTCAAATGATACAAATGGCCTTGTATTTCCTTATACTCTACTTCAATATCCGACAATGCTGTGCGTGCTGCTGGATCCCAGTTAATGATATATTTGCCGCGATAGATCAAGCCTTTTTCATAGAGCTTCACGAAGACTTCACGAACCGCTTTGGACAGACCCTCATCGAGTGTAAACCGCTCACGGGAATAGTCGAGTGACAACCCCATTTTCGCCCATTGCTCACGTATCGTGTTCGCGTAAGTTTCTTTCCAATCCCATATTTGCTCTAGAAATTTCTCACGTCCCAGATCATGGCGCGTTACGCCGCCTTCACGCAGCTTCTGCTCAACCTTCGTCTGTGTCGCAATCCCTGCATGGTCAGAACCTGGCAGCCACAACGCATCATAACCCTGCATCCGCTTCGTACGCACAAGAATATCTTGCAATGTAAAATCGAGCGCATGCCCAATATGAAGCATTCCTGTTACGTTCGGCGGTGGGATCACGATGGAATACTTCGGCGCATCCGGACGTTGTCCTGCTTTGAAAAATTCATTTTTCATCCAGAAATCGTACCACTTCTGCTCGGCCGCTTTTGGATCATACGTCGTTGGCATTGACGTCTGGTTCTTATTATCCTGTGCTTCTGACATGATAAACCCTCCATTTATTTACATTCAGAGTCTACACCTACACGTTCAATCCATGTATAAGTCTATAGGTAAAACCAATAAACTTGGGAGTTGAACAAATAAAAAAACCCTTCGTCTCAAAGGACGAAAGGTTATCTTCCGTGGTACCACCTTTGTTTCGCATACCGCTAACAAACATCATCTACCTATAGCATGCGACACTCAACAGATAACGGCTGCTACCGGTTTGCACTAGCTCTTCCATTCATCGCAGATACATCTGCATCTAGAAGGATTCGAACAAACAACTCCAGGGCGACTTCAGCAACTACATCCTGCGGAGCCTCACAGCGTCAGTCAGCTCCACTCTCTGAAGGGTTCGGTGCCTACTATTCCCTTTCAATGTCTTTCCTATATAGAATATCCAATATTTTATCATTTAAATCCCTCATCGTCAATCATTGCAAGCAGATGTACAGAAGCTAGGCTTCCTAGTCATACCAGCTCGTCAATCCTCATAGAATACGATAAGGTGGTGGTCCAACGTGGAACGATGGTGGTACAAAAACCGCTATACCGTCAAAGGCGTCATTTTCCCTTTAATCTGCATCCAATTTGTCCATACCCTCATATTGCCTACGGGTTTTGGTGTCTTCGTCCTTTTTGCACTGTTCTTAATCTACTTAGGATTTATATTTAACGTCTATTAGCTCATGTTCAAAAAGTCGGCATTTCAGCACCGAGAAGGTTGCGAGAACCTGAAGAAGTAGGAACGGAGTTTAGGCGAAACCTAAATGAGTACCGGACTTCGAAGGTGAACGCAAGATTCGATGTCGGTTATGCTTCTTGAATGACTTCGTGATCAAATGATGACTTTTTGAACAACCTCTATTAGCATACATCATGCCTGGGAGGCTTTGCAGACGACTGTCTGTAAGGCCTCTTTAACATATATCAGGCAAGGCACTCGCAGAACAGCAAAAAACCCCTCACCTGACCCGGTCGAGATTCTCTCGAAGTGGCTCTGGTTACGGGGCTCGCTCATCCGATCCACGCTGAACATCATGATCATCGAATGTCATTTTGCTCCACTCAATTCAATTATGGGATATACAAAACTTGACCTTCCGCTATCGTATGATCATTCAATCGATTATATAACAGCAGTTCACGTGGATTCATGTTATAGCGATCGGCGATCATATCCAAGGTTTCTTCCCGCTGAACTATACACATCTTTAACTTGCGGAAGGCTCTCTTCTCATCTTCATGATTCAAGAATAGACTCTTCCATTCGACTTCTTCACCATTCGAACTAGAACGCAGCTTCTTCGCTTGCTTCTCCAGTTCTTCTACGGCATGACGCGTCTCAATTTCCTTGATATTCTTACTCGAATAGAGCAGCGCGCTAAGACCCATATTATTAGCATTCTCAGGTTCTGGCTCTTTCTTACTGTTAAAAGCAACCTTGAGCGCTTTCTTCTCTTCCTCGATCCGCTCTTCAAGAGAAAGTTCCTCCGCTTCGGAGATCGTGTTCTCCTCTACTAACCCGTAATCATAGAAAGGGGCCTGCTGCGACTCTTCGATCGGATGCTCCGAATTTGAAATAAACACTCTTTCTTTTTCTTGCTCAATCGGTTCTTGAGGTGTGAATTCCAGATGAGGTTCCTTGTCCGTCTCCAGTGAATCAATCTGTTGTGGCTGATCGCTGAGCGTTACCTCGGCAATGCGTTCCGTCGATTCACGATCTTCTTGCTCAATCTGATTCTGACTATCCGCTCCCTCGGCCTGAATGGTAATAAATTCGGGATGAAACGTTATACCTTGATGCTGCTGCTGCTCAATCTCGTGCTCAATCTGTTGCTCACGCTCGTACAAGCTGACGGATTCGAGAATATCGCCAACATTATTATTCTTCGAGGCCTGGAACGCCTCTTCCGGTACGTCTTCTTCCGATTGGGAACGGAAATCCTTCGGTGCAGCTGCCTGAACTTTTACCGGCTCGGTCTGGTGAACAACGGTAAATTGCTCGGCCATCCAAGGCGATTGCTCCGGCTGTGTAAGTTCAATCCCTTTGAGCGACAGTACGCCATTAATGTTAATCGTTCGCGTCGATAGCAGATCCACATCGAAATTCTCAATCTCGACTGAAATATCGTCCAGACTTTGTACTCGATTCATTGGCAATGTAATTTCCACAGGAATAAAGTGCGCGAGGGTAAGCGTTGAACGCTGCTCATCATCGCCTTTATATACGCCAGACAGCAGCAGATTGCCGCGCAGCGTTGCGTGGTCTCCATGCGGAACGACTTGAACATTCGGAACAAGCTCAATCTCTTCTAATTCTTGTATCCCAACTACTTCATCTGATAAGTGAACCCGCTCGTAAATGTCAAATCGCAAACCATAGGATTGATCAAACAAAACGAGGTCCTCCCTTCTGCATATAAACCTAAATGACCATCATTGTCAGATGGATATCATGACTACTTACATTTATCTATATGCCTAGAAGGAAAGAGCATGCCATATATTTTTGAAAAGTGGGACAAAGTTTATGAACTTTGTGGAAATTTGCTATCTTAGCAAAAAAGAACCTGGCCGTTGGCCAGGTCCTTCATGAAACTGCTACGTTCGAGCACGTGAAAGGAGGGGGTACGGGGTTCCACACGCTGTTGAAATTCGTGTTCATTGAATGAAGTTTAGCGGTTATAACACGAATTTCAAAGGCGGACGCTATCGCTTCTCCACCCCGTACCCCCTTCCTATTTGTTCTACTTTGTGCTCTCTTCTACTTTTTTTAGATCGTCAGATCCAACACGTTTATGCATTCGAACCGCTAAACTTCGCATACAGCTCCTTGAACATCACGGTCCATGGAGCTTCGACTTCCATCCATTCCCCGTACATCGGATGCTGGAAGCGCAGCAATTCGCCATGTAACGCCTGGTACGCTGCATTCTCATCGCTGCCGCCATAGAGGGTATCTCCGAGCAGTGGATGGCCCGCATGACTCATATGGACGCGAATCTGATGGGTTCTTCCTGTCTCAAGCTGAAGACGTACTAGGCTCACTCCTGCATGTGGGAATGTCTCGATTAGCTCAACATGGGTCACTGCATGATCTCCTGTTGGCGAGACACGGCGCCGCTGCTTATGATGACGATCTTTACCGATCGGTGCATCAATCTTGCGCAGCTTAGGATCAACGATCCCCTGCACGAAGGCGACATAAACCCGTTCAATCGCTTTCTCACGCATTGCTTCATCCAGTCGAATTTGGCTGAACTCATTTTTCGCGTACAGGACCGGGCCTGTCGTATATTCATCCAGCCGATGAATATGCCGGACGCGATGCTGCTGTCCCGAACATGCATAATAGCTGGCTACGGCGTTCGCAAGCGTCTCCACTTGATCCGGCACCGTGGGATGTACGAGCATCCCCGCTGGCTTGTTCACCACCATACAGAAATCATCTTCATACAGAACCTCAAGTTCTGTCCAATAAGCCGGGATCGGATCCGTCTCTTCTGGGAACAATCGGACCCGCAGGCGATCTCCCGCCTTCACGAGGTCACCCCTATGAGCCAGCTTCGATGCAAACTTCTCCGGTAAATGAAGAGACGACTGCGATGCAGTCGTCACGAGCCATTCTCCTTTGCGTATCCATTGTTCCGGGGATAGATAACGTTCCGGAATCATAGCTGCTTGAGCGCAATGTAGTTCGCTTCGATCGTCGCATCGATATCTGCATCGCTATGCGCCGCAGAGACGAACATACCCTCGAATTGCGATGGAGCGATACTTACACCCGCATTCAGCATATTGCCGAAGTAGCGACGGAAATGATCCAAATTCGCTGTCTTCGCCGTATCATAGTTAATCACGAACTGATCTGTAAAGAACGGACAGACCATCGATCCCACGCGGTTTATCGTCACTGGAATACCCAGTTCTTTTGCATTCTTCTCAAATCCAAGATGCAATTTCACCGCTTGCCGTTCAAGCTGCTCATACACATCTTTCGTTAGAAGCTTCAAGGTCGTATACCCTGCAATCATCGCCAGAGGATTACCGCTCAGCGTTCCTGCTTGATAGATCGGACCGGATGGAGCCATCTGTTCCATAATCTCACGTTTACCGCCATATGCGCCTACAGGCAGACCGCCACCGATCACTTTACCCATACAAGTCAAGTCAGGCTTAATGTCATACAATCCTTGTGCACAGTTAATATGTACCCGGAATCCTGTCATGACCTCATCGAAGATCAACAAGCTACCGTATTGTGTGGTGATATCACGCAGTCCTTGCAAGAACCCAGGCAATGGCGGAACCACACCCATATTTCCTGCAATCGGCTCAACGATCACGCAAGCAAGCTCTTCACCGTAGCGTTCAAAAGCAACACGCACCGACTCCAAATCGTTATAGGGCACCGTAATGGTATTCGAAGCTACACCCTCAGGTACGCCAGGGCTATCTGGAAGTCCGAGTGTCGCAACACCAGAACCCGCTTTGATCAAGAGACTATCGGCATGGCCGTGATAAGATCCTTCAAATTTCAGTACCTTGCTGCGTCCCGTGTAACCCCGAGCCAGACGGATCGCACTCATCGTCGCTTCTGTCCCCGAATTTACCATCCGCACAATATCCACCGAAGGTACACGTTCGCACACAAGCTTCGCCATTAACGTCTCTATTTCAGTCGGAGCACCGAAGCTTGTTCCTTTGGCAGCAGTCTTCTGAATCGCTTCAATCACTTCTGGATGGGCATGCCCCATAATGAGCGGTCCCCAGGAACAGATATAATCGATGAAGCTGTTGCCATCAATATCATAAATCCGCGAACCCGCCGCATGATCAATATATAACGGTGTTAAACCTACCGATTTAAATGCACGAACAGGGCTGTTTACGCCACCCGGAATATATTTTTTTGCCTCTGCAAAAGCTTCTCTAGCACGGTCATCTTTACGTGTTTGAAGATTGTCCATTTCGATTCCTATCTCCTTTACTTCAGCCATCTTGCCGCATCTTTGGCAAAATACGTAATGATTAAATCAGCACCCGCACGCTTCATACCGATCAACGTCTCTAGCACAATGGCCTTCTCATCGATCCATCCATTCTGTGCAGCCGCTTTGACCATCGAATATTCCCCACTTACGTTATAAGCGACGAGCGGAAGATCAAACTGATCTTTGAGCGTACGAATAATATCCATATAGGCAAGCGCAGGCTTCACCATCAGCATATCCGCACCTTCGAGCACGTCGGATTCTGCTTCACGAAGCGCTTCTTGTGCATTGGCAGGGTCCATTTGGTACGTCTTACGATCCCCGAATTGCGGCGCCGAATGTGCAGCTTCACGGAACGGTCCGTAGAAAGCCGATGCGTATTTGACCGAATAAGACATGATCGCAATATGAGCGTAACCCGCTTCATCCAATCCCGTACGAATCGCTTGCACGAATCCATCCATCATATTCGATGGCGCAATAATATCCGCACCTGCCTCAGCTTGTGATACAGCCGTTTTCACGAGCAGTTCGAGCGAAGCATCATTATCCACTTCACCATGCAGCTCGCCGCAGCGATCTTCCACATGCACCATGCCGCAATGTCCATGATCAGTGAACTGACATAAGCAAGTATCTGCCACAACGACAAGATCTGGATATCTTTTCTTAATATACCGCGTCGCTTGCTGAACAATACCGTCCTCCGCATAAGCAGATGACCCTACAGCGTCCTTGGTCTCAGGTACGCCGAACAGCAGTACCGAAGGAATGTTCAAGCTGACGATCTCATCGATCTCTGCATCCAATTGATCCATAGACAAATGATACACACCAGGCATCGAAGGAATCTCTTCACGGACATTCGTTCCGTATGTAACAAAAATCGGCGCAATCAAATCATTTACCGTTAGTACCGTCTCACGCACCATGTTGCGAATGCCTGCCGTACGGCGCAGACGGCGATGTCTCACGATTGGAAAACTCATTAAGGTACCCTCCTAGAAGTGAAATCAATATATCGTTGAAATGAGAACACAAACATGTTTATCTTTTCGCTAAAACGCAAAGCGCATGTACAAGCGATTCAATCGTTGCTTCTTCCGAAATGGCTGACACGGTCAGCCCTGCTGCTACGGCGGTCTCCGCTGTAAGCGGCCCAATACAAGCGATCTCAACACCACTTAGCATGTCAGCTAAATTGGTAACGCCTAGTCGTTGAAATGCTCGAATGAAATTCGTAACCGTCGAGGAGCTCGTAAATGTAATCATATGAATGTCACGGGCCTCAAGCTGTTCCAGCAACTCTCGTCCTTCTTCATCATCGTTCACTGGAACTGTCTCGTATACCTTTAGGTCCGTAACGTCAAGACCCAGGCTATAAAGCTGCTCTGGCAACCATTTGCGTGCAAGATCTCCTCGAGGAAGCAGCACGCGCTGCCCTGGATTCAACTCCGTACGAATTGCTTCCAGAATACCCTCTGCCCGATACTCTTCCGGCAAGCATTCTGTCATGATCCCACGAGATTCAAGAGCTTCTGCCGTCTTCGGACCCACCGCTACCACACGTGCTCGCGTTAACCGCCGGATATCCATCCGATTCTCACGCAGATGTTCGAAGAAACACTCTACCCCATTCACACTCGTAAAAATAGCCCAGTCATACGACTCCAGCTGCTGCATCGTCTCACGGATAACAGCAAGCTGATCCGGCGATGAGGTACGCCTTGTCTCAATGACAGGAAATTCGACTGGTTCCCCGCCAAGGTCATCGATGTGCTGCACAAGGTCACTTGCTTGCGATCTGGCGCGTGTTACGAGCACCCGTCTTCCGAACAGAGGCTGATGCTCCACCCATTTTAATTTCTCACGCTGCAAGACCACATCGCCGACCACGATAACCGCGGGAGATTGGAAATTCGTGACTCTGACTTGCTCCGCAATCGTTGCAAGTGTTCCGACGAGCGTCTCTTGCTCGGGCCGTGTCCCCCAACGAATGAGGGCAACGGGTGTCTCCGGCGACCTGCCGTGCTTCATCAATTGCTCACTTATGTAATCGATCTTCGCTACACCCATCAGAAATACAAGTGTACCTGTCGCATTCGTTACCTTGTCCCAATAAATAGATTTATCCAGCTTATCTGGACTTTCATGCCCTGTGATGACGGAGAACGAAGAGGCAAGATCACGATGTGTAACTGGGATTCCCGCATATGCTGGGACCGCAATCGCAGAGGTAATGCCCGGCACGATCTCATAACCAATATCATGCTGCCGTAACAATTCGGCTTCTTCCCCGACACGTCCGAATACCGTTGGATCTCCGCCCTTAAGACGTGTAACCACCTTACCCTCCAAGGCAAGATCAACAAGCAATTGATTGATGTCTTCTTGCTTCATTGTGTGCCGATCCGGGAGTTTGCCGACATAGACCTTCGTCGCGCCTGGTTTCATATATTTGAGCAACCTTGGAGAAGCAAGACGGTCATAGACGATGACGTCTGACCGCTGAATGCACTCCAGACCTTTTAATGTAATGAGCTTGGCATCTCCCGGCCCTGCGCCGACAAGATAAACGATTCCTTTCCCCAATCCGTCCATCTCCCTACTGATTCAATTCCGCCAAAATTCGGTCTGCTCCCTGTGCAATAAGTTGATTAGCCACCTGTTCCCCTAGCTGTTCAGGGTTATTCCCGCGAAGCGTTTCTTTCAGTATAACACGTCCATCGGTTGTGCCGACCATCCCTGTCAATTCAATCACAGGATGCTGTTCATCATCCGACACGAGCGTCGCAAATGCGCCAATCGGCACCTGGCATCCGCCGTTCAACCGTCCAAGGAAACGACGTTCAGCTCGAACCGTCAACGCAGTCGAGTGATCATTGAATAGCTGCAGCAATTCGCGAACCTCAGGATCATTCTCCCGACACTCAATCCCAAGCGCCCCTTGTCCAACCGCCGGCAGACATACATCCGGTGACAAATGTTCTGTTATCCGATCTTCCCATCCCATACGAACAAGCCCCGCTGTTGCGAGCATAATCGCATCAAAGCCTTCTGTCTCCAGCTTCCGCAGTCGAGAATCAATATTTCCACGAATCGACTCCAATTTCAGGTCAGGTCGTACATGCTGTAATTGCGAAGAACGACGCAGACTGCTCGTTCCTACTTTGGCTCCAAGCGGAAGCTCCGACAGCTTGAGTCCTTCACGAGAGATAAGGCAGTCCCGTGGGTCTACGCGCATCGGTATAGCACCATTCATGAGGCCTGCTGGCAGCTCTGAAGGCATATCCTTCATACTGTGAACAGCCATATCAATCACTCCATCGATAAGGGCCTGTTCAATTTCCTTCACGAACAGCCCTTTGCCCCCGACCTTTGACAAGGTAACATCTAGAATCTTATCGCCCTTTGTTACAATTTTATGGATCTCGAATTGATAGGGCAGTCCATGCTTCTTACAGATTTGTTCCAACTGCGCTATGACTTGTCCTGTTTGTGTCAACGCAAGTGCGCTCTGCCTTGTTCCTACGATTATCTTACGCATCGTGTTGCCTCCTCGTCCTGACTTGCAAATATAGCAATATTAGATTTAGCTTTTATTCGATCACAGCAATCTGTTCCTTTATCCATTTCTCCATCCACCCTGAATCCGCTGGAGGAAAGACACCTTGCTCGATCTGCTCTAACCAGTTCATCTCAAGCATCTGCTTCATCAATTGTCTTCGAACGCCAGCATCAGGAATGCTGCGTTGTATCATGTGACGTAGATCAGCTAGTACATCCAAATATACCTCATATGCCTCACCATACTGCGCATCAATCTCTGACACAATCCGCTTCGCAACCTCTGGGCTCGCCCCGGAGGTCGATACCGAAATAATCAATTTCCCTCGCCGCATCGTGCTCGCATTCACAAAGTTGGAGCTGCGTGAGGAACTCGCGACATTAACCAGAATGCCTAGAGCATGCGCATCGATTGAGACACGCTCATTCACTACCTCCGAATCGGTCGCAGCGAACACGATTTGAGCCCCTTTGAGGTCCCCAGGTTGATAGGTTCGATTCCTATCCGTTATTCGCCCTTCTGCGATCCATTGGTCGATTTGCGGGGAATAGTCACTACTGACAACATGCACTTTCGCTCCTGCTTCGAGCAAACCTCGAATTTTACGTTCCGCGATACGTCCACCGCCTATAACAATGCATCGTAGGTGTTCCATCTGCAGTAATATCGGATAAAACACCGCGTCCGAGGCCTCTTCCATAGCAATCACTCCCATATCCAATGATGGAATGTAGAGAAAGAATTCACTGCGAAATTGAGCACCATGAGTGTGTACGCAAGCAGCGCCCACCGTGCCAATCGATATCCTGTATGCTTAAGTGAAACTCTTTTAATAAAATAATACACGTAACAAATCGCGGCCACGAGCGTGAGCAGCACCTTCACATCGAGGAGAAGATCCAACTTTTCTTCCATATAAATCGATGAGATGGCGACTGCTAGTGATAGGATCAACAGCGGCGTACCAATCATGATCGACAGATTCGCGTAGCGATCGATTTTCTCCAAGCTCGGCAATCGACGAACGGAGTCATCCCACTGCTTTTCCTTCAGCTTCCGGTGTAAGTACATGTACATCCCTGAGAATATACTCCCAATCGTAAATGCAGCAAAACTGCATATCGCAAACGCAACATGCAGAATTAGAATTTCTTTGACAATCTGCCAGTGTTCTAGCCGCTGCTCCCCGATCGGACTGCTAAATAAATTAAGTAAAAGTACGGCAAACCCTATTACGTTCACGATAAACACGATATATTCAATCTTAAAAAAGAGACTGATGAGCAGCGAGATCGTGACGAGTAACCAAGATAAAAGAAACATAAATTCAAGTACAGACAACAATGGAACGGCCGGCTGCTCAATTAATTTCCCTGCAAGGAAGAGTGTCTGCAGGCCCCATACAAAAAGAAGAAGCCCCGTGCCCATCCGCTTCGCACTCCGATTTGGCTGTGCAAAATCGGAGAAATAAAACAGAAGGCTCAGGGCGTATATATAGATAATCGCATCATACATCCAATTCTGAGTTAACATCAATCCTTCACCACCTACTTCGTTACGGTCGCCCATGCAAATCCAGATTTTGATCCGGCAGACGATCTTTCGTTCATTCTCATCTCAGGTGATGATGTTTGCTCATGTGCCTTGTTCTGACGCTGCTCTTCTGCTTCCGCCTTCTCCATCTGCTCTTCGAGCGCGAAAATCTGCGTGAACATTTCGATTGCCTCGTCGCCGTTCTTCTCAACAGCCATTTCTTTAATCCGTAGAATCGGATCATGCAGCATCTGATTGACAATACTCTTCGTCAATTTGCGGATGACCTTCGCTTGTCGTTCATCCAGATCCGGCAGTTTCTTGAATAGGCTCTCCATGGTGTCTTGATGGATTTGCGCTGACTTCTGCTGCAAAGCATAAATGACAGGGCTAACGCCAAGGGTCTTCAGCCACTGACGGAAAGCTTCTATTTCCTTCGCAATCATCGCATCAATCTTCGTCGCTTCCTTCCGGCGAAGTTCGAGATTGCTCTCAACAATCCCCTCAAGATCATCAATATCGTACAAGAACACATTCGGTATCGAACCAATCGCAGGGTCTAAGTCACGCGGCACCGCAATGTCGATCATGAAAATCGGTCGATTCTTGCGCTTCTTCATGCTCTCCTGTACCTGCTTCACATCCAGTACGAAACCATCTGCCCCTGTCGAGCTAATGACGATATCCACCTCATGAAGCAGCGATATCCCGCCTTGAATCGAACAAGCTCGTCCATTGAACTTCGACGCTAATTGTTCCGCACGCGTTAGTGTACGGTTCGCGACGATCACTTCGTCCGCTCCGTTCGCATATAAATGCTTCACCGTTAACTCGCTCATCTTCCCGGCTCCAAGAATGAGAACCTTCTTCTTCGAAAATTGCCCGAAGATTCGTTTGCCGAGCTCCACCGCCGCATAACTAACCGAGACAGCCGCTTCACCAATGGTTGTCTCCGCATGGGCACGCTTGGCCATCGTAATGGCTTGTTTGAAGAGCATGTTAAACCATGTTCCAGTTGCTCCGTACTCTTGTGCAAGCAGGAAAGCATCTTTCATCTGCCCAAGTATTTGCGTCTCCCCAATGACCATCGAATCAAGTCCGCTTGTCACTTGGAATAAATGCTCCAGTGCGCGATCATCCTCATAGATGTACAAATAATTTGTAAATTCTTGACGAGGAATCTGGAACCATTTCTCCATAAAGCTGCGAATGAAATGTCCGCACATGTGCAGACGATCCACAACAACATAAATTTCCGTCCGATTGCAAGTCGCAACAATCACACATTCTAGAACGCTTTTCGTTGCCTTAAGTTGTTGTAACGCCTCTGGTAAAGCTTGTTCGGCAATGGCGAACCGCTCCCTCACTTCGACCGGGGCCGTCCGATAATTGAGTCCGACCGCTAAAATGTGCATTGTGTCACCTGCCTTCTCTATCGCTATATCATGTAAATTATATCACAGTTCGACAAATCCATTACGTTCAAATTTGAAAAAATTATGAAATGGGAAACATTCGTATTTAGTGTAGACCTAAGCTCTTTCACTTATACCAAGACCGACACCCCATGTTACAATCTATTCCATTAAGGATTCATTTGCTTCTCCAGAAGTCCCCTCATTGCTTCATCCGCTTCCGTTACGATGACCGCTTCTGAGCTAACCAACTGACCGCTACCTGTTACGAGCTGCTCGTAAGCTTCGTAGAGCTCTCCATATCGTTTCTGAACCTCCTGGAGTAAGACCTTCTCCTCTTCATGCAGCGGACGGTATCCTGCGATCTGAACACTTGTAATAAATTCGAGCAGCTTATTCAAAGACTCTAATCGCTTCAAATGATCGTTCCCATATGCCTTCACGAGTCGGTCATGCGTATAGTTCGCTGAATAGATCGCGAGCTTGACGGCATCCAATTGGCTTGTATTCTCAATGGCAGACGCTTCATTTAACGAATTCTGTACTAGACCCATTTGAAATGAGGCGACTTCGTAGAGCATTCGTCCTGCATCTTCCTTGGCATCACTGCCACCCATCAGCTTATAAATCTGATAAGACGGCCAGACAATGACGAGAAAAACCATAACGACGATGAACCATTTTCCTGATATTCGACTTTGCCCTCGGCGCATACTTCGAACCCCTTTGCATGTACATTGTTCAACCTTGTACATTCTATGGGGTTCCGAGAAAACAAATAA
The DNA here is from genome assembly GCF_058791655.1 of Paenibacillus sp. EB106-05-06-XG162. Taxonomy (NCBI): domain Bacteria; kingdom Bacillati; phylum Bacillota; class Bacilli; order Caryophanales; family Paenibacillaceae; genus Paenibacillus; species Paenibacillus sp. EB106-05-06-XG162. The sequence goes on from NZ_JBYTDT010000003.1 coordinate 289,857, forward strand.
CCATGGAGATGAATCAATCTTCTCCATGGTTATCTTTCACTTGCTATGGCGTACTATGCGAATTGAGTTTGCTTCATCACAGGGTTCTCAACTTGAAGCTCCCCGATACCGCGAACCAATTTTTTCGCATACGTTTTATCCGGTTTAAGTACGGATACCAGGTAGTCAATTGCAACTTGCGGGTCTACTGTCTCGCCGCATGTATAACAATCAATTGCAGCAAAACCTCTTTCAGGATACGTGTGAATCGAGAGATGACTCTCAGATAACATTACTAATACCGTTGCACCTTGTGGTTCGAATTGTTTGGCTTGAACAGACAGTACAGTTGCACCGCTAGCTTCAGCCGCCTCTACCATTTGAGCTTGCAAAAATTCAGCATTGTTTAGGAGTTCAAAATCAACACCCCAAGTGTCAACTGCAACGTGTCTTCCGAAAGTTGAATATTCCATCTTCCGGTTCCCCCTTCCTAGGAATAAAATGTTTGAAAAATTTCATCCGCTAGGACCTACGTCATTCACTTCCCGAGGGAAAACTCTCTCGCAACATACAATGTCCTGAGTGAATCCTGGTTCCTATATTCTTTTCAACGAGAATAAAAATAACATCTTCTGCCCAGAAAAGCAATACTTTTTTTTGGTGATTATTTGAAATGAGCTGGAGCCCTCAGCCCCGTATACAACATATGCAATCCACCTGTATATGTGTCAATACAAAAAAAGGAATCCTCACGGACTCCTTTCACATATAAGTGCACGATTTTACGCTTCTAGTACGAATAATTGTTGGGTATACACGCTTAGCTTCGCATCAATTTGGGCGATTTGTTCAGGGTTCTCCGCCCGATTTCTTGCATCGAGCAACATATTAATATGATCTTGGATCCCCTCAATCTGGGCTTCCACTTGACACAGATTAAATAATTGCTGCAATTGACCAAGTGTATCTTTATACTCGAATACGAGACGATCTTGACCATCTACATGTTCAATAATTCGAGATACTTTGCCCTGATCATACTTGTATTCCATCGTATATCCTCTGTAAATTCGATTCACGATCGCGTTTCCTTTAAACGCTGCTAGCGCTTGACGCATCGCATTGGTCAACTTCGGTTTAACCAGACGGCAGGACGTTTCACATACATACGTCTTCGCCTTCCGTTGAAACGGTAACCGAATCTCCTCCCCTGCACCATCCTCAAGAACAACTTCTTGATTGCCGTTATCGAGCACGAGCACATACGAATGGATGTGCTGCTCTTCAAAACTATGCACAAACTTGGACATCTCTGCTTCCGTTAACTGTAAACTGGCTTTAACATACTCTGTGGCCAACCGTTGACCCATACAAATCTCCTCAATTCTTTAACTTACAACTTCGAAAATTCAATGCCTTAAGGATATTATACACTACCAAGCACAATTATTCCTGCTCATCAGCATTGATTTTTCTTCATTTTTCACGAAAAATACGTATTTATCCGTGAAGAAATTGAGGTTTTAATGAAGATACTCTGTTTCCTACACTAACTTTGAGGATTCCCTACATCATCTGTTGAATCTTCCACAACTTCCTCTGCCTGCTGTGTGTAGCGGCTAATAATTTCCCACAGCTCGTCCTTGCCCAGGCCGAGTTCTGACGAGAACATGACCATTGGATTCTCTGCGGTCAACTGCAGGTCATTTTTGATCACTTTCATATGCTTATGCCACTGACTCTTCGGCAATTTATCCGCCTTGGTCATAACGACGCAGGTCGGGATCTCATAATGAATCAACCACTCACGCATCATGATATCGTCCTTTGAAGGGGGGTGGCGGAGGTCTACGACCTGTAGCACCAATTGGAGCGGATCGCGCTCCAGCAAATATCGCTCAATCATTTTGCCCCAAGCTTGACGTTGGGTTTTCGATACTTTCGCATAACCGTATCCCGGAAAGTCTACAAAATATAATAAATCATTAATGCGGTAATAGTTCAGACATTGTGTCTTGCCGGGCTGCGAGCTTGTCCGTGCCAGGTTCTTGCGGTTAATCATACGGTTAATAAGCGAGGACTTCCCAACATTAGAACGCCCTGCCAGAGCAATCTCCGGCAAGGCATCATCAGGATATTGGTCAGGTCCTACAGCGCTAATGATAAATTCTGCTTGTGTTACTTTCATGTCGTCTGTAATTCCTTTCTTATTCAACAACTTTATTCAGATAACGTAATCGGCTCGACCAGTGCGTGTTCCAGGACTTGATCCATATGACCGACGAAGACGATAGTCACGTCGTTCTTGACGCTGTCTGGAATATCCCGCAGATCACGTTCATTCTCCTTCGGAAAGAGGATCTTCTTAATCCCGGCACGATGTGCTGCAAGAGACTTTTCCTTCAGGCCGCCAATCGGGAGCACACGACCACGCAAGGTGATCTCTCCTGTCATCGCAACATCCTTCGATACATAACGGTTCGTAAGCGCTGAGATCAGCGCTGTTGCGATCGTAATCCCTGCGGATGGTCCATCCTTCGGAATCGCGCCTTCCGGCACGTGAATGTGCACATCATATTTTTCATGGAAATTCGGTTCTAGCTTCAGCGCTTCCGCGCGTGAACGCGTATAGCTGAACGCCGCTTGAGCTGATTCCTTCATGACATCCCCAAGCTTGCCTGTGAGCGTCAGCTTCCCGGTTCCCGGCATCACGGTGACTTCGATATTCAACATTTCTCCGCCAACCTCCGTCCAAGCAAGGCCTGTCACTGAACCGATCTGATTCTCTTCTTCAGCATGACCATATCGGAATTTCGCTATGCCCAGATAATCCTTCAGATCATCCGGTGCAATGACGACCTTCTCATGCTCATGAGCGACGATCTGCTTGGCAGCTTTCCGGCAGAGCGCGGCAACCTGCTGTTCCAGATTACGAACCCCTGATTCCCGTGTATATTCACGAATAACCTTTAAGAGTGCAGCATCTTCAATTTCAAGCTGTTCTGGCTGTAAGCCATGCTCTTTCGTCTGCTTCGGCACCAAATATTGCGTTGCAATTTGTTGCTTCTCGATTTCCGTGTACCCCGGAATATATAGCATCTCCATCCGGTCAAGCAGCGGTCTTGGAATATTATGAACCGCATTTGCCGTCGTCACGAACATGACATTCGATAAGTCAAACGGCAGCTCGACGAAATGATCGCTGAAGCTGCTGTTCTGTTCCGGATCCAGCACTTCGAGCAAGGCTGCCGATGGATCGCCGCGGAAATCGGACGCCATCTTGTCGATCTCGTCGAGCAAGAACACCGGATTCATGGAGCCGGCGGTCTTCATGCCTTGAATGATTCTGCCTGGCATCGCCCCTACGTACGTCCGTCGGTGTCCGCGAATTTCTGCCTCATCCCGAACGCCGCCGAGCGAGATGCGCACGAATTGACGGCCAAGCGATCTTGCGATTGAACGCGCCAAGGAGGTCTTCCCAACCCCAGGCGGCCCAACGAGACAGAGAATAGGGCCTTTCAACCGCTTGACAAGCTGTTGGACCGCAAGATACTCAAGCACACGTTCTTTTGGCTTATCCAGACCGTAATGATCCTCATTCAATATTCGTTCCGCTTCCTCAATATCCAGATGGTCTTCCGTCTTGTTCGACCACGGCAAAGACAATAACCAATCGACGTAATTACGGATTACGCCGCCTTCTGCTGAAGAAGCAGGCGTCTTCTCGAGACGATCAATTTCCTTGTTGATCTTCTCCTGCACCGACTCCGGCGCATTCAATTCCGTGAGCTTCGCACGCAGCTCCTCAACTTCGCCGAGGCGTCCTTCTTTCTCGCCAAGTTCCTTCTGGATGGCCTTCATCTGTTCGCGCAGATAGTACTCCTTCTGCGTCTTCTCCATCTGCTTCTTCACGCGTTGGCTGATCTTTCGTTCAAGCTCCAGCACTTCACGCTCGTTATTCAGGATGTCGAGCAGCTTCTCCAGCCGTTCCGTCACATCAATCGTCTCAAGAATTTCTTGCTTATCCTTCATTTTGAGCGACAAATGACTTGTAATCACATCCGCGAGGCGCCCAGGTTCTTCAATATCCGTTACGGCAGCAAGCGTCTCCGGCGTTACTTTCTTCGACAGATTTATGTAGTATTCAAACTGGTTGAGCACCGTACGCATCAGCGCATCGGTCTCCGCATCGGATAATTCTTGTTCCGGCAGCTCCTGCACCGAGACTTCGAAATATTCCGCATTATCCACATACTGTAGGATCTCAGCGCGGATTACACCTTCAATCAATACACGAATCGTACCATTCGGCAGCTTCAGCATATGTTTAACCTTGGCAATCGTGCCTATCGAGTAAATATCATCCTGACCCGGATCTTCAATATTGACGTCCGATTGAGAACACAGCAGAATCATATTGTCATCTACCATTGCTCGCTCTAAAGCCTTAACTGACTTATCCCGTCCCACATCCAAGTGCAATACCATGCTAGGATAGACAAGCAGTCCCCTTAAGGGCAGTAGAGGGATACGGCGACCTTTTGCTTTATTTAGGCCCATGTGTTACGCACCTCCAGTGGCTCTCAATAAGATGTTTATAACATTTTATCAAATGTTGCTTAAAAAAACCAATTGGCCTGAAAGCGCCGATCAATCAAGCGATTATACTCCGCCGGACTCTGTGGAACGCACATCATCCATCGATTTGGCCTGCAAAAACGACGTCGCGGGCGGCGTGATAAAGAGGTCCTTATCGTGTGGAAGCTCTAACAGAACTTCTTGCACCGCTTCACCGAACACATGCTGGAATACCTCTTGGATTGTGTCAACAGGAATGACTTTCAGACCGTTCAAGCCCGAGAAAATCTCCTGCCAATTCTCCCGAGGGATAATAACGGTTGTTGCCCCCGCTTGGAAAGCAGCCTCTACTTTCGCAATAACCCCGCCAATCGGCTTCACCTTCCCGTGTATACTCACTTCCCCTGTCATCGCAAGCTTGTTATCAATCGGAACATGGTTCATCGCTGACGCAATCGCTGTAGCCATTGCAATACCAGCTGAAGGACCATCAATCGGCGTTCCGCCCGGGAAGTTCACATGCAAATCAAAGCTATACGGATCGAGCCCAATGGTCCGAAGAACGGTTAAGACGTTCTCAATGGATCCCTTCGCCATACTCTTCCGGCGCAGCGTACGCGACCCTCCGCCCAATTCTTCTTCGTCGACGACCCCTGTAATATTCACTTTCCCTTGACCCGGTTTGCTTCGTATCGCCGTTACCTCAATCTCCAACAGCGTGCCCATATTCGGCCCATAGACGGCAAGACCGTTCACGAAGCCAATACTTGGCGCTTGTGGAATTTTACGATCAGGACGCGGTGGGATTTGACTGCTATTTACAACCCACTCTACATCTCCGGATGTAATCGAATTACGTTTCTCAGCCATCGCAAGTCCTGCAGCCAGCTGGATGACATTTACGGCTTCACGTCCATTGGTTGCATAACGCGATACTACATCTACCGCTTCAGGACATGGATCGAACCCAATTTTGCGTACGGCATCCGATGCAATCACCCGAATTTCTTCCGGAAGCAATGGACGGAAGAAGATCTCCATACAGCGCGAGCGAAGCGCAGGCGATATCTCTTGCGGTGAACGTGTCGTTGCACCCACAAGACGGAAGTCTGCAGGCAAGCCATTTTGGAATATGTCATGAATATAGACAGGAATATTCGTATCCTCGGAGTTATAATAAGCACTCTCCAAGAACACCTTGCGATCTTCTAATACTTTTAACAGCTTATTCATCTGGATCGGATGCAATTCCCCAATCTCGTCAATAAACAAGATGCCCCCGTGCGCTTTGGTGACCGCACCTGGTTTGGGCTGCGGAATGCCAGCTACCCCCATTGCTCCTGCACCTTGATAAATCGGATCATGCACAGACCCAATCAACGGATCGGCGATCCCTCGTTCATCGAATCTTGCAGTGGTTGCATCAATCTCTGTAAACTTCGCATCTGACAAAAATGGAGAATTTGAATTTTTCTTCGCTTCTTCTAGGACGACACGCGCGGCGGCTGTCTTCCCAACACCCGGTGGTCCGTATATGATGACGTGCTGCGGATTTGCACTGCATAGCGCAGCCGTCAGCGCCCGCAAGCCGTCCTTCTGTCCTACAATGTCCCGCATCGTTGTCGGTCTTGTCTTCTCCGCGAGCGGTTTCGTCAGGGAAATCGAGCGCATTTTGCGCAGCTTATCCATCTCCTTACGTGATTCGCGATCCACAGCCGTCCGATTCGTTTTTTGCGATCTTAACAAGTTCCAGAAATAAAGGCCGATAATAATCGCAAAAAATACTTGAATGAACATTAACGCCATACTGAAATCCATCCATCATTCCTCCTCAATGCATCCTCGTTATCTCTCTTGAATCAAATCTCTTGAACAGCACAAAGAAACCGAGAAAGTGTAATACGTCATAGTATTTCCCTTTCTCGGCTCAATTAACCGCTTAGAGGTAATTCAAAAATCATCTTTTGCCCACATCAGAATGTGAACATTCTGATTGGCGAATAAACCAACCTTTATATCGCGGTCGATCACCATTGAATTACTTCGATCAAGGTTTATCTCATCACGGTGATTTTTGAATCTTTATTATATTAACTACTTTTAACTTCCCAGCAGTCCGCATGCTTCAAACCCGGAATGCGGTCCGCCGTAAAGACCGGATCCAGTCCCTGCTTCCTCTGTTCTCGATAATCCTTGAGCGCAGCGAGCGCATATTTGCCAATCAGCGCAATAACGATTAGATTAATGAGCGCCATAAAGCCCATGAATAGATCGGCCATATCCCACACGAGCGAGACCTTGGCTACGGATCCTAGAATGACCATGGCAAGCACGATGAGCCGATAGATCAGCATCCAGATTCGTGTATGACGTCCTTTGCTTATGAATTCAATATTACTCTGACCATAATAATAGTTCCCAATCAAGGAGCTAAATGCGAACAAGAAAATGGCAAGACCAATAAATCCATTCGCCCAGTCGCCGACTTGTGAAGCTAGTGCTTGCTGCGTTAATTGAATGCCATCATAATCCCCGCTCGTATGAACGCCTGAGAATAGAATGATGAACGCCGTCGCGCTGCATACGAGAAGCGTATCTACGAATACCCCGAGGGATTGAATCATCCCTTGCTTAACCGGATGGCTTACGCTTGCTGTAGCCGCCGCATTCGGGGCACTCCCCATCCCGGCTTCATTGGAGAATAGACCGCGCTTGATCCCCATCATAACCGCTGTACCGAGACCCCCAGCAGCCGCCTCTTTCCAACCGAATGCATGCTCTATGATTAATGCGAACACGCTTGGAATCGCCGTGAAATTCATAACAATAACAAAAAGCGCTAATAAGATGTACCCTGTTGCCATAATCGGTACGATGATGGAGCTTACTTGCCCAATTCGCTTCACACCGCCGAAAATTGTAAGTGCCAGCATAATAGCGAGGACAATCCCGATCCATAACGGATCCCACCCGAACGACCCTTGGAAGGCAGAGCTCATCGTATTGACTTGTACCGCATTAAATACGAACCCGAAGCTAAATGTAATTAATATAGCAAAAATAATGCCTAACCACCGCGCATTCAGCGCTTTTTCCATATAATAAGCAGGTCCACCTCGGAAGGCCGATCCGTCTCGTTCTTTGAAAATTTGGGCTAGTGTTGACTCGATAAAGCCAGATGCCGCGCCAAAGATCGCCATAACCCACATCCAGAACACGGCGCCGGGTCCACCTAGTGATATGGCAATCGCTACGCCCGCAAGGTTCCCTGTTCCGACCCTTGACGCTGTACTAATACAAAAAGCTTGGAAGGAAGAAACGCCCTTTTTGCCTTCTGCATCGCCCTGTTCCTTCTCCACCAATAATCTCAACGTCTCACGAACCGCCGTCACTTGCACGAACCGAGAACGAATCGAGAAGTATACTCCTAATGCGATAAGGATCGCGATTAGAATGTAAGTCCACACGAAATCATTTAATACTATTATTTGCTCATGAATCCACTCCACGAAAGCTATCATCCCTTCTTCTGCCGAATCTTGATGTCATGTTTCTTGACATAAGATACATTTTAACGTAACTTTCAGAAAATGAACACTTTTTTATCGTTATTCACCTTATATAAATTTTACCTTTCGCAGATCTGCCACAAACTATACAAAATAATCCCAACTATACCAACAAAAAAAAGCATGCCCTCCTTCTGCATGAGAACATGCGAATGAAAGACATGCTATGTGTTTATTAAGCGTGCTGTTTACGTCCTGGAATTTCTCCCGTACGATTATACACGTCAACGATTATATCTATTTCTTTCTTCAATTCATTCAATAGTTCCGCTTCTGGCACCTTACGGATCATTTCTCCATAACGGAATAACATCCCTTCACCGCGCGCGCCTGCAATTCCGATGTCAGCTTCTCTCGCTTCACCCGGTCCATTCACGGCACAGCCCAACACAGAGACTTTGATCGGAACCTTAATCTTCGAGATGTACTCTTCGACTTCATTGGCAATCGAGAAGAGATCAATATCGAGACGCCCGCAAGTCGGACAAGAAATTAAAGTCGCTGCGTTAGAAATCAAACCGAACGATTTGAGGATTTCTCGTGCAACCTTTACTTCCTCCACCGGATCCGCACTCAAGGAGATACGTACCGTCGAACCGATGCCCATCGATAAAAGCGCACCGATCCCTGCAGCACTCTTCACAGCGCCTGTGAATAAGGTTCCTGCTTCTGTAATCCCGAGATGAAGCGGATAGTCGAAGCTCTCCGAAGCCATTCGATAAGCCTCAATCGCCATCGGAACATCCGATGCTTTAAGAGAGACGATAATATCGTGAAAATCAAGTTCTTCCAAGATTCCGATGTGGAACTTGGCGCTCTCGACCATCGCTTCGGCCGTTGGATAACCATACTTCTCAAGCAAGTGGTTCTCAAGCGAGCCCGCATTCACGCCGATCCGAATCGGAATCCCCTTCTCTTTACACGCCTTCACAACCGCTTCGACTTTCTCACGACGACCGATATTCCCCGGATTAATCCGTACCTTATCAATCCCATTCTCGATGGCCGCTAATGCAAGGCGGTAATCAAAATGGATATCCGCCACGAGCGGAATATGGATCTGCTTCTTGATCTCCTTGATCGCCTCAGCCGCTTCCATATTATTCACCGTTACACGGACTACTTGGCAGCCTGCTTCTTCGAGACGAAGAATTTCCGCCACGGTTGCTTCCACATTTGCCGTCTTCGTTGTACACATGCTCTGAATGATGACTTCATCACTGCCGCCAATCGTTAGGTTGCCGACTTTGATCGGTCGTGTCTGCTTTCTCAAGAACATACTTATTCTCTCCCAAGAACGTCAAAACTCCACCCGTCATCCACCAGCGCTACCTAGCACGGATTTCCGAATGAACAAGTGGAGAATTTGAGTCGCGTTATATATTCACTTCACGCCAGCTTAGGCGCTCTCTTCTTTTTTCTTGCTCGGTTTCTTCGCCGTCAACTCAGGCACAACCTTCTCCTGAATGACTTTCTCTGTAATGACGCAGTTCGTAATATCGTCGCGCGATGGAACTTCGTACATTACATCTAGCATAACACCTTCAATAATGGAACGCAAACCGCGTGCACCGGTATTCCGCTTGATCGCTTCTTTCGCGATGGCTTCTAATGCCGCATGTTCAAACTCCAATTTGACGTTATCCATCTCAAGCAGCTTCTGGTATTGCTTCACAAGCGCATTCTTCGGCTCGGATAGAATGCGAACGAGCGTACTCTCATCCAGTGGCTCAAGTGTCGAGATGACAGGCAGACGTCCTACAAACTCAGGAATTAATCCGAATTTGAGCAAGTCTTCCGGCAATACCATCGATAGGTACTCGCCTGGTTTCAATTCTTTCGTGCTATCTCCAACGGAGTTAAATCCGATGACTTTCTTACCAATCCGGCGCTTAATCAACTGCTCTAGGCCATCAAATGCCCCGCCGCAGATGAACAAGATGTTCGTCGTATCGATTTGAATGAACTCTTGATGTGGGTGCTTCCGTCCGCCTTGCGGAGGAACCGATGCAACCGTACCTTCAAGAATTTTGAGGAGTGCTTGCTGCACGCCTTCACCAGACACATCACGCGTGATCGAAGGATTCTCCGATTTGCGAGCAACTTTATCGATTTCATCGATATAGATAATACCGCGTTCCGCTTTTTCCACATCGTAATCTGCAGCTTGGATTAGCTTCAGCAAGATGTTCTCAACGTCTTCACCCACATATCCCGCTTCCGTCAAGGAAGTTGCATCCGCGATTGCGAACGGAACGTTGAGGATTTTAGCCATTGTCTGGGCAAGCAACGTTTTACCTGAACCTGTGGGTCCAACTAATAAAATGTTACTCTTTTGCAGCTCAACATCTTCAATCTTGCTTTGGGTGTTAATCCGTTTGTAATGGTTATACATCGCCACGGATAATGACTTCTTCGCTTGCTCTTGACCAATGACATATTGATCTAGAATATTGCGGATTTCCATTGGCTTCGGAATATCTTTGAGATCGATATCCTCATCGTGACCAAGTTCTTCCTCCACAATCTCTGTGCAGAGCTCGATACACTCATCACATATATATACACCAGGACCAGCTACGAGCTTACGCACTTGTTCTTGCGATTTGCCGCAGAACGAACATTTCAGCTGACCTTTTTCTTCGTTAAACTTAAACATGGAATTCCCCCCTTAGTTCAAAATGGGCCGAGTGAGAACTTGGTCAACCAGACCATAAGCTACGGCTTCTTCTGCACCCATAAAATTGTCGCGGTCTGTATCACGTTCGATCTTCTCAAGGGGTTGACCCGTCGTATCCACATAAATTTGATTCAATTTCTGCTTCGTCTTAATGATCCAATCCGCATGAATCTTAATATCGGTCGCTTGACCTCTCACACCGCCTAATGGCTGGTGAATCATCACTTCACTATTCGGCAAGACGAATCGTTTGCCTTTCGCTCCAGCTGTCAAGAGTAGAGAGCCCATACTTGCAGCTAGACCGACACAGATCGTTGATACATCCGGTTTGATGAAATTCATTGTATCCAAGATACCCAATCCAGCTGTTACCGACCCACCCGGGGAATTGATATATAGTGAGATATCTTTCTCCGGATCTTCGGCTGCCAAAAAGAGGAGTTGGGCAATGACTGTATTGGCTACATCATCATCAATCGCACTCCCCAAAAATATAATGCGATCCTTTAACAATCTCGAGTAGATATCGTAAGATCTTTCGCCTCGATTTGTTTGCTCTACAACCATAGGTATCAGATTCATTTGACCAACCTCTTTTCCTCTTCAATTAGTGAATTACTGTTATTTTATCACGTTCCAGGTGCCATGTCATTTCCTCTGCAACGACGCTATTACATTCTATGTATCATGGAACAGGAAATTGTGTCTTGCACAAACCTTGGGGCACAGCAATATGTGAAAAAACAATGGGTTGAACGTGATTACACCACCTTCAAATCCATTTCATTAGCGAACGACTTATAAGCCTTGCGAAGGCAAAGCTATCATAGGCTGCATGAGCGACTCGAAGTAGATGACCTCAACGTTCATTATGTATGTATTCATATCTTACGAAGGCTGAATTGGTACAAATAAAGGCACGCATGTGATATACGTGCCTTATTGACCTGCTTCAGTTGTGATTAGTTCTTGCTGTTATCAACGAGGAATTGAACCGTTTTACGGATTGCAACTTCCTCTTGAAGATTTGCAAGGGAACCGTTCGCGCTCAAGATGCTGCGGATTTCGTCTGTGGAGCGTTTGTACGCTTCAGCCATTTTCGAAAGTTCTTCCGTTACATCTTCTTCCGTCGCTACGATGTTCTCTTCTTTTGCGATTTGCTCAAGAACAAGGTTGTTGCGAACGCGTTTCTCCGCATCCACTTTCATTTGACCTCTCATGTCTTCGATCGTTTGACCGGAGAATGTCATGAACATGTCAAGGTTCATACCTTGTGCACGAAGACGGTTGTCGAAGTCGCGAACCATTGCATCAACTTCAGTGTCGATCATTGGCTCAGGAATTTCAACTTCAGCTGCTTCTGCTGCTTTCTCAACGATTTCGCCTTCACGTTTCGCTTCGTTTTCTTTCACTTTGCGATCAGAGATTTGTTTTGTCAAATCTGCTTTGAACTCGTCAAGTGTATCGAACTCGCTTACGTCTTTAGCGAACTCATCATCAAGAACTGGAAGTTGCTTGCGTTTGATTTCATGAAGCTTCACTTTGAATACCGCTGGTTTACCAGCAAGCTCTTCAGCGTGGTACACTTCAGGGAATGTTACATCAACATCTTTGAAGTCGCCTGTTCCAAGGCCGATCAATTGCTCCTCGAAGCCTGGAATGAACGATTTGGAACCAAGTTCCAAAGAGTAACGCTCGCCTTTACCGCCTTCAAATGGATTACCATCAACGAAACCTTCGAAGTCGATGATAACTGTGTCGCCTTCTTTAGCTGTATCTTCGTCGATAACAACCAATTCAGCGTGACGTTGTTGAAGACGCTCAAGCTCAGCAGCTACTTCTTCGTCTGTAACCGTTACACTTTCAACTGGAACGGAGATACCTTTGTATTCGCCCAATTTCACTTCAGGCTTAACCAATACTTTTGCTTTGAATACGAAGTTCTCGCCTTTACCGAATTGTTCAACATCGATCTCAGGACGATCAACTGGCTCGATGTTCGTCTCCGCAACCGCTTCAGTGTACACTTCCGGAAGCAAGATATCGATTGCATCTTGGTACAAACTTTCAATACCAAATCTTTTTTCGAAAATAGGGCGTGGAACTTTACCTTTACGGAATCCAGGCACAGCTACTTTCTGTACAACTTTTTTGAATGCCTTGTCTAAGGCACCTGTAACGCGCTCTGCGTCAACTTCAACTTGTAGAACCCCAAGGTTCTTCTCTATTTTTTCCCAGCTTGCTTTCATTTTATGCCTTCCCCTCCAAAAAATTCACATGGCTCGATGCACATGATCAGCGTTTTCGTTGATTCAATGCGCAAGACCCATGACTCGTCCACGTTCGAAACAACCATTATATTATATACAACATCTCGACTTTAAGCAAGAATGCGACTTGACAGAAACCGCCTAAAATGCGTTTCCTCTCTATAGTTCGTTATTCCATGCGTAATAGCGGGCTTTCGATTAAGTTTTTGAGGTGCTTATGCGCTTGCTCCATTCGGAACCTTAGCGCGTCCGTAATTCCGTAACACTCCCTAATTTCGATACGTTCTGCATCGATGTCATGGCCGCCTGACAGCATCTCTCTCATCCAAATATGCAGCGCCGCCGCCCAAATATCAATCGTCGCATCCTCATCGGCCAGAATGCTTCGGTAAGCAGGTGTACCGTACATTGCCATTACACATTGCTGCCACAGATCTAACGCAAGTAAAGAGAGCCCAGGATCTTGTACCTCTGTCTGCTCACGGACCCGTTCTGGGACACTGCGTACCGCGGATGGGAAATCATCATATCCAACAGGCGTATCTTGAATCTCGAGCTCAACCGTCTCTTGGCCGCGGGTAAATTGAATGGTCCCTCTGGCCCCGCGTTTGCGCAGTGTCTGAAGAATATGGAACTGCAGCAGTGCAGGAAGCCGCTCCATAACCAACCACGAACGCAGGACGTCATCGATCTCGGGGTGGTCCAAATAAGTGAGCTGCTCAAGCCCTAACAGCTTCTGCGGCGTCAAGGGACCGTTCACGATGCTATCGAGAAGCTTATTCACATAATCAGGGTCTTGGTCCACCTTATTACGAAAATACTGCTCAGCCATGTCTCCTTCGCTCTCGTCCACTTCATCCAGCGGAACTCCTTCAATCGCCCCTGCATCTGGAAAAGCCCCGAGCAGCCAGTCCAATAGAGCCTGCCATTCGGTCTTATGCTGTTCAACGCCCTGACAACCCAGCAGAAATTGAAGCAAACGAACGGCTTCTCCATACTGTTCCGTCTCCAGGAAACGCGTCAGCTGAATCTGATACACATCCAGCATCTTTGGGAATAATATAATATTGTTCGGATAGGTGTCTTGCTCATGCGATTTCGTAATAAGATGCACCAACTTTCTCCTATGCAACGCGTGCTTATTCTGATCAAAACTAATTATACCGAATAAAATTAAAATTTTCTATTGCACTTCATCAAATCTTTTGTTACAATAGGTTCTGTTGTCCCAGTAGCTCAGCTGGATAGAGCAACGGCCTTCTAAGCCGTCGGTCGGGAGTTCGAATCTCTTCTGGGACGCCATCTATTCTTATATTACATAGATTGATTGTATAGATAACAAGCCGTAAACCTTTGATAATTAAGGGTTTACGGCTTTTTGCTTTATTATACATAAGGGCATTAGAATACGTTTGAATACGATAAAAGCTCATATCACTTTACACATTTTTCACACATGAATTTCTGCACTAAATAACCCGGCATAACCGGGTCTATTCCATGTATTATTCAGCTATCATTCCCCGTTAAGTTAATCTGTCACTGCAAATTTAACCTATGTAGACGAAAGAAGAAAGAACACTAGTAGTTAGTTATTGGGTTAGGAAGCCCCGGATCACTCCGAGGCTCTTTTCATTGTTATCATCATTAGGCACTAACTGTACTTTATCGGCATTATTAGATACCAAAACCGAAGCCACAACTACAAGCTACTATTACTAACAAGATGAACAATACAAGGATAGTACCTGTACTTGTAAAGCGTTCACGAAACTCTCCCATGTTAACACCTCCCTGTTTTTGAGTACATGTTATGTTATGAAGGTTGAGCTCACTTTGTTTGGATGGTTGTTACTGGTTATTCCACTATATTGGAATCAAGGTCGCAACGCGAATATATGAAAATGCCCTCGTCTTCGAGGATTTAGCGGGGCGATAACGGCCTTCTAAGCCGTCGGTCGGGAGTTCGATAGGGTCATTAGAATACGTTTGGATACGATAGAAGCTCATATCACTTTACACATTTTTTACACATGAATTTCTGCACTAAATAACCCGGCATAACCGGGTTTATCCATGTATTATTCAGCTATCATTCCCCGTTGCAAATTTAACCTATGTAGACGAAGAAAGAACACTAGAAGTTAGTTATTGGGTTAGGAAGCCCCGGATCACTCCGAGGCTCTTTTCATTTCTATATCTACGTTATCATCATTAAGCACTAACTGTACTATTCGGCATTATTAGATACCAAAACCACAGCAAGCGCAAGCGACAATAACTAACAAGATGAACAATACAAGGATAGTACTAGTGCTTGTAAACAAACCTCCACGTATATCGGACATTTTAACACCTCCCTATTATTGAGTACCCGATATGTTATGAAGGCTGAGCTAACTTTGTTTGGATGGTTGTTACTGGTTATTCCACTATATTGGAATCAAGATCGCAACGCGAATATATGAAAATGCCCTCGTCTTCGATGATTTATGCACTAAATAACCCGGCATAACCGGGGTTATCCATTTATTATTCAACTATCGTTCCCCGTTAAGTTAATCTGTCACTGCAAATTCAACCTATGTAATCGAAAGAAGAAAAAACACTAGAATTTAGTTATTGGGTTAGGAAGCCCCGGATCACTCCGAGGCTCTTTTCTTTTCATTTCTATATTTAGATACCGAAACCACCAATACATGCACAAGAGACAATTACTAACAAGATGAACAAAACAAGGATTGTACCTGTGCTTGTAAATAAACCTCCACGAAACTCACCCATGTAAAACACCTCCTTATTATTGAGTACACGGTTATGTTATGAAGGCTGATCTCACTTTGTTTGGACGATTGTCACTGGTTATTCCACTATATTGGAATCAAGACATTCATCGTCTGGTCCCGTTAAGTTAATCTGTCACTGTAATAACAAACACGTAGCTTGAAAGGAGTCTTCAGTTATCGTTTCTTGGAGGGGTTCTACTCAGTAGTGGTTTCGAACCGTCGCCTCTAACCTGCAAGCACTCATTTGACACGGACCCGAAGACATCTCTATAATTTTTAATGAACAACTGTTCAATAAAATTTTCGGAGGGATTCGTCATGCGTTTAGAAGGTAAAGTAGCGGTCATAACAGGAGCAGCATCAGGTATGGGGAAAGCGATTGCGGAATTATACGCAAAAGAAGGCGCAAGTGTTGTCGTTTCCGATTTGAACATTGAAGGTGCGGAAGCTGTTGCGAGCAGCATTATATCAAGCGGGGGTAAAGCCATCGCTATCAAAACGAACGTCGCTGACGTGAACGATATTAACGCGATGATCGATAAGGCCGTCAACGAATTCGGAACGCTCGATATTCTGGTGAACAATGCTGGCATTATGGATAACATGGCTCCTGTCGGAGACGTGGAGGATGACAGATGGGATTTCATCTTTGAAGTGAATACGAAAGCAGTCATGCGGGCCATTCGCACATCACTTCCGATCTTCCTAGCGAAAGGAAAAGGCGTCATTATTAACACGGCGTCGACGGGCGGCTTCAGCGGCGCGCATGCGGGGGCAGCTTATACCGCTTCCAAACATGCGGTGGTCGGCCTCACCAAGAATACGGGCTTCATGTATGCACAACAAGGGATTCGCTGTAATGCGATTGCGCCTGGAGCAACCATGACGAACATCGCTTCCACGATGAAAAATGTCAACGAGTTTGGCGCTTCGCGAACACAGGTGACGCAAGGCGTTATTCCACGTGTCGGAAAAGCGGAAGAAATCGCGCAAGTGGCTTTGTTCCTGGCATCGGATGAATCAAGCTTCGTGAACGGCGCGGTGATTGCGGCGGATGCAGGTTGGACAGCGGGCTTCTAATACAGGCAATCGACAAGAGAGATTAGCGAAATTCTAACATCATATCGAATTTGAATGTAAGGTTGTAGACAGCTTGGCTGCTTACAGCTTTTTTCAAAACATAAGAATTTATAAGTTTCACGGATAAACTGTTCTTATATTTCTCGCTTAAACGCTTTACGTCCTTTGGAAGGACGCCGAAGGCGTGTTTATGCTTGCATGCTATCATGAGCGTACTCTCGGTCATGTACATTTCGTAGGCAACATTATATAATCACTTCATTGAAAATTATTGAACAGATAATGATGGAGTTGTTCATTAAGCGGATCATAGCCGTGATTTAAATAGGAGATGAATACCGGGAATGAATGAAAGTGATTTAAGGGTTATTAAAACAACACAAGCATTTCAACGGGCGCTGCTTACGCTATTAAAAACAAAAACGCTCGAATCTATCTCGGTGTCCGCCCTTTGCCGGGAGGCAGGGGTCAATCGAGGCACGTTTTACTTGCACTATAAAGACGTCGAAGAAATATTTGACGAGCATCTTCAACATTTGCTTCAAGATTTGGAGGATTCGTATTACGAACCCTACCGGCACGAGAACCAGATCACCCCAAACCGTTTGGACCCTTCGACGATTCGGATCTTTCATCACGTGAAGAAGTACCAGCCGTTCTATGAGATCGTGTTCAATCGGAAATCATCGCTGACCTACTACTACTCGCTGCTGGAGAAAATAAAAAGCTTAATGCAGCAAAGCGCATCGTCTTACCCGCTAGGCCATAAAGACCTCTCGTTGCTGCTCTCTTATCAAGCGAATGCGATTATGGGTCTGCTCATCCAGTGGTGCGAAGACGGTTTTGCACACAGCCCCGAATATATGAACGAACAGCTCACCTATATCTTGGGGGCAGAGGTTAAGACATAAGGTCCACACGGAAAGCTTTCGTCTGTTCCGGATAAGCAAACAGCATTCCTACACGTGAATTTTCTAAATACTTGGTATCAACCCCTCCCCATGCGGATATAAATGATAAAAAGAAGTGTTGGAGGGGAAACGAATGCATACGGTCTGGAAAGGCGCGATCAGCTTTGGCCTAGTCAACGTACCTGTGAAAATGTTCTCAGCAACCGAAGAGAAGGATATCTCGATGAAGATGCTGCATAAAGACTGCGGCTCACCCATCAATCATGTGAAGACGTGTCGGACATGCAATACAGAAATCGCATCAGAGAGCACCTTCCGCGGCTACGAATATGAACCGAACAAATACGTTACTTTCGATAAAGACGAGCTGGACAAACTGCTGCCGGAAGCGAATAAAGCGATCAAAGTTTTAGATTTTGTCGATCTGCATGAGGTGGATCCATTATTCTTCCAGAAATCTTATTATCTTGGACCGGCTGAGACGGGAGCTAACGCGTATAGCCTGCTTGTAGAGGCTCTTAAGCGTTCCGGCAAAATCGCCATCTGCAACGTCGTGATCCGTTCGCGAACGAACCTCGCCGCCCTACGAATCATCGATGACTGTATCGTGATGGAGACCATCTATTACCCCGATGAGATTAGACCGATTGGACAGGTTCCCAATCTGCCGTCCCAACCCGAGATCAATGAAAAAGAGCTAGCGATGGCACAGCTGCTGATTCAGCATCTATCCAATCCATTTAGCCCGGAGAAGTACAAGGACGAATACCGTCATCAGTTGGTCAACCTGATTGAGAAGAAAATTACGGGTGAAGAAATCACGGTGGCGCCAGCAGCAGCTCAATCGAATGTGCTTGACTTGATGGCGGCCCTTCAGGCTAGCATTGATGCAGCCAAACCAGCCGAAGTCGTGGCAGAGGTCAAAAGCACGAAAAAGAAAGTAACGAGCAAAAAAGCGATGAAGTCGTCGCCTGAGGAGTCTGTTTCATAAAAAAAGAGTCTCGGGATCCCGGGACTCTTTTCATGTGTGTGAATCTATGCTCCCCTCACATCCACTCACAACAGCATTTCATAAATCTGTCTTGCAGCCGCAGGCAGCGGCGTGCTCCGCAGCTTGATGATACCTACCCGTCTTGGTGGGATCGGCGTCTGAAGCTTAATCTCATATAGTGATTGATCAGACAATTCCGCTTCAACAAATTCTCGCGTAACGCAGGACACCCCAAACCCACTCCGCGCAAACTCTACCAGTAGATCAACACTTCCGAGTTCAATTTCGGGCTTCAGGACTAGACCCTGCGAGGCCACAAACCGATCAACATAGGCACGCGTACTACTTCCCTGCTCTAGGAAAATGATGGGGTGCTTGAGCAAATGTTCAAGTGAAATCGGGGACTCCGATAAAAACTTAAACTTCTCGCCCGTCACGAAGCAATCGTGAATCTCCATGCTTTCTTGCACATCGATTTGATGATCTGTGATCGGCAGATTGACGATCCCAATATCGATCTTCCCCTCTTTTAACAATCCGATAATTTCCCTGGTCGTCCGGTTCGTCACTTGGATCTTGATCTGCGGGTAAGCTTCGTGGAACGTCTGCAAATGTGGCAATAGAAAATGCCTGCATAGCGTATCACCCGCGCCAATCTTGACCTCCCCTTCGGTTAGCTGCTGAATTTCGGCCATTTTTCGTTCGCCGTTGAGTATAAAATGGTAGGCTTGCTCAATATAAGTGAAGAGAACCTCGCCTTCAGCCGTTAATCGCACACCCTTAGACGTGCGGAAAAACAATTGTCCTCCTAGCTTCGCCTCCAGCTGCTTGATGGAATGCGTCACTGCAGGCTGCGTGATGAACAACACGGTCGCAGCCTTGGAGAGACTGCCTGCTTTGGCCGTTATATAAAACACCTGATACAATTCCATATTCTGAATCAAAGGGGATGTCACCTCTCCATGTATAAATCAGATTAATATCAACTATTATAAATATTAATTATATTAATAAGGAGAACTTTATTATACTGAAGTAAGAACGAAATTCCAACCATGAATAGGAGTGCAGAAATGACAGTTACAGCGATTGTGGGTGCCAATTGGGGCGATGAGGGAAAAGGTAAGATTACGGATGTGCTTGCGGCGAAGTCGAACTATGTTGTTCGTTATCAAGGCGGAAGCAATGCAGGACATACGATTATTAATCATTACGGAAAGTTCGCGCTGCACTTGCTCCCATCAGGCGTATTTAATCCGGGCGTAGGCAATGTGATTGGGCCTGGCGTTGCACTGAACATTCCCAATTTGCAAAAAGAATTAAACGAATTGATCTCCCGAGGCGTACCTGCGCCCAAACTTCATGTATCGGACCGCGCACAGGTTGTTCTTCCGTATCATATTCTGTTCGACGAATTAGAGGAAGAACGCCTTGCAGATCGCAAGTTCGGCTCTACGAAGCAGGGTATCGCGCCATTCTACTCGGATAAATATATTAAACTCGGTATTCAAGTCAGCGATTTGTATGACGAAGAACTCCTTAGAACCAAGCTACTTCGTTCACTTGAAGCGAAGAACGTGTTGCTTCAGCACTTGTACCATAAACCGGCCTATGAGATTGAAGGACTCATGAACGAATTGCGCGAGCAAGCTGTCTTCCTGAAGCCCTATGTGAGCGACACAACAACGCTATTGCATCAAGCGTTGAAGCAAGGGGAGCAAGTCTTGGTGGAAGGACAATTAGGAGCCCTTCGCGATCCAGATCACGGGATCTATCCGTATGTCACTTCTTCTTCGACCTTAGCTGGCTTCGCTCCTGTCGGTGCAGGCGTACCTCCCTATGCAATGACACGCATTGTCGCAGTAACCAAAGCTTATTCCAGCTGTGTCGGCGAAGGACCATTCGTCGCAGAAATCTTCGATGAACCAGCGAACGAATTGCGCAGACGCGGCGGGGATGCAGGCGAATTCGGCGCAACAACCGGAAGACCGCGCAGAGTTGGATGGTTCGATGCGGTAGCTACGCGCTATGGTTGCAAGCTGCAGGGCGCAACGGAAGTGGCACTGACGAACCTCGACGTGCTCGGCTATCTGGATGAAATTCCGATCTGCACAGCATATAAAAACAACGAGCAGATTACGCAAGAATTCCCAAATACGCCGCAACTGCAGAAATCCGTACCTGTCGTTGAGACGATGCCAGGCTGGAAATGCGATATTTCCCATATCCGTTCGTTCGACGAACTACCATCGGAAGCGAAACAGTATGTAGAGCATTTAGAACGCTTAATCGGCGTACCTATTCGCTTCATCTCCGTCGGTCCAAACCGTGAGCAAATGATGGAACGCGCGTAAAGAATGGAGGCGATCACGATATGAAGCTTGAATTAGGCCGTTGCTTATTGATGGATCGGTTAGACGAAGCGAATATGACTATCGATCAGCTCGCGCAGAATCTGCTGCTTCGACCGGAGCGGTTAATCGACTTGGCTGAGAACAAGCGCATCATGTCGCTCAAGATCGCCTTATCCATTGCAGACACGATCGGGTGTGAGGTGGGAGAATTGTATGAAACCCTTCCCTCGCCTCACCTTCCGCCCTCTCGAACAGAATAGCTTACTCTGAGCATGCCAAAAAGGCTTCTCTCATCGTAGTTCATCTACGTCGAGAGAAGCCTTTCCAACTATATATGACCTCCGAAGCTTACAACCGGCCTGCTGCCTTCACCTTCCTCCAGTAAAGCGTTGACCGGCAAATAGGTGGTCACAATATCTCAATACGCGTTATACCGCTTTTCCTTTCACCTGCGCTGAAACCTCTTCCACGCTCCGCTCCTGCGCAATAACAGCCTGCGCCGCTGCAATTCGAGCAAGCGGAATGCGGTATGGCGAGCAGCTCACATATTCGAGCCCAATGGCATGGCAGAATTGAATCGATTGCGGATCACCCCCGTGTTCCCCGCACACCCCTGCCTTTAACTGGGGCTTAACGGATTTACCCGCCGTGTTCGCAAGCTGAATCAATTGACCAACCCCATCCTCATCAAGCACCTGAAACGGGTTGTGAGGCAGAATCCGATGGTTCAGATATTGCGATAGAAATTTCCCTTCCGCGTCATCACGGCTGTAGCCAAGCGTCATCTGGGTTAGGTCATTCGTCCCGAATGAGAAGAAATCCGCATGAACAGCGATTTGGCGAGCTGTTAGCGCAGCACGCGGTACTTCAATCATCGTGCCGACTTTGTAGGCGCATAGCTGCAATTGCATCTTGCTCAGGATCTGACTCGCGATCTGTTCAATCCGATCCCGGAAGAACTTCAGCTCTGTTACATGACCGACGAGCGGTATCATGATCTCTGGTCGAACAACGATCCCACGCTCCAAGCAGCTTGCCGCCGCCTTAAAGATGGCTTCAATCTGCATATCGTATACTTCTGGGTAGACAATACCAAGTCTGCAGCCACGCTGTCCCAGCATCGGATTGACTTCTTCCAAGGCTTCCACCTTCTTCATCGCTGCTTCTACACCAGCGATTTCACGAGCCATTCCGACCTGTCCGCGTAGTTCTTGCAATCTATCTTGTAGTTCCTTTCGTTTCGGTAAAAATTCATGCAGCGGTGGATCTAGTAGTCGAATCGTCACCGGGAGACCTTCCATTGCTTCGAACATACCTTCGAAATCCGATTGCTGCATCGGCAATAGCTGTGCTAAGGCATCTTGCCTTGCATCAGCATGCTCTGCAAGAATCATGCGTTGGACAACAGGAAGCCGCTCCTTATCGAAGAACATATGCTCCGTGCGGCAGAGACCGATGCCCTCCGCGCCGAATTGTCTGGCCACTTGTGCATCGTGCGGGTGATCTGCATTCGCTAGTACGCGCAGCGTGCGAACTTCATCAGCCCATGCCAGCAACTCCGATAACTCCTGCGTCATCTCTGGTTCCTTCAGCTCGAACTCGCCTAGACAGATCAAGCCGCGATGACCATCTATTGTCACCCAGTCTCCCTCTTGAATAACCTGATTCCCGATTTGGATGCAGTGCTCTGCTTCAAGGAATTGAATCGTCTCACAGCCGCAGACACACGGTTTTCCCATCCCACGCGCCACGACCGCAGCATGACTCGTCATCCCGCCCCGAAGCGTCACGACGCCTTCAGATGCCAGTACCCCTTCAATGTCTTCCGGTGTAGTCTCTGGCCGAACGAGAATAACCCGCTTCCCTTCCTTGCTCCAAACTACGGCTGTCTCGGCATGGAATGCGACTTGCCCAACAGCAGCCCCTGGCGAAGCAGGAAGACCCTTCGCAAGTGATTGCTGCTGTGCCTCTTCGCTAATTGCCCGATGTAACAATTGTTCCAGATGCATCGGGTCTATTCGCTCAATTGCCTGCCGCTTCGTAATGATCCCTTCACGTACCAAATCCACAGCAATCTTTAATGCCGCCTGTGCATTTCGCTTCCCGCTGCGCGTCTGAAGCAGGTATAACTTGTTATGCTCTATCGTAAATTCAATATCTTGTATGTCCTGATAATGAAGCTCCAATTGCTTCACCGTTCGTTGCAATTCGTGATATACGTCTGGCATAACCTGTTCAAGCGCTGCGATCGGCATCGGTGTTCGAATGCCCGCAACGACATCCTCGCCCTGTGCATTTAGCAGGAACTCACCGAACAATGCATTCTCTCCTGTAGATGGGTTTCTCGTGAAGACAACGCCCGTTCCGCAAGTATCGCCCATATTCCCGAACACCATGCTCTGTACGTTCACAGCCGTACCTTGGTCATCCGGTATCCGGTGTAACCGCCGATATACCTGTGCTCTGGCATTATTCCACGAGCTGAATACAGCTTCGATGGCAAGACGCAGCTGATCTACGACGTCCTGCGGGAAGATTCTACCGGTCTTCAATTGAACGAGCAGCTTATATTCCTGCACCAGTTGTTTTAAGCCATCTGCTGAAATCTGTTCATCGCGCAGTACCCCTTCACGTTTCTTCATCCGTTCCAGTTGATGCTCGAACAGCTGCGAATCTACGCCCATAACTACATGACCGAACATTTGAATTAATCGGCGATAACAATCAAAGGCAAACCGCGGGTTGCCTGTTAGTTCACTGATTCCTACAACCGTCTCATCATTTAAGCCAACATTTAGAATTGTATCCATCATCCCTGGCATGGAAGTTACCGAACCCGAACGGACAGAGACGAGCAGCGGCTTATCCCGTTCACCAAAAAACTGTCCCTTCTCGCGCTCGAGCTGTGCTAACCCCATCAGAATTTGATGCATAACATCATCATTTAACTGATTCCCATCCTTGAAGTAACCGAGACACGCTTCCGTCGTCACCGTAAATCCTGGAGGAACGGACAGACCTGCACGCGTCATTTCTGCGAGATTTGCCCCTTTGCCACCGAGTAAATCTACCATTTTTGCATGACCTTCTTGAAAAGCAAATACACATTTGCGGTTCACCATCGTTGCCATGTTCATCGCCCATTTCCCCCCAAAATAATTATGATGTCATAAATATAACTAAATAACACTCACATTGCAATATATAATGCATTATTTATTTATTATGACACATTAATAAGTGTATTTTCGGTGAAACTAGCGTCCATTTATGCACACAAAAAGAAATAAGCTGTCCAAAAAGTCATACCATATGACCCTTTGGGCAGCTTATTTATATCGATCAGCATTGATTAGCTACATATTTAATTGTTCAAGACACTATGCAACAGCGCATCCACACTCTGCGGACGTCTACGTTTCTTCGGCTCAATGACCTTCGTACGATTCAGTTCCTCTGATCTTGCACCGGTTCTACCATCGCTAGATTCAATCTGACCGATAAGTCCCATGATCCGATCCATATCCAAATAAGGAAAAAATTGATTTCGATTATTGCTGCTCATGTTGCCCACTCCAATGATTATTAATACCGGTCATCCTGCAAGCGGAATCCCGTACGATTGTTTAAAAAAACGACAATATTCATTGTATACCATTTTCCCTCAAAATTCTACACAAAACAAGAAAGAGCAGCCTTTATACTAGCTGCCCTCTACATCCTATCCTTGTGAGACATTCGACAACATTTTGCTCGGGTCACCCTTCAATACAGCATATATCCACCGTTCAACGCGGGATGGATGCTTCGCGTCTTTCGGCCTCGCATGTTGAGGCCGCTTTGGCGAACGAAGCTTCGTCCGCGTTCGATGAAGGGCTGACTTCACGGCCGGAACTGATATATTATGCATGACTGCAATCTCTTCCATTGAGTAACGGAATACATCCTGCATCAAGAACATCTCCATATGGCGCTCAGGAACTTGGTCAGCTACATGCTCCACAAGCTCGCGTACTTCCACATAACGGTTTGAGTCCACACCGCCAACCTCGATCTGCTCGCAAGGGATGATACGCCCCCGGTGCTTACGATACATGTCGACCCAGATATTTTGAGCCATTCGGTAGAGATAAGCCTTCGTAAATGGCACCGTGCCGCAGCATACCTTGTTACGATAGACGAACGCTTTTAACAATACTTCCTGGTACAGATCTTCTCCTTCCCAAGTCGATGCAGCAACGTATATACAATAAGAGCGCAGCTCATCGAGATACGGCGCCACTTCCTCCATGAAATCTCGGTTTCGCTTCACCTTGCTTCGATCCGCGTAATGGACTGACATTTCCATCATGTTAAGTACCTCCTTTTATCCCGTGTCCTAAGCTATTCTTCATGCCTTATGAATCAGAATGACTTGCATACGGTAGAGCAAATGTAAATTGCGTGCCTTCACCAAGCTCACTCTCCACCTGAATCGTCGTTCCATGACGTTCGATGATGGTCTTGACAATAGATAATCCGATTCCGGTTCCATTGCGCCGTGTTCGAGCTTGATCAGCTTTGTAGAATCGATCCCAAACCCGTTCCAGTTGTTCCTTCTCCATGCCAATCCCATAATCTTTCACGCTAATGACGGCCTGATCGCTCGCGATCAAATCCACGAGAATCGGCTTACCATCTGGGGAGAATTCAACGGCATTCTGGATCAAATTCGTAAGAACCTGCTTAATACGGTCTGGATCGCCATAAACTTCGATATCCTCTGCCTCTCCTTCCGAGACTAATCCCGATTTCGGATAGACGCGGAAAATCACTTGATGATTCACAAACTGTGGCTCCATACTCGCAAGCACTTTGCGAATCGTCTCCGTGACATTAAAGGGCCGAAACTGCATCTCTAGCTGCCCGTTATCGATCTTGCTCATATCGAGCAAATCATTCACCAATCGAATTAACCGCGTATTCAAATCTTTGACGATGCGCAAATAATGCTTCATCCGCTGTTCCGGCACGGTCCCATCCAGGATTGCCTCCATGTAACCATTCATTGATGTAAGCGGAGAACGCAAGTCGTGGGAGACATTCGCAATGAAATCTTTGCGCATCCGGTCCACCCCTTCTAGGTCATGCGCCATTTGCTGCACCGTGCTCGCCAGCTCACCTAGTTCGTCTTTGGACTTGAGCGGGATGAACGGCTTGAAATTTCCTCTGGCAATCGCCTGTGTCGCTTCGGTCAGCTGTTTCACCCGCCGCGTCAACTGACGTGACAAGATCAACGTGAAGATAAACGATACAATGAGGGTTACACATATCGCCATGAGCATTCGACTGTGAAATCTGGAGAAATCAGCCTGGAATGCCCGTGAAATCACCACGACTGTCCATTTTGGCTTCCCATTGATCAGCACAGAGCCCGCCGTGATCATTTCCTTGCCGTCCTCTTTGTCGATGATATACTTGCTCTGTGTCATCTCTGTGTCTCGTATGACTTCTCGAATCAGATTAGGGTCCGGCTGCAGATCAGCCCGGTTCTCATTGGCAATGCGAAGAATGACCTTCCCTGTCTTCCGATCGAATAGATACAGGGAGCGCATCTCCTTCGGAACAACCAAGGATAGTCCGGCATACAAGGCATTTTTACTCCAGCCTTCGACATAGGCTTGTTCAATGTAGTTCGTAATATCTTTCAACTGACGTAGATCTTGATCTCGATGCGAATTTAATAAGTCACCACGGAAGAACCAGTTAAACACCAAAGCTAGTGTCAACGTTGAGACGATCAGGAACCCGAGAATGGTTAGTAATATTTTGGTGAAAATACCAAACTTCCACTTCAGCTTCGGCATGCGTATCATAAGGTCACCTCGAACTTGTAACCGACGCCCCAAATGGTAACGATCCGCCACTGCTCAGTTTCACCCAATTTCTCCCGAAGCCGCTTAATGTGCACATCGACCGTGCGGAAATCGCCCGCATAGTCATGCCCCCATACCTGATAGAGCAATTGCTCACGCGTGAACACTTTATTGGGATGGGTCGCGAATCGATGCAGCAATTCCATTTCTTTGGGCGGCAGCATATATTCGGTATGGTTCAACACAAGCTTGTACTCGTCCATTCGAATGGTTAAGCCCGGATACTGAATAATCTCCTGCACTAGACCTGCCTGCGTTCTGCGAAGCACGGCCTTGAGACGGGCAATCAGTTCCTTCGGATCGAAGGGCTTCACGATATAATCGTCCGCACCAAGTTCGAAGCCTTTGAGCTTATCATAGCTCTCGCCCTTGCCTGTAATCATTAGAATCGGCACGTTGTTATAACGCCGAATTTCTCTGCATACCTCGAAGCCATCCATTTCTGGCAGCATGATATCTAGCAATACGATATCAGGCGGATTCGCGAGGAAGAGCTCAACCCCCTCACTCCCCGTCTCCGCCATATCGTAATCAAATTGATGTTTATCCAAATATAAGGAAAGCATATCGCGAATATATTCATCATCCTCAATCACAAGGACCTTTGGCTGCCTCATCCCTCGCACATCCCTTCCCCTTAGAGGTAGTTCAAAATTCACCTTATGATCACGAAGATTTGAACATTTCTCCCCTTAATCGTACCTCAGCGCATCTACTGGTTTCAAATTTGCTGCTTTGTTCGCCGGGAATATGCCGAAGAAAACGCCGATAAAGACGGAGAATCCAAAGGAGATCAAGATGATGTTGAGCGAAGCCTGTACGGTAAGAGAGGTGATTTGGCTCACAAGAACACCGCCGCCAAGCCCGACCAGAATCCCGATCATGCCGCTAATTCCGCTGATCACGATCGACTCAATTAAGAATTGGAGAAGAATATCGCGTTTCTTCGCGCCAACGGACTTGCGTATACCAATCTCACGCGTTCGTTCGGTCACGGAGACCAGCATAATGTTCATAATGCCAATGCCGCCGACGATTAAGGAGATCCCCGCAATGCCACCAAGCGCGATAGATAACGTATCCGTGATCGAACTGACCGTCTTGAGCATCTCCTTCTGATCAGTCACCGTATAGCTATCATCGGTAGATCGAAAGATCTGGCTTAGCTTCTGCTCCGTACGTGCCTTAACAATTGACGTCAGATCTCCCGTTTGGGCCTGCATATAAATTGTACGAATTCCTTTGGAACGCAGTAATCGCTGCGCTGACGTCAGTGGGATCTTAATCGTATTGTTCGAAGTGCTCTTCTCTTCGAGCAGCCCAACAATCTTGAATCGCATGCCATTGAGCATCACATACGCACCGACGGGATTACTCGTACCAAATAAATCGGTTGCCGTCTCTGTTCCGATTAACGCCACTTTCTGGGAATAATCCACATCGATAGGCAAAATAAACCGGCCGCTCTGCACCTTCGTCGAACGCACTTCCTCATAATCAGCTGTAATTCCCTCAACCGAGACATTTACATTCTTATTCCCGTTCTTCGCTTGAACATTGCCGCTAACGGTTGGAGCAACGGCATTCACACCCTCAATATCTTGGAAAGATTGGGCTTGTTCAAAGGACACCGATGTCTGTACACCTCGACCACTAATTGACACCGACAGCAGATTCGATCCAAGTCCTTGAACTTGAGCTGTCACGGCACTCCTCGCCCCTTGCCCGACAGACACGAGTAGAATAACGCAGGAGACGCCGATAATAATGCCGAGCATCGTAAGCAGCGTCCTTGTTTTGTTCGAGAGTATACTCTTCCAGGCCATCTTAAATGCTTGGGACAGCTTCATGCCTGCATCACCTCCGTATGCGAGATTTGACCGTCCACGATATGAATCACCCGCTCCGCTTGCGAGGCAATTTGTGAATCATGCGTGATCAGAACGATGGTGTGTCCTTTGCGATGCAGCGTATGAATCATTTGCATCACTTCTAGACCTGTCTTCGTATCGAGCGCACCTGTCGGCTCATCGGCGAGCAGAATCGGCGGCTGACCTGCGAGCGCCCTTGCAATCGCAACCCGCTGTTGTTGACCGCCTGATAATTGCGATGGACGATGATGCATCCGTTCTTCCAGCCCAACTTCACGCAGCGCATGCTGTGCTTGCTCCTTGCGGGCCTTGGCCGACATCCCGCGGTATACGAGCGGAAGCTCTACATTCTCCAGTGCCGATAGTGCCGAGAGCAAATGAAAACTTTGAAAAATAAACCCGATTTTCTGATTACGAATTTCAGCCAGTTGAGAATCTTTCATACGGCTCACTTCTTGACCGTCAATCCAATACGACCCGCTCGTGGGGACATCGAGACAACCGATCATATTCATCAGTGTTGATTTGCCTGACCCGGACGGGCCAACAATCGCCACAAATTCACCTTGAAGAATTTGAAGTGAAACACCTTGCAGTGTAGTCACCTCTTCACCGCCCATGGCATAACACTTGAATACATCTTCAAGCTTCAATAATGGCTTGCGCTGCGTTAATGGCGTGATTGCTATGGAACTCATCGCGATCCGCCTCCGCTGCCGCTGCTGCTGCTTCGCTGTGTACTTCGCATTCCGCCACCGCCGTTGAAGCTGCCTTCCTGACGGAATACCTGGCCTCCGCCCATGCCGCCAAACCCGCCGAAGCCGCCCTGCATTTGGACCGCCCCCGTCTTCGAAGCTGCGACGGCAGGAAGCAGCACGGATTCGCCTTCATTCAGTCCGCTCAATACTTCAATATACGATTCATTGTGAATGCCTACGGTAATTTCCTTCATATTCCGCATCATCTCTGCGTTTCGAGCGCCTCTGCCGGTGCTTGCACTGCCGCTGCCTGGCTGGTTCCCCTCGGGTGGCGCGGACTTATTATTGCTGTTGTCCTTCGCCGCCGCAGGCTCTCCCTTTTGCGCTTGTGTTCCGCTGGATGCCAGCTGCACATACGACTTGCCACCGAATTGATGAACGGCTTCAATCGGCACGACCACTGCGTTTTCTTTCTTTTCTACAATAATATCGGCTTGCAGGGACATACCGACCTTGATCGCATCCGACTTATCGAGCCCAATGGAGACGTCGAAGCTCGCAACGCCGTTCTGTGCGGTTCCTTCCTGGGACACCGAAGTCACCTTCCCTTGCACCACTTGATCCGCTACCGCATCGAGCGTCATCTCCACGCCCTGTCCGGCCTTAACCTTACCGATATCCAGCTCGTCGATCTGAACGACGGATTCCAGATGATCATAGTCCGTGATTTCTGCTAAGATGGTATTCGGCGATACTTGGTCAGAGACATGAATATCGCTGGTGACAACTGTGCCATCGATTGGAGAGACAACACCCGCCGTCTCCTTCTGCTTCGCTTGCAAATCCTTCAAGTCCAACTGCGCAACCTCGATGTCCAGCTTCTTCTGCTCAATCTGCGTTTTCATCGTATCGCGCTCTTCGTCAGAAGCCTGCATGAACTTCTGCTTCAGCGCATCGTAATCCATCTGCTTCTGCTCAATTTGCAGCTCAGATTTGCGAACCTGTGAGCTCATGTCATCTTGTTCGAACGTGACCAAAACCTGACCCTTCTTGACCTTTTGCCCTGTTTTGAAGGTGATGCTCTTGATTTTGCCCGAGTCGGAGGATTTCACGGTCGCTTGATTGACGGGCGATACGGTTCCCGTACCGGACACTTTCACGACGAGGTCTGTCCTCGAGGCTTTTGCCGACATCTGAACGACCGGCTCCGCTTTTTGGCCCTTCGCATACAAGTTATATCCGAAAATAAGCCCTCCAAGGATCACCACCGAAATGACAACGATCCCAATCTTCTTCTTCATCTTTCATACCCCTCTCGCCTATTCTTCCATCAGTCTAGCAAGAAAATATGAACAACCTATGAACACCCGCAACCACTTCCTGCTTGACGGATATAGGGGGAGAAGATAGACTGAGTACGGCAATCTACATTTGAATTTTTGGAGGACTATGAACGTGATCAAACCTCGGTCCATTTATTTATATATCGCATTATTCATCGGTGTTGCAGCCTTGTCCACTTCCGCCATTTTCGTGAAGCTTTCAGCTGCTCCTGCGCCTATCGTCGCCTTTTACCGCATGTTATTTTCCACGATTTTAATTCTGCCGTGGCTCATCTTCAATAAACACAGCCTACCGGAATTACGGTCCATGAAACGTCGCGAGCTCTATACGATGATTCTATCGGGCGTGCTGCTCGGCGTTCATTTCGTGCTTTGGTTCGAATCGCTTCGATATACCAGTGTCGCCAGCTCGACGGTGCTTGTGACGCTGCAGCCTATTTTCGCATTTGCAGGAAGCTACTTCTTATTCGGTGAACGTCTGCGCAAAATGGCGATTCTCGGTGGCGTTCTTTCGATTGTGGGGAGTTTCGTTATCGGAATTGGGGATTTCCGTATTGGTGGGATTGCACTACTCGGGGATGTGCTAGCGCTGCTTGGGGCGGCAGTCATTACGATTTATTTTCTCATCGGCAAATCAGTTCGTCAGGTGTACTCGCTGCCGGTCTATACGTTCATCGTCTATCTCAGCAGCAGTGTATTCCTCGCGATCTATTGTGCCGTCCTTGATGCACCATTCATCGGTTACGCAGATCAAGACTGGCTCTTATTCCTTGGGCTTGCGGTTGTTCCTACGCTATTCGGTCAGACCGTGATGAACGGACTCATTCGCTGGATGAGCGCATCAACCATCTCGATGAGTATTCTCGGCGAGCCTGTAGGAACTTGCATTCTAGCCTATCTGATCTTAGGCGACAAGCTTACATTGGAGCAATGGATTGGATCCTGTGTCATTCTGATTGGGATTCTCGTCTATACCCTAAGCACACGAACCAAAGAAACGAAGGTCTCTCCCGAGATCTCCAGTCATACCGCATAGAGGATTGCACGGCCATGTCACCATCTACAGGTAACTCCCCTATAGTAAGTTCGCTCCAGGATCGAGCAGTAGCCTGCTTATAATCTTCGATCTGTTCGATCGGGGCATGAGGTGTCTGACTCAACGTCAAAAAAACCGGCTCCCGTACACACGGGAAAACCGGTTATCACCTTCACATTCCATTTAAATTCTATCTTTCGGATTATTCTGCGCTTCTTGCTTCACATTCTTCGCCACCACTTCACTTGCAAATTCCGCCTGATTCGCGAATTTATTGCCCTTATTCTTCTTAAACTTCTCAGCCATCCCTCTCACCTCCCATCTATGTGCTTCATGTACATGATGAGCCCCAATTTTCTTATGGTATCCTGCGGGACATACATTTTATTCTACAGGGACGCATATATCTAGAAACATTCCTGACTTGCCGGAAAAACTTACAGAGCAAGAACGAATTTCCATCCAGAAGGAGATGAGCGAAGATGTGCGGAATTACAGGTTGGATCAACTGGCAAAAAGACCTTACACAAGATTCGACCATTCTAGAAAATATGACAGAGACCTTGTCGGAACGCGGTCCTGACGCATCAGGCACTTGGATCTCAGGGTCTTGCGCCCTTGGGCATCGACGCTTAAGTGTCATCGATCCAGAGAACGGGTCACAACCGATGATTCGAACGGCTGGCGATGACCGATATGCCCTTGTCTATAATGGTGAATTATACAATACACTGGAGCTGCGCAAAGAATTGGAATCACGAGGACATACGTTCCAGACGTCATGCGATACCGAAGTCCTGCTCGTCTCTTATATCGAGTGGGGGCCTGCTTGTCTGGACCGATTCAACGGCATTTTTGCGTTTGCCATATGGAATGAACGGGAACAGCATCTTTTCATGGCTCGGGATCGCCTTGGCGTGAAGCCGCTGTTCTATGCGGAAGTGAACGGGATGTTCCTCTTCGGTTCCGAGCCGAAGGCCATTTTGGCGCATCCAGCGATTGAACCCGTCGTTCGTGCCGAAGGACTTGCCGAGATTTTTATCGTAGGTCCTGCAAGAACACCGGGTCATGGCGTATACAGTCAACTCTCCGAACTCCGTCCAGGTCACTGCCTCGTCTATGATCATAATGGATCTCATATTTCTGTCTATTGGAAGCTTGAAGCCATCCCTCATGAAGATGATGTCGATGCAACCGCTGCGAAGGTTCGAGAATTACTGCAGGATACACTCGAGAGACAGCTCGTCTCCGATGTTCCGATCGGCACCTTGCTGTCGGGTGGTCTAGATTCGAGTGCACTTACGGCGTTGGCCGTTCTCTACAATCATCGAATGGGTAAAAGCACGCTGGATACATTTTCGGTGGACTACGTCGATAATGATAAATATTTTACCGCGAATACATTTCAACCTAACGCGGATAGCCCATGGATTAAAAGGATGAGCGAACACCTCGGCACCAAACATCATTGGATTCAATTCGATACCCCTGAAGTGGTGGACGCGCTGCTCCAAGCAATGAAAGCTAGAGATTTACCAGGCATGGCCGATGTGGATGCATCGCTATATTTATTCTGCCAAGAAATTAAGAAAGAAATAACGGTGGCTGTCTCTGGCGAGGCGGCGGATGAAATTTTCGGTGGTTATCCATGGTTCCATCGAGAAGAAGCCTTGAACGCAGGGACGTTCCCTTGGTCACTCGCTTCGAGCTGGCGTGCGGATCTGCTCTCCCCTGAAATCCATGATTGGATTGAACCGCTCCCGTACATTGGCGATCGATACAGTCAAGCCGTTGCTGAAGTTCCACATCTAGACGGAGAGACGGAGCAACAGCGTAAAATGCGTACGATGTCCTATCTGAATGTTACCCGCTTCATGCCGACCTTGCTCGACCGTAAAGATCGCATGAGTATGGGGGTCGGACTCGAGGTTCGCGTCCCGTTCTGTGACCACCGACTCGTCCAGTATGTCTGGAATATTCCATGGGAAATCAAAGCCGCTGGCGACAGAGAGAAAGGAATTCTTCGCAAAGCGCTGCATGGCATTGTCCCCGATGATGTCATTACTCGCAAGAAAAGCCCATATCCGAAAACGCATAATCCGAACTATCTCACAGCTGTCAAACGCTGGTTCTTAGAGATTGTGGACGATCCGTCCTCCCCGCTGCTCCCGCTCATTAATGTGAAGAAGCTGCGCGAGCTAGCTGCTTCAGATGAGGCAAAGTCAAACATCCCATGGTTCGGTCAGCTCATGAGTGGTCCGCAATTATTTGCTTATCTCATTCAAGTCGACGCTTGGCTGCGTCAATATAAAGTGAGCATTCGATAGAAAATGAAGACGCCTGCGGGAACTCCTTCGCAGGCGTCTCTTTCATAGTAAAATTAGTTCAAAGTCCTCGGTTCTTAGCGGCTGTTGTCTCCTTCGCTCTTAATACCAGTTCAACGACCGGCTGTGTGTCTGACGCTGGCATATTTGAGAGCTGATTCGTTTTCAACACAACGACTTCCGAATGCGTGGTTCCTTTCATTAAGAAAACTAATGGAAAACAAGCCCCTGCATATATCGTTGTTACGACTAAAGTAGACACCAATATTCTTCTAAATATCCCTTTCACCATAAATCCTCCCAAAACATTAAATGATCATTACAATCTCCATCATGATGGAATTCGTCATTAATTCGTTTTTTCCACTCTTCTAAAACTATTCCAAAACTCAAAATGGCACAATAGCTTCGACAAAGGTTCCTAGAATAAGCTACTATGGTCGAATTTTGTGTCTGAACTGTGGCAAATGGATCGATACGAAACTTTTTATATCACTATTTCGTCAAATACCAACAGGCTTTTTGAGTACATACATAAGAAAATGAGCAGCATTGCACTTACATCATGATGACGGAAAATCTTGCGGACATGAAATCCCCCCGTGATCTGAATCAGTCCGGGGGGATTTCATATTGTTGCAGGAATGGAAAGGAAGAATTTACGTGAGTCGAGCCCGTACGAAGAATGCAATACATAACTACCTAAAGTTATCTGACAAGCATCGTCAGACTATATATCAAATAAAAGTAGTGAACCTTCTGCTCCGCATGAATATCGATCGAGAGGTCGTCATTTATGTCTAACAAGACTCTTGGAACGAAACGTTATTTTACAGGACTGGATGGATTACGAGCCCTTGCCGTTATCGCCGTTATTGCTTATCACTTGGATATTCCATGGGTCCCAGGGGGATTCCTCGGTGTGGACATGTTCTTCGTCCTCTCCGGTTACCTTGTTACCGACTTATTGCTCACACAGCGGTCGTCTGAAGGTCTCCATCTAGGCCGCTTCTGGTACCGTCGATTTCGTCGATTAGTCCCCGCGTTAGCCGTGATGATAGTTACGGTTGTTGCCTGGATTACCATCACAGACTACGACTTACTGCGAACGCTTCGCGGAGATGTGTTCGCCACAACCGTGTACGGGAATAATTGGTGGCTTATATTCCATGAAGTATCGTATTTCGATCGATTTGGCGTTCCGAATCCGTTCGTCCATCTCTGGTCGCTCGCGGTTGAAGGGCAATTCTATATCGTATGGCCACTGCTCTTAGCCATCGGCTTACGATATACACCCAAACGCATTCATTGCGTAGGTATCACCCTTTTGCTCATCGCCTTATCTGCAATTGCAATGGCATGGATGTATGAACCTGGGAATGACCCCAGCCGCGTATACTATGGAACAGATACGAGGGCATTCGGTCTTCTCATCGGCGCTGCACTCGCCATGCTCCTGCCAAGCAAGAAATGGTCACAAATCAAGACCGCTTCGAGCCGAAAATTGCTGAACCTCCTAGGTGGAGGGGCTTTGATCATTCTGTTCTATCAGATCAGTGTGATGAATGAATTCGAGGATTATATCTATGAGGGCGGACTCGTAGCTGTGGCGCTCACGACAGCGATACTCATCGCTGCGCTGCTAAGACCCGATACGCTGTTGAGCAAACTATTCAGCTGGACACCATTGCGCTGGATCGGCGTTCGAGCTTACGGCATTTATCTGTGGCATTTTCCGATCATCGAATTAACGAAACCCGCCGTGGACACCGATGGATTCAATGTGCTGCTGGCCATCATGCAAGTTATCGGCAGTGTCATCCTAGCTGCACTCTCTTACCGCTACATCGAAGAACCAATTCGTCGTGGAGCTATTACAGCAAAATGGAAGCAATTTCAGTCGCGGAGCTGGCAATGGAGCCGGATCTCCAGATCCCAGTGGATTGTATCCGCAAGCTCCTGCTTGGTTGGAATTATATTCTTTGTTGGCATGTTCAGCGGAACGACGATTGCAACTTCAGGGACAGTCATTCCAGATTCACATTTCAATGCCTCAGAGAGTAACCCTGAAGATCTACTCGGGCCATTGCCGCCGAATCCATCGCTCGGTCCTGTTGATACGCCACACGAAGAGAAAACCGAAGAACAGTCTGATCGCACTTCGACGAAAGGTACAGAAACGATACAACAACATCCATCCACTCCTAAGAAGAAGAATACATCCACGAAAGATGCAGCCTCCAAGTCGTGGAGCGATGTAACGGCCATCGGTGATTCGGTTATGTTGGATGGCAAACCTTATCTGGAAGAACTACTTCCTGGCATCTCTGTGGATGCAGAGATCGGACGCCAAATGTCCAAAGCTGTAAATGTATTAGGGCAACTCGCGCAAAATAATCAACTCGGCAATAAGGTTGTGATCGGCCTCGGCACGAACGGGAATTTCAACAAAAAACAACTGATATCGTTCCTTCATTCCCTTGACGGTGTGGATCATATCTTCCTTGTGAATACGAGGGTGCCGCGCAAATGGGAGCGTCTCGTCAATACGGCACTCGAGGACGTTTCAAGTACCATGCCGAACGTCACGCTCATTGATTGGTACTCCGCTAGTGGACACCATGATAGTTATTTTAGCGAGGATGGCGTACATCTCACGATACAAGGTTCCAAGGCTTATGCCGCACTTATAGCAAATGCGATAAAACGTACATAGCACTCATCCCTACGAACTTTTAGACCAGCTAATTGCACTGTCCTACGGACTTTGACAATTTAGCTGGTTTTTCTATGCCTCCTGGCCTCTTTGGCGTATAATAGGAACTTTTGTCGAATGACGGCAAGGGGCAGGATTTCCATGGATTTAGCGCGTAATTACTAGGAATTAAGATTTTGTAGGTTGAGGTGTTGAAGGATGGAAACGATGGTCATTCGGAATAGAGAAGATTTGTCGCAGTACGAGACGCAGTGGAAGGAATTAATTGAACATCTGGAGCAGCCGGAAATTTTCGCGACATGGGAATGGATGAGCGCGTATCTTCATCATATGCTTCATCCCACTGCACAATTATTTGTTGTGGTCGTCACCGATCAGGATCGCTGGGTTGCGCTTGCTCCTCTATGTATCGTGCCACAAAAGCTGAAGTGGCGCTCGGTACGATCGCTGCAATGCATTGTCTCCGGTACTGGCGAGAACAACAGCTTCTATCTACACCGCGAATACCACTACATTAAGTTGCTCAAACATATTGCCAAAGCCTTCACAACCCATCAGGAGGAGTGGGATTGGATTGACCTATACAGTTTCCAATCGCGCAATCCGATAACCGCCTTGGTGGAACAGACCCTAGGGGAGCAGTTCGAAGTGTTGACTCGGCCATTGTCCGTCTCCCCCTACATGAAAATCCAACCCTATGCCGAAATGAAAATAGATAAGAACCAGATCAAAGAGATTGAACGTAAGGAACGCAAATTATCCCGCGAGCACACCGTCCGCATCGTTTGCAATGCCTCCTATTCTGATGCACTCTGGGACAGATTGTCTGTCCTCCATCAGCAGCGATGGCCGGATAGTTTATTTCAAAACCCCAATGAGACTGCTTTCCTGAGAGATATCATCTCGCACCTTGAACAGAGCAACCGCGTGCAATTCTCCTACATGGAGATCAGCGGCAGCATCGTTTCCATCGCAATCTCTGTCAAGCATGCGCACAAAGTATACCTGTACCTGTCAGCCACGTCCAAAGACTATCCCAAATATGGTATTGGGCTTATCCTTTCCAACCAAGTCATCAAGCATTTTCTTGAGCAAGATGTGAACGAGATCGATTTTCTACCCGGCGATCAGGACTATAAATTCTATTGGTCCGACACGATCAATATGAATTACCACATCCGTATCTTCAATCATCACGATCGGAAAAAGACCAAGCTGCTGCGCACCTACACGCTGTATCAAATCAACAAGCGCCGCATCAAATCGATCCTGCGCAACCGTTAATTTGCATCAAGCATAAACTCCTTCGGCGTCCTTCCAAAGGACGTAAGCGTTTAAGCGAGAAATATAAGAACAGTTTATCCGTGAAACTTATAAATTCTTATATTTTAAAAAAGCTAACCTCCGGTTCAAGACGCCGTAAAGTTAGCTTTTTTGTTGATCTTATGTGCTATTTCTCAATCTTCTTAAGTAATTGCTCTAATGCTCTGCCACGATGACTAATGGATTG
The DNA here is from genome assembly GCF_058791655.1 of Paenibacillus sp. EB106-05-06-XG162. Lineage (NCBI taxonomy): Bacteria > Bacillati > Bacillota > Bacilli > Caryophanales > Paenibacillaceae > Paenibacillus > Paenibacillus sp. EB106-05-06-XG162. Next base: position 328,468 of record NZ_JBYTDT010000003.1, read on the forward strand.
CTTCTCATCCACCGTGAGCTCTCCCATGGTCTTCTCGAACGCTGGCAGGAAGAATAGTGGATCATATCCAAATCCGCCAAGACCACGCGGTTCTGCAATAATCCAGCCTTCAACCTGACCAGATGCCTCCACATGCTCTTGGGTGTCTGGATCGAAGAGAACCAACGTACAGACGAACTGCGCAGGACTAAGCAATGATTGCTCCGTATCCTCGCCCTCTGTCAATTCGCCAAGGGCATGCAGCAGCTTATCGTTATTCGCTTGATCGGTCGCTCCTTCGCCCGCATAACGTGCAGAATAGACACCTGGGTCTCCGTTCAGCTTATCGACACATAGACCCGAATCATCCGCTAGAACCGGAACGCCAAGAGCGAGAGCAACGGTCTTCGCTTTCTTATAGGAGTTCGCGAAGAACGTTTCTCCATCTTCAACAACATCCGGGATATCCGGGTAATCGTACATGCTCTTCACCTGTTTGCCGATGGCAGCAAAAGCATGAGCGAATTCCTTCACTTTCCCTTTATTCCTTGTTGCAACGATAATCGTATCTTGAGCAATGCGAGTCATGGTGTTCGTTACCCCCGTACTGCTGCAGCCACAGCTTCAATCTTCGCGGAAATAACGGGACCTAATGCCGATTTCTGTATCTCGATGAGCTCCAGAATGCCTATTTCACCAAGCTCCAGCAGTTGGTTCAACTCTTGACGAGAGAACGGTGCTTCTTCACCCGTACCTTGCAGCTCAACAAACTTGCCGTTTCCTGTCATGACGACGTTCATATCGACTTTCGCTTTGGAATCTTCCTCATAGTTCAAATCGAGCAGCGCTTCATTCTGAATCACCCCAACACTAACGGATGCGAGGAAATCTGTAATCGGGAATCTGGCTAATTTATGCTGCTCCGCAATCCGATTGATCGCAATCGCCATCGCGACGAATGATCCTGTGATCGAAGTCGTTCTCGTGCCGCCATCAGCCTGAATAACATCACAATCGAGTGTAATCGTACGTTCGCCAAGTGCATGAAGATCTACGACAGAGCGTAATGCACGGCCGATCAGACGCTGGATTTCCATCGTACGTCCTGTTAGCTTGCCTCTTGCAGATTCGCGTTGATTACGTGTTTGGGTTGCACGCGGAAGCATGGAATACTCCGCCGTAATCCAACCTTTGCCTTGCCCCTTCATAAAAGGAGGAACCTTCTCATCGACGGTCGCCGTGCAGATCACCTTCGTATCTCCAAATTCTATAAGGACAGAGCCCTCAGCATATTTATTCGCATTTGTTGTAATGGAAACCGTCCGAAGCTGATCCTGTTTTCGTCCGTTTATTCTCATGTAGCAACCTCCTCTATTTTGAACCTTGCCTGTATTCGTTATGAACATAACTTTCTTATTCTACCAAAGACCCTGCGGAAAAGCACCTTTTACAGCCGGAAAAGTAAAGACAAAAAGCGGGGGATTCGCATCCCCCTTTGTTTACAGGCTATATCATTCGATTTATGCTTTCATTCCATTCACACCAGTTGGACGCGTTACAGGCTTGCCATAATTCTGATTGTCATCACCTACGACATTGGTCTCACCGTTGATTTTAATTTGAACTTTTTTCGCCGCCGTATTCTCAGTAAGGGTTAAAATCACGGCTTGCAGCATTTCGGCAGGCGTCTTCTGATTCGCTTCGAACATCGAGTCCGTCAGGTCGACGGTAATCGTCGTGCCATCCTTCGTCCGCTCGATTTGTTTGACCTTCGTCTCTGGCGTCATGACGGGTTCAAGCGCATCCGAGTTATGCGGACCAACGATAAGTTGCTCCAGCGAAGCAGCCGCGATATCCGCCGACGGCTCAATCAGGCGCGTAACCGGAACATAATATTGCACATTATCCGGTGATACCGCGGAGAAGTAGACCGTGACCGGCATCGAGTTCATATACGTCACATTCCCATTATCTGTTATCTCCAGATTGATCCCCATCTCACGCGTCATCGGCTCATCCATCGGCAATCCATCGACAGGCATCTCGTTCAGCGTTTGCCCTTCAAGCTTCAATTGGACCTTCTGAATGCTCGGATCATTGGTTACAGCCCATGTGACCGCTTCAACAATTTTACGTTCATCCGTCACATTATAATCTGCGAATTGCTGGGAGAACTCCACCGTCGCAATTTTGTTCTCAGTATCACGTGTAATATTCTTCACGACCGTACCTTTAGGCAGTACAGCTTGGAAGCCGACGGGCAGCAACTTCTTATCTTTATTGTCTTCAACCATCATTTCAAGCGCCCGCTTCACTGCATCCTCACCCTTCTTCACCTGTACATCCAGTGTGATCGGAGCGAGCATGCCGCTGCTGTCCTTCAAGAATACCGTTAGTCCATTTTTGATTTGCGGTTTCGTAGTTGTTGGCTTGACGACGTTTAAGGTGTCCGTTTCATTCATCATGTGCATTTCGACGTCAGCGGGGGGAGCATCAATCTTCTCGTTGGCTTCTTTGGAAAATAGACCGCAGCCCGACAGTGTTAAGGGTACAGCAATAAGTCCCCCAAGAGCCAAATTGCGAAGCCATTTGTGGATAAGCATCTACGATTTCCTCCTTAAAACGGTTTAATCTTACTTGTACTACTATGTATACGAGCCTCCCTCGTGCGATATAACTACTTTTTGTCCAAATCTATTCGCATGAATGTATATTTTTTCATACGGATGAAAATAACGGTTCGCGTATACTATAAGGAGGAATCCAAAACAACATCGGGGTGTGTACTACATATGGAAGACTCCACAACGCCTTATAGTCTCGACAGCACCAAGGTCGCGGAAGCAACAAGGAGATTACTAACAGAGCGCGGGGTAACCGTCGAACAAATCGGTGAACTCGTGCTGTTCCTGCAACAGAAATATTTCCCTACTTTAACGATGGAGGCGTGTATCGAGAACATCAACATGGTGCTGTCCAAACGCGAGGTTCAGAATGCTGTCCTCACTGGCATTCAGCTCGACCTGCTCGCCGAAGAAGGCAAATTACTCTCTCCACTTCAAGAAATGGTGCGCAACGATGAGAGCCTCTATGGGGTCGATGAAATTCTAGCCTTCTCAATCGTCAATGTATACGGAAGCATTGGCTTTACGAATTACGGTTATGTGGACAAGCTCAAGCCAGGGATCTTGGAGAAGCTCAACGATAAACATGATGGTCAGATCCATACCTTCTTAGATGATATTGTTGGCGCGATCGCCGCTGCTGCGAGCAGCCGAATTGCCCACAGACAGCAGGCTGAGAAAGAAATTGCGGAAGGCAAAATCAAACCTAATCCACAAACTTCGGAATAGGGGTAGCCAAACATCGCGCGGTATGTTATTATGAATTCACAGGTTATTTAGAATTATTCTAATTTAGTAATAAATTCAAAAGAGGAGAGATTACACATGACACAAAATAATAATCAAGTCGTCGAGGTCCTTAACAAACAACTAGCGAACTGGAACGTTCTCTTCGTGAAATTGCACAACTACCACTGGTATGTCAAAGGGGATCAATTCTTCACTTTGCATGAGAAATTCGAAGAGTACTACAACGAAGCGGCAACGTATGTCGATGATATTGCTGAACGTATCCTCACACTTCAAGGCGCTCCAATTGCAACAATGCGTGAGTACCTTGAGACTTCCAGCGTGAAAGAAGCAACGGGCAAAGAAAATGCCAAAGAAATGGTTGCCTCTATCAAGAACGACTTCGAAGTCGTCATCGCTGAATTACAGCATGGTATGGAAGTAGCTCAAGCGGCAGAGGACGAAGCGAGCTCCGATATGCTCCTCGGTATCAAAGGAACACTAGAGAAACATGCTTGGATGCTAAGAGCATTCTTGGCCTAAAAGCATGATTAACGCCTAGCGTTGTCCCCCTAAAGGGCGCCGCTAGGCGTTTTCTATATAGTAATGGATGAAGGCGGCATGCGTTACACCTCACCTGCTCTCGCACCTATCCACTCCTACTCCTACGCCTCTATCTTGGAGTTTTGCATTGTAGGAAGTCATAATAGCTACGATAGAACTTCTATGATGGATCTCGCAGTAATTTTAGACATGATGCAAGGTTTGAGAACAGTTTGACCCCGCTATATTGCTGCAATCCAGTATAGCTCCTAATAGAAGCGTATTTGACGTATCTACAGTGCACAGATACAACATAGGCATACATGATCAAGAGCGATCCGTCGGGCTGAGCTCTTTTTTGTCTTGGCTGGTCACTACGTTTTCTGTAACTTTAATCCAGTCACTATGTCTCTTTGGTGACAGGTCTGCGGATTTTGAAATTCATAGAACATGGATGTGGCTTTTTACGTGCCAGTGGTGTCTAATGAATTGTAAGTTCAAGAGGAGGTTCTTCAGGTGTCACGAGCTCAAGACAAATCGCAAAACCCTGTTCTTCCGGAGGAGCAGGAGCACATCCAGCAATTTGAAGCCATCTATGATCAATATCGCGAGAGAATTCGCAATTATATCGCAGTGAAGACAAATTCGGCGGTAGCCGACGACTTGACGCAACAAGCTTTCTTGAAAGCAATGGAGAACTTCCATTTATTCAAAGACAACGCCAGTCTGTTCACTTGGATATTCAAAATTGCCCAGAATATTGTGAAAAACGAGTATCGTACGAGATCTCGTAATAAAGAAATCGCACACGAAGTTATCGACTTTGAGTCCCAATCGATTTCCCTCGATATGGCTAAGGATGTCGACATCCGCATTGATATTAGTGCTGCATTAGCCAAATTAAATGAATTAGACCAACAGATCATATCTTTACGATTTTTCGTCGACTGTACCTTATTGGAAATATCCAAAATTATCGGGATGCGCGAAAGTGCGGTTAAGAACAGGCTCTATCGTGCCTTAGAGAAACTAAAAAAAGAATTAAAAGAATGGGGTGACATTACAATCATGTCTATTCAAGAACTGATATCGATTGTGAATAAAAGCGAAGCGTCCAGCAAGAATGATGCGATGAAAAAGGTATACCAAGATTTATTCGATGAACTTAAAGGTCAAGTGGAGCGGATTACTACAACTTATCGACATCAACCTTCCCAGAAAATCGTGATCGAAATCTATCCGGATCTGCCTACTTTCCATCAAGCTGTAGGCGAAACGGATGCACCAAATTGGTTCATGGGAACCTATGACCATAACATATTAAAGATCGTGTCTCCATTGAACCCAGGACCTGAGCATACGTATCAATCGATTCTGAAATCCACTGTACATTTATTTACGATGTGGTTGATCAGCGACATCAATCCGCTCGCGCCCAAATGGTTACGACAAGGCATCGGTGGCTTTGAAGCCAAGCAAATGACGCCCGAATATATTAAGAACACGACTTATGATGCGATTAACAACCACGCAGTCCCTACACTCCAAGCATTAAACGACGATTCATGGGATTTCGGAACGATGGGAGGATTTCAATTCTCCTATCTATTGGTGGAATACATTCTTCAGGAATACGGGATCGATGCACTTAACAAACTAATTCGCAATCCTACGGACTTCCCACGTGTATTACAGCGTACAGAATCTGAATTCCATCAGCAATGGATCAGCAATTTAAAAGCAAACGTTAGATAACGAAAAACCCACCGTCGGGATGCTATCCCCGGGTGGGTTTTCAAGCATGCATTAAGCTTTCTTATACGCGATAAATCCTTCGGTATTCTCCTCGGCACGCACAAGTCCGCGCCGTTCCAGCTCAATCAAATGGGCAAGTGTCTCCGACATCGCAAACCGCAGCTGATGAACGGTCAATTTGGCGTTAAACACTGCATTGCAGCATTCGTAGGCCGTCTTCGGCTCCGTTAGTAATTCAACAAACTTCACTAACCGTTCCTCATGATGCGTGAGCAGATCCACGATACGTTCCTGGTAATGACGGAATGGATGCCGGTGCCCCGGATAAGCGATCTCAACATCATAGGCTTGCAGCATTTTCAAACTCTCCATGAATGATTGCAACGGCTGGGGGTCACTGCCCGGTATGTAACTGATATTTGGCGAAATTTGCGGCAGGATCTGATCTCCACAGAGCATCTCCTGTGAAGCCTCATGATAGAAGCAAGCATGCCCTGATGCATGTCCATTCGTCACAATCACTTGCCACTCGCGATCCCCTAGTCGAATGTTCGATTGTTCTAGGTATGTAACCTCTGGCTGCGGAGAAACATAAGCGATGAAGCTGTCAAAATGCTCCTTGATCTCAGCACGGATAGAAGCATCCATCCCGTGATGCGCGAGCAGTTGATCCATCGCGGCGGTGGCCGCCTGATCCTTCCCCCACATCATCTGTGCATGCGTATGAGCTATCTCTGTCATATAGACCGGCGCACCCGTCTGCACCTGGAACCACCCCGCCAGACCATAATGATCCGGATGATGATGGGTCAGTACAATTCGCTCAATATCTTGCATTGTGATGTTTAATTCCGACATTGCAGCACGCCAAGCTTCGAGCGCATCCGCTGTATGCTGTCCCGGATCGATTAACGTATATCCTTGAGAACCTCGCACCAGATAGCTATTAACCCATTTGAGTGCATTCGGCAGCGGGATTTGAATTTGAATCAGATCTTCTCCCCACTCTGATGTCACAACCTGATTTGTCATTTCCGATCTCTCCTATCCACGGCCAACGAAGATCATTCTTGGTGATGTATCTTCCTCATAGACGCTCTCATCATAATTGCCGTATATCTGTTCAATATGTAAACCGGCTTCCGACAGCATCGATCGAAATGCATCCAGATGATACAACTTCACACGCTCATGATATCGGCGAACGCATTCCTGCGCATCTGTAATAACAATTTCTTTTTTCACATAACCCGCTTCAATCTTACGGTATTGATCAATGCGCAGCCCGTCTTCTTTGTGTTCTGTATAAGGGACAAGATTTCGCTTAACATAAGACGGATTGAGAAAATCGATAATGAAAGGCGCTCCCGGCGCCAGCATCCGTTTAATTTCGTGAAGTACCCTGCCGTTCTCTTCATCAGAATCGAAATATCCAAAAGAAGTAAATAAATTCACCACCGCATCATATCCGCCATCTAAAGGAATCGAGCGCATGTCTGAACGAACCCAGCACACACGTTGTTCGATATCTTGCGCCTCTGCTTCACTTAAGAGGACCTCCGACAAATCGACGCCCGTCACATGGTATCCAGAGTCTGCAAGCACGTTCGAATGTCTTCCCATCCCACAGCAGAGATCGAGCACCTTGGCCCCAGCAGGCAGATGAAGCCAACTGATCATTTGCTGCACTTCCTCGTAAGCCCCATAACGATCTCGATGCTTATAGACGATTAAGTAGTCCTCGCCAAAACTTTGTTCAAACCACTCACTCATACCAACAATTCCCTTCTGCACACACAATCCTCTTATAAAAAATTATTATTTATTCCGCATGATTCAATCGAGCCAGATACGTAGTGAATTGTACCATTTCCTCTTCCGTCCAGCTCTCGAAAATTTCTTCGAAGCGTTGTACACGCGCGTTTTTGGCAAGCATAAACTCGTCCATTCCCGCAGAAGTAATCTGAATCAGACTAGCTCGTCCATCCTTCGGATCCGGGAGCCGCTCTACATAACCTTTCGCCTCAATGGAGGCAATCTGCCGACTGATCGTTGAGCCGTCGAGTCGAAGCTCCTCAGCAATCGCCTTAATCCCCATCGGACTTTTATTCTTCAATAAATAGAGCAGCAGATAGGCCGCCCGGTCTAATTTCCCAAGACGCATCTCCGACTGTACCGATAATGCTCTACGAATCAACATCGCTAATTCGAAATCCATCGTATCCATCAGCTTCTGTTCCATCATTCATCACCTGCTTCTTAAACTCTCTTTCGCTTAATGTAACAAAATTCGGCAGTTCCTTCAAACCATATTGACAGTTCATTAAATAGATGTATAATACATATATATTGATGCACTATACATGTAGATGTAAAATAATCCAATTATTATGATTTGTTTCTTGCCTAATTGGTCATTGTATTGGTACAACGAAAAATTATGGGGGCTTGATGTATGATTTCATCCAATTCACAGTATCAGGAAATTGAAAAGCGCGCAGGGATGTTGAACCAGCCTATCTCCGTATGGGCCATTGTCTTTGCCAGCATCATTTCTTTCATGGGATTGGGTCTTGTCGACCCGATTCTACCTGCGATTGCCAAGCAATTGCATGCAACGCCAAGTCAAGTGTCCCTCTTGTTCACCAGCTATAACCTCGTGACAGGGATCGCCATGCTCATTACCGGCTTCGTCTCTTCAAGGCTCGGAACGAAATGGACACTAATTACCGGGATCTTCATGATTATCGTCTTCGCAGCGCTCGCGGGCAGCTCTAATGCCATTAGCAGCATCGTATGGTTCCGCGGCGGATGGGGACTTGGCAACGCCTTGTTCATTGCAACGGCATTATCTGCGATTGTCGGGTTATCCAGATCCGGTACAGCCAAAGCGATTATTCTCTACGAAGCTGCACTAGGCCTAGGAATCTCGGTCGGACCATTGCTAGGTGGAGAGCTGGGTTCCATCTCCTGGCGCGGTCCATTTTTCGGCGTTAGCGGTCTGATGGCTCTGGCACTCATCTTCATCCTATTCATGATGCCGAATGTCGCAAAACCGAAAAAAGCGATTCCGCTGTCTGCTCCATTCAAAGCTCTTACGTACCCAGGGCTGCTCACGCTCGGCGTAACAGCATTCCTCTACAATTTCGGGATGTTCACGTTGATGGCTTATGCACCTTTTGTTATGGAGCTTGATGAACATGGACTTGGATATGTTTTCTTCGGATGGGGACTATTGCTCGCCATTACTTCCGTATTCGTAGCACCGAAATTCCAGCGCTGGCTTGGTACGATCAAGTCGATCAGCATCGTGTTAACCTTGTTCGCTCTCACGCTTATTGTGATGGGTATTGGGGCTGAAACGCCGAAGGTTGTAATTGTCGCTGTTATCGTATCCGGGATTTTCCTGGGTATTAACAATACATTGATCACCACAGCGGTCATGGAATCTGCACCGATTGAACGCTCAATTACCTCTGCCGCTTACAGCTTTGTACGGTTCTTAGGTGGTGCTGCAGCTCCGTTCCTAGCCGGTAAATTAGCAGAATGGTTCAACAGCCGAATTCCTTTCTATTTTGGCGGCGCGATGGTTCTGATCGCGGTCTTCTTCCTAATCGCAAGACGCAGACATCTCGCTGGCATCGACGACGCAGTAACTCATCATTAATCGAATGCAGTTACCTGCATAGGGTCCACCTATTCTGATCAATCTAAAGGGGGAATCACCATGTATGAACATATTATTGTTCCAATCGACGGGTCAAAGCATGCCATGCTCGCCTTGCAGCATACCATACAGCTCGCGCAGAACGAAGCATCCTGCTCGATCACGCTCCTGCATATTAATCCGCACATCTCCATCAATGAAGTGGCAATCGGCGTGGATCTCATTGCCCTGCAAGAGGAGGAAGGCCGTCTAATTCTGGCAGATGCGGAGAAGTTGATTGTCGGGACAGGCATTTCACACAAATCAGAGTGTTACACTGGTGATCCCGCACAACTTATCGTCAATAAAGCTAAAGAAGAGAATGCTGATCTTATCGTGATGGGCAGCCGCGGGCTGAGCTTGTTCTCCGAATTGTTCATCGGCAGCGTCAGTCATAAAGTTGTGCAGCATGCCCATTGTGCTGTGATGATTGTCAAATAAGAAAACAACACAAAAGAGACCTCCAAACTATGATCCGAATAGTTGAAGGTCTCTTTTACTAGCTATCCATCCATATTAGCTTTCAAGTTCCTTCTCTCGCTTAAGGATGTCTTTCATCGATGTCTTCAACGCAGCCTGTGGCCCCTCAAAGTGCTTGTTGTAATAGAGCAAATCCATCAGAATCAGCAGGATGAACATCCCAATCAGCGCATATCCTGCGTTCTGGTTCGGCGGGATGACCATCAAGACGCTAATGAAGATGATCCACAGCAAGGAGATAACATTGATGAGTCGGCCGTATTTGCCAAGGTTCCACGGTCCGAGATGTTTCGGCTGGAATTTGCCTTTGGCTTGTGCGACTAAGCGCAGCAGCATCGGAATCCCATAAGCGACATAGAGACCTACGACGCTGATCGCCGTCATAAAGACAATCGTCCCAACGGTGTTATCTGGATTAATGAGCTTCAGAATATAGTCAATCGCAGCGAGAATGAAAGAGAGAATGACGGCAAGCCAGATCGCTTTTGCAGGTGTGCGGAATTTACGCGAGATCTCGGCCCACTGCTTGCTGAACGGCATGCCTTTGTCGCGGGAGAATGCGTACATCATGCGAGAGAACGAGGTAATCGAAGATAGGCCGCAGAACCACATCGCGAGTGTCACGAGCCAGAGGAGAATGTTGCCGAACGTACCGCCAAGCGCTTCCGTGATGACATAGATAAATGCATTGCTCGCCCCCGCTGCCGCACTTGCATCTTGGATGGATAGCGTCACGAATACGAGCATAATAAATCCGAAGACGAAGGAATAGGCAACCGATGTGAATATCCCCCATGGCGCGCGAATCCGCGGATTGATCGTCTCTTCAATCGTATGCGCGGAAGCATCATAACCCGTGAACGTCCATTGCGCCTGTAGGAGTCCGATCAAGAATGCAAAGGCATAAGGCTTATCGGAGAACGTCTGTCCGACTTGAAAAATATAATCAAGCGGCTTCAGCCCTGAGTTCGTGAAGAAGGCAAGACTTACAACCAGTACAGCTACAATGATGATATGGTACCAAGCTGAAATGTCATTAAATTTCGCCACCAGCTTGATTCCCACATGGTTCAAGATCCCATGGCTGAGCAGGATGATCGCGAAGACGATCAGTATCGTCGTATCATTCGACGTATAGCCGAACACGGAAGCCAGCAATGGATCGGCGAATAAGGCAACCGAATAATCGATTCCTGCCACGATACCGATCTGGCCGATCAAGTTGATCCAAGCCGTATACCAACCCCACCGCTTATTTCCGAGCAGCGATGCCCAGTGATATAATGCGCCAGCCGTCGGAATCGCTGAAGCAAGCTCTGCCATCGAAGCAGCGACCAAGATGACGAAGAGCGCAACGAGCGGCCATCCAAACCCCATCATCCCTGGACCGCCATAGAGCAGTCCATGTCCATATAAGGAGACGGCTCCTGTGAGAATGGATATGACCGAGAATGAAATCGCAAAGTTCGAGAACCCGCCCATACTACGCAATAATTCTTGCGCATAACCGAATCGATTCAAATCTTTTTTGTCCTCTTGCCGTTGTTGTTCTGAGACTTGACTCATGGATTTCCCTCCTTATCAGTTCCGCTTCATACCATTAACTTAAGAAGTTCTCGTGATTCTTCTCGTCATAATTCCGAATATTGCGATTTGCGAGCAATACAATACCGAGAATGACAGCACAGGTTAAGATCACCAATAAAATCCCGAGAATCAAGTTCATCTTCTCACCTCCTCACACGTGGATTCGGATCGCTACATGATGAGTTTGATGCCGCTGGTCTGCTGCTCTAGCATCTTGTGCAGCACGGTGCCCATATGGGCTCCCGCTTCAATCGGTGGGGTTCCGCCGCGATGAATATTCGAGATGACGGTACGATCGGATTCGACCGTTCCGGCATGAGGGCGATAACACATATAAGCGCTCATCGATTCAGAGGAGACAAGACCCGGACGCTCGCCAATGAGCAGAACGAGCACCTCGGGCTGTAGAATTTCACCAATGTGGTCCATGCAGCCTACACGCCCGCCTCGGACGAAGAAAGGCGTTCCGCAGGATAAGCCATAGACCTCAAGCGCATTCATTAAGGAGGGGTATACGTCACGTATATTGCTCTCTATGGCATTTGCACTGAGGCCATCTGCCACGACAATTTGTACTTGCGGTCTGTGCACACATTTCTCTCTCATGAGGGCGACTCCCTCATCATTGATCCGACGGCCTTTATCCGGTCTGCGCAGGAAGGTCTCCATGTCCCCATAATGCGTCTCGACGGTGAACAAATTCATCTCCTGCAGAAGGTCTGGCGATACTTCGCTGAACACCGCATCGATCGCAGCCGCATGTGCATTACGCAGTGCCAGCATGGTTGAAGTGAGCGGCCGAGTTCCCGTTCTCCAGACGCCTATGCGCGCCGGCGTGCTCGCGAGCAGCTCCTCCATTCCTTCTGCCCATCTAGGTTCGGGAATGTTATGAGGAAGCACTTCATCGATCGAATGGTCTGAAGGCAGCTCGCCACTGTGAGATTGAGCTAACATTTCATAAGAGGTTGCAGCTTCAGCAATCATATGAGGCTTGGATTCCCTATCCTCCACCTTCTTCTCCAGCGCCTTCATCACTTGATCGACTAGCCAATTGAGCGTGCTCGAATCGTTCATCCGAGTTCCTCCTCTCGATTAGACTCTTAAGCTCGTTACATGAACAACGTCGGATCACCGGCTAACGGAGTCAGTCGACCGTTCTGCATCAGCCCCATATCCTCCAGCCAGCGTTCGAAATCCGGCGCAGGGCGTTTCCCGAACAATTCGCGTACAGTCGCAATGTCATGGAAACTAGTCGACTGGTAATTCAGCATGCAATCATCTGCCATAGCAACGCCAATCAAATAATTCACCCCAGCTGCAGCAAGCAGCACCGCGAGATTATCCATATCGTTCTGATCTGCCTTCATATGATTCGTATAGCAGACGTCTACCCCCATCGGGAGCAAATGCATTTTGCCCATAAAATGATCTTCCAGACCCGCCCGAACGACCTGCTTATTATCATAGAGATACTCTGGGCCAATAAATCCAACCACCGTGTTCACAAGAAAGGGCTTATACTTGCGCGCCAATCCGTAACATCTGGCCTCAAGCGTCACCTGATCTATGCCGTAATGCGCCTCAGCTGAGAGCTCTGATCCTTGCCCCGTCTCGAAATACCATAGATTGGGCCCTGCCGCAGTTCCGTCACGATGAATTAGATCATCCGCTTCATCGAGCAGCTGCTCATGAATACCGAAGGCTTTATTACCCGCTTCCGTCCCTGCCAGGCTCTGGAATATCATATCCGCTGGTGCCCCCTGCTTAATCGCTCTCATCTGTGTCGTGACATGCGCGAGGACGCAGTTTTGTGTCGGAATACTCCACTTCTGCATGACTTCTTTGGTCATTTTCATCACTTCACGAACACTATCCGTCGTATCGATCACCGGGTTAATTCCAATTACAGCATCCCCGATCCCATAACTGAGTGCTTCATAGAGTGCTGCCTTAATCCCGAGAATATCGTCCGTCGGATGATTGGGCTGCGCCCGGCCCGACAGTACGCCACGCTGCCCAATCGTGTAATTGCAATGCGTCAGCACTTCAATCTTCGATGCCGCCTGCATCAGATCCAGATTCGACATGAGCTTCGCTACTGCCGCAATCATCTCACTCGTTAAGCCGCGACTCATTCGGATAATCTCCGGCTGTGTCGTTTTCGGGTGCAATAGATATTCGCGCAGTTCCGCAACCGACCAATTGCGAATTTCCGTATAGATCTTCTCGTTCACCTGCGACTCGATAATGCGAGAGACTTCATCCTCTTCTGGCGGAAGGAGGGGCTCATTGCGAATATCTGAGAGCAATGCATCTGCGAGCGCCGCCTTCGCTGCCATCCGTTCACTATTATCCGAAGCCGCAATCCCAGCGAGTTGATCCCCGGACTTCTCTTCATTGGCTTTGGCCATAATCTCCTTAAGGTTTGCGAATTGATAGGTTCTGCCAAGTAAATGGATGGTCATCTTCATTGGGGCCACCTCCTTTCTCTATTTGAACTACCTCTAGAAGGCTAGTGTCTTCACCATGACGGGAATCGCTCTATCCTGTACTGGCAGCCCAATATCGACATAGTCTCCATGCGTCACACGAATCTGATCAATACAGACCAATTTGGGATGGCCTTGTAACAGGAGACGCAGTCGATGCCCTAAAGCTTTCGCCATATCCTGCTCACAGACCAGCACGAGTGTCTCCACATGCGGGCAATGGGTGCGAAATTGCGCGGCTAACTGCTCCGCGAGCTTGTCAAACGCCATATAAGAAAGATGCTCGAGCGCTGGAAGTGCAATCCCCATCTCTTGACTTCGTTGTTCTCCGGAAGCGATGGAGCCTGATAATCCACCATACCACTTGGCTGCTTGTTCAAAAAACGTACCAAACGTAGCCATCCATTGTTCGTAAGTCCTTGTTCGATCCAATGGCGGAAGCTGAATGATCGGTACGTTACGAAGCGGTAAAATATCATCCTCAACGTAGACCGTAGATCCGCTTACTTCGGTACTCTGCATCCCGGCCCCGAGCACCGTCGCTCGAACCGTCTGGGAGGGCACAGCGGTGATAATCCCCATTTGATCACAACTTTCTCGCAGTACGCTCGCGAGCAGTGGACCCATGTCGCCGTGTACTGTAACTTCATGTAAGCTGCGCGGAGATGCCTCTTTCGCATAGAACCATTGGCCGATTCCCCCGGATACCATAAGGCGTGTATAGATCGGAGGGGCTTTATGGCGGCTTTTCTCACGACCGATTCGAAGAAGTTCTGCAGCAGGATCCACCCCGTTTGCTAGCCCTTGAGCTCCGGATAATCCGGATAGAAGACTTCGGCTCAATGCCGCAGCGATGGCGCGAAGATCATCGTATGTGCATCGCTCCCCTGCGCGGAGCTGGAACGCGTTCATGCGCAACCAGGGTTCGAGTGCCGACGCAACATATTGGATACGTCCATCCGGTTCAAGGCGGATCAGGCGCCCGCCAACATGATAGGTTACGGTGTGGATGACGTTGCCGCGATAGCAATAAGCAGCATTCGCCGTCCCACCGCCAATGTCCACATTGACGATGATGTCCTTACTCTCCCTGGAGTAGGCTTCAGCCCCCGAACCCTTCGCTGCGAGCACGGCTTCTAAGTCGCTCCCCGCTGTCGCAACCACGAAGGCGCCGGAGTCTTCCGCAATCTGCTGCAAGAAGGGGGCTGCATTGGATTTCCCAGCACTCTCCCCTGTAAAAATAACCGCCCCCGACATCACATCCTGCGGCGATATATTCGCCACGAGATATTGTTCACGCACCCACTCACCAATCGCTAGCTCATCGATTTGATCCTGGATCAATGGGGTCGTAATTACCGGGCTCTCGTACTGTATAAGGCGTTCAACAATCGCATACCGCGGAAGTGCAAAAGTGCTGGACATGCGGGCAATCCGCAACCTGCTGACGATCATCTTGGTTGTACTTGTTCCGACGTCGATCCCCACGCTGGTAAGCCATTCTTCCCGTCGGCCCGGTCTCATAGGACGCTCCTTCCCATTGTGCTATGGCCCCTATACCCTTCCGGGACATCATTCAACGGTTCTTGTACGATCTGCATCGCTAGTCCGGCCATCGATATCCGTTCACTCATACTCTGCTCTCGCAGCCAAGAATAGGCGTGCTCCTCCATGAGACCACGCTCCGTCATTAATCTGCCTTTCGCACGTTCGATCCACTTCCGATCCTCTAGAGACTGTCTAAGCGCTTGCAGTTCCTGCTTCACTCGCAAGAATTGTGCCCGCTGCCCGCAAGCAACTTCAACCGCTGGGATGAGTCGCTCCTCTGTTACAGGCTTCACGAGATAAGCCGTAACGCCCGCTTCCTTCGCTTGTTCAACATAAGTCATATCGCTATAAGCGGTTAGCAGTATGACAGCAGGAGAGCCTTGCGGCCAGCGGTCACTCATCTTATGAATCCGTCTTGCCGCTTGAATTCCGCTCTGTCCGGGCATTTTGACATCCATAAGAATCAGTCCCGGTTGTAAACGATGCGCCATTTCTATCGCTTCTTCCCCATTCCGCGCTTCCCCTACGACCTCGTATCCGTACTCCGCGAGCATTTCTCGCAAATCCATTCGAATGAGCGCATCATCGTCGACGATCAAGGTCGTTTTTATTGTCGCTGCAACATGATTCATTCCGATTCCCTCCCCCCATTCGATAGCGGAAATTGCAGCTCTGCGACCGCCCCGTGCTCGATACCCTCGAAGCGGAAAGTCCCGTTCAGCTGCCCTTGAACCAGTGTCCGTACCATATTTAAGCCAAAATGGGGCCCGCCCGTCGCTGAGACACTCGTCTCTCTATTTGGCATATGAATACCCGCCCCATTATCGATAAGCGCCATCGTGACCATATCATCCGACTGATGAAGGGTTATCGTAATGATCGGTTCCTGGTTCATGGCGTCTCCAAAGCCGTGCTTGATACTATTCTGAATCAGCTCCGTCACGATGAGTGCTAGAGTGGTAGCTTGTTCTGGCTCGATCCACAAGGTCTCCATCACCGGAAGTTCACAGCGTATGTTCTGATCTGGCGCCGTAAGCGAATGAATCACCATCGGGCAGAGGCGATGGATAACTTCGTACAGATTAATCTGATCCAGCCCTTTATACGCCAAAATATCATGGATCAACGCGATGCTGTTCATCCGTTGAATCATATCCCGGTACGTCTGCTTGACTTCCTCATGCTGCGTACGCCTCACTTGCAGCCGAAGAAGTCCTGCGACGGTTTGGAGATTATTTTTGACCCGATGATGCATTTCTTGGATAAAAGCGGACTTGAGTACAAGCTCTTTCTCTCGTTCCTTCAGCTCCGACAAATCCCGGATGAGCAGCAGACCGCCGACTGGATGGCCCTCCTCATAGAGCAGCATGGACTTGACCTCTAGTGCGTACGTTCCGCTCACTACTTCATGGGTCAGCATTTGATTCTGGAGCACATTCCGTTCCTTCGGCAATAACGATGTGAGCCATCGTCTGACTTCGAGCTCTTCCGTCATTCCGAGTCTCATCAGCCATGCTTCCGCGCTCCGATTCGAATAGGTTACGTGCCGCTCTGCATCGAACAGAATCATTCCTTCATGCATCAAGCCTGTGGTCCGATCCTCCTGTAATGCCAGATGCAGCAAGGTTTTACCGAGCTGTTCCGTCTTCTCCTTCAGGAAAGCGACGTTCTTCTCCTGCTGTACCTCGTGCGTAATATCACGCTCCAGAATCAACACGCCAATCGGTTGGCCCTGTTGATTCTGAATCGGAACGACGTTCTGCTGCATTTCCTTCTGCTCCTGTGAAATCGCTCGTGACCCTGTCACAGGCTTGCCAGAGAGCAAGCAATACATGACGGCAGGTTCATGCTGGGCGTACGCGAATTGTCCGATGACGGAGCCAAGGTATAGACTTGATGCCGTCGTCGGCTTCGCCTCAGCCACGACAATTGCGGACTCTCTATCTCGCGATAGACAGTCAATGAATAGGTCCGCTTGAGACAAATCTGCCATCATGGGAAGCTGAGCTGCCAGCGTTCCGAGGATTTGGATATCCTCTGGCCGTAGTTCCGTATGCTCAAGACAGAGCTTCTGAAGATGCGTCTGTGATGACATCCGACAGATTCCCCTTTCTACAATGACTAGCGCCAAGAATGAGATGGATTAGGTAAGAAGGAAGGTCAAGCGCCCACGCAAGGCATCAATATTATGCTTTGTGATGGAAGACGTCTGCCATAATTCCCCTTCCGGCAGTGCGATGCGAATGAGCGATTCCGCACGAATCAGATCCGCTTCGGGGTGATCCATCTTCGTAATGACGCCCATCGCTGGAATCGGAAACCCACCTGCAAATCCTGGTGGAAGCGCGATATGTCTTGCCGTCGCATCCTGTACAATGAGGAGCAGCCCCGCTTCGAATGAGGTCGCCATCAAGGATCGGTAGTACATCGGATTTTCCGTGTATTCGCCAGGGGTATCGATGATCCAATCCCGAAATTCCAAACTCTGCGTCTTACGCGCCGGTAGTTCATCTTGGAACAACGCTTGGAGCAGGGTCGATTTGCCAGCGCCCACGGATCCGATCAACATGGCACGTTTTTTGGGTTTCACCATATCAGGACCTCGTCAATAACGCGGGAGTATATAATAGCTTGCCGGAGAGAAAAGAGTTGATCGCTTCCATCGCCATCTCCACAGCAGCCACTTCGCCCGTGATCACAAGTGATCCTGTGAACCGATCCAAATAACCCAGCGCGACATCGGCAGCCTTCGTCGCAATGTCCGCAGCAATAATCGACGTCTCCGTCGGCGTCAGCGTGAGGATACCGATCGCACCGGCATCATGGAGCCCCAGCTTCGTATAGAGGATAGGATCGGGGTTCGCGATTACATGCGCGAGGGTCACCTGTTTGCCAGGTACATATTCCTGCACGACTCGCTGCTTCTGTTCACTCATTCGTCTCCCCTCCCTCTCCTGTACTTTCATGGAACATGATAACTTCATCCGACAGTTCGTAGGCATCGACAATCCCGACAACAATGGCATCAATCGGCACGCTTCGATTATCGAAGAGCATCCGCGCCGGGTTCCCACGCGATACGATCACATTCTCCCCAATACCCGCACCGATCCGGTCAGCCACGATCACGGTACTGCCTTGCGGTTGCCCTTTGAAATTCATCGGTTGAACAATCATGAGCTTCAGATTCTCCATTCCGCTCTCCTTATGTGTCGCCCAGACACTGCCGAGCACTTTACCGAGGAACATCGTTCTTCACCTCATCTACGAACCGAAGCTCAGCCTTATGTTCCCGAAGGACATCTCGGGCAAGCGGCGAGATCAGTGTCCCTCTTGCAACGGATAACACATGACCCTTACGATGACTAAGCAGCCGTGCCGCCTCCGAAGCCGTTAGCAGTTTTCCTTCGAACACAGCACTGCCCGATTTCTGCTCCAGCGGTGAATCAACGGTCTGCTCCGGCAGCAGCGCAGCGATGATCCGCTCAGCTAATTGATTGAAATCCGCCAGGAGAACACCAATCTCTTGCAGCTCCCGCAGCTTTGCACGGTAACGTTTGTCGTAACCAGGCGGCAATGCGGTGACTTGCAGAGTACGGCGGTTCGCCCGTGAAATCCCGCTCCCATCCGAAGAGATGAAGACGGGCTTGCTTATGAGCAGAGCCGCGTGCACAAGCTCGGAGACAACGGTCCCCTTCAAGCCGTAAACGATGCGAGAAGCTTGGTCCAGATCAAGCTCCGGAACGACAATGGCCGCATAACGCTGTGGCAGCTCGATCGGCGCTGGTGCAAATTCGTCCATCGCGATGCATTTGCCCGCCCCTGTACACTCAATGCACTGTGTTCCAATCCAACCGGAAGCCTCGCCATCGAGCAGGAGCAAATCATGTGCAACGCCTGCTTGCTTCAGCGTCACGAAATGATCCAGATAGAGGTCTGCCGCACGTGAATCATTCAGAATACACAAGACCTGCGGAGACGGCTTATCGGCTTTAGGCATGGATCGCAGCAATTCGCGAACCAGCTGCTCCACCGTTTGTGTCAGATCCAATGGAATCGCCTTCTTCCCCTTCAAGGTGTAATAACTTCAACGTGATTTCCCGTATGCAGCCCTGCCGCATTGGCCTCATCCATGTCTATATGAAAATCAAGCACATATCGCTCATGCACACGTACCGCCACAGATGGGAAAACAAGGGGTCTCCCCTGCGTATGCAGCGTTCGCAGCATAAGGGTATCGCCAGACTTCACTCGAAGAGCAGCAGCATCGGAGGGGGACATATGAACATGGCATTTGGCGACGATCACCCCATGATCCAGATGTACTTGCCCTGCGGGGCCAATGAGCGTGACTCCGGGAGTATTCGCCGTATCGCCAGATAATCGGAGCGGCGCCTGCAATCCAAGCTGAAACCCGTCTGTACGCGATATTTCTACTTGTGTTTCTTCCCGGGTAGGTCCGAGCACGCGAACGCCTCGAATTTCACTTCTCGCTGTGCGCAAAGTAACCTTCTCCATCGCCGCATATTGACCTGGCTGAGATAGAGGACGATCAGGTGTCAATGACACGCCCGTGCCAAAGAGCTGTTCCATGTGCAGCTTTGACAAATGAACATGGCGGTTCGATACCCCAACCGGGATCAATGGAAATGCTGCGCTCGATCGTGATGCGTCCATCTCACTCGTGATCCTGACCTTAATCCCTCTCGATTTCAGAAAATCTGCGGCTGCCGGCGTCAGCTTCCCATTCGGCTCCAATTTAAACGGATTCGGAATTCCCGACGGAAGCATCGCCCTTAGGCTCGATTCAGTCACAATCCCCATATCGCATCTTACTACCCTTCTAATTTAGGCAAAATATGCTCAATATCCGAATGTGGACGCGGAATGACATGAACCGAGATTAACTCGCCAATTTTCTCCGCTGCTGCTGCGCCCGAATCGGTTGCTGCTTTTACTGCGCCAACATCGCCGCGAACCATTACGGTCACGAGTCCACCACCGACATGAACTTTCCCGATCAGCTTCACATTCGCTGCCTTGACCATGGCATCCGCGGCTTCCACCGCTCCGACTAACCCTTTCGTCTCAATCATGCCTAATGCCGACATTTCTCCAGCCATTTAACACGCCTCCTTCGCGATTTTACAATTCGGACGAGCCAATTACCCCATTCTATGAACGCTCTACTTCGGCTAGCACTCTTTTTACAATTTCCATCACATCTTCCCGGCTTATGCTGATTGCTGGCTTCGTATCATGATCAGTGCCGACTGCCACAGGCTGTACGGATTCTCGCTCAGGAATGTCTTGCATGTGAAAAGCAACCCGCTTCACGTTCATCAAATGCTGTGGGCCGATATTGTCGGACGTAATATTATTGCCATACGAGCCGCAGCCGAGCGTTAAGGAGGGGAAGATTCCCGTACTCATGCCGATGCCGCCGAAAGTCGTTCCCGAATTGACGACGATTCGTGAGGCTGGCTTCTCCAGACCGAACGCTTCGATCACTTGAAGATCCGTCGCATGAATCCCCAGTGTATGACCTAATCCGCCCAGCTCGAGCAGCTTTTTGCATAACGTACAGCCTTCCGTTTCATCCTGCACCGTATAGAGCGCAAGAATTGGACACAGCTTCTCGATTGAAAAAGGGGCATGCTTGCCGACTTCCTCTTCCTCCGCGATGAATACGGTCGTGTGAACCGGAATTGTGATGCCAGCGAGTGCAGCAATCGCTTCGGGAGATTTGCCGACAATCTGCGAATTCAGGCCGCCGTTTCGGAGGATGAGTCCTTCGATCGCTCGTTTCTCCGCATGAGATAGCATATACGCCCCACGACGGATGAACGCATCGATAATCGCTGATTTAACAGCCTGATCAACGACTAACGCCTGCTCCGAAGCACATATGGTACCGTAATCGAACGTCTTGCTGCGAATGATGCGCGATACTGCTTGCTCCACATCTGCACTTCGATGTACGTAGACCGGGACATTGCCAGGACCGACGCCGTATGCAGGTTTGCCAGAGCTGTAAGCGGCTTTTACCATCGCGGTGCCGCCCGTGGCGAGGATCAGATCCGTATCCCGATGCGTCATGAGTTCTTTGCTTGCTTCTAGTGTTGGAAGTGCGAGACATTGAATGATGTGCGGCGGTGCGCCTGCCCGTTCTGCCGCCGATTGCATCCGAGACGCTGCTTCGAAGGAACATTGCTTCGCCCCCGGATGTGGACTGAATACGATGCTATTGCGTGCTTTGAGCGCGATCATCGCCTTGAACATGACGGTTGAGGTCGGATTCGTAGACGGTACGATGCCGGCAATAACCCCAACAGGCTGCGCAATTTCCCATACTTTGCGTTCCTCATCCCGATGAATGATCCCAACCGTCTTCATCGATTTGATGGCGGGGTAGATCGAATCGGCCACGAACAAGTTCTTTGCCGCTTTATCCGGCACGTTGCCAAAGCCTGTCTCCTGTACGGCAAGCTCGGCCAATGCTGAAGCAGACCGCCGGACTTCGCCTGCCATCTCCGCAATCACGGCGTCGATCTGCACTTGGCTCATCGCCTCCAGCTGCGCTTGCGCAGCCTTCGCACGCTGTAAGGCATCACGTACTTCTTGTATGGATTGTAAATCAATATCGAATCCCATAGGGTCTCCTCCTTACTCCGGATTCGGATAGATCCGATCTTGCACCTGCAGATCCGGTCTTGCAATGACATGCGCACTTAACAGCTTGCCGACTTGTCTTGCCGCTTCCTGCCCTGCATCAACCGCTGCTCGAACGGAAGCCACATCCCCGACCAAATAGATCGTGACGATTCCGGCATCCGCCTTCTCCAGCGTAACGACACGTACATCTGCGGCTTTGGCGGCCGCATCCGATGCAGCGATCAAGGCTGGAATTCCCCACGTCTCGATCATGCCTAACGCTTCATGTTTACCGCTCATACGCTACCTCCTCTACCCTCATCGCATGTACTGTGGGTTACGTGCAACGTCGTGTACCGCAGCACGGAACGCCTCCGCTGCAGCTGTACAAGCCGATTGACTACCTGTTAAAAGTCCGCCTGCAAAGTTCGTCTCTGTCGGTGGACCGTAGAAGGTCTGCAGCTTCACATCTGCCGCCTTCAAGGCCGCATCCAATCCGATCATCGCTTCGAGCGGAGGGGCGATCAAGTAGGCGAGTGGCTCACCTTCGCGGATACCCGCAATGCGTGATAAGTATCGACCTGTTCGAGAGACGACATGCGCATAATAGGCATGCGTCGCCTCGGCATTAAGCGCGTAGAAGCATGCGCCACGATCCATCACTTCAATGGCGGCAGAGAGGCCGCTCTGCACTTCTGCCGGACTCGCACCGCCAATCATCCCGATAAATTCACCAGATAGCGGCCCTGAGGCATGGCCTGATCCGGCATAGAATGACTTCGCATAGACGACGTCCACATCTGCACGCTTCGTCGCTTCATCGATTGCCGTATAACCGACGTCATCGATCGTTGATGTAATCAGTCCCAAGCTGCGGACTGTAGGGGGTAGCTCCAGCTGTGCTGCCAAGCCTGCATCTACATTCGGGATCACGCGAACGGCGAGCGGTACAGCTCGAATGGGCTTATCCATAACAAGCATTCAACTCCGATCCTGCATTCTGACGATAACGTGGGGACCTCGAAAACGTAAGACAAAAAAACGCCATGCTCCATACAATCCATTCGGAAGACTCCGAAGTCGCATGAATCAAGGCGCCATTGCCTTATCGTTATCGCTATATACTTGTATTATCAGCATATGATGGACAAAACTGATTATGCCCTGATGTTGCAGCAATTACTGCAATTCATTCACAGAGGGGTTCGGGTTATATACAGGCAACACAAAAACGCCTCTCATCCTAAGGATAAGAGGCGTTCATTACTAAAAATCGAATTATCGTTTACCCGGATCATACGGTTCCCCAAGCGCACTTGGTCCGCTTGAGCGTCCAACGGCGAAGAGGAGAATGAGTAGTGTCATCAAGTACGGCAGCATATAGAATACTTCCGTCGGAATGCTTTTCGCCCAATCGTAGATTTGTGCCTGATCCTTCAGTGCTTGCGCAAAACCGAAGAATAACGAAGCGCCAAATGCACCAACGGGATTCCATTTACCGAAGATAACCGCTGCTAACGCGATAAACCCTTGACCCGAAATCGTACTTTGTGCGAAGCTGCTTCCTGCTGTCAAGGCAATCGTCGCACCGCCAAGCGCAGCGATCGATCCGCCGACAAGCACGGCATACGTACGGATACGGTTTACTTTGACACCCGCTGTATCAGCTGCTCCCGGATGCTCCCCTACAGCACGCATACGAAGACCAAGCGGTGTCTTATACATCACGAACCAAACCACGGCTACGAGGATCAGAGCGATATACGTTGTTGGATAAGCCGTGAAGATCGCGTTACCCAGAAACGGAATGCTGCTCAGACCTGGAATCGCCCATTTATGAAATACATGATCGATAATCGGTGTCTCTGCTGCACCATCGAATAACAATTTAACCATGAAGAAGGTTGAGCTCGCAGCCAGCAAGTTAACGACAATCCCGCTGATAACCTGATTCGCCTTGAACTTAATTGAAGCAAGTGCATGAATGCCTGAGAAGATTAAGGTAACGACCATCGCACAGATCAAGCCGATCCATGGCGAAGCCCCACCCATTCCTGCTGTCTCCGCATAATGTGTAGCGACGGCTGCTGAGAAAGCACCGGATACCATGAAGCCCTCAAGCCCCAAGTTGATAACCCCCGTACGCTCTCCAATTACCCCGCCGAGTGAAGCAAAGATTAATGCTGTGGCGAACACGAACGTCCCGTTGATTAGATTGCTTAGAATATCCATGTCCTACCCCTCCTCCCGCTTCGGTTTGCGTCTGAACATCTTCAAGAACATCCGGATTGCGGCCGGTGCTGCAGCGAAGAAGATAATAATACTAATTACCATCCGAATAACTTCTGGCGGAACATCCGCACCAAAGCTCATCCCTTGCGCACCATAGTAGAGCGCTCCGAACAATGTACCCGATAAGAGTACGCCTACCGAAGTGTTCATACCCAGCAATGCAACCGCGATACCATCGAACCCGATACCTGACGTATTCGGTGCAATCGCCATGTATTTGAACACGCCTAGAATTTCGAAAGTACCGATCAATCCGCCAATCGCACCCGAGATGAAGAATGTACGGATGGCAATGCTCGATACGTTCATCCCCGCATATTCAGCTGCATGCTTATTGTAACCAACCGCACGCAATTCATAGCCCCATTTTGTACGGTTCAAATAATAGTAGTACCCGATTAACATGAAGATGACGATGAAGAATCCCCAGTGAATCCGTGCGCCGCCGAATAGATCGGACAACCAAGCAATTTGAATACTTGCCGAATCATGAATCGGCTGCGAACGAGAAGTTCCCATCTCCGCCATGAATGTCTTAATTACGATATGGCTAATGTATAAGGCAATCCAGTTCAACATGATACAGGAGATAACCTCGTTCAAGCCGCGTTTAACTTTGAAAATCGCAACAAGTGCGCCCCAGATTCCGCCGAACAATGCGCCGACAAGAATCGCTACGATCCCGTGAAGGATTGGCGGCAAATCTAACATATTACCGACCAACAAAGCACCGAGTGAACCCATCACAATCTGTCCCTCGACCCCAATGTTGAACATGCCGCCGCGGAAAGCTACGGCAACAGCAAGACCTGATAAGATGAGCGGTACGATTTGGCGAAGCGTCTCACCGATGTCGTACGGACTTCCGAAAATTTTCTCAATCAAGGATTGATAAGCGAGAATAGGGTTGTACCCGCCGGCCAACATGACAATCGCGCCAATCAAAATCCCGATAATAATCGATAAGACCGGAATCCAAATCGAATCGGAACGAAGGAGTTTGCGTACATTATTCAATTGGAATCCCCTCCTTGTCGTCTGCCTGCCATCATCAGTCCAAGCTCTTGATCATTGGTTTGATCTGGGTACGTTTCCCCTACAATTTGACCATTGAACAAGACAATAATGCGGTCTGCTACATTCATAATCTCTTCAAGCTCGAACGATACGAGCAATACGCCCTTCCCGTTGTTGCGCTCTGCAATTAACTCTTTGTGCACGAACTCGATTGCACCTACATCCAATCCCCGCGTTGGTTGTGCCGCGATCAGCACCTTCGGACGGCGGTCAATTTCCCGTGCAATAATCAGTTTCTGTTGGTTCCCCCCGGACATCGCCCGAACCGGTACATCATACCCTGGAATCCGAATATCGAAGGATTTCACGTATTTCTCTGCAAGCGTTTGCGCTGCTTTGCTATCCATCAATCCGCCTTTGTTCATCTCAGGCTTATTATAAATTTGAAGAATGGAATTCTCAGGCACCGTAAAGTCTAGCACTAGACCATGTTTGTGTCGGTCCTGCGGAATATGCGACATCCCGGACTGTCCGACGATACGCGGTGATTTATTCAGAATATTGACGCCATCAAGCTCAATAGCGCCTGAATCAGAACGACGCATACCTGTCAATGCCTCAATGAGTTCCGCTTGACCGTTGCCATCTACCCCTGCAACCCCGACGATCTCACCCGCGCGCACTTGGAAGGATAGACCGTTAACCGCCATTTGTCCATTGTCGCCGCGAACTTTCAGATCTTTGACCGAGAGAATCGCTTGCTGTGGTTGCGCTTTCTCTTTATCCGTCTTGAATCGAACTTCCCGACCAACCATCTTCTCGGCTAGCTCTTGCGGACTTGATTCTTTAACAACAACCGAATCAATAACGCGGCCACGACGGATGATCGTACAGGTGTCCGCTACTTCCATAATCTCTTTCAATTTATGCGTAATGATAATAATTGATTTGCCTTCACTTGCCAGGCGTTTCATAATCGCGAGCAGCTCGGTAATTTCTTGCGGCGTGAGAACGGCTGTCGGTTCATCTAGAATGACAATATCCGCACCGCGATAAAGCGTCTTCAAAATTTCAACCCGTTGCTGCATCCCTACTGAAATATTCTCAATCTTTGCGGATGGATCGACATTGAGTCCATACTGCTCCGATAATTGTCGTATTTTTGCGGAAGCGCTCTTCATATCTGTTGCTAAGCCTGCTTTTGGCTCCATACCAAGTATAATATTCTCCGTTACTGTGAACGGTTGTACCAATTTAAAATGCTGATGGACCATCCCGATCCCCAGTTCAATCGCCTTATTCGGCGTATCCATCTGTACCTCTTGACCTCTTACCCAAATTGAACCTTCTGTCGGCTGATATAGCCCAAATACAATGTTCATCAGTGTTGACTTGCCCGCACCATTCTCGCCGAGCAATGCGTGAATCTCACCCTGTTTAAGCGCAAAGCTTATATCCTCATTCGCAACTACTTCACCAAAACGCTTCGTTATTCCCTTAAGCTCCAGCACCGTTTCAGCCTGCGCCATTAGACGTTCTCCTTCCTGCTACCTACTGCCAGAAATCATGAATCTTAGAGACCATCCTCTGCACGAATGCAAAGGATGGCCTTCTCGTTCACAACAAAAATCGTTTATTTCTCAGGAATCTTAATTTCACCGTTAATGATTTTTGTTTTGTACTCTTCAACTTTCTTCAATACATCCGCCGGAACATTCTTGCTCGATGTATCAGCAATGCCTACACCGTCTTCTTTTAGACCCATTTGAGTAACTTTACCGCCTGGGAATTTACCTTCAGCAAGTTGTTTGGAGATTTCATATACCGCTACGTCAACTTTCTTGATCATCGAAGTCAATGTTACATCATCGCCGAAAGTCAAGGATTGGTCTTTATCTACACCTATAACCCATACTTTTTCACCTTTAGCAACACGCTCTTTGGCTTCGTTAAATACGCCGTTACCTGTCAAACCGGATGCATGGAAAATAATGTCCACGCCGTCGTTGTACATGGTAGCTGCTGCCGATTTACCCATGTCAGCACGTGTAAATTGACCTGTGTAGTTGACGATGAATTTCGCGTTAGGGTTTACTGCCTTGATCCCTTCACGGAAACCAGCGGCGAAACGTTGGATTGGAGGAATTTCCATCCCGCCGACAAAGCCGATTTTGTTCGTCTTCGTCATAAGACCTGCGATAACCCCCACCAAGTAGGATCCCTCTTGTTCTTTGAACGAAACCGCTGCCACGTTAGGCACTTCGATGGAGGAGTCGATAATCCCAAGCTTCGCGTTTGGATTTTCCTTCGCGATTCTTGTTACCGCATCATCGAGTGTAAAAGCAGTCGCCCAAGTCAGGTCATAACCGCCTTTTACGAATTGGTTCAAGCTTGGCTCTACGTCGGAATCTTGTTTAGGCTCCAAGTATTTTACATCATAGCCGAAGTCAGTTTTTAACTTTTGAAGAGCTTCCCAGGCGTTCTGGTTGAATGATTTGTCATTCACGCTACCAAGGTCAGTAACCATCCCGACTTTCAATTTTTTGCCGCCAGGAGCTTCACCCGTGGCTGCGCCGCCTTCTTCCGTCTTCTTCGCACCACAAGCTGTTAATGCCATAGACACCATCAAGACGAATACGAGCATAAGATTGATTCGTTTTTTCATGTAGATCGACCCTCCAAGAATTATTTTTATATATTTCATTGACAGCAGGGACATTTGGCTAGAACAGCACTTCAAGGAAGTTGAATTTTCGCCGCCCCGCCGTCATAATGAACAAGTAGAACAATATATCGGATGACTATAAGAAGCTTTTACCGTGTGTATCGAAGGATACTTGGAAATTCGCTGCAATCGTCGCTGCCAAGTCGGCAAAAGTCGAACGAACGCCAATCGTCGTTGTCTTCCCTTGGAACTTCGGACTATATGCAAGTACCGGCACGTATTCACGAGTATGATCGGTTCCCGGATGAATCGGGTCATTCCCGTGATCTGCTGTTATGATTAACAGGTCATCTTCACCCATGGTGGAGAGGATCTCAGGCACATAGCGATCGAACTCTTCAAGACATGCAGCATAACCTGCTGGATCTCGGCGATGTCCGTACAAGGAATCGAAATCAACCAGATTCGTGAACAACATACCATGGAAATCTTTCTTCATATATTCAATTGTTTTAAGAATACCATCCTCATTGCTCTTCGTGGAAGTGTACTCCGTAATGCCTTCGCCTGTGAAAATATCATTTATTTTACCTACAGCAATGACATCAAGTCCATGATCCTTCAATGCATTAAGAACAGTTGGTCCAGACGGGCTAAGTGCATAGTCATGACGATTCGGTGTACGGGTGAAGTTACCCGGCGTTCCTACATAAGGTCTAGCAATGATACGTCCCACTGCGTAAGGAGCAGTTAACGTCATTTCTCGAGCAATTTCGCAAGCGCGATACAATTCATCGAGCGGAATAATGTCTTCGTGTGCAGCCAATTGGAATACGCTGTCGGCTGACGTATAGACAATCCATGCGCCCGTGCGCATCTGTTCTTCGCCGTATTCGACTAGGATATCCGTCCCAGACGCCGGTTTATTCCCGATCACTTTACGGCCTGTACGTTGTTCAAATTCTTCAATCATTTCTGCTGGGAATCCATTCGGATACACTTCGAAAGGAATCGTAACGTTTAAACCCATGAGTTCCCAGTGACCTGTCATTGTATCCTTGCCAACAGAAGTCTCTGCCATTTTACCATACATCGCAAGAGGCTCTTGGGCTGGCGGGATTGCAGCGATCGGAGCGATATTCCCTAACCCTAGCTTCTGAAGGTTCGGTAATTGAATAGTCGGCACACGCTCAGCGATATGCCCTAAGGTATGGGATCCTACATCCCCGAATTGATTAGCATCCGGTAATTCGCCGATGCCAACGCTGTCTAATACGATCGTCGTAATTCGTTTGAAAGTCATAAGTAACCACTCCTGTTGTTATATTTGCCTATATTTCATGGAAAAATGTTCGGCGCTTGCAATAAAAAAGTTGAATCCCATGAAACCGCCTGAAAGTGAGGTCTACCCATGATAACCGATTTGAGACAAATCACCATTTTTCAAGACTTGCCCGATGAGGGCGTGGAACGCATCATGCCGATGCTCAAGAAACGTCAATTCCGGAAAAACCAAGTCATCATCTACGAACAAGATCAGAATGGCGATGTGTTCATTATTCGTTCAGGGTCGATCAAAGTGTATAGTTTATTAGAAGATAAGGAAATCATATATGGGGTCGCCTTCCCCGGCCACGTCGTCGGCGAGATTGAAGCTATCTATTATGACGATTACCGCATTGCCTCGATCGCGGCGATGGAAACCGTTCATACGTGGTTTATTACTAAGCAAGATTTTCTCAAAATCGTGGATGAATATCCAAGCGTGCTCCGCCGGGCTTATTGGTTGCTCGTGGAGAGTGTTCGAATTTTGAATCGTAAAGCGCAATATATCTCTTTCCTAGATACACGTCTGAAGGCTGCCAACCTCATCTACGACCTGTATTGCAACCTTGGAATGGAAACGGACACTGAATCCGCTTACATTATTGACTACAAACTCACACATCATGTGATTGCCAATATGATTGGCGTAACGCGGGAGTCCATCTCCAAAGTGTTGAAGGATTTCCAAGATGAGGGCATCATCTCGATTGAACGAAAGACGATTACGATTACGGATCTCGCCAAGCTTCGCAGCATTTGTGATTCCGTAGGTCACGTCCCTCCGAAGCATCGCATCTGGTATGCGTAGCCTCGTGACAATTCGATTATAGGTCTAATGGTCAAGAAGTTCAGTTAACCTCTGCACGGTTTTTTTGTAATCTAGTTCACATAAAAGGAATGGTACGGGTTACGGAAATATTGAATGAGGTATGTTACTGTAGTGAAGTAAAACGTTTTCAAAACAAATGGCTTGAAATCACGAAGGAGGCTTTTATTACGATGAGTGTACATTTAGCAGCAAAACCAGGTGACATTGCACCCGTAGCTCTAATGCCAGGAGATCCGCTTCGCGCGAAATATATTGCAGAGACGTTCCTAGAAAATGCGAAATGCTATAGCGAAGTGCGCGGCATGTTAGGATATACAGGTACGTATAAAGGGAAACCCATTACTGTTCAAGGTTCCGGGATGGGTGTTCCATCGTTCGCGATTTACTCGACAGAATTAATCCAAGATTACGGCGTGAAAACAATTATCCGTATCGGAACTTGCGGCGCGATCCAAGAGGATGTGAAGATCCGTGACGTACTCATCGCACAAGCGGTATGTACAGATTCTTCGATCAACCACACGCGTTTCCCTGGGTATTCGTTCGCACCGATCGCTGATTTCGATCTGATCAAAACAGCATACGAAATCGGGCAACAAAAGAACTTGAACCTTCGTGTAGGTAACATCCTGTCTTCCGATGTGTTCTACACAGAAGATAACAATAGAGAAACGATGATGAAGCTTGGCCAATACGGCGTATTAGCTGTTGAAATGGAGACTGCAGCGCTCTATACATTGGCAGCGAAACATAAGATCAAAGGTCTTGGCATGTTCACGGTAAGTGACCACTTGATCACGCATGAAGCAACTTCTGCGGAAGAGCGCCAAACGACGTTCAACGACATGATCGTGGTAGCGCTTGAGACAGCTATTCTTCAAGGTTAATAATTGCATTACTGGAATGGCAAAAAGCCCGAATTGGATTCGGGCTTTTTTGCTATATGGGACTAAAGCTCCATTCTGAGGATAGCCATTCTACTACTAGTGTCCGACATTGTGCGCGGATTCATCGAAATGCTGCAAGATAGCAACGATGACAAGCATAACTGTCATTCCAAGGAGAGCATATCCAATCCACCTACCGTTAGTATGCTTCTTATTAGAACTTCGACTTGTTAGGAGTAGAAAACCTACTCCTATTAGTAGTCCAATTATGATAACTAGATTAAGATATTGAGACATGGTAGCCTCCCTTATTTCACAGAAAGAATCCCGAATCTACTCTTCTCCTCCAAGGGCATCGAGCGGAACCAAATACAATTCCATCCCATCATCTTCTACGAGTGCTAGATTCTCATTATTATAGGCGTGCAACAAGGTAAGCTCGCTGCCCTCAGGAAGCTCTTCGATTTCGCGCTTAAGTGTGACAGCCTTCTCCACTTGCCCCTCCGGGTAATAATTCGAAATTTGCAATAGCTTAGATTGCAGTTCGTCCAAATGATAGGTCATTTCGGTATAGATGTTTCTCGCTTCCTCGCTAGATTCACGTGCAGCCAACGTGTTGTATCCATCCGCTAGTGCTTCCATTTCCTTCGCGACTTCAAATGTATTCTTGATATTCATGTTGTTATCTCCTTTGTACTTAACGATCAATCCATCCTATATTCGATACTTCTCAGTGTACTACCTTTTCCCACATCCAACCACGTTTCGATGGTAAAGATGATTAGGCTTCGCCTTTGAATTTGAATTTACCTGCTTTGTAGGTCCCGATTTCATAGTTATTGATAAAGGCCGTTACCGTAGCATCGTCCCCCCATTTGTCCATATGCTCCCCTGGCCACTTCATATAATTAGACTTCGTTGCTTCAATAATGCCAAGCATTTTCTTAAGAGAGCGAAATGAACAGCGAATCCATTTAAGCAATAAACATTTCTTGATTTCGGAATACATTTTTTTACTTCCGAACCATTTTACATACCTCCTCGCCATGCCCGAAAATATTGCGCAGCATTTCAAATTATGTTGCTTGCTGCCACCCAAAATTCCCCATTATGATAAATCCATGCGGAAGAACGGGCCCGGAAATGCCGCAATCGATCGGTGAAAGGAGAAGGTTATGAGAGCAATCCGTCAGCCAGGTAAGCGTGTCTCTTTTCGCTTACGTGAGAATATGCAGCTGTATTTGATCATGCTGCCTGTCCTGCTGCATATTTTTATTTTCAGCTATATTCCCATGTACGGGATCGTCATCGCATTTCAGAATTATTACCCGGGAAAACCTTTCTTCTCATTTGAAAGCGCTAACTGGGTTGGGCTGCAGCATTTTATCGATTTTTTTAGCGGTCCTTATTTCGGAAGGCTGATGCGTAACACGTTTTTACTCAGTTTTTACACGCTTGTCTTCGGCTTTTGGGTGCCAATTCTATTCGCCCTTCTACTTAATGAGCTAAAGAGCGGTATTTTCAAGAAATTCGTACAGACGGCAAGCTACTTGCCTCACTTTATTTCCAACGTTGTCGTTGCCGGCATGGTCTTGTCCTTCATTAATGCGGACGGCATTATCAATGCGATGGTGAAGCTGTTCGGCGGCGAGTCGACGGTTGCGCTGAATACAGAGGCTGGATATTTTCCTGCCATCTATACGATCACGAATATCTGGAAATCTTTTGGCTGGAGCAGCATTCTCTATCTGGCCTCGATGTCCTCCGTCGATCCGCATCAATATGAAGCGGCCAAAATGGACGGCGCTAATCGATTCAAGCAAATGCTCCATATTACGCTGCCTTCCATTCGTCCGACAATTTTCATCTTGTTGATCTTTGCCGTTGGAAATTTATTGTCAGCGAACAGCGAATTTATTCTACTTATTTATAATCCGATGGTCTATGAGACGGCGGATGTCATCGGCACTTACTTGTACCGTGACGGCCTGCTCGGCGGCAATTTCAGCTCGGGTACGGCAGTAGGCTTATTCATCTCGATCATCAATTTCTCTTTGCTCTACATTGCCAATGCATTAAGCCGCAAATATTCTGACTACGCCTTATGGTAAGGAGGAGTTCGATGATAGCCTCGCTCAAGAGGAATCCGAACGCAATTCGGCAAGGCTCCGTCGTTGTCGATATCGTCTTGCTCGTGATCGCACTCATCATTTGCTTCATTACACTGTATCCTTTTTATTTCGTCATCATCATGTCCATCAGCAATCCTCAAGAAGTCGCGGCTATGAACGTATTCTGGTTCCCTAAAGGATTCTTTCTCGGCTCCTATGAACTGATTGTCCGAGACACCAAAATGTGGTGGGCCTACTCGAATACGATAATCTATGTATCCGCGGGAGCGTTCTTGAATTGTCTCATGGCCGTGCTCGGTGCTTATCCACTGACGGTACGCAGACTGATCGGGCGCAAATGGGTTGTTGCGTTCATCTTGATCCCAATGTATTTCGCCGGCGGATTGATTCCATCTTACCTGCTCGTGAACCAGCTCGGGCTATACAACACCATGTTCGCCGTCATCATTCCCGGCATGGTGAGCATCTGGAACATCATTCTCGTTCGGACGTTCTTCTCGACGATCCCGGAAGGGCTGAAAGAATCCGCCTTTATTGACGGTGCCTCACACTGGCAGATGCTGTTCCGAGTCGTCCTGCCGATATCCAAACCGATTATCGCGGTCATTGCCATCTATTCGATCGTCGCCATTTGGAACAGTTGGTTCGATGCGCTCGTGTATCTGCCGAATGAGAAGCTGCATCCGCTGCAGATGTATCTATACCGCGTCGTGGTACAGCAATCAGTAGATTTGAAAACACTGTCGCTCCAGGATACCCGAAATGCCGTAGAGAACATGTTATCGAACATTCAATTGAAGTATGCCATCATCGTCTTTACGACGCTGCCCGTTATTTTTACCTATCCATTCTTTCAGAAATATTTCATCAAGGGCGCTCTGCTAGGTTCATTAAAAGAATAGAAGCATAAACATTTAATTATAGGGGGAATTCGTCCATGAAGCTTTGGAAAAGAACATTTCTATCCGGGTTGACGGCTGCATTGCTCGTCGGATCCGTCGCTGCTTGCAGCAGCAAAACAGATAATGATGCGAGCGGCACGAAGCAGGAACGCAACGGCAGCACCACTTCTTCTGAACAGAAGGTTACGAAACTAAAAATGCTCGGACCCGCCGGCATCAACAAATATATTAAATACGATGATCGCGAGAACTATCCGGTATGGGGCGAGATCGACAAGTTGCTGAAGAATGAAGGACTCGAGCTGGACAACGAATTTGTCCCTGCAGAA
Source organism: Paenibacillus sp. EB106-05-06-XG162 (assembly GCF_058791655.1). NCBI lineage: Bacteria > Bacillati > Bacillota > Bacilli > Caryophanales > Paenibacillaceae > Paenibacillus > Paenibacillus sp. EB106-05-06-XG162. The sequence continues at coordinate 362,941 of NZ_JBYTDT010000003.1, forward strand.
CAATATGAAGTGGTGCTCAAGACAAGAATGGCGTCGGGGTCCAATCTGCCTGACATCGTGAACGTCTCGAAGCTGGATAATACAACCGTGCTGAACCTTGCGAAGCAAGGCGTGCTGGTCGACTTGAACCCGCTCATCGAGAAGTACAGCAACGGCAACATCAAGAAAATGTACGACCAAGAGTTCCCTTACGCAAGAAAATCGACCACCTCTCCGGACGGCAAAATGTACTGGTTCAGCAACCTGCACAAAAAGACCTACCAAGGCAAAGATCCGGCGCCGGTCTCCCTTACGATGCTCATCCGCAAAGATTGGCTGGAAAAGCTCCATCTCCCGGTTCCAACGACAGCCGATGAATATCTGCAGACGCTCAAGAAATTCAGAGAGCTTGATGCGAATGGCAACGGCAAGAAAGACGAAGTGCTCGCCTACAATTATCCAGGTCAATTCACCGGTGCGATCGCCCAATGGTTCGGGCTAGGTTCGGGCATCACAGCCGTTGATGTCGAGAACAAAAAAATCGTATCTCCATGGTATCAAGAAGGCGTTAAGGATTACTTCCGCTATATGCAGCGGCTCGTGAAGGAAGGCGTGCTCGATACAAGCCTCATTGAAGCGACAGGTGAGCAGAATCAACAGAAAATGACGGATAATCAAGTAGCTTCCCTGCACGACTATAATTTGGAGAATTATCAAGAACCGACAATTAAAGGCGGTGGCGAATTCCTGCCGCTCATGCCGCTGAAGGCTGTTGAGGGAATCACGCCAGCCGTGCAGCAGGAGCCTCACTTCCTTATTTTCAATAAATATGCCATTACAAAAGATTGCAAAGACCCCGCGGCAGCCATAAAATTCTTCGATATGGTCTACTCGGAGAAATATGCAGATCTGATGTTCTGGGGTATTGAAGGACAGACCTATAAAGTCGAGAGCAACGGCGCAAAAGTATATCTAAACAACGGACCGGCGGAAGAATTAGCGAAAACCAAACAGGTGACGGGCAACATGCTGCTCGGCGATACCGTCTTCCCGCGCGTGCAATTCTCCAACCTGGAATTCGAGCTGGCCAGCGCACCGAAATATAAAGCGGATAATGAACTGCAAGTGCTTAACTACAAGCCGTATTATGTCAACATGAACAATAACTTCTTGGCGATTCCGGATGACAAGCAATTGGAGACGAAGACGAAAATCCTGACCAACCTGAACACCTACTCCTCAGAGCTGGCGACAAAGCTCGCTTTAGGTCAGAAATCGCTTGACGACTGGGATCAATATATTGCGGAACTGAAGAAGCTTGGCCTCGACCAATTGATTGAGATCGATCAACAATTGCTTGACAGGTATAACAGCATCCAGTAATGTTACAAAAAAAAGGAAAATGGCAGACCTCACGTGATCGGGATGGACTGCCATTTTCTTCATTCATTCAGTTCGATATTCCATGCCGGAGGAGGGATGCAATTTGCATAAGAAAAGTTTCGGAAACCGTACGTTTCGTAAAATATTTTTGTCGTATACCGCCATCTTAATCATTCCGATCATCATCTTCAGCAGCTTGAACGTACACCGGAACATCGTGGAGGAGCAGCGACAGCAATATGACAGACACGCGTCGGATGCAAGGCGAATTGCAGATATCATCGACAACAAGTTAAATGAGCTCAAACAATTCGGCAAAACGTTGAGCAGCAAGTCCTGGGTGAAGAAGCTTATGCAAAATACGAACGTATATGACCAGGAATTCGACTTATTGAAAATGATTGAGATCCGCAAAGATTTTGACAATGATGTCAATTCCATCGGCATTCTCTCCTTCGGCATGGTCATCTTCCCTGAGAAGCAATGGATCCTCTCTTCCATCGGCAACTTCCAAGCAGAAGACTTCTTCTCGCATGTCACCGTATTTGACCCAAACACACAACAGGCCATTCAGAAATCCGTGATGGACAATAACGATTTCAAAATTATGCAGCCTACCGCTTTGAAACTATGGGATAGCCCTAAGCGCGTCATCCCTGTCCTTCAAAGTTTAGAAGTCGTCAATCGGCCGCGGGCGGTCTTGGTACTCTTTATTGACAGCGCTTACTTATCGGATTATATGCATCGATTTGCAGGGAGCGAGTTTAAGGAACTATCGATTACAACGCATCAAGCGAGCATCTATCAACAGATCCAGCAATCATCCGGCGAGCAAAGTACTCGTGAGAAAAGTTATACCCTAGCGCTGCCCTCGAAATCTAGCGATTGGCAATATGCGGTCACGTATACGGACAGCAGCGGGGTATGGATCCATAATTTATTCAGCTCACTGTTAGCCATTCTAATATCGATCGCCGTCGGCACCTGCTCAGCCTTCATATTAACTCGCATCACCTATCGCCCGCTTCGCGCCCTGTTGAACAAACTCTCGGATGGCGTTCGGTATGAAGATGTCAAGCCTGGTGCCGGAGCCAGTTCGGAATACAACTATATTGAGAAGTCGATCGATCGCTTGCTGCATGAGAATCAAGAGCTTCAACAGTCGATGCTTGCGTTCGAGAGCGCTGCCAGATCGAATATGTTCCTTCGGCTGCTCAAGGGATACTTTCCAGAGGATCCACAAGTCAACGGACTCGCCAAATTCGGCATCCGCTATACGGAGGACATGTCCTATTGCACGATGCTTGTAAGCCTGCACGCCATTCACGAAGTGACCGAGCTGGCAATGATCCGTAAAATCGAGATGATTACGATGCTCGTCGTCGAGAACGTGATGAAGCAGGTGCAGCTTGACTATGAGCTCTTCGAGATCACCAACGCCGATAAAGCATTGATCGTATCTTCGGAACAGCCTTTTGGCGCCGATGGGCTAATCGAACGCATCGCCTCTGAGATTGCTGCGGAGATTGCGCAGAACAGCGGATTCCATCTGGACGTCCTGCACGGCCCGGTGGAGCAAGGTCTGGTCGGCATCAGCAAATCCTATTATGCTGCGCATGAGCAATTGCAGTACCTTCTCTTCTCGCGCGGCCATATTCGTACGATGCAGGAAGAGGCGGTCCCGAATGAGCTCGACTATTACTATCCGACCGATTGGGAGGTTCAGCTGATCAATAACCTCAAGGTAGGCAACTTGGATACGTCGATGCATATTCTGCAAGAGATCAGCAGCGAGAATGCAAGACGGCAGCTGTCGGAGAGCAGCACTGTTCGACTTGTCTCCTTGTTGATGGAGACGATGCTCCGCGTACTGCATGAGGTCAATCTCGATACGAGCATCTATGCCAAGCAATTCACGAGTATGATAAACGCGGGGAACACCGCCGCGATGTGGAGCTATGTCTATGAAGTGGGTACGCTGATCTGCGAGCGGAACCGGTATTCGAACACCTCGTCCACGATGGAAGTGGGCAGCAAACTGCTGCAATACGTCAATGACAACTATACGAGCGCCGACGTCTCATTGAAGATGCTAGCGGAGATGTACCAAATGTCGAGCTCGAACGTTTCGAAGATTTTCAAAGAGGTAACCGGCATTAATTTCTATGATTATCTATGCCGGCTGCGGATGGAAATGGCGAAAGAGTTACTTCGGGAGAAGAAATGCGCCATCGATGCGATCGCGCTTCGGGTGGGGTATGAGAATGTATATTCCTTTAAGCGGGCTTTTACCCGGTATGAGGGGATTAAGCCGGATGAGTATATGCAGATGGCGATTTGAGGCCGAACTAGAGAACTAGATACAGATAGCGCCATATAACTATCTATGTCTGCGCGCGAAGGAGCCCTTTGCAATTTCGAGGGGCTCTTATTTATCTTTTAATATGATACAATTGATACCTATTCTAATTAGAACTGTATCAGGAGGAAAAACATAATGGCAAAAACAAAAATCCCAAAACGTCCAACACGTGATGAATTTGTGTTAGAGGAGTTAGGAAATCAAATTACTGAAGCTTTTCATGAAAAATCAGAGGTATTACTTACGGTATGGGGATGGGAAGAACAAGCTCGTGGACAGATTGTCCATTTAGATTCAAGAACCAGTAAAGTTCATGTTGAACAAGGAAGTGAGACGATAAAAGTTCCCTTTATGGATATTATGAGAATTGACTATCCAAGGGACTAAATCAAAGAACCTTCCCACCCTTGTTCCCTAAGGAAACAAAGGCAAAGAAGGCCAATTAGAGCATAACAAGCTTAACTAAATTTTTAGCTCCCCAAGCTTGATCAACTCGACAACCGCTTGCGAACGACCCTTTACATTGAGTTTCTGCATTACATTGGAAATGTGGTTTGAAATACACCATGATTTTGCCACACCAGGGCTAAAGGCGTGTGGATTTCAATCTCACCCGTAACATTCACCGTGATTTGTTTGATCAATGTAATTAGAATCAGCCGTAGTGGATCCTGATGTTCAAATCGAAGCTCAACAAGTTCATGAATGGCCGTACGAATCTCTTCACTTATAACATGAAGGTTAAGTGTCTCTTCATTCACGCCTTCTATATGATCTAACCGTTGTTGCATACTGTCTATTTCTCGCTCGTACATTTCCTTTTCATACGAATACTGCTGTTCGTCTAGATCATCTAGCATCTTTTGCTTCCTTAATTGAAATAATAAATTCCGGTTCGTATCTATGGCTTTCTCGAGTCTTTTTGTCTCCTTAACTTTCGTTTCTTCTGCAATATTGTTCTTCTTGATTCTCTGTATGCTGTTATTCACAATTGTCTCGATAGGAATAGCTATTTTTAGCTTCTGACTTATTTCATCTAATATCACATGACGTACATTGTCGTAAGGCAACGATAGATTATTCACACACCCCTTCTCCCCTTGCCTACGACGCGTTGAGCAAATAAGGTACCGGTATTCTCGAATTTCTTTTCTGGACTTGCTCCCATTTGATTTCATCATGACCATCGCTGACCCGCAATGTGCACAGAAGATGATGCCTGCAAATAGATTCACTCGGTTACGAATACCACCTCTTGCTCCTCCGCTACGTTGTAAACGTATTTCCTGCGCGCGATGAAATGTCTCATCTTCAATAATTGGCTCATGTGTCTTAAAGGCACTTCGTTCCCAAGTTTCTTTAGCACGCTGCACTTGTTTCTTAGACCTGTCTGCCATATTATTAATGTCATTGTAGATCTTCTTCATCTCGTATTTACTAAACACGTTATTCCCCGTATACACTTCGTTCATTAGTATTCTTTGAACACTAGAGATCCCCCATACGCCAGCTTTGTGAGAAGGTATCTCCTTTTCATTTAAATAGTTCACAATCGCCTTCACACCCAATTTATCTGTTGTATATAGTTTGTATATCATTTGTACGACCGATTTGGTCTCATCGTCCGGGGTTAGTGTCTTACGATTTCCGATCATGACTTTCTTGTATCCATAAGGCGTAATGCTTCCTGTAAAATTCCCCTTTAACGCAGACTGACGAATCCCCCGTTTGGAAGACAAGCTAATTTGTTCACTCAACTTTTGATTCACTGCGGAAATGATTTGAAATTTCAATTCGTCATTATCTTTCGCCGAGTCATACCCTTCTTCGATGGATATTAATCTTATACCCAGAGCATCTACGAGAACTCTCTTTAGGTTTAAAGAATCTAGTGTATCCCTTGAAAACCGAGAGAGTGAAGCAAAGATGATATTCTTAATCCTTCCATGTTTCGCATCGGCAATTAGCCTCTGAATTTCATTCCGTGCCACAATGGATGTCCCCGTATCTCGGTCTTCGTAAATATATTTCACATGTAAATGTAGAGCGTTCGCTTTCTCTTCACAGATTCCCAGCTGATGCTCAGGGCTGTCTTTTTGCGAATCCTTCATAGTCGAGACCCTTACGTATATCGCGGTTTCGTCTTTCATAGGACTAGACACCACCCAGTCAAAGATTATTGCTCATCTTGGAGGACGATATGCTCATACTTCATCACAATTCTTTTGACGGCGTCCTTCACAAGTTCATCCAAGATTTGTTCCAGTGAACTCTCTCGAGCACATTCCTTGAACACAATTTTAATTGGTTTAGGTTCCATCCAGGCATCACCTCAAGTACACCATATGGATCACCCAGATTGTCTTATGACAGAAAAAAACCGGAGAAGGACGATTTCCTTCTCCGGCAATACAGACGATATATCTTTCACACTTCCGTTCCGATTGCATAGCTTGTAGTACGATTATTTATGCTGTGGCAATACGACGACGCCTTGTAATTTTCTAGCAGTCACTCCAATAGGTTGAGGTGCTTGTACTTTTGGGCCTTTATGAACAACTTCGACGACGCCCTTGCCCTTATTCACGTTGTTCACTGAATGACAGAAACACATTTGCCAGTCACCTCCGATTTCAAATCTTTGTATATCCTATGATAGATTCGACAATGAGGTTGGACGAAATTGACATGTTCATAAAAATAGTGAAATAGCTGCCATATCGTTAAGAGAGAGGGTTATGACAATTGATCGAACTGAACTGGTTAGAGTTGCTTATTCTGGCGCTGGCTTCGTTTCGTTTGACCCATCTAATTGTATATGATGATATCATGGAATTTCTACGGAAACCATTTATCTCCGTGACTTACACGACCGATGATCAGGGGACAATCATTCGCGAAAGTAGCATTCAAGGAACGGGAATACGATATTGGATTGGAACGCTACTTAGCTGCCACTGGTGCACTGGCATATGGTGTGCAATGGCTGTTGTTGCTGTATTCTACTATATCCCCGTTCTAAATCCGATTGTGGTGGTGTTCGCCGTCGCAGGAATTGCTGCATTAGTCGAAACCTATTTGTTAAGGAGATTGTAATCCGTCTATTTCAAATCACATCTCCTTGGAAATGTGATTACGCACCGTTTTCTCACTGATAAATAATTGCCCTGCAATGTCTCTCGTTGTTTTATCTTGTACCAACAGCTCGAATACTTCGCGCTCGCGATTCGTCAACAAAAATTTCGTTTTATGGTCGCTACCCTTCAATGGTATTGTCAGTCGATATGAGATGAAATGGAAGTATGTAGATTTAATGCGGTATCCCGGGGTTTCCTTGTGATCAAGAAAATCGTTAGTTAGCATGTTCTCCGCTTCAGACGGCTGTCCATCACAGAAATATCCGCTGCGGACGCCGCCAGCGTGCCACCAATCAACCTTGTTCGCTCGTCCTAACTTCCCTTGCAAACCTGAATGTTGAGTGCATAGGCAAGCTTCTTCGTCGCTTCCCATTTGAGCTTGTAGAACGTATATTCACTAATCGGAGGATCAAAAATCTGGTTGTACACCACATAGTTATAGACTCGATCCTTCTTCGTCATCTCCGTCATGAGCAGCTTCTCCCGCTGCGGCAAATGTTCAATGATCTGCTCGATCCGTTCACAATATAGTTTACGCTTCTCCGGCTCGTCCACATTATAAATCGCAATATTCGCCGTCTTATCACTTGTCTGATTCGTCGATCCATGAAGGCGCTCTTGGTATGAAGCCGTTATACTGCTCTCCCTAACTTCGAAGGTAATCGTCTTGAAAAATCGATACTTCTCCAGCGCGTCATCGACAGCGGCTTGCGTTCGTTTACGGTCCAATTCCTGTAACATAGGGATAATCATTTGTTCCAATCGAGGTCCCTCCTTGTTCGTCTTGGTTAGACCATTATAGCACATATTAGGAACGTTTGTTCTTATTTTTTCGAGATATGGATTTGTTTCTTCGCTGCATCCCAATGCACCTCTGCATCAAGATTCTCTGCGAAAGATCTTACGGGGGCATAAGAAATGCCTTCGATGAGGATTGCATCGGTTACGTGGTTGCCATTCACAAATAGTGGTGTTTGCTTCGGTTCGGGAATCGGCGGGGTTAGATGGGTCTGTTCGTTCTCCTTCTTTTTCCGCTGTAATTGGAGATAGTTCGCTACCCCCTCGACATGACCTTCGATGAGCGCTTGGATGATGTTATGTTGTTTCAAACGTGCGGCGTCACTCGGTACATCAATAAATAGATTCTCGGTTAAAACAGCAGGCATCCGAGAATCCCGACACATATGAAGATTCGCGCGTCTGGTACCTCGGTTATAGATGCTGTATGGCTGCAACTTGTTCAGTATCGCCGTGTGTAGACATTGTTGGAATCGAACCGACTCGTCTGAGACGGCACCGTTATAGATGTAAGATTCGAATCCGCCTTGACCTCCACCAGCATTACAATGAATTGAGATCAGTGCATCGGCATGGGCATTATTCGCCAATGTCGTTCGCTCTTGTAACTCTAAGAATACGTCAGCATTGCGTGTTAGAATGCATTTCACACCTTCATATTGTTGTTCCAATTGTTTGGCTGCTCCGGCAGCAATCTGGAGGACAATGTCCTTCTCTCGCAGTCCATTACCCGTTGCTCCTGGATCTTTGCCTCCATGCCCTGCGTCCCAAATAACGATTTTCATGATTTGGATTCCCCCTTTCGGCTCTCGGCCCGTTCTGTCTTCTTGTCCAGTTCACTCCTCACCCATTCTGTAATTCGTGTCATGATCCATTCCGGGAACCAATTCCCCCACCCCGCGCGGATCGCATTCGCTGTCATCGACTGCAAATGGTGATACAGCACACCCACCGAAATGACACCGAACAGAATGCCCGGCATTTGAAAAGCTTCATCGAGTAAATGTCCGCCTGCCGGTAACAATAGAATAAAAAAAGTGCGAAATACCCCGTCGATCCCATATTTACTGGCGTAGGATCGGTCTTTCTGAGCGGCGCGAATGCCACTCAGCCAGTCCAGACACACGAAAAATATGAGTGCCATCATCATCATATTCACCATTCCACCTCCTCCATATAGAAATTCAAATACCGGCACTGCAATAACTCCTAAAATTGTTGCCAATAATTTGTCCATAACTACTCCTTTCTTTGAAAAGAAAAGAAGCCATTCTCATGGCTTGCTTCTCCTTACTCAATCTAGCTAGGGAATCATTTTAACGGAAATATTATACTCTTTCGACTCTTGCTAGTATGCATTGAGCATAAACCGATCATCCACAAGTCTTCTCACAAAAGCATCTTATATCACTTTTCATTTACCACTAAAATTAAATGAATATCATTATATCTACTTGCTATCAAGCACAAAGCAGTGACTTTTTATGGGCCTACTAATACAAAGAATAGGTTAGAAATAAACTAGATCACCTTTGATCGACATTGACATAGTGACTTCTACATCAGCATAGACATAAAATCCAAGTCGAATCTTTCCTTTTAGATTGAAATTTTCTGGAAAGTTAACAGTCCTTACACCACTACCTGCACCTGGGCCTGAATAATCATTAGTTACTTTTTTACCCAGCATATCAAACGATAAATACGTAGAAGTATTAACTTCAAATCCACCGTATGAACCAATATAAAAAGTTGTATTTGCATCATCAATTAGGACAGGCGTTACATACGACTTGTTCGTACTTCCTCCATTAGTAATATAACTATAACCTTGAATGAATAATCCAAATGTCATACCATCTGGAAGGTAATCAACTATTTCATACACGCGTGTGCCTGCTGATGTTGGTCGTGATTTAGAATAGTTAAACGCTTTTCGTCCTCCCGTTTGAATCTGACTTATTTTTGTCGCTAACGTTGCGAATGTATCACTTGGACTTGCCGTAACACCTTTGCCGCTGACAGCGTTAGCGATTGTGATCTTTCCGTCATTGGCATATTGAAAAAGTGAGGTATAATCATCTTCATTCAACGTTCTCTTCCAAGGTGTCCATGCTCCATTGACCAGAGTCCTTAAGTATCGTCTTCCTGAATCGAAATTAGTTGCAGTCTGTGTGCGCCATGAGTTTCCATTTGCTGAGTGTTCTTGTACTAAGAAATAAAACCAACCACTATTCGGAGCATTTACTATACCATTACCGTCATAAAAACCATTTGATCGGATACTATTTAAATCTGTCCCTTGAGCTATGTTAATCGTTTCTTTCTGAACACTAGCAACCTTCGCATTATTCTCTGCTACTGATGCTTTACTATCAGAATATGATTTTGAAGTAATTAATACCGCATCCACCTTCGCCTGTGCACCCGCAGGCGTCTCTACAGCAGTATCAATAGCATTCGCAAGTGCATTCAAGTCTCGCGGCACATCCGCAGTCATCGTGTTATCCACAAGTGGTAGATTCAACTTTGTAGTTTTCGCCATTTCACTTAACCCCCTTATTCAATAAGTCATAGTACGATAAAGAAGCTATATCGCTATATTTCTTACCGGATGTCTTTAAATCGCTATATAAGTAGAACTTATATACATACTCAATCCCCAAATGTGCCGGGATAATATCCCGTAACGCATGGGTAATGTCTTCCATGTTCGGCGGGATGCCGAGCTTGCCGACGAAGGTGACGGTGATCGTGTACTTGGCTGCGTCCTCCTGGACGTCGACTTGGCCGTTCGCAAAGGCTTCTGCGACGTTCTTCACGAGGTCCACCGTGACGGTGCCGATGCCGCGCAGCTTGGACTTGATCACGCTGCGGCGTTGATCGTGCGGCTTGGACGAGTCCGTCACGATGCCGCACATCCGCTCCCAGCTTTCCAGCCCCCAGGTCGCGGTCTCGATATAGAATTGATCGAGCACATCTCCAACGGATGCGGTCAATTCAACGTTCTCCTGATACTGCGAATCTAGCATTCCTCCAAGAACACGAGAGCCTGACACGAATTCCGGCACGTACCGCCGCAGCGGATTAATTAATCCAGCTACTTGCACTCCTGATGCTTCCTTCCCTTCCGTCATCGCACATTCACCGTCCCGATCACCGCGACGCTGCCTTCCGGGATGACGATATTCTCATCGGCCCCGTTAATCTTCAGATCATGGTAATCTACGACCGACCTCGTATCCAGGATGACATTCGCAATCCGGGCGATACGGACGATCGCATCCACGAACGAAAGTTCCTTCAGATACGCGCTTATCTCATTCGTAATCAATGCTTTGGCCTCCGCGAGCGTTGTCCCGGGCAGAACATCCAGGTCCACGTCGATATTCAGCGGCACCTCCACCGCTGCCGCCACGGTCACGTTCGCCCCAATCGGCCGTACCCTTGCGATATGCTCCGTAACCTCAGTCACCAGCTCAGGCGCTGGCGCACGGCGAGCATCGTCCAGTAGGATGACTTTGACGGTACCGTTGCCGTTCCATAGCGGGAACACCTTGGCATCCGCGATCCCTGTCACTTCCATCGCCCACTGGCGATATTGGTTCGCGTTACCGCTCGTCGCCGGCGTACGGACCTTGGTCAACAGCCGATCAAGCAAGGCGTCATCGGACTCTCCGTCATACCCCCCGGTAAAAGCCGCTTCATTCACTGCCTGCTGAACGCCTGGAATACTGCCGATGACCTCCGTAATCCCGAGCGCAGGCACATTCCCACTCACACCCGCCTCTTCCGCGACCACATCAACTTTCACGAACCCTTTCGCTGCAATAGCTGCCTCAGCCTCCGTCATGAACAGTGTCCCGTTCTTCGTCGCAAACGCCGTCCCTGCTGGAATCTTAGCCCCCGCAGTTCCGCTCACCTTCACCAGTCCGTGCGCCTTCGCCGGCGGCTTGCGCGTCACGCCGTGCTCACCTGCCCGTCGATCCAGGTATACGCCGTTGCTCGTCTCCGCGAATCCTTGCGTAAGCACGCGATCCAAGTCGCTATACGCCTGCGACAGCTCCACCGCAACCGGCGACATCGCATCATAGACGAAGCTGCCTTCCTGCTTCGCCACCCCTTCAGGGGCAAAACGATTCAGCATCCGCGACAGAATGCTATCCCATGATTGTTGTTCAAACACGCACATTCACCTCCCCATAGACGGTCTCCACCGTCGCTTCAACATTCAGCACATCGCCAGCAAACGTGATCTCGATTTGGTTAACTTCCCTAATATATGGAAGAACCATCAGCGCCTCACGTACGTACCGCTCTGCCTCACTGCGCTGCGCCGCTGGCGAGAATGTGCTGCCCATGAGCCGTTCAATCTCATTCCCATAATCCCAGCTGTACGCCAAATACCGATAACGCTCGGTACGAAGCGCCTTGTATACCCACACCTTTACAGCTTCCTGTCCTTCGAGCAGCACCAGCTGCCCATCCTTCATCACGAATTCATCCCTAGCGAAATCCCAGGCATATTCCCGGAATAGCGACAAACTTGCGCTGCTGCTAAACGCCAAATCTGGTGGAACATCCACCAAAGGAAATAGATCATTCACCCATCTTCACCACCTTGCTTAGTACAATAAATTGCTGCCCGCTAGCGAGCGGCATCAACACGACCTTATCCCCGACATACAGCGCTTCGGGCAGCAGCAACGAAGAAGACACATAGAGATCCTCTGCCTCCAGATCCATCCCTTCTGCACGAACCACCAATGCCGGAGGAACCGCACGCACCTGACCGAGCAGTACCGAAGGACCAATCGATTTCTGCCCTTGATCCCGAATAAATTCAACGAACCATGATAACTCCGACATCAGATCCCCCCTTGCTCATCAGGTTTGTACTCGTCCATCACCTTCTCGAAATTGAGCCGTAAATTCAGCGTATGTGTATCGTTTTCGAAGGCGTGCGAGTCATTTTCGATATAAAAAAGACCGGTCATCCCGGTCACATCCTCGATCATTCGCACCGCATTGCCCGCAACCAGATCATAGGTATCTCGTCCTCCAATCACCTGAACCGAAGCACTGCAATCCATGCCATATAATCTCGACTTAGCCTCCTGATTCGCGTCTTTGCCTTCTTCCTTCTGGTACACTTCCTGCATCCGACCGTATTTCTCGACCCACGGCACGTTGTCTACGATCCGCTCAACGCCCCCCGACTCATTGACGATTAACACGCGGTTGATCATCGCATCGATACTCTCATCCACCGTGGATTCGAGCAAATCCGTCTCTGCCGTCAGGATGCGCTTCGCGACCGTCTCGCCGAGCAGCACCACATCCAGCTTGCCTTCCCGCATTCTCGGCATATATTTTCGCTTCGTTCGACTCGACGCCAGCGTGTACCCAGTCATGATCGCCTCGTATACCGTCTTCCCCATATGCACGAAGCTCTGCGGGATATTCGTCTTCGCGAGTCCCCCGACGAGAACACCAAATTCCTTGCATAACAGATTGGTAATCTGCTCGGCGGTCATCTGTTTGAAGTTCTTTGAGACCTTCGATTTCGTCAGATAGATCAGCCCGTCATATGCCGTATACGTAATCTCTGTACCCGATAAGGACTTGCTCTTCGCGAAAATATATCCCCGCCACAGCTCCTTCCCTTGATCATCGATCACCATGAGCATCTCGCCCAGATCCATATACAGCTTCGGAAAATAAGGATCTCCCGCGTTCACCGCAAACGAGACCTCGAGTTTCCTCGCCACTTCCTTCACATCGCCGCTCCATGTCGCCCGAATGAACAGCTCGGTAATATCTGATTTCTGATTCGTCCGGGAGATATATACAATCCGCATGCCACCCCCTCCTTTATTTCATCGATATAACCACCGTCGAACCGACTTCGAGAACGCTGTTCTCGGTCGTCAACTTATTGTTATTTTGGATCGAGATATAGTACGATTCATTCCCGCAGACCTTCTTTGCAATCTTCTTCAGCGTATCACCAGGCTGTACGGTGTACGTCTTCACAATCCCCTTGTCTGAAGGTCGGGGTCGCAGCTGTCCAGCTTCCTTCGCATTTAGCGGCGTCGTCTTCACCTTCACGAACCGATATTCCTTCAAATCCAGCGTAAAATACACATCCTCCGGCCCGTTCTTCTGCGAATACGAGAAATTCTCGATCACCATCGCTTCATTAATAGTCAGCCCTTTGCCGAAAATAAGCAGCCGCATCGGCTTCTGACTATCCCGCCAGCTCTCGATCATCTTCACGAGCTCCTTCGGCGGCTTCGGCGTTTTGTACTGACCAAGTCCATCGTCCACCACCGGAAAATAACTGCTCAGCGACACCGTTTTCAGCCTTCGTTTGCCAATCAGCATCAGCTCGCCCAGCTCATGCAAGGTGACCGTCGAATTGCACAACCCCGTCTGAATCTCGAACGTCGGCGGCGGAATATGCAGCCAGATCGATTCCTCACTATTGTTGAATGTCAGCCAAAATTCGATCATTCCTTCTCACCTCCTAAGCCATGTTCAGGCCCGCACTTTCCAGCTCTGTACGCAGGATGACCGCCCATTTCTTAAAATCGGCTTCTTCGCGCGCCACCGGATTATTCAAGTTGATCGTGATTCCTCGACCACCGCCGCCATTGCGGTATTGGTTAGCATCGCGTGCCGTGAGTACAGCCTCATTGCGATGCAGCAGCGCCGGGTAATTGTCCCTTGGAACCGTGAGCAGACCAGCCGCATGCTTCTTCGCTGGATCACTTACCCCTGCACTTGTGCCGTCTTGACCGCTGCCTCCACCGCCTCCGAATACCTTATCGAGCACCCAATCCAAGCCGTCGCCGAACGCACTAATCATGCTGCCGATCCCATCAATAATAGGTTTAAGGGCCTCCCAAATCATCTCAAGAACCGGCTTAAGCGCATCCCAGACCGCTTGAATCACGTTCATCAAAATCTGAATGATCGTAATGAAGACGTCAAATATCGGCTGCACGACACCCCATACCGATTCCAAAATCGATTGAATCGTCGGCCATGCCTCCATCCAAATGCCCCAGAGCATCTGGAACACATTCACGACAGTCTGAATAATCGGGCCGAGTGCGCTAAATACATTTCCGATCGCCGCTTGGAACACAGGCATATTCTCGACAATCCAACCGAACACCGTCTGGAACACCTGCATAATCGGCGGCAGCAGTGGCGCAAAGAACTGAACAGCCTTCTGAACCACCCCTGAAATAAATCCGACGATCGTTGGTAGCGCCGGCAGCAGCCACGCGATGAATTGCGAAAAACGCTGTCCCGCCATGGTAACCAAGTTAATGAGCACACCCTGAAAAGAACCTAGCAAAGTACTCACCTTTTTAATCATGCCTGAGCTTTTCCCCATCCCTTTCAGAAATGCGTCCCCCAGCTTCGCAATCAACGGTGAGAGCTTCGAGATCACTGGCCCGAGCAGCCTGAACATCGGTACGATCTTGCCGATCAGCTTGAACGGATTCAACATTTTACCGAGGCCGCCAAGTCCTTTGCCTAACCCACCAAGCAGTCCGCCTAATCCACCGAGCAGCCCCACGCCGCGTTTGCCTCCCCGCCTTCTACTTCTTGGCGGGAGTCCGCCTTCATCTCCGCCAGAATCCTTCGGTTTCACGGGCGGTGGATTCATTAGCGTCGCCTTCGTACGTTTTGGCTTCATTTTTTCGATCGAATATTTAATCTTGAACTCCGCTGTGCCGCTGCCCAGCTTTTTGACTGCGATCTTGAGCGCCGCAAGCACAGCGATAAAAGCTGCAGCTTTCAACAGCATATCTTTCCAATCCAAATTAATCTTCGGCTCCGCAACAAGCTCGATATTGAACTTTGCTGTCTTCTCCATCTTCGTCTTATAATCCAGCACTTGCTTATATGCGACATCCGTCTTCACCTGAATATTCATCTGCATATTGCGCATCGATTTCTTCAGCAGATCCACCTGCCGCTGCACCATCTGCACTTGGAACAGCGCATGCTTCAGCGATATGTTCGCCGATCCGTCACTGCCGGCCTTATTGCATTTGCTGCAAGATTTCTTCTCTCCATTTGAACCACACATTCCATTCTCACCTCCCTACAGAACGGGAAGGGTCGCAAAGACATTGCCTGTCCTTGCAATCCGTTCCCGCTCCTCCATTTCCATCTCATAGAACACTCGGATCAGCCATTGCTCTCCTGCCGGCATATTATAGAACTCGCTTGGGCGCATCCCTTTGCGACTCCAATAGTAGTAGAGCATTTCAACATAGCCGTCCGATTTTATCCGTTTTTTAGTTCTTTAATCGCTTCGTCACCGAATCCCGAGAGACCCGAGATCACGTTGTATAACTGCGTCACTTCACCCGGCAGCAGCAGCTTCGATTCCTCAATCAACTGCTTCGGCGTTGTGACGCCGTAACATTCGAGCAGCTTCGGATCGGATAACTTCGGATCGACGATTCCTTTGAGCAGTGTGAAGATCTGCACTTTATTAGTACTGAATTCTTCCAGTTCCCCCTTCTTGCCAAAAGAAACCGAAACCTCCTGCACCTCCTCGAACTCATCCATCGTGAGCGCTTGGCAGGTGAAAACCACGGGCTCCCCGACAAGCTCGCTTAAGCGGCTCATCTCAATTTTGGCCGTTGGGCGCTGGATTTTGGACTTGTCCATTTTCAACAATAAATCGAGAGATAATTGACTCATAGCCTTACTTCCTCCTTTAATGCTCTATTTTTTACGGATTAATTGAATCCTCGACGCTCCAGTCGGTAAATGTGAACGGCGCTTCAATCTCGCCCTTCTTCTTCAATTCCCAGTTGATGAGGGACAGATCGTTGAAGCTAGCATCCTTGATCGTGATACGCTCCGCACCCGAAGAGGACGGATCGCTTAAGCTCGACATAATCTGAAAACGCGGGTTGATCCCGTTCTTCAAGTTATCGCTTAACGCTTTGAGCATTCGCGAATTGG
Organism: Paenibacillus sp. EB106-05-06-XG162; assembly: GCF_058791655.1. Classification (NCBI taxonomy): domain Bacteria; kingdom Bacillati; phylum Bacillota; class Bacilli; order Caryophanales; family Paenibacillaceae; genus Paenibacillus; species Paenibacillus sp. EB106-05-06-XG162. The sequence continues at coordinate 379,600 of NZ_JBYTDT010000003.1, forward strand.
CTTTGTGCATCCGCAATGTTCCACTGCCCTTGAAGCCCATGAACTTGCTATCCGTCGCGAAACGGCCGGCCATTGGAACATCTTCCTTCTCAATCTCGATTTTGGCCTCGAGCGCCATAATCTCCGCAATGTATTGTCCGTCGAGCCAAGCCTCGCCGAACGTTCCTGAAATCACTTTTTCCCCATTAAAAGTTGCCATCCTTCATTCCTCCTTATAGATAGACCGTCATCGTGACGTCTTCGATTGCATCAAGCGGGCGTTGTTTGGCCGTAATGAACACCTTGTCCCGCGTATTCGCTTCTTTTACCTGCTGTTCCGTCATGCCTGCAACAACATCTGTGCCAAGAATGGATTTCAAGTAAGTACGCTGTGCTGTCAGGTCAATTTCAGCCGTATTTTTGCCTGGATCGAGGATGCCGTCTTGTTCAAGTGCTTCGTAATACGCATTCATCGCCGAGATGAGCAGCAGCTTGTTCATATAGCTGTTCTGCACCTTGCCTACATAGAAGTCTTCAACCGTTTCCTTCAGATCCTGATAGGTTTTGTTCAGAATGCGAACGACCTTAATCTTCTTCCAATCCTCGCCCATCGCTTCCGTCGTCGTTACGAGAGAGGTTACGCCTCGTGCGATTTTTACCTTCTCGCCGTCATGGTAGAGCACGAATTTCCCGGCATTCACCGCGGTATCTGCTTCCGACTTCGTCATCGAAGGCACATTCGTCACCTCAGGCAATACTTGGAACGTTGGCGCTACCGTGAGCGGTAGACCTGCGATCAGACCTGCAATCCGAGCCGTATATTGTGTCGCCGTATACTTCTGAGCACCGACCTCGATATTATCTGTTGCCAGATTTACGACAGAAGGATGATCCGCCGCCGCATTGGGCAGCACCGCGATAATTTTACGCTCCTTGTTCGTAAATACATTTTTGGCCCAAGTCGAGAGCGCCGTTACTTCTGCCGTCGCTGCTCCAGGGAACGCCACCACGTTAAAAGCAATCGTCTCCAGGTATTGCATAGCCTTGCTGTAGTCCGTCTCCGTCTCCGGAATAACGACCAGCTTCACGAGCTTTGGCATGCCCATAAAAGATTGCTGCACATACGCAGCGTTCTGAGCTTTCAACCCTTGCGGTGACTCATCAAGTCCATGTAATTCGTAGCTAGTTAATGCGGTAACGGACGCGTCCTTCAAGACGATCGCGACGACGCCGACTGACCCTTGTTGTACCGCCGATGCGGCTTTTTGCTTAAAAATAATATTTACATTTGGTAATCCCATAAGAATCCTCCTCTTATCTTCTATTCATCTTTTAAAATGATTTCTTGCATGATGTCATAAGTCACTTGCGGTCCTTCTAATTCCAACTCAAGCGTGATCTGTAGCGCAAAATCCCCTTGTCTCATCAGCCCTCGGAGCGCCGTGCGATCGAAGCTTACCCCTTCCACACCCGGTAGGGACGGCAATGCCATGAAATGCTGATGCAGCCGATCCGCCATATCGAGAAGATCGAACGGATCCGTCTGCCCTGCCTCGTCTTCCTTCGGCATGTAGACGATTTCCCAGACGGCTTGCATCATATAATTCGTGCGATGCGTCTCCTCATACGTTCCTTCAACCAATCGCAAGTAGAAGGACGGCTGCTCAAATCCGCTGGCAGCAGACTTTAAATAGATAGGAACTTGCGGTGCCACAGCGCGTAATTGCGTACGAATCGCATCAAGCGTCCACCTCAGCATGATCCTCTCCCCTTTCTAGGAACGAGTGCCCGCTGCTTCATAAGCTGCGCACCCGCTCGACTTCCACTTCCATATGCTGTTTGCCGAATAAATAGGCAGCCGAGACACCGAATGGCTCCGGATCTTGTCCCATATAGATCAAGTCCCCTGCTCGAATCCCGGACCAGATCGGAACATAGACCCGATACCGTTCACGAACCTGAATCTTCGCGTTGATCGCCTCCGGGCTTAACTGCTGGAATTGCTTCCGGCGCCAACGGCTGCGGAATCGCCCGACCAGTACCCATTGTTCAACACTAGGTGTGTTGAAATCATCGAGCGAAGTACGAAGCCGCTTCAACGTCATGCTCTGCTGCAACAAACCGAGCATTACAACCACCGTCCAAGGCAAGGTTCCAAGAGCTGCGCAACAGGCTGAGGCAATTGACCATTTGGCGTATCGGTGTACGTTACCGCATAATCCCCAATTCGCTCCGACACCTTGCCAATCTGTCCCTCATACATCATCTGCACATAGCGAATACAGGCCATCTCAATACAAGCGGGCAGCGTTACTTTCTCTGTTCCGGTAACCTGACTCCAAGTCGTATAACCTGCTTCGTATTCGACCTTGATGTTGTCTTCCCCCGCCGGCCATCCTGCTGGGAGCAGCAGCGTTCCGTCTTCCGGTAGCAATTCGTACCCGTTGATCGCTTCACCCGTAAGCTTCGTAACACGTTGAATGCTCTGAACCGGGTAATTCCGAAGCTCAATTCGCGTCTTGCCACCGCTGTAAATTTCGGTATGTGTGCCCTGACTGAACCGTCTCTTGCAATACGCTTCAATCCCCTGCGAAGCAGATAGGATCAACATCGTCAGCTGCTCATTAGCCGGTCCATCCTGATCTGTCGTAAAGACGAAATTTCTAACATGTGTGAGTGTCGTTAACAGGGTCCATCACCTCATTTCCTTCGATCCTTGTTCGCATATCTACCGCCTCCCCTCAATGAGCAAAATAAGAGATTCAAGTGATCACCGATCCATACCTACACTTGTTCGTGCAGCCTTCTTGTTAAGGTCTGCGTATCGACTACTTGATTAGGTGTTCCGTGTTTCCCTCGAATCTCTATGGTATAAATTTACCACAGAACAGAACAAGTGTTCTTATTCTGTTCTGTTTTATTTCTTTGATTTTTCTTTGGAGCAGATTTCGGTATAATAACTCGATCAAATATGATCATTGGCTAATGAGAACACAACAAAATCGCCCACCACCTTGCGGCGAGACAAGGTAGTGGGCGATTTCGGTTGTGCAGCGTGGCGATGCGATGTGGAATAGCCCATGCAATCCAGTACGATGAGCTGAGCACCGGACACCGCAAGCCGATTCGGCAGAAAACCCATTTTTGTGAACGCAGGGTCTTGCAGGCATTTCATGCAAAAAAGCATGTGCTATCCCTAACCGCCGGGCAGCGACACGCTTTTGCAGAAATTTGTCATGATACGTTATCGGTGGATTTATATTAGATTTTTAATATACATGGTCCATACAGAAGCAGAGACGGCTTGCTTTGTCTTTAAGTGGATTCTATACAGATAATCGCCCCAGACTGCCCGCAATCTCTCATCTGCTAATTCAATAGTCTCACTTGATGCTTCAAGATTGCTTCCGTCATAGTCAATACACACTTTCCCGCCGCTGGCACTCTGCAGCAGAATGCTTCCATTGCTCTTGATTTGAGGCATGCAAGGAGTCATCAAGTGGATTGTAATATCATCGGTTGCTTGAAGAAGTTGAAATTCGTCCTCGATTTTGATATAAGCCTCTTTGTTTCGATATAGACCATAAGTGCGTTTCCACGAAACAATACCTGCTGCCTTCGGATAGGCACAAGCCAGATTCATCGAAATTTGCGCAGCTTCATCACGGCCCTGATAGTTGACTTCACTTGCTCTATACTCGATGCCGGCCAACTGCTGGATTCCATTTACGATAGGGACATTATGGTAAGCTGACTGCATCGTCCAAATGTCGTACCGCTCTGGGCTAAACGTCTTGGCGGTATACGTTTCGACACCGACATCAATGAGAAAAGGACTCCCATCCGAATATACAAGGAAATGACCGATATCGTTATGATTATGGCTCTCGTCATTATGGCCCCCTTTAACGGCCAGATACAAACCTTGGCTGGACCCTTCTTGTTCCCTTGCAGACATCACTCCGATATTGTTCAGCCATACATCACGGACATATGGGGGTGCTTCTTTCATTTCCTTCATCTTGTCATCAACAAAAAAGGAAGGGATCACGCGATGCAGTGTCAGCCACCTGGAGAGCGGCGGTTTGTTCGTTTGATAGGCGAATGACGCTAATCTCATCAGATTCTGATCCCCGATGCGGGAGCCATATCGGTATGCCGTTGAGGCTTCGATGTCAAATTGTGCGCTGCTATCGGCAAAGTTGACGAAATTGGAACCGTCAATGTGGACTCTGTATAGGTATCGCCCAATATCTTGTATCAATGGTTCTTGATACAAGTTCATCTTTCCTTGTGAAGCTTCATGAAACAGCTCCAGGCAGTCAAACAATGCCCCGCCGGCACGATCCCAGTAAACCGGACCTTCATCGCATCCGCCGTCCGTACTGCAATCGTGAATAAACCGGTCAAGCGTCCGCATGACCTTTTCAATGGCTTGATAGCGGCGTTCATCATCGCTCTCCAACAACAGAAAGGCAGATAAACAATTGGAGTTGATCCACGGATTCCAATTGTTCATTTTACGGTTCGTTTGCAGTCCCATCCACCACAAATCGCTGCGTTCCAGATACGGGTCGAAAATACGGCGCTTCATTTCCATACGAATTCGACTGCATAGGTTGGGACTAATGGCATCCAGCGGTTTTTGCAAAAGATAATGAGTGGTTGCCATCAAACTTGCCGTCTCACCGGCAAATAAGTCAATGTATTGATCCGAAATATGAGGGATACAGTCCCTAGAGCTCGCTTTGGAAATCACCATATGAGGGGGAGTTACCCAGGAGGACTCTTCGCAAATGGTCCAGATCCCATTCACGATCTGATCCATAAAGCGGCCTGCTCCCTCCATACATTCTGCAAGGACTAAGGAGGCCAATGAAATCCTGCGTTCCTCGTATTTATTCTGAAATCGCATAACATTTCCATTCCTCGAATATCCCATGTAATCGACGGCCGTAATCGCAGGCCATGAAAAATCAAGATTAGATTCTCCCCTGGAAATCCAATAGGTTCGAATGGTGCTCGGGATGGAATCCCATATCGCCCTTTCTTCAACCTTTGGGTACGGGTTATAGCTTTCATACGGAGTTATGAGTCCGGAAATGTCATTCACGTAACGGTTCATTAGCATAAAGGTCACTCCTCTTCATGAATCAAAAAATCAGGGGGTACGGATATCTCCGTACCCATCTACCCGACCATATAACGAATACGCACGAACTTAATGATCTAACCGTTGTTCTTCGCTTTGAATGCTTCGTTCGCTTCTTGCTCCAGCTTCTGGAAGGAAGGATCATCAAGCATGGATTTCACGAACTTATCCCAGTCTTCCAAGCTGCTTTTACCTACGAGAGTATTGATTTCGTTATCGCAAATTTTCTTGAGGAAATCAGCGCCCTTTTCTGTGTTTGTAGGTGTATTGATACCAGCAGTTGGATCCAGGATAGAATTATTGCTGATCGCATCCACGAGCTCGTGGTTGGACTTAATGACCTCTGGCGACATATCTCCATGTTCCGCTCTTGAATATTTGTTAAAGTAGCCAGGAATCCATTGACCTGTATTTGAGTACTGATTCGCCTTGCCAGCATCTGTCTGTACCACGATGGTCGGAATATTGGTTTCTGTATAGTCTTTGTCCTTCATGCCATAGCTTATCAGTTTCGAACCTTCGAGTGTATTTCCATAATCCAAAACTTCTAAAATCTTCTTCATTTTATCTTCCGAAACTTTCTTGCTGATCATCAGCTGACCGAAAGATCCTGTACTCTTCTCATAGTAATGCTTGCCATCCGGAGCTGCTGGAAGCTCGTAAGCAACTGCATCCGCTTTCGGATTCACCTTTTGAAGCTCTTGAATGACGTTTGGTGCATTATAAATGTCGACGATATTGCCGATGTACATCCCGATTTTTCCTTGAATGAACATGTCTTTCAGCTGCTGTGGTTTCATGACCGGATAATCCGGAACGATGAGGCCATCCTTAAAAGCTTTACTCCAATAAGTGAGTGCATCTTTCATCTGAGAAGTTGCAAATGCAGGAGTCAATTGACCATTGCTATCTTGTTTCCAGCCTTGCATAATCGCACCGTTTTGTGAGGACGAAGATCCGAACATCGAGAATAGGTACGTCTGAACGCCTGGCGTCGCATACGAAGCGAAACCGTACGTATCAGGTTTGCCATTACCATCTGGATCGTTCTTCGTAAACGCCTCCATAACTTTATACAAATCTTCGGTCGTCTTAGGCGGCTGCAAACCCAATTTGTCAAGCCAGTCCTTACGAATAATAAGCGATTCTTGACCATCAAGTGGTCTGACCCGCGGAATCCCCATCGTCTTGCCGTTAAACGAAAGTGCGCTATAAATGGTAGGATCAATCTTGGATAAGTTCGGATAGTCCTTGATATATGGCGTTAAATCCCAGAAGGCCCCTTGATCAAGTGCTTGCGCCCAATTTGACTTCGTAATGTCCCATACAACCGTCAAATCCGGCAAGTCGTTCGACGCCAGCATGATGTTCACTTTATCATCGTAATTATTCGAAGGAACATACGTAGCATTGATTTTAATATTGAATTTCTGGTTGACTTGTTGGAGGGCTTCCAAATCATTCTTTGGAGCATCATTATAAGTTGGCGCGATGATTGTCATTTCCGTAGGAGACTTGGACTCTGCACTTGATGACGACTGCTGCGTATCACCTGAATTAGCGCTATCCCCGCTTCCGCACGCGGTCATAAGCAGCATGAGCAAAGCTGTTGACGTAAGGCCTGTTATCTTCATATACTTTTTCATTGATTGTTTGCCTCCTCTTATATGGATATTGCTGACCCGCCTTTAAGTAAAAATCGATGATTGCCATTTCTATAACGCCGCGCCGCATCCCCCCTCTCAAGATCCGTATAGCTTACCCCTTGACCGAACCGAGCGTTAAGCCCTTCACAAAATATTTCTGAAGGAACGGATAGACCATGACGATAGGTACTGCCGTAATGACAACAGCTGCCATCTTCACCGTTTCTGCTGGTATCACGGCTGCTGAAGCCTCAGCATAATCGGTCGGCGAAGAGCTTGCGGCCAGCATTTGCTGTAAGACGACTTGGAGTGGACGCAGCGTGTCCTTATTAATGTAAAGGACTCCGTTAAAATACGTGTTCCAATACCCAACTCCGTAAAATAAACTGAATGCGGCGATCACCGGAAGTGATATCGGAAGAATGATCCGAAAAAAGATCCCGATATCCGAACAGCCATCCATTCTTCCCGATTCTTCCAGCTCTGCAGGCACGTCTTGGAAGAAGCTTTTCATTAGCAGTACATAAAAAGCAGTCGCTAACCCCGGCAGGACTAGCGCCCAGAAACTGTTCAACAGCCCTAATGATCGAATCAACAAATAGTTTGGCATGATACCTGGGTTGAATAACATCGTGAACAAAATTGAAGTCAGGATGAAATTTCGGCCTTTCAACCTCTTGCGCGATAACCCGTATGCCAATCCGGACGTTACCAACAAAGCGCATACCGTACCGACGATCGTCAACATCGTTGTGACAAAGAAGGAAGTAAGAAATTGGTTGGAAGACATGATATAGCGGTATGAAGCTAAACTCCATGACTTCGGAAACAGCATAACCGGCGTTGTTATAAATTCATGCGGATCTGTAAAGGATACGATCGTGATATATATGAACGGCAGAATTGCAGATAAAGAGAACAAAAGCAGCAATACGTATATAAAGCCATCTAACCATCTGGAGGAACGATCCATCCTAATACACCCCTTCCTCACCCATTTTCTTGGCTACACGATTGGCCGTAATGACCATAATGAAGCCGACGATCGATTTGAACATCCCTGCAGCGATTGCGAAGCTGAATCTTCCCTGCTGAACCCCTACGCGGTATGCATACGTATCGAACACGTCGCCAACTCTCTCTACAGGAGCACTGCTCATCAGATAGACCTGCTCAAAACCGACATCCATAACCGTACCTAATCGAAGGATGAGCAGCACAACGATCGTGGACTTAATCCCTGGCAGCGTGATGTACAGCAGCTGTTTCCATCGGCTCGCCCCGTCGATCTGAGCTGCTTCGTATTGCTCGGGATTGATGCTCGTCAATGCTGCCAGGAAAATGATTGTTCCATATCCGGCATCCTTCCAAATACTTTGCGTCGTCAACAACAGCCAGAATGTATTCGGATTTGTCAGAAAGTCAACTTTCGACCCTCCCGCCTCAACAATCAGTCCGTTAACAACCCCTGAGGACTCGCTTAACAAAATAAAGCAAATGCCTGCAATAACGACCCATGATACGAAGTGGGGTAAATAGATCGCCGTCTGCACAAATTTCTTAAACCTTAATCGGCGCACTTCGTTAAGCATCAAAGCTAAGATGATCGGTGCCGGAAAAAAAAACAGGATATTCAGGAAACTAATCGCCAGCGTATTCCGTAGGATCTTAAAGAAATCAGGATTCGTTAAGAACTCAGCGAAATATTTGAAGCCTACCCATTCGCTCTTCCAGAATCCAAGGAACGGAGAGTAGTTTTGGAACGCTAACGTCAAACCCCACATGGGTCCGTATTTAAAGATGAGAAAAAAGAGTATGCCCGGCGTCATTAATAAGTATAAATACTTGTCTCGCTTCAGGGCTGTACCCCAGCCCCTTAACCATAATGTCATGCTCATCACCTCTCTCAGCTGCAAGTGCAGATTTAATACTTGCAATATACGATTCTCCTCTTGTAACCTACAAGGCACAATTGTTGCGGGAGAAGCGTACCCGACACGACAATTCTTTGCTCGTTCTGTGTCGCATTCCTTGCAGCAACGAGAATACCTGAACAAAACATGCGACTTGCATCTAAATCAACGGATTCATGAAAAAAGGTATGCTTGTAGGGATAACCCCAAGCATACCTACAATGGATGGCAGTTTCTTCAAACTTCAAGGTCAGGATGGCAGCTGCTTGACTGACTCCCTGTACTGTCCGGGAGTCGTACCGACCTGTTTCTTGAAGACGCGCATGAAATTTTGACGCTGATACCCAACAAGTAAGGATACTTCGCCAACCGGCAAGTCTGTTTCCGCTAATATTTGCTTCGCTCTCTCAATCCGGTATTCCGTCAAATAATCAATGAAAGCAATCTGCCTGATTTTCTTAAACCATTTGCTAATCTGGAACGTACTGACACCGCAATAATCCGCGCATTCTTCGAGCGAGATATCCCGATGATAATTGTCGTGTATGAAGCATACGGCAGTCGTGACCATTCGTTCATACTCACCACGACGATTCCTCTGAACGCTGCCAATAATCGGTGAAATCAAAGCATGAACAAACCATGAGGTAATGTCCTCGATGCTCTTCAGCTTGCGCATATGCGTATATGGATCATCTTGTTCGATTAACTGTTTTGGTTCCACATTCAAGCTGTAAGCCGTTCGTAATGTAGCGGCAAGCAGCTGATTACAGTACAGCAGCACACCCTCTGGGGATCTCGCCACTCTCTTGACCGTGTCCATAAAGTCAGTTAACATCCGCTCCGCTTCCTCCTGATTGCCAAGCTTCAGCGAATTCTCATAGTGCAGTTCCAATTCCACAGGGTAACTGCTCTCGCTAACGAAGTTACCCTTGTCCTGAATGACTTTATTTCTCCCCACAATGATGCGCGACTCCAAAGCGAACATCGCTTGACGGTACAGCCCCGGAACTTCCTTGATCTCGTATCCGATTTCACTTAGCCCAACCGTTACAGGGAGACACAAATACTCCGAAAGTCTGCTGCGCATGTTTTCAGCAAATTCGAAGAAATCGGGCTCCTCCTTGCCCATCTCAGGAGTTCCAGGCACATGGCATAACCAAGATACTAAACTGTCATGAAATACGTTGACCGTCACCCCTTGCCAACCGCTTAGCGGAATGAATTCGTCGATGATATTTTTCATGGAGAAGAGCATGAGTTCTCTGTCACTGTCACCGAATTTCCCTTTCCGGCTCGTGTCTATGTCGAACACAACGGCAAGCACAGCAAATTCCGCTTGCTCCGGAAGCTGATAACGTTTCAGAAATCCTCCCAATTGTTCTTTGGTATAATGGGCAAATTGGCCTTGCATCAGCTGAAGAACAAAGGATTCGCGAATCATTGGCAATTGATTCGACAGTTCAGCCTCCAGCTGAGATGCGGTATGTTTGAGCTCCAGCCAGTTGCGATGCACGAAGCCCATCTCATCGGTATCGATCTCTGTACCGGAATCCCCTCGAATACTCGTCAACAACCGTTCTACCGGCCTGTAAATTTTGCGGCTTCCGAAGAACGATACGCCGACACTTATAATCAAGAAAAAGAAGACGATGCCCATCGTAATGAACGCGATGCCTCTCGATTTAGCGTTCAATTCATTTACAGGAATCACATCGATATATTTCCAATGGCTGTAGTTCGAAGAGATGCTTGTAGCCAGATAGGTCGTACCATTCCAGTTAAAATTATACTTGGACTTCCCTTCCCCTGCTTGCAAGATGCTCTCATAGAAATTGCCTGGTTGTTGTTGGTCTGCTGTAGTTGCGACTAATGTCCCGTCCTCACTCACAACGAACATGGATTGCCCTTTATAAACAGTCGAATCTCCGATAATTTCGCGAAACTGACTCGAATCTACCGACGCAATCACAAGTCCAATGGGAGAACTGCTGCCGAGTGGAAACTTGTTGATCAGCGTAACGCCCCTGCCCGTATTTGCATAAGGCCTTACCGGGAATGTATCGTTCATCCAACGCAGTCGGTAATTCTCTTTCAGCTCATGATCGAATTTATCCCGAACGGACTTGTTTATACCATCTGGACGGATGGTTCCGTTCGTCGGAGAGACATATGCAATGTTCGGGATATAAATCGCGAGCTCGTTTAAATCCTTATTCGTATTTTGAAATGCTCCAAGTATCTTATACACTTTACCGAAGAAGTCCATTTGATCAACAGTTAAATCTACCTTGTAATCCGATAGAAAATAAGGCGTGTTCAATATTTGCAGCAGATTAATCTGAATCGTCTGCAATTTTTTATCCACATTATCGGAAGCAGATTTCAGAATCTGATAGTTAGCCTTATTGACTTCGGTTTCTACAACGGACGAAGCATAGAGATAACTGCCCAGTCCTGTGATGAGCGTCGGTACAATAGAAATAATAAGTGAAACGATGATCATTTTCCGAAGCATCGATTTTTTACGCACGAAAAATAGTTCTGGAAATTTCATGAACAATTCACCTCACGATGAGCATTGCGCCTAAGTAAACGTAGTGTAACCGATTTCAACTGTCACAAGCAAGGCACATTTTTGGCAGGTGTATTCAATGAAGATTCTATCTAAGATATATGGTAGAAATGAGAAACGCCTACGACGTCCTTTAAGGACGGTAAGCGTTTCTGCGTATCATCTGCTGTTCATGATCAATGGATCATCATTCGTACCAGTAGCCTTTAATCCCTTTCTCTAAACGCATGAGTGCTTCTAGGTAGTAGTAATCCCCCCAGATCATGAAATCATCCGGCGACGAGTCGCCTCTCACGTGGTAAGAGCCACGCTTGATCAGACCTTCCGCGTTCGGTTCGTTCATCGTGGAGTAGTTATCAACAAGCGATTTCAGCGAACGCTGAAGCCCGTCTTCAAAATAAGCCCGTTCCTTGTCGTCTGCATCCAGATGAGAGATAAGCTCAATCAAGCCCGCTGCAACGATTGCCGAGGCAGAGCTATCGCGATATGTCTTTTCGTTCACCGGTACGTTGAAATCCCAATAAGCAACATCGTCTTCAGGCAAATGCTGCAGAAAGAAACGCGCAAGTCGCCGCGAAGTTTCCAAATAAAGCGGGTTTCTCGTATATCGATAAGAGAGCGCGAAGCCGTAAACACCCCAAGCCTGCCCGCGTGTCCATGTTGAACCGTTCGTAAAACCTTGATGTGTTGTGCCCCCGATCGGCTCGCCTGTCTCTTGATCAAAATGGAACGTATGGTAAGAAGAATCGTCGCCTCGTACAAGATATCGGCGGCTTTTGTCGGCATGAGCGGCCGCAACATGGAGATACCGCTCATCTCTAGTTTGTTCGTACGCCCAGTACAATAGCGGCAAGTTCATTAGGCAGTCGATGATAATGCGTCCTCCATTATGCGCATCGCCAATCGGTCCCCATGCCTGAATATACTGCCCCTTCTCTCGCCAACGGGTCATAAGCTTATCGGCCGCCTGCAGCGTCAGCTGCCTGGCGCTTTCGTCTTTCAAAATGATCCATTGCGCCTTCGATGAGAGCGAGTACAGAAAGCCAATATCATGGTGCCCAAGGGCGATATTGTCCGCAAGCCGTTGGCGAAAGCTATCCACCGTCTTTTCAGCAGCCTGTTTATAAACTTCATCATTGCTATATTCGTAGCATAGCCATAGAATGCCGGACCAGAATCCGTCCGTCCAATCATCATTTGCATTAAGTGTATACGTTCTGCCTCCGTTACCATCAACGCTGACGTGCGGGAACAAATCGCCAAATTTCTCGATATTTTGCTTTGTCTTTAGCAGTGCATCCTCTATTGCCGCTTTCCATAGACTCATATTCTTCGCTCCTTCATCATTGTTCGTACCTTGCCGAAAATTCAGATTTCATGTCAGGAATATACGATGAATATCTTGTAGTCTACAAGGGGCAATTGTTGCGAAGAACCGCAAACTGTCCTGACAAGCATTAGCCGATCCTTGTCGCATTCTTTGCGATATGAACATTGCCTGAACAAAAAATGTGACTTTCAAGTGTTGCTTGATTCACTTGAAGAATTCGCTAGAAAAACATGATCGTATCCAACCCTTTCTATTGAAAAAAAAAGAACCATCATATATGATGGTATTGAAATAATTTTCATGATTAATGGTTAAAATATTAAAATCTTTTTCACACATGAATACAGAGGGGTGCGAGTTTTGTCCAGCATTTTGAATGCCATTGAACAGCAGCTTGACACCTTTCATCAGCAAGAACGCAAGCTTGCCGACTACATCCTGAGCTTTCCGGGAAATGTAGTCAATATGGGCATTACCGAGCTTGCGGAACAATCCACGACGAGCGCAGCAACGGTGACGAGGTTCTGTAAATCCTTGCATTTTCGCGGGTTTCCAGACTTCAAGATGCGACTCGCCGCGGACATCGCGCAGAAGGAACAAGCGCAAGAGTATCAAGATATTGTCGCAGGCAACCCGCTAGCAAGCGTGGTTGCAGCCATCGAAGCCAATCACTTGCGTTCCATCGTTGATACAACACGTTTACTAGATCTTCATCAACTTGAACGTGCATTAGATGTGCTGCGAGAGGCGAAGTTGGTTGATGTATACGGCATGGCGACATCGGGGATCGTCGCACAGGATTTGTGCTACAAGCTAGGTCTTGTCGGCAAGAGAACGCGATACAGCGCAGACTCACATCTACAGATCATCTCCGCTTCGAACCTGACACCGGGAGATGTCGCAATTGCGATCTCGCATTCCGGTGAGACCCAAGAGACGATTGATGCACTCAAATGTGCCAAAGAAAATGGAGCAACGACGATTTCATTAACGAAATACGGCAGTTCTACAGTTTCGACCATGGCGGATATTCCATTGTTCACATCAACGATGGAAGCAGGCATGCGCCGAGGCGACATGGCATCCCGGATTGCACAGCTGCATGTCATTGATATCTTGTTCTCAGGTCTCGTCAGCGAGCAGTATACACGCTACATTCCACGTATTGAAAGATCGTATGAAATGGTACAGAAGTACCGCAATGATAAGGGGAGGTAATTACCACATGAATATTTTGACTTTTGAGACGAATGAAGAATTGAACCAAGTCGGGGCGAACATTATCGCCAGCCTCGTGCAGACGAATCCTTATTCCGTTCTAGGACTTGCAACAGGAAGTACGCCAATCGGGATTTACCAAGAACTTATCCGTCAATATCAGAATGGTCTCGTGAGCTTCAAACATGTCACTTCCTTCAACTTAGATGAATACGTTGGTTTGCCTGAAGGTCATCAAGAGAGTTACCGTACATTCATGAACAACCAACTCTTTAACCATATCGATATTCCAATGGAACAAACGCATGTACCGAACGGTAATGCGGAAGATTTGCTCGCGGAATGTCTAAGCTACGATGAGATGATGTCGACTTCCAAGCAAGTGGACATGCAATTGCTCGGCCTTGGCCACAATGGACATATCGGCTTCAATGAACCAGACGATACGCTGAACGGCGGAACGCATTTGGTAGAATTGAAGGAACAAACGCGTGAAGCGAATGCACGCTTCTTCAACTCCATTGATGAAGTTCCTACCCAAGCGATTACGATGGGTGTAGGTACGATCCTCAAAGCGAAAATGATCATCCTCGTCGTTCGCGGCAAAGATAAAGCTTCCATCGTGAAACGTGCGCTGCAAGGCCCAATCACAACCGATTGCCCGGCTTCCTTGCTTCAAACACACTCAAATGTTGTTGTACTACTCGACAAAGAAGCGGCAGGTGAATTGCAATGAGTACATCAAACACATTTTTTATCGTTAACGCCAACGTCGTAACCCCGCAAGGAATCATCAAAAATGGTTGTGTACGCATCGAGAATGGAACGATTGTATTTGTTGGAACACAAGCAGAAGTGCCGGTCGCAGACCTTGCGGCATGGCAGCATGAAGCGCTTGATGCACAAGGCGGATGGATTATTCCTGGATTCATCGATGTGCATGTGCACGGTGGATACGGTGCCGACTTCATGGATTCGAATAAAGAAGTGCTCGATACCATTACGAAGTTCCACCTGAGCCAAGGGACCACAACCATTATGGCGACGACCATGACACAATCGCACGATGCGATTGAACGTGTCTTGGCAGAAGTCTGCGAATATAAGAACAATTCCATGCCGTACGCACAAGTACATGGCGTACACATGGAAGGGCCTTTCATTAACCCGAAATATAAAGGTGCACAGAACCCTGAATTCATGGTTGAAGCACGTGTGGATTGGCTGGAAGATTGGAATACGAAATATCCAGGGGTGATTAAGCAAATCTCCCTGGCTGCCGAGCGTAACGGCGCAATCGAAGCGATTCGTTGGGCCCGTTCGAACGGAATCAACGTCGCAGCAGCACATACGGATGCAACGTACGAAGAGATGATGACGGCTGTCGAAGCAGGTCTGAACCAAGCGGTGCATACGTATAATGCGATGACGCCTCTGACGCATCGTGCGCCAGGTACGGTCGGTGCGGTCCTGAGTGAAGACCGGATCGTGGCAGAGCTAATCGCAGACTGCATTCATGTGCATCCGGCAGCAATGAAAGTTCTGGTGAAATGCAAGACGAACAACAACCTCGTGGTCATTACCGATGCGATGTCTGCTGCGGGTCTTGGCGATGGCGATTATGATCTTGGCGGTCTTGCCGTTATCGCGAAGAACGGTGAAGCACGTCTGAAAGACGGCGGCTCCCTTGCAGGCAGCTTGCTGACGATGATTGTTGCATTCCAGAACATCATCCGCCGCGTCGGTGTAAGTATCGAAGAAGCGGTACAGCTTACGAGCTACAACGCTGCGAAGCAGCTTGGTATCGATGATCGTACAGGCAGCATCCGTGCAGGTCTGCAAGCCGACTTGCTAATGCTGGACACGGATCTAAATATTCAATCCATTTGGGTCAAAGGCAACAAAGCCTAACAACAGCATTTCCCATTCCCATCGGCGGAATTCCTGATTCGTCCGAAACACAAAAGACCAACCGTAGTTAATTATTACGGTTGGTCTTTGTGTTACATACTATTCCACAATTTTTCTCGCTATGGCAGCGAGGTCATCAATATCGATCACGCCATTGCCGTCGTAGTCGGCGGCCTTGATCCGGCTCCAATCCGGATGCTTATTGTCTTTGCCATAATTTGCAGCCGCGAACGCTAAGTCGCCGATCGTGTACTTGCCGTCATGGTTCGCGTCACCCGGCAAGCCTGGTGGAACCACCGTAACTTCAATTCGGATCGATGTTGGCCGCGCCTCCAGCTCGTTTCCTTCCCCATCGCCAAGCCATGCTTTGGTGACCGAAATCGTGCCTGAAGCCGACTGCGTGACATTTTTCGCTCGGAAGGAGAGCTTCACCAGCTCAGCGCTGCCGCTAACCGCATTGCCAGCACCTTGACTAACAAGAATGAGCCGGACTTTGCCTGGATTCTTCTTCTCCGATAGGATATCGATCCCGTTCATCAGCGGTGCTGACGAGACGTATTCGGCAATCGATTCATCATACGCAATCGTAATGTCCTGAGCGTATACATTCGACGTAACGCCATGAAGACCGAATTGGACGGTAAACGGCTGGCCGGTCTGTACTTTGCTCGGCCCCGTTAACACGGTCGATAGCTGCTGCTCTTGCTTTCGAACTTCTATGGTCGCCGTTGCTGTAAGCCCGCCATAGGTCGCCGTAATGACACTCGTGCCTTCTTGATGCGCTGTGATCAATCCCCCTGCATCGATCGATGCAACAGCAGTCTGACTGCTTGCAAATTGCGAGCTGCCCGTCACATCCATCGGTGCGTCACTGTTCGGAAGGTAGGCGAATACTTGCGCCTGCTTGGTACTGCCTACCGCAAGCTCGCCCAGCATTCCGAGCTCGATCCGCTTCACGCTCTCGCCAAGGGTGATTGGATTGCTGACTTCGCTCTCGTGATGAAGCCGGTTCACGGCCGTGACGGCATAAGTGTACACACGTCCCTCAACGGCATTTTTATCGGTATAATGCTGAACATCCGCTGACTGCTTGTGAATGATGGCTGCAATGTGAGCGGGATTATCCACGTTTAAGCCCTCTTTGCCTTCAATCCGGTATAGTACATAGGAAGTCTCATCGCTGCCTTGTTCACCCTTCCAGGTGACTTCGATGCCTGCCGCGCCTTTGATCACAGACTGCAGAACAGGCTTTTTAGGAGCATTATTGTCCAGCCACGGCATAACAGGAATAAGGGAAGGCAATTTATAGCTGTCTTGGATGAGTCTATCCTTGATGCCGAGTGGATTTCGGATAAGATCCGAGGCGCTGAAATGCATGCTGCCTTTAACCCCCTCGAAGTTCCAATTGTACTTGAGCTGGTTCGGCAGCTCATCGGGTTTGGCCCAAGCTTCGTTGTTATCGTTAATTTTGTAGTCTGCATGCCCGATATAGAGATGCACATTCGTTCCCTTTGTTTCTTTCGTCCACCAATCGACCAGTTTCTCGTAAGCAGCCGCACTAAATCCGAAGTTCCAGTAAATTTGCGGCGTAATGTAATCGATCCAGCCTTCGTGAATCCACTTGCGCGTATCCGCGTACAAATCATCATAATTACGTTGTCCAGCCGTCGTATCCGAACCTGTCGGATCATCTGCGATGTTCCGCCATACGCCGAACGGACTGATGCCGAACTTGACATAGTTCTTCACCTGCTTAATCTCGACTGATAATTCATGAACCAGCTGATTCACATTGTCTCTTCGCCAGTCGGCTTTGTTCGTGAAAGCTCCGCCGTACGTCTTATAAGTGTCCGCGTCCGGGAAGTCTTGGCCGTTGACCGGATAAGGGTAGAAGTAGTCATCCATATGCACGGCGTCGATATCATAATTGCGGACAACCTCCATGACGCTTCCGACGACAAAATCTTTTGCCGCAGGTACACCCGGGTTATAGTATAACTTGCCGCCATAACTGACGATCCAGTCCGGATGCTGCCTTGCCGGATGGTTCTCGACCAGATTCCCGATGTTATCCTTCATGCTGACACGGTACGGATTGAACCAGGCATGGAACTCCATGTTGCGCTTATGCGCTTCTTCGATCATAAAGGCAAGCGGGTCATACCCCGGATCTTTCCCTTGGACGCCGGTCAGATATTCTGACCAAGGTCCATACTGGGACGGGTAGAACGCGTCTGCGGTCGGCTTAATCTGAACAATGATGGCATTCATGCCCATGCCGGCCAATTCGTCCAGCAGCGCGGAGAAATCCCGTTTCTGATCCTCCGGTTTCACGACGCCCTGCTTCGGCCAATCGATATTCTCAACCGATGCGACCCAAGCTGCTCTCAGTTCCCGTTTCGGAGAGGAAGTTACTTTATTGACAACGACGGTAAATTCAGCCGTTTTGCCTCCGAAGGAAGCTCTTATTGCGCTAATTCCTACACTCAGCGCCTTGACTTTCCCTGCTTCGTCAACCGTCGCAACCTGCGGATTGCTGCTCGTGAAGGTGACGCCGCTCGTAAGCTCCACTGGATCAGGCGTCAAGCTGTATTTTGCCGTAACCTTGGTCAGCTGTGTATCACCAATCGTCATGGCGCTAAGACCATTGATCTCAATGCTCTGCAATACAGGAACTGGATTCTTGACCTCCAGCTCGTAGATCGCTGATTTCCCGCCATACGATGCTGTGATTGTCGTCCGTCCTGGTTTCAGTGCACTCACCTGGCCAGCGGCATCGATCGACGCCACGTCGGGTTGACTGCTGCTAAATGTGACTTCGCTGCTGATAAGTTCAACCGGGTTCGGATTGCCTGTGAACGTTGCGAACACCTTCGCTTGCTTCGCCTGACCGGTCTCCATTGCACTTAATCCCGTCATTTCTACACGTTCGAGCACTGGAGCCTCCTTCGTTACCTTCAGCTGATATTCAGCCGGCTGTGCGCTGCCGTACAATGCGATAATCGTTGCTGTTCCCTCTTGGAGCGCCTTGACCGTACCGCTTGCATCGATGCTTGCTACCTTCGAATTGCTGCTGTAATAAGATACACCGCTCTGCACCGGCACGGGCTCCGTGCTGCCTGCGTAAGCTGCAAGCAAGCTCGCTTGCTTCGTCTCTCCGATGCCCATCGGCGTAAGTCCCGACAGGGAGAGCTCAAATACATCAGTGTTCGTGTACAAGGCGGACAACTGATCGACGTATAGCGTTCCACCATTCTTATTGGCATCGTTCGTCTCCACAATGTATACCTGATTCAGTCGGATCGGTGGGGTAAGGCCTGTCGGCATATCCACCGTAACGTATTTCCATCCGGACCAGTTCAATCCGCCAGATGCCGTAAAATCAACGGTAGGTTTGTTGCCTGCCGCATCCTGGAGCGCAGCGCGCAGCCAATGCTTCTGAGCATCCCCGTAGAACCACATCCCAAGCTTCTTCGGATAGCCTTCCAAGACGCGTCCCGTCCCACCAAGCGCATCCTTGAAGTTCATATACGCTGCCGACGTTCCTTTGGTATCAGTGAAATCATAGGCGAATTTACCGGCATACACACCAGCGCGAACCGGTTCAGGCCTTGCAACGCGGGTCAGTTTCACGGAATCCGGCACGGCGCGCACGCTTGAAGCCGCGATGTCTTGAATGTCCTCGAAGTCTTCCACGAGTTGAGCAAGCTTGCCGACAATGACCGCCGCTTCCGCACGAACGGTCCCCGTCGATACGGTGACTTTGCCTGCAGCTGGATTGGTCGCTGCCTTCAGCACGCCACCAGCTGATATGGTGCCAATCGCGCCCGTTTGGCTCCACGTCAACTGATCGGCTTGCACCGCCATTTCATTGCCGCTGCTGTCATACCCTTTCACCGTAAAAGTCTGCTCCGCCCCTGGCTCCACGGACGCGACCGCAGGCGAGATCTCCAGATGGCTGAGCACCGCCGCATTCAGTTCCACAAGTTGCATGCCCTTGTAATAGCTGTTCAGAATGCGGTCATAGCTCCAGCCCTGCGCCCCGAGCATTTGGGCACCAACTTGGCTCATGCCGACGCCATGCCCGTTGCCACCGCCATAGAAGGTGACGTTCTTCAAGCTGCCATTCTCATCCCGTTCAAGATCGAATGTCATGAAGGCGGAATAGAGAATGCTCGGGTTTTTAAGCGGAGCATTATCGTAAGCCCCCGCTCCGCCTTTGGCACGGTAAGCGAGGATGTCCGTCGTCCCGCCGGTATACGTCTTGCTCGGTCTGATGGTGAAGCGAATATTGAATTCACGAATAATTTTATAAGTGCCCGTACTGCCTTCAATCACGAGCTCCATCGCGTTGCCGCCTCGGCCTCGCTTCGCGACATACATGTTGCTGATGGTGCCTGCGCCTTCCGCCGGAATCGGTCTGCTGACGAAGCTGCCGTTAGCGTCCTTCGTCAACACGAACATCGGCTCAGCCGCATAACGGTCAATCATATTTTTGTTAACGGTGTTCTGCAGCTCCGTACGCGTTAGGCTGACTTTCCAGCGGAAATACGGAGATTCCGAATCGTAGCCTGTATAGTTCAAATTTTTGTAGAATGCGTTCAACACTTCCTCACTCGCCGTATCGATCTTGAGCAAGCTGCCGCTGTTCGCCAGATCATATGTATAGCTGTCTCCGATCAGATAAGGGAGCGACGTGCCCGGGAATTGATTCGTGTCGATATCTTGCCATACTTCATGCTTCGATGCACCATAGCCGCCTGATGTCGAATAAAATCTCGCATCGACCAGCTCGCTGCCGCTCTTCATAATTTTGCCGGATGTCGCCTGTACGGCTTGTGTCGTCAGCGTGTTCTCCGCCTGATTGTTATACACTTGACTTAATGTGCTGTCGTCGATATGGAAGCCGCGATCTGCGAATCGGCTCGTCATATAATCGGTAAGCGCATACGTCCTTGCTGCAACGGACTGTGCTTTCAGCGCTTCCAATCCATAAGATGCCGGCATCTCGCTAGGAACGACTTGGTATAAATACTGTTCGATATCGAGTTCATTAATCAGCCGCAGTTTATCCTTCTCTGGATTCAATGACACCTCGAATATGCCACGATACTGCGGCTTCCCGTGACTGCGGGTGATGGACGTCACCTGAATAAGTGAGCCGCTGTTTACAGGCTCTATAATTAGGCGATTCGCTGTCTTAATCAGCTCTGCGCCATTCTGTTTCACCGCAATCTGCCCATTGTCAACGGTGAATAAGAGGAGCGATCCAGCAGCTATATCCAGGCTTGTGCCACCTTTTTTGTCTCTGATACGTAACCCGTCAATCGATTTCATCTCGATTTGCGAATGGCCCAGCTGTGTCATATCTGCAATATCGGTGATATCCTTGCGGATACCGACGCGCATACGATTCATCGGCGTCTCGCCGTTAATCACGATCTTGGCTGCTTTCCCATCCGCTCCGAGATAGACATCCACATTCTCAGCGCCTACCATGACATCCCTTAGCGTCTTGGTTAATACGGTCTGGCCGAAGTGCTGTTCCACCGTCAGCGCATTGCTCAGTTCGACCTTTCCTTTCAATTCCAGCTCGATCGTTCTGGCTACAGAATCTTTCGCCATCACCTTCTCACGAATCGGGGCAGATTCCGCTGCAGCCTTCGTGCTGACACCGCCTTCTTGTGCATGAGCTGCCGGTAAAACGCTTACAAATCCTGAAACCACCGTACTGCAGATCAACACCGCAGCTAATGCTGCATTCATTTTCACTCGCAATGAATTCACGAAGTTTCTCACTCAAGGGCACATCCTTTCTGTGATTGTTCCAACCATTCGTTTCAGTCCATGCATTCGTGTCCACTCTGATCGATCAGCTATCAGCGTTTCATCGCATCACCGTCCTTTTAGGAATATCCGAACTTTATTGCAAAATATTTTTCTAAATTTATATATAATAGTGAAATTTAATTTCATGATTACACCTCAAGTTTAGCTTGAATGCTTAAAATTTGTATATAGCGAATCATGACTGTTTTTGTCTTCATTTCAATGATTTCAAGCGACCAAAAACGACGCATTCCGCACTGAACCCTCTAACGAACCCACATATGCTTATTCACCCCGATTAGCGACTTCCCCAAGGCAACAAATAACACAAATAACCCCACAGTGGGGTTTTGGCTTCGGAGACGATTCCCCTATTTGTCTATCAAAAAAAGCACCCCGGATCATCTAATCCAGCGTGCTTCACCTATTATATTGCTCGATTCACCCGCTCCAACGCCATGAGAACCGCACCGATGGACGCATCCTGCTTCGGGGTTATGCATTGCAGCTTCGGATATTTCTCTTGCAGCATGTCGACCAACGCCGTCTGTACAAAATGGTTCTTCAGCAACACGCTCCCCGCCATCGCCAATGCTCTTTCCTGTAAAGACAGCTTCTCTACGACAGGAATGACCAGCTCGAACAAGGAAGCAGCGCTTCGACGCGCTATGCCAAGAGCCGCTTGATCATCAAGCAGGCATGCCTCCGAGAGAATTGGGGCTAGTGCCGCAATGTCCTTCTTATGGGTCCGCGCATCGTACACAAAACCGATCATCTCCGCAACCGTCGTCATGTTCAGTTGTCGATATACCATTTCCGTGATCACCGTGTCGGGTGCGCGTCCATCATTCGCCCGAACCACAGCCGAGATTAAATCCCGTCCGATACTATAGCCGCTGCCTTCGTCATCAATCAGATGACCGTAACCGCCGGATCGATGAACATCACCGGATTCATTTTTCCCATAACAGATGGAGCCTGTGCCGGCAATAAGAATGATTCCATACGGACGCCCGTGCGCGCCGCTTAACGCTGTTTCTTGATCGCCCAAAATGAGCAAATCTCCATGATAGCCACATGCTCGGATCGTGGCTTCCAGCCGCGCCCTGACCATAGGATTGCTGACCCCTGCCGCCCCAAAGCAGATCTGCACGCAGTAGTCCAATCCCCCACACACGCTCGCAATGGTATCGACAATTTCTTGCAGATTATGGCGAACGCTACCCTCGTCCTGCCCGTTATAGTTCATGCCTCCGGACGTGAACGAATGTACGACGCGACCTTGATCATCGGCGATGGTGACCGCCGTCTTGGTGCCGCCGCCATCCAGTCCGGCAACAAATCTCATCAATATGTTCACGACCTTTCAGACCAGTTCTGGCGATCCTTAATACAAATGATACTGCTGCTTGATGCGGGTGAACGCTTGGCTCTCGGTACGGAATTGCTCCAGCATCGCCGGCACATCAACTGAAGCTGTATCATCACCGTACAACTTCTCGCCGCACAATAAATCAATAAAAGGTCTGGAACCCTCCTTCAGTGGGGGAAGAAATCGGAAGTCTTCATAGTTCCGTCTGATCGTATCCAGCAGCATAAATCCGGTCGCCACCGGCTGCAGTGCATGGCGGTCCGTTACATGCAGCTGCACACCTCTGCACAGCTCTCCCTGATATTTAGAGGAATATAGTTGAAAATAGACCGGACGGAACATCACGCCAGGCAGCTTCTTGCCGTTCATTTCATTCGCCAGCCGATAGGCGTCAATAAACGGCGCCCCGATCAACTCGAACGGAGCCGCCGTTCCTCGGCCTTCCGAAACATTGGTCCCTTCGAATAGACAAGTGCCCGCATACAGAAGGGCCGTATCGAACCGCGGAATCCCTAGCGAAGGCATGACCCACATACGCCCGGTATCCGGGAACTGCATCTCCCGCTCCCAGCCCTCACAACGTACGACATGGAGCTTGCCGTTCCAGTTCATCTGGTCATTCGCCATCATTGCTACTTCGCCAGCAGTCAGACCATAACGAATGCAGAGCGGATAATTACCAACAAAGGATTGATACCCCTGCTTCAGGATATTGCCTTCTACCGTTACCCCGTCAAGCGGATTCAACCGGTCCAAGACGGTGAATTCTTTCCCCGCTCTCGCGCAATCCTCCAACGCATAGAGCATCGTATAGATGAACGTATAATACCGTACGCCCACGTCCTGAATATCATAGACGATCATATCGACTTCATCCAGCATTTCCTGGCTTAGCCGCTTGGAATCTTGGCGGTACAAGCTGTACACCGGGACACCTGTCATCGGGTCCTGATAGCTATCAACCTGTGCGCCTGCAGCCTGATCGCCGCGTACGCCATGTTCCGGAGAGAACAGAGCCGTCAAATTGAATTGCTCGTGTAGAACTTGAATGGTCGTGCCGAAATCTTGCGTCAATCCGGTTGGCGACGTAATTAATCCCAATCGTTTTCCCTTGAAAAGATCGGCATAGTTCGCAATACAATCTATCCCATTTCGAATCATAGCTGTCTCCCTCGATCCTTATAGTTCCGTTCTAATCAGGCGCATACTTTCTTCCGGAATCATGAACGTTTCTGCATATTCCTTTCTCGCCTCCATGCCGCGAACACGAGCCAAATGCTTGTAATATTCCAGATAAGGGAAGGAAGTGCTTCCGGTAACGAACCAATGCTGGGATACCGCCTGCACCCATAAATCATAGGCTTCCTGAGAGAAATCCACATACACGTATGGCTTATAATCGACCGCATCCTCCCAGTTCTCCGCATAATAGAGCTTAGAAGCAAAGAACGCAGGCTTATCTCGCTGAAAGGATGCCAGCCCTGCATAAAAGCGTGCATCGTTCACAATCTTGTGCGTCGTCATATGATCCTTGTGCATGCTATTCTTGAAATGCGTAATGATGATGTTCGGACGGACCTCGCGAATCACGTCGCATACTTTAAAACGCATTTCATCATTGTCCTGGAGCTCTCCATCCGGAACGTCGAACACGATCGATTCTCCGCCCAGCATCTCTGCGAATGTCTTGGCCTCATTCACTTTCTGTATCCGATATTCCGCCATATCTCTGCCTGTGGGAACCCCGCGTTCTCCAGCTGTCATCGCTAACGTGACAATCCGGTCGCCTCTCAGCGAATGACTGGCTAATACGCCGCCTGCCGTCAACTCTGCATCGCCTACATGACCGCCTATAGCCAGTATCGTTAATCGCTGCTCGCTCATCGTTACAACAACTCCCTTCGCATTACTGAAAATTGTCTCACAGTTCGAAATCCTGCCTTCTCATAGATCCGAATGGCGGGATTCGTGCTACCGGTGTAGAGGGACATATACGCCGTTCCGATCTGCTGAAAAGCCTCGCATAGTCTAAAAAATAGAATGCTGCCCAGCCCGTGTCCTTCATGCTCCGGGTGCACCCCGATCCCGGCAAAATAACCTCGGCCGTTCGGTTGACGGATCACCGGACCAGCAAATCCGACCGCCTTGCCGCGATGCGCCGCGATGACGACGGGTACGCCTGCGTTGACGCACTGAGCGATCTCTTTCTGCCATAGCGGATTATCGAATCCGCTGAGCATGTCCTCAACACCGTCATGCAGGGTAGGATTGAACAAGGCTACACTATAATGCTCAAGTGACGCGCTAGCTTCCTTCGCCTTGATATCTTCCGGGACGTTGAATGCTTCCAAATTCAGATACATCGCGCACTCGATGGCGCGTTCAGCATATCCCTCCCGCAGCAGAAATGCATACAGCGGACTATCTACCGGAACGCCCGGCGCGTTATTGTGTTCATGCTTCGGCGTATTCGGGATATACCACGGCAGCATCATCGGATTGAAGAACAACACATCCGCCTGCTTCTTCCCAAGTGATCTAAATCGTTGCTCTAATGCCCCCAGCATGATTCGGTAATGTTCATCGGTTCTGAATTCATCGGATAATACGATGCAGGTGATATATCCCGCAATACTCCCTAGCGGCAGATCATTGCCTGTACACCCGCAGGCGAATCCTTCCACTTGACCGGCAACCAATAAGACAAACGTATTCTCCCTGTCGAAATACGGGCTGGACAAAAAAATACGCTCGAAGCTATCCTCATCCAGCTCCTTATACCCTTCTCTCACAGCGACCTCGTTCCACAACGAAATAACCTCATGAATATATTGAGGATCCCAGCATACGACCATTCGAACCCGCCCCCCTTAGCCGCACATAAAGGTGTTCAAAAAATCATCTTTTGATCACGAAGTGTTTCATGTAGAGAATTCGACATCGAATCTTGCGTTCATCCTCGAAGAGTTTACGCTTACGAAGTATGTTTCCTTCGGAAACATTTCAGGTACTCATTTAGGTTTTGCCTAAACTCCGTTCCTCCTTCTTCAGATTCTCGCAACCTTCTCGGTGCTGAAAAGCCGACTTTTTGAACACGATTCTAATTCTAATACGAAACTTTCCCCATCACGACAGCTCGCTCGGCGCCTGTCACAGCAGGAAGATTGTTCGGCTGCCGGGCCAGTGTATAATCCGCAAGCAAGGCGAACGCGACGGCCTCTTTGGCATCACTGCTCAGACCAACCTGTTCCTGTGTCATCACTTGCACGCCCATCGGTTCCATTTCTTGCGAAATGTACGCCATCAGCACGGGATTATAGCTTCCTCCGCCGCCTACCAGCATGACATCTGCAGGATTCTGGTCTCGGATATAGCGTCGATACGCATCTCCGATCGACCACGCTGTCAGCTTCGTAACCGTTGTTACAATATTCTCGGAAGAAATTCCGTGCTCCTCCGCATACCGAAGCAACCTATCTATATAAGAAGAACCAAATCGTTCTCTGCCTGTCGATTTCGGCAAAGGCAGTGCATAGTACTCCTCTTGCTGCAAAAAATGAAGAAACCCCGCGTCTATGCTGCCCGTTCGAGCAATGGCTCCCCCAGTATCCATCGTTAGTTGTCCCGAATACAAACGCTCAATAACACCATCAATGAGCATGTTCCCCGGTCCGGTATCAAAAGCATATACCTGCTCAGGCGCGCAATTGGCAGGAATAATCGTAATATTGCCGATTCCGCCGATATTCTGCAGCAGCATCGTTCGATGAGCTTCCCGATACAGCAGATATTCCGTGAAAGGAACGAGCGGCGCACCTTGACCACCGACTGCCATATCTGCCGGCCGAAAGTCCGACACGCAAGGTATTCCTGTTCTTGCCGCAATCACGGAACCTTCACCGATCTGTACGGTATAATGCACATCAAATCCATGCATACGCTGCAGATCCGGCGCATGATAAATCGTCTGTCCATGCGAACCGATGACCGAAACTTCTGACGGCGTAAGCCCTGCTCTTGCAATCACGGAGAGCGCAGCTTCAGCAAATAATTCGCCAAGCAATACATTCATCTTGCCAACCTTGTCTACGGTTGCCTGGATCGGATCGAAGAGCATGAAGATCTCCTCTCGAATGGCAGCCGTATAGGCCGTATTCTCGAACGCGATCAGCTCGACCTGCGGCGATTCGCCCGGAATCCCGCTCATTCGTATGACAGCTGCATCGATTCCATCAACGGACGTGCCGGACATCAGGCCGACAGCATAGCGAGATTGGTACTTAGATACCATCGTGCTGCTCATATTAACCTTTCACCGCGCCTACCGTGACGCCTTTTAAGAAGTATTTCTGCAAGCTGAAGAAGAGGATGAACATCGGCAGCGCAGAGATCGTCGCACCCGCCATCATGGGTGCGAAGTACGTCGTATTCGCAAATCTGAAGTTTTTGAGCCCGACTTGAATCGTCTGCATATCCATCGTATTGGTGACGAGCAGCGGCCAGAAGAAAGTATTCCAGCTTTCCATGAAGGTAAGAATCGCCATAACGGCGAGAACCGTTTTGGATAATGGGAGAATAATTCTCAAATAGACCTGGAACTGGTTACACCCTTCAATCTTCGCGCATTCAAGAATTTCTCCAGGAATGCTGCTCATGAACTGCTTCGACAGGAATATGTTATATACCGTTACAAGTCCCGGCAGAATCAGGGCGCTATAGGTATTCTGGATTTCAAAAATATTAACGATCAGGATGTACAAAGGCACTTGCGTGACCTGATACGGAATCATCATAGCAACGAGCAAGATGGCAAAGAGAACGGATCTGCCCTTAAATCTTATTTTAGAGAATGCATAACCCGCCATACTGGCAAAAAATACATTCGAAACGGTGACGACGCTTGCCACAATCAGGGAATTCAGAAGCCATCGTAAAGAATAGTCACTATAGTCAAAAAAGAACTTGTAGGATTCTAACGAAATTTTGGTGGGAAATAGCGTATAACTCATTGCCCCGGCTTCGACGGGATCGCCTAAGGAAGAAATAATCATAAAATAAATCGGGAATAACGTCGCAAGAGCAAACAGCAGTAGTATGATCATAATGACCGTATTTCTAGCATATTTGAGCGGCTTTTTCCCCGTGTGTTCACTATAGAGCGCCATATGAATTTTCCCCTTTCCTCAATACTCCACGTCTTTGCCTAGGAATTTAAATTGAATCAATGAGATTCCCCCGATAATCAAGGCCAAAATGAGAGATTGTGCGGCAGCTTTGCCAAATTCAAAATATTTGAAAGCGTTGTTAAATATCAATAATCCGACCATCGTCGTCGCATTGTCCGGGCCGCCTCCCGTCATGAGGTAAGCGTTCTGGAATACCTGGAACGAGCCAATGACACCCGTTACAAGCAGGAATAATGTAGTTGGTTTCAGACAAGGAATAACAATATACCACAGCTTCTTCAAGAATGAAGCGCCGTCCAATTCCGCTGCCTCGTAGTAGCTGTCATCAATACCGAGCAAAGCGGCCAAATAAATAATGATACTCGTACCGTGACTCGACAACCATGACATGAGAACGAGCGAGAACATGGATGTGGAGGTAGCTCCGAGCCAATTCACATTGCTGATGCCCAAAAATCCGAGCAGTTGGTTGAAGATCCCGTTCGGCATCGGATCGAAAATCCACAGCCATACGACGGATAATGCGACACCGGATGCAACGGCCGGCAAATAATAAATAGCTTTGAACACGGTTTGCAGCTTTTTCTTCAGCGGCAGGATTAGGAGAGATACACCTAATGAAATGAACAAAGCAACAGGTACGGTTAGCACGGTATACACAACGGTATTCTTAATCGCTTTCCAGAATAGAGGGTCCTTAAACGAGTCGATATAATTATCGAATCCGATAAACTTAGAACCAAGCGGCATATATTTCTGAAAACTAATGATCAATGCGCTCAGAACCGGATATGCAGTAAATAACGCGAAAATAACCAACGCAACGGCGATAAAAGCATAACCAGCGCCGCTATCTCCTTTGATTTTTCTTCTCTTTATCGGTTTTGCGATTTGGGTCATGTTGCGCCCCCTCTCCCATCTCAGTTTCATAAAAGTTTCGGATAGCCGCATGAACATTCGCACGGCTATCCGAGACAGCTTACATCTTAGTCTTTTACAATACCATCTTCGCCAAAGGTTTGAATGGCTGCCGCCTTCACCGCATCATACATGGCTTCTGGCGTCATTTCACCGGCAATCAATGCCTGCAATTTCGGAATAATGACTTCATCTTCCAGCTTAATTGCTTTGGCGCCTAGTTCAGTTGGGATATCAGGACGAGCTGGGGCTGCTGTCGCGAGCATCGCTTCAACGGCCGCGACATTGTCAGGATTTCTGTTCACTGTCATACTCTCAGCCGCTTTTTTACCACTCTTCGTGATATGGGCAGCGAACAAATCGTTATTCGTCGTTGCTGCTACCTTACCGCTTGCCAAGAAGTACGCTGCTTTTACTATATTCGCTTTGTGTTCAGGCGTTGGTTCTTTCTTGCCGCGAAATGCAACATAGCCGTCTACTGCAGCACTTGCCTGCGCCTTCTGCCCTGCGAAGGTAGGAACCGGAAGCACGATGTATTCGACTGGAATGCTCCCTTTAACAGCGCTGCCGTCATTCGCTTTAATTTTCTCGTTATTTTTATTCGCGGAGTTCTCGAACACAGCTAGACCTTTACCTGTAATCATCGTCTGACCCGTCAGGAACATATTCCAGCGTTTACCTGCGTCCACCGAGCTCAGCTCTTTCGGCATTGAACCGTCATCAATCATTACACGAATATCTTTTAAGACTTCCAGATAGTTTTTACTCGTATAGGCATACTTCAGATCTTTATCGAATGCGGCTGGCATACCCGCATTTTTGACGAGAATCGCCAGATAATCTTTGGATGTTACGCCGGCCGTTGCGAATACGAATCCGTAACGAGAAGTCTTGCCGCCTTCAGACACAACGCCTTTTTTGATATCTTCACGGAATTGCTCGAAGGTCCAGCCTTCCTTTTGAACTTTCTTATAGTCGATTCCCGCTTTTTCGAGGAACTCTTTGTTCCCGCCTAAGGCGTGTACTTCCATGTACGCAGGGAAGCCGTATAGACCGGTGCCATTCTTCATATATTCGAGCGGCGCTTGATCGTAATCCGCAATCATCTCAGCCGTTGCCGCATCCGTGATATCCAAGGCCATGCCTTGCTCAACGTATTTCGAAATGCCATCCGAACCCAAGAATGCGATATCCGGTGGGCTGCCCGCATTCACCTGTGTATCCAGCTTCTGGGTCATATCTTCCCAGCTGGCCGGTTCGATTTTCAACGTCAGATTCGGATATAAGGCATTGAAGTCTTTCTCCATTTGTGGGAAATTTTCTTGATAGGCTGGTGATACCGGCGGCAATAGCGCCGTAATGGTGTCTTTCGCTGCTTCGGTGCTCACATTCGTGTTATTGTTTGTATTGTTATTTGTGTCAGATGGCGTCCCCTCTTTGGTCGTCGATGAGCTGCCACATGCTGTCAAGGCGGTTAAAGCTAAAGTTAAAGCACAAATCGATGCTAATACACGCATTTTTCTTTTCATAAATACATGCCTCCTTAATCTTTTACACTACCTTGTTAAAACTGCCGATCGCCTTTTTCAAACTGCCGTCAAACTGTTCCAACACTTGCTCTGCTTCCTCCGCATCCAGACCGGTTTTAATCATCATAATGGCAAGCTTACAGCTCATGGAAGCGCTTTCTAAATAAGCAGCAGCTGTACCGGCATCGACGCCTGTCGCAGACCGAATGATCCGAACGGAACGGTCTCGCAATTTTTTATTACTTGCCTTCAAGTCTACCATGAGGTTGTTATACGTCTTCCCGAGCTTCACCATCGTGCATGTCGTGAGCATGTTGAGTACAAGTTTCTGTGCTGTACCCGCTTTCAATCGAGTAGAACCCATGATGACCTCTGGCCCGACAACGGGCGCTATGCATACATCGCAGACAGGCTCTAATTTGGAATTCTTGTTATTGACGACACCGATCGTTGCGGCTCCAATTTCCTTCGCCTTCGTAAGTCCGGCAATCACAAATTGTGCGCTTCCGCTGGCCGTAATGCCGATAACAACATCCTTGTCTGTCACCCCGCACCGTTCAATAAGTGCTATACCCTCCTCTGCATTGTCTTCACAACCTTCAACAGCGGTTCTCAGCGCTCCATCGCCTCCAGCAATATGTCCCTGTACAATCATCGGGTTAATGCCGAACGTAGGAGGACATTCCGATGCATCGAGTACACCAAGTCTGCCAGAAGATCCAGCTCCTACGTAGAACATTCTGCCGCCGTTCTTGAGCGCATGATGCAGTATGTCAACCGCTCTTGCAATATGCGGTATTTCTGCTGCGACTGCACCCGGAACCGTAGCATCCTGCTCGTTCATGAGACGAACCATTTCCTCGGTTGAACATTCATCAATTATCCGTGTCGTCTCATTGATCGCTTCCGTAGTCAATCTCGCCAGATATTCATCCATTGCCATCCTCCTATCCATCCTGGTGATGTATTTATCTTAAATTCATATTATCCAGTATTTTCAATCTGGTCAATAGTTTTTGAAATAAAATTTTATTATAAAATAAATTATTGTTTTTTTATTTCCCTATTTCGACAAAAAACACCGGCTCTATGGCAATAGACCGATGTCTGTATCACTTATTTCCGATGTTTGCTGGATAATATATTATGCGTCTTGGTTAAATATTTCTTGACGTTCTTATACTCGGCGCTGGCTACGCCTGCAAAAAGGATATCGATCACGGTCAACATCGCAATTCGCGATCCCATCGCCCCGCTTCGAATCGTAACTTCTGGCGTAGAGATGCTTAGTACGATATCCGCTTTATCCGCCAGCTCACTTTTATGATATTTGGTGATGGCAATCGTACATGCGCCGTTCTTCTTGGCAATCTCGAGCGAATCAAGGATTTCCACCGTATCGCCGGAATTCGAAATAAAGATAGCCACATCGTTCTTCTCCATGAGCACCGCTGCCGTCAGCTGACTGTGACCGTCCGCATAGGTATGACACACCTTGTTAATCCTGGTAAATTTCTGCTCCGCATCAATACCGATCAGACTCGAAGCGCCGATCCCGAAGAACGCGATGCGTTTGCTTTGACGCAGTACTTGGACCGCCCGAGCGATTTCATTCTTGTCGATGACGCTCTGCGTGTCTTCAATCGATTTGATATTGTTGCGAGAAATATTCGAGATAATGACGGACAGATCGTCTCCAGGCTGTATATCCGTATATTGATCCTTCTCGTCCTCGTCCATCGAACCGAGCGAAGCTGAAATACTTACGATAAAACTACGGTAGCCGGTATAGCCCATCGTCTTACAGAAACGAAGGACCGATGCGTCGCTAGTCTTGGTCAGTTGTGCGAGATTCTTGATAGATAGATGCGGGATATCTTCCAAATTTTCTAAGATATACTCGGCAACCAGCTTCTCTACGGGCGTCAAGCTTTCTTTCATGTCCCGAATTTTAATTAGAATATTATCGTTAATTGACATGTCTCTTCCCTACTCGTCATTATGATTTATGTTGCATGAAGTACATAACGGTTACTATAAAGGAAAACGAAGTCCTTCCCTGGTCCATCATGAAATTTAATTTCATCATAAGGGGAATGGTGTAAAAATACAAGAATTATACCAGAGGCCGAAGTAGGGCCAACTAGAAGACAAGTTCAAAATTTTATTTCAAAAATTTATTATCATCATGAAATATTAATTCTATTTTATATTGCGGCAATTCAAAATGCAATGCTATAATAACAGCGTAATCTTATGGCAACATTTTCCGGATAACTAAGGATCGAAGGGTGGAGAAGCGGATGAATAGTAGATTGAAAATTGCGATCATCGGATCAGGCAGCACCTACACGCCCGAGCTCATTGAAGGCATGATCAAGCGTAAAGACGTTTTGCCGATCGATGAGCTCGTTCTGATGGATATCGATGATAGAAAGCTTAAAATTGTAGGCAGTCTATGCGAACGGATGATTCAGGCAGCGAACCTGTCCTGCCGCGTAGTCATGACCCAGAACTTGGATGAAGCATTGCGTGATGCGAGCTTCGTACTCGCGCAAATTCGCGTTGGCAAGCTCCCCGCCAGAGTTATCGATGAATCGATCCCGCTGAAATATGATTTAATCGGCCAAGAAACATGTGGAATCGGCGGATTCTTCAAAGCGATGCGCACCATTCCGGTGATGCTCCATATTGCGGAACGCATGCAGGAGCTATGCCCTGAGGCATGGCTCATCAATTTTTCCAATCCGGCAGGCATTATTACCGAAGCGATTCTCAATCACACCAAGGTCAAGATGCTCGGCCTGTGCAATGTGCCCTTCAACATGTTCAAGAGTATTCGCGAAACCCTGCAGCTCGAACGCGCCAATTTCACCTATATCGGCCTTAACCATCTGAGTTGGATCACATCCATCGAGCAAGACGGCAAAGACTATCTAAAAACCGCGCTAGAGATGGGCCTGAATAGCGAAGCGATG
Source organism: Paenibacillus sp. EB106-05-06-XG162 (assembly GCF_058791655.1). Classification (NCBI taxonomy): domain Bacteria; kingdom Bacillati; phylum Bacillota; class Bacilli; order Caryophanales; family Paenibacillaceae; genus Paenibacillus; species Paenibacillus sp. EB106-05-06-XG162. The sequence goes on from NZ_JBYTDT010000003.1 coordinate 413,136, forward strand.
AAGAATATCCCTTCGAGCGGATTCTCGAAAGATATCATTCAAATGGTAGGGGCGATCCCTTCTTCCTATTTGGAATATTATTATTTCAAAGAAAAGAAGCTTAAGTTGCTCAAAGAAAGTGAATTAACGCGCGGCCAGAAGTGCATGCAGATCGAAGAAGAACTGCTGAATATCTACATGGATGCCGAGCTTCATACCAAGCCTGAGCTGCTATCCACCCGCGGCGGTGCGAACTATTCTGAAGTGGCGATCAGTCTTGTGGATGCGATCTATAATGATAAACAAGAGATCCATGTCGTGAACCTGCTGAATAACGGGGCATTAGATTTCATGGAGGACACGGACGCCGTTGAAGTGTGCGCGGTTGTTGGCAAACACGGCGCAGTACCGCTAGAGGTCAGCGGCTTCCACAATCAGCATATTATCGACTACATGCGGATGGTTAAAGCCTATGAGCGCGAGACCGTTGCCGCTGCCGTACACGGGGATGAGGATGCGGCGATGCGTGCCCTGTTAATGAATCCATTGGTCGGCGACTACAATGTCGCATCCCAATGCTTCAGTGAGTTGAAAGCTGCTCACAAGGCCGATCTCCCGCAATTTTTCGCAAAGGAAACGAAAGTATGATGACCAGCAAGTACGTTATTGGCGTCGATGGCGGCAATAGCAAAACCGACTATTTCCTGTTTGATCTGCAAGGGAGTTTCGTGGATCACATCAACACTGGCACGTGTAGTCATGAACAATTCCCCGACGCCTATGCAAGCGCATTCCGTATCATGAATGAGAATATTCAGCATTTGCTGACACGGAATCAGTTAACTATGAGCGACATTGCAGCCGGGGCATTCGGACTCGCAGGCGCAGACATCCCTTCTCAGAAAGAGAATTTATGCCGAGTGATTGAGGAAATCGGGTTTACGCATTATGCGATGGACAATGACTCTTTTCTTGGCGTAAAAGCAGGCAGTGAAAAAGGATACGGCATATGCTCCATCAACGGCTCCGGCACCTCCACTGGCGGCATATCCCCAAGCGGAAAGCGCCTGCAGGTAGGTGGTGTTGGCAGCGAGCTGTCCGGCGATGAAGCGGGAGGGTTTTATCTCGCGAGAAAAACGCTCCGGGCAGTGTATGACGCCTATTACCGGATGGGACCGGCAACGACGATGACCGGACCAGTGATGGAGCTGCTTCGGATCCCAAGTCAGGAATTATTCATTGAATATGCGTTAACTGGTATGCTTCAGCGGACGCTTCCGAATACCGAGCTGATGCAAATCCTGTTCTCCTGTGCAGATCAAGGGGATTTGGCGGCTCTGGACATCATCGAACACTCAGCCAAGCAGCTTGCCTGCTCGACGGTCGGCTGCATGCATCACCTAGACTTCGATCATGAGGTGGACATTGTACTCGCTGGTTCGGTATGGGTCAAAGCGGAGAGCCCGCTACTATTACAGAAATACAAACGATATGTCGAACAATTAACCTCACATCACTGCAACTACATCCTGCTGCAAGTACCGCCAGCTACAGGCGCCGTGCTATGGGCGCTGGAGCTTGCGCACGGCCAACCGGTGGATCAAGCAGCTCGCCAGAAGGTCATCCACTCGGTAGAAAATCGATTGTAGCATGAATCCATGGTTTCCCTTCTCAAGTCAAAGAAGCTAAGGCTGTCATTCCGCCTTAGCTTCTTTGCGTTTATCCGTGTGTTAAGACGGGAGCAAGGGCTGGCTAAAAAGGAGTTGGTCTAGGGGCTCGATCATATCATGCTGAAGATGAGGAAGAAGATGGGAGTACGTATTGAGGGTCATATGAACGGAGGCGTGACCGAGCCGTTCGGATACGATTTTGGGGTGAACGCCTTGCTGCAGCAGAATACTCGCATGGGTATGCCGCAAGTCGTGAAACGTAATGCGCGGAAGCTGCCAATCCTTAAGCAGGCGCAGCCATAAACGATGCAGCAGGCGAGGCGAGAGCGGGCCTCCTTCAGGCGTACTGACGACAAGCGTTGGCGGTCTCAGCGTCTCCTCTGCAAGCACCTCATGTTCGCTCTCGATCTCATGAAGACACCTTAATCTACGCTTCTCCTCCCATTCAGCGATCAAGAAAGCCTGATGCGCTTCAAGCATGCGAACCGTCTCCTGCGATAACGCAACGACCCGCACGCTTTGCGCTGTTTTGCCTCCTGCTTGAAAAGCCTTCCCACGATGGGTGAGCGTCTGCTGCATCCGAATAACACCTTGCCGGTAATCGACATCCTGCCAACGTAAGCCGAGAATTTCTCCCTGCCGCATGCCGGTGAGCACAGCAAGGGAGAATGCGATTGCGTAGCGATCTCCCTCTGCCTGTAGACGCCTCAGAAAGTCACGAATTTGATCGAGTGACCAGACCACGAACCTCCGGCGACGGATGGTCGGTTTCTCGATCTGCGCCGCTGTATTGCGAGGAATATGTTCTGCCCTAACCGCCGCTTGTAATATCGCATGCAGTAGTGAGAAGATGCGCTTGATGGTCGTGTCGGACAAAGACTTCGAGTACAAGGTATCTACAAAATGTTGAATCTGCTGCGGTGTCAGCGAGGTTAGCTGCATGATGCCAAACGCGGGAAGAAGATGGGTCCGTAAAATCGACTGATACAGCTCCTGCGTATTCTCACTTAGACCGCGGCGCTGCGCTAACCAGCGCTGCGAATAAGTGGCAAAATTCAGTCCAACGGATCCTATTGTATTGCACTGTGGAACATCTACACTTGCGCCATATTCTGACTTTCGCAACACTTCCTCGATCTCGCATCGCCATTTCGCTAACGCAAGCTCCGCTTCTTTCTTCGTGCTGAATCCGCGCTGTTTGTAGCGTATCCGCTTGCCTGTCTGCGGATCTCGCCCCGCCTCCGCCTCGATATACCATGGGTTCCGCTTCGCCTTCGGATTTTTATACACAGGCATCGACTCATCCCCTTTACACCAAGCTGCCGCCTGAAGCATACGGTCTAATCCGTATCAGTATATGCCGCCAATTCCCCGCCAACGACTACCCAGCATATGAAAAAAACCTTTGTGAACAGAGGGTTTTTCTCAGCCGCCCTACCCTTCAATAGTGTTAGGGTCATTTATCTGGTTATTATCTCCAATCATTATTAGACTTCAGAGATCATTCAAAGTATTGGAATATCTAGATTCTATGCGGATCCTAATAATTTATTAATTCCTTATGTAGCTTATAATCATCGGGAGTATAGTGCCAACTTTAGTGCCGGATGTAGTGCCAAATAAAAAAAGAAGCAGGGGTTACTCAGCCTGCTCCTCACTAGTTCCATCAAACCACTTTAAAAATCCATTCCTTGAAATGATAATCCTTCTCCCCACATGTACAACGTGGAATTTGCCTGATTTAACTAAATCATATGCTTGAACTTTCCCAATACCTAAAAATTTCTGAATATCCGCAACAGTCATTACTTCAGGTAGATCTTCTTTTTTTCGTGTCAGCATTAAATCACCTCTTATGTCATTTATACAATTCGCATGAATTGTCCTATTACTCTAAGTTATTTAAAATGATTCCTATGCAACTCCAATATCCGAAATTAGTACCAAGAAACAAAAAAACATTCGTATACCGAAGCCGTCGCAGATTTAAAATCATACAGGTTCTAGTATGATCGAATGCGACTAGATGGCTATGGTATACGAATGTTCTTCTTTGTCTACTCCTCAAACGATAAATTCATAGGCTCGTCTAGAAGATCACACGAAAAATCAATATTTGTCGTAGGTACCTTGGTATCCACTTCCTCGAATTGCAGCCCATCAATCCAGACCTGCCCGCTTCCGGACAGCAGCACACCAAAAGCAATCGCGGCACTATGATCCGGCACATCCAGCACGATGCTGTAATGGTTCCACGCCGTATCTCCGATAATAGGGCGGTCACTCATGTTATCAAATTGCAGTACATCATGAAGCGCATCGTCGACTCGCATCCAGAACCCGCAAAACCCGCTCACTGCCTTTGTTTTGATAAACCCTGAGAGCTTTAATCTTTGGCCGATATATTTGTCCGCTTTGAATTGCTGCATCATTGTTGCAAACTCGCCTTCCGTCTGTACCACGGTAACCGACTTTAAAAATCCGGACGCTTTCCCTTGATGGAAGGTTTCCCGGTCAATCCCCATCTGATAATTAAAGGGGTGACTTCCGCTTAACTGCCATCCTTTTAATAATTGTTCATTTTTCATTTTCATTTCCTCCCTTTGCATCGTTAATTTGCCCATGATTTTGCGATACTGCCCTGGCGGTAATTGATAGTATTTCTTAAAAGAACGGGTGAACGATTCTTGGCTTTCAAAGCGATAATAGATCGCAATATCTATAATTTTGTCATCTGTGAACAGTAACATATTGGACGAATTTGCAATTCTCCGAAATCGGATATATTCAGATGCGGTTACTCCAACCTCTTGCTGAAAAATCCGATGATAATGATACTTTGAAAACCCTGCAAACTTAGCCATGCTCTCTAGCGACAATTCTTCGTGCAAATGCGTCTCTATAAAGGCAATAGACTGTTGGATGATCGGACTGTAGCTCAATTTATAACCTCCTTAGGAATAAAATAGCAGAAGCAGCCGCTGCTTTTTTGACATATATTGCTTTGTTTCGCCTGCTCTGAAAAAAGCACGCGGGAAACGGATATATCACCCCATCTCCTCACGTGCTGCGATTTAAAACTCCAGGCTGTTATTCTCCATTTGATGCACAATCATTTCTCTGAGCTGCGTCGGCTGGTCCGAGCGTATAGCGATTTGGGAATATTCCTTTTGAATGCCCATCATTAAGGTTGCTTTGACAGGTGTTTTCATTTTTAAAATGAGATCCGGATGAACCTTTTCAAAATCTCGCGCAATGAACTCCATCGTATCCTTCGATAATTTGTTTGCAAGAATCGCAGGATCTTCGATAATACACTCGATGTTATCAAATTCGATCTCTACACGCTTCATTAATCCAAGAGAGAGAAACAAGGAGCCCTTGTGGATATGGACCGGATTCAATCGGACCGCTTGAATATCCGCCAAGAAAAAAATGACCGAATATACATTCAGAACGAGTAAGATGATCGAAATAACGATTGATTTTTGATGCAGCCATAGATGGATGCCTAATGTTTCAATGACAATGGCATGGATCATCATCACTTGGAATGCAATGTAGCTTGAGCGTTTATACAGTGTGATCCCTGACGGCGGCGTCTTTTTCCAGCTAAAGAAAGCATAATAGAACATCATCGCCTCCGAACAGATCATCTGAATAATTGGATTTTTGTGTATGTATTCATCGATTGCCTGAGGGAAAGCAAAAACGGCCGGTAGTGTGCTCGTTTTCACCTTTTTTATGATTTTGGGCATGTAATGGACAAGCGTAACAATGAGCATCAGTTCAAAGATGATGAGCCCCGCCTCGACTGCAATACCGGCCCAAGTAACCGCCGCAAAGGGTTCTAATAGATGATGCGGAATGAGAAACCTAGCTAATATGCATCCTGCCGCAGACAGAATCACAGCTGTCTTAAGAGAGAACTTCTTACGGTACAACATCGAGAGTAGAGGCAGCATGATGATCAGATCAAATAAGGACCCTAATACGACCCCATTCGTGTGGGATGGGAGTAATTGATCTCCGAAATGCGTGCGATAGAGCATGAAATTACTGCATAGAACAAAACCCAACAATAATAACCAAACATACTTACCCCTTTCAATGACACGCATCGACTATTCCCCTTTCACAATCCCGTTTAATTGTTCGAGGATACGAACCATATGCTCCAAGTCTTCTACAGGCAGCTGTCCGTAAACCTCGCGGTTGATCTCCTCTTCAAACGTTTGCGCTTCTTCGAAGTACCGCTCGCCCTTCGCCGCCAGCTTCAGTACAATTTCACGACGATTTTCCGGGTTGATACTGCGGGTAATGTATTCTTTGGTCTCTAGTTTGTTGAGAATTTGACTAACGGCACTCATAGATATATTCAATTGAGCAGCTAAATCCTTCGTTGAAGCGCATCCGGTCCGGATGAGCTCTAATAATAAAACCTGCTTCACTGTGAGCTCATTATCAATTTGATGCTCAAATCTGCTTGCTAATTGAACGCTTAAACGATTTAGTAAACCGTTAATTTGTTGAATAAGATCATTTTTCACGATTAATACACCTCGCTTAATAATTAAGTTGACTTAACTATAAAGTAAAATAAAGTAAAAGTACATATGAAATTGAGGTAAGGATATCCTTGTCAGAAGGGGGCTGTAATATGATAGACTAACATTATCAATATTTTCCACCAACTGAGATGAGGAGAGAGGATTAGATGAGTTTCCTTAAAAAGATATTCGGGGGTAAGAACGACGGAGAAAAGTCGAATGACGGCACTACGATTTACAAATACGAAGAAAGTGCTGATTATGCGCCACCAGCTCCAATGGAATACGTGGAAGAAATCGTTGCACATTTCGAAACGGTATTTCCCGGACGAACAAGCAGTGTCTTTCATGAGATTATATCCGACACCATACATATTGATGTAAATATCATGGAACCTACGGAAGAAGAGCCATTCTGGGTACTATACACGAACGGTATGAGTGACTTGCCGATGACGCTTCCAGATGAAATACTAGCTGAGCTAGACGATCAATACGATCGGGCGGAAGTTATGATGTTTCTTCCCGCTTCCTGGGAACTGACAGAAGAATCCGTCAAGGATGAGAACAACTACTGGCCGATCCGACTCATGAAGCAGATGGCTCGTTTTCCCCATCAGTATAATACGTGGTTGGGTTATGGACATACCATCCCCAATTACCAGGACTATGAACCCTATGCCGACGGAACCGGGTTGAATGGGGTTGTACTCTATCAATTAAATGAAGAGATCAGCGTCATCCCTACTAAAGACGGGAATAAGATTCATACCTATTTCTTGATTCCTCTGTATAAAGAGGAGATGGATTATAAGTTAGAGCATGGCATGGATGCACTGATGGACAAATTATTGGAGTTGGACGATGAAGTACTTGAGTTACATGCAAACAGAATGAATACTTGCAAATAGTACATAGACCTGAGCGAAAGCTAAACAAGCTGCCTTCTGTTCCATACAGAAAGCAGCTTGGTATATCTGCCGTCACCTATTTTTCATGCGGCAAATATGTCGGCATCTTCACTTGTTTGATCAGCAGAACGCCGTCGAAATGCCGTCTTAGCTCTAGCGGCATCGGCATCATCACCTGATAAGAGGCTATCATCCGTTCGAACATCCACGAATTTCCCCGTTCATTTTCCCGATAGCGTAAATCCATAAATGTATATGGCTGTCCTACTGCCGATAAAATATCTTCCATAGATCCCGGGATCATCGGATCCAGCTTAAGCGGTTCCCTCGTGTTCTCGGCCACTTGTCCTTCGCCCATAAATAGACCCATGACGTAGCTTTCCTGCTGCAGCTCCTTCGGCATGAGCTCTCCCATACTCTTCGGCATGGTGGAAATGAGAGACTGTGCTTTGCTGATATGGCCATTATGGCCCCATACGATGATTTTCTCTTCCGGATAAATTTCTGTCGCCAGCCATGCAAGATTGCTAGCCATCGCCCGATCGCGCCATGTCATCATAGACTGAGCGCCACTATAATCACCTTGTTCTGTTAAAATATTGGATTGGATGCACAGCTCATTAAACTCCTGAATGACCCGGATGCGATCCTCTAGCGCTCGCTTCATCAATTTGACGATATGCGGTTCATCGGGATAGTCCATCTTCAGCGCATTTTCATTCTTAGTCACGACCTGCAATAACTCTTCATACACCTTTATCAGCTCACGCTTGGCCTTGCGGAATCCGCTGAGATCCTTGCTCATTCTCCACTTATGAACCTCTTGTTCCGCTTGCAACGCTCTGTCCTTCAGCCCTTTGCTTGGAATCCAATTCGCATCCTGAAATAGCGGGGATTGCACCTGAATATCGAAACCCGTCAGCCGCAAAGGCGAATCGCTCTTATGTGTCTCCTTTATGTACTCGAATAGCGGCTTCGTCTCTTCCGTCCACCATACGCCAAATATGGAACGCATCATCGTCTCCTGGGTCGCAGCCTTTTTTATCCGTCCCTGTGCAAGGGCAGCATCGCCCAAACCACTTTCAAATGCAACCATGTTATATCCTAGCGTTTGGTGCAAATATTGAATGAGGCGCGTTTTGACGAGGTTAAATTCGGCCACCCCATGTGAATTTTCCCCCAAATAGACAATTCGCTTGTCAGCGAGCAAAGGGATCAGCATATCGAGATCGCTAAATTTGTCCTGCGCAATGGATCCTCCGTTCGAAGACCATGGTTCCGGTTGAATCGCATTTAAGGTATAAGCATGATCCGCGGCCCAACGTTTCCAATCGGATAAAGCGGCCTGATACGATCTTGCTGTTCTGACTTGCTGTTCATGTACTATTGTCTCGTTCATGGGTTGGGACGAAGTTCTCGCCGCAGCTTCCCCATATGCGGTCTTTACCGGAATAACAGCAGATGTCATCAAGGTACTAAGCATGATCAACGTGAGCGGCATGCACAAAAAGCGACGCAAACCAAGGGTATTCGTGTTCCATGTCATTGAATCTAACTCCTCACCGAAAAGTAATTTACGTTCTTTTTCAAGAATACATAAATTGCACCCTACCTTTTTGATCATTATTGCTATCTTTATTTGAACACAATAATATTGCTGGAGTTGATTATAGTCATGGATACTTGGATTTGGAGTATTCTTGGTCACACAGAACACTAGCATATAGAACATCTCTTAGTGAATAACCAGTCCAATGAAAAGGGAATCTTATACAAGAACAGACTTAAAAGAATAGGGAGTGAGCAAGAGATGGGAACGATGTCAGGGGTGGGCAGCTCTAACCCTCAAATTGGAGCAGCTCAAAAAACACTTGGCCAGTACTTGTTCGATTGCCTAAAGTTGGAGGGCATTACCGAAATTTTTGGTGTTGCCGGAGACTATAATTTTACACTATTGGATACGCTGGAGCGGTATAACGGCGTCCGGTTTATTAGTGGGCGGAACGAATTGAACTCAGGTTATGCGGCACCAGGAAATGCTTGATCTAGCATAAGTCCAATCCCCGCTCCTACTATAACTCATGCATAAATAATGACATCTCCTTGTTTCATGTCTTCTTATAGCCCCCTTGTCTTTAACATTGGCTCCATTATACAAAATGACGTTACGTCATTTTCAAGTATTTATATAATATAAAAACAGCTTGAAAGTGACGTTAAGTAATCTTATATAATCAGTTTTACAATCATGAAGAGGTGAGAAAATGAATAAATATTTGGTTTGTTTACTTATCGTGGGAGTTCTTTTTCTAAGTGCTTGTAGTTCTAATGATGAGGATTTACAAACTGTATCTATTAAGGGAATAGAAAGCATCAATATCGATCATGGCAGTACAACAGTCGTCGTAGAATCAGCAGATATCGAGTCACTTGAAGCTTCCTGGCACAATGTTGCAGGACCGGGAATTGTGATTGATGAGGAAAAAGAATCAATCAACATTCGATTAAAGAGTGACTTTAGAGAAATTGTGAATATCGGAAAAATGCCTCAGTTATCCGTGATATTCCTTTGGATGATAGCAAGCAAAGCAATCGCAAAACTGAGGGACAGACTGGGGATGGCTCATTTAATGTGAAGATCGAAACAACTTCTGGAAATATAACGATTACATAAAAAAAATTTTGAAAGGCTATAATTCGTTAAGAAAGACTATAGCGAAAGTCATCCAAGGACGAGTACCCTTAACCGAATGACAGGAAATTAACAAGAGAAGCCCGCTTTCCATTCTTTCTTTTGGAAGCAGGCTTCTGATATTCCTTTTCATCTGAAGCTCGATCAATCAACCATTCAAAATCCGCCTCAGACATTGCCTTAGGATCCGCGATCAACCTTTCAAAGTACATAGCTTCTCTGTAGCATTGAGCTGCTCGGCCAATGGTTGATTATAGTTTTTAGACAGAAAAAAACAAGCTGAGAGAAGGAATCTTCTCTCAACTTATTTTGATAAAAACTGATTTGCTAACTTGCGGTATAGGCTAAATATTCATTCATAATGGCATTTTCACAGCCCTTTGTCAGCAACCATTGTTTTATTTCTGGCGTTGTTGCTTGGAGCCGTCGAACTGCAGCTATTTTGCCCCAGCCATGGACAGACTGAGCGAGCTGGTCATTCGTTTGTCTTGTTCCATTTTTCAATGCAAATATGACATATAATGCAAATTCTTCATGCATGCCTAATGTGAATAACAGCTCTTTATATTTCTCACAATTCGTACAACCAAGCACAGTGATTGAGAACTTTACAACCTCTCTATGTGCTGCATGTTAAAAGAAGTCATAATGCCTCTTGCTGTACGAGAGATTCATCCCACCTAGCTTGTTCGAAATGTTCGATAAATTCTTCCCCGTAGCTAGCGATATTGTCAAAAATGACTTCTTCGTAGGTTGCCTTTCGTGTTTTGTTCGTAGGATGTTGGAGTTGTCTTTTAAATAGCTTTAGCAGCTTTTTCACATAGAATGGAGTAGGCATGTCATCTACCAGATGATCAGATGAACCCGCAGCCAATCGCGAATGATTTTCATCATATAAATATTCGTCGTCCGGTAAACCATCATCTACTATTTTGTTATATGTTTGAACTTGTCTCGCAATAAAAGGAACGATCTTTTCTTTATCGTTCCACGGAAGAAAGTCAAGCTCCAGTGAATCATCGAGCACCGTAACATTGTCGATTTTGATAATTATTCGTATCCACCGTAGTTCCATCAATGATAAGACACTCTTCTTTTAACTGGTGTATAATTTCAACACAATGCCCTTTATAATCAATCTTCCACGTCTTATTTACATCTTTCATCGCGTCACTCATTCCACGTTTAAGTTCATCTTTAAAACCCATAGTGTCCTACTTTCGTGTGTTCATTTTTTACGCTATATATGTATTATAGTCTTGGGCATTGCCGTATGGTACTGGATAATGATAAACGTACTGTGATTCGCAATGAAAAAACAGGGTGTTTTGAATCCGTCTGGATTTTGGAAGTGATACAGAGAGCTAAGAAATAAGAGCCTTCATTCACCTGATGGCTCTTATTCTGGCCCGGTCTTCTTTGTCTGGTTGCGCTAAGACTTATTATTTTTTCTTTCTTATCATTTTCCTTTTCCTACTCACCTTTTTTATCGACCGTTTAGAAGAAATCTTTTTGAGCGAGCTCTTCTTTCCGGGCGGGTTCTTTTTGAAGGACAAGTGCTTCTTTTGGAGCGGGTTCTTTCTGGAGAGTAGCGAGCTCTTCTCTCCGGGCGGGTTCTTTTTGAAGGACAAGTGCTTCTTTTGGAGCGGGTTCTTCCTGGAGAGTAGCGAGCTCTTCTCTCCGGGCGGGTTCTTTTTGAAGGACAAGTGCTTCTTTTGGAGCGGGTTCTTCCTG
>NZ_JBYTDT010000003.1:424770-481255 GCF_058791655.1 Paenibacillus sp. EB106-05-06-XG162
GGAGAGTAGCGAGCTCTTCTCTCCGGGCAGGTTCTTTTTGAAGGACAAGTGCTTCTTTTGGAGCGGGTTCTTTCTGGAGAACAAGCGCTTCTTTTGGAGCAGCTTCTTTTTTCTTGGCCTTGGTATTGTAAGCCTTGTGCGCTTTGAATTGTTCGATGTTCTTCTGATCAGGCTTCTGTATAATTTAATATATTGCTTAGCCATCTCTTGTCTTGAGAAATGATGAACAGCATATTCTTGGAGCTCTTTAGCGGAAGGAAAAGCGGAAGCCGAGACCTTTTGAATCATTTCCTCTATGTCGTTGCAGATTAGCTGCGGAAAGTCGGCCATAACCTCCGGGACAGAGCCATAGTTAAAAGCCAATACAGGCGTTCCCGATGCCATCGCTTCGATCATGACCAGACCGAAAGGCTCCTCCCACGTTATGGGGAACAGTACGCATTTGGCATTTTTGAATAGCTCTCGTTTTCGCTCTCCGCCTACAGGACCCACGTATTCGATATTCTCGTTGCTCGTCAGTAAGGGCTGGATTTCCTCCTCGAACAACTTATCGTCTTTGATTGGTCCCGCGATAATCAATCTGTGATTTGTTCTTTCTGCAACCTGGATCGCCTCGAGAACGCCTTTCTCCCTAACAATTCTGCCGATAAAGAACAGGTAGTCTTGTTTGGATTCGTTATATTCGAGCTCGTCTAGATTAATTCCATTATAAATGACAAATCCTGTGTCTTCGCCCATCATCTTTCTCATTTTATGGCTAGGGAAAACCGACAAATCATTGAACAATCCTAACGGGCATTGATGAGTACTGACAGTAGGCACAGGTAAATTAAGCTGCTTCACGGAGGAGTGAAAGGTAAAATCGTTGATAATGTCGGTTTGAGACGGAATGTTACGGGATACGAATTCGCCTATCCCTTCTTCCGGTAAATCGGACGGGTACTCTATGACGTTTGCGCTGCAGGTACTGCCGCCTGGGGCAAAGACGTAAACCTCATGACCTTGGTGGACAAGCTCTTCGCTAAGGTTATAGAAGACTTTCTCGGTCCCGCCTTGATCTAAGGGAGGCAAAGGATACGCGAAAGGCGCATTCGAAAGCACAAGTATGATTTTTAACTTTCGTTTCATATGACCCGCAGCCCTTCTTCTCTTTGCATACGAGCGTATTCTATTCAAATCGTCGTACATAAAACGATTCGAAGTATGCTCTTGCAGCCAATGGACCGCTTCAACATGATCACCCAGAATCAATTCCCCGACCTCATTGTGATATGAGCGTATCTTGTTCGTAACCAGCACATCAACCGTGGTAGATTTCTCCACTCTTAATCCTCGATACAAAGCAATAGCCTGCGCTTTGGGAGGAACTGCAAGGTTTTCTACGCCGATCAAAAGAGCGGCTTTCTTAGTCATCGCATGCGGGACCGCCGTTAGCGAGCAGAAGTCAAGATCATGTCTTGACATCAGCACATTCAAGTAATACTTCGACAAGCTTACATAATCAATGACCGTTACGTCTTTATAGAAAGGACTCAAATCATTAATGGCAATATCCGCACCGTCATAACAAGACTTCGCAAATGGGAGCAAGAGAGACGGCTCTAACAGAAGATCCGCGTCCAGGAACAGCAGCACTTCTCCCGCCGCTTCCTTTGCTCCTATTGCACGACCTACGTCGTGGCCCAGACGTTTGGGATAAGTAATGCAACGAACAGGGTATTCCCGGCATATCTCCAGTGTTCTATCCGTAGAGCCGTTCTCGACGATAATAATTTCCTTAGGGCGGAGATGCATGACTTGTTCCAGCATCTGTCTAATGGTGGGTTCTTCGTTATGAACGCTGATAATGACGGTGAGGGAATGCTGATTTTGAGAAAGCAGCTTTTGACCTAAAGGACTGTCTAATGAAAAGTCCAGAGCCGCGATTGTGTTCGGGGGGCTGCTTATTGCCTGGACTCTATTTTGAGGCTGTCTTCTTTTATTCGTGCGTTTCTGAAGAGAAGCCATTCGTTCTTTTTTCGTCTTGCGTTTCCGCATCAAAACCAACCGTCTCGGCTTAGTCGTTCGTTTCCGCGAGAGAACGACTCGTCGATTTATTCGGATGGTGCGTCTTCTCCTCCTGACCATTTCTATTCACCACCTCTTTCGGCAAATATTAAGGCTTCTCTATCCCTGCCGAAATCGGTAAACCCCGCCCTTGCTCCATTCCTCATCACAAGGTACGAAATCGCTTCGGCATGGTCCCCCATCATCAACCTTGTCATTTTTTTCAACTGCTCGGGCCTCATATTTTTGCCCTTCGAAGTATCGATATAACCGCATGATATCACTGGTAATCCGTTTAAGATGGCTATTGCTTGCGCCACTGGGGGTACACAGAGCTGCTCGACCCCGATGACGTTCATTGCTTGCCTGCTAAGGGCATAAGGGACCGTTGTCATCGAATTGCCTTCCAAATCAGGCCGTCTCAGCAAGTGGTTAAGAAAATACTTGGAAACACTGTCAGGGCGTTTTGGACCCTCGCCCGAATATTTATTTAATACCACGCCCCAACCCTCTTCTACTTTTCTTACGTACACCTCAAGCAGTGTGGAAGGGATCACATAATCGGCATCCATGAAAAGAAGAATATCACCGCCGGCATACTTCGCGCCCAAGGAACGGCCTACATTGTGTCCTAAGAATGCTTTGCTGACGATGACCTTCGTAGCCCCCGCTTTTCTAGCCCTTCTGGCCGTTCTATCTATGGAGCCATTGCATACAACGATGATTTCGGATTGCGGCCTGACAAGCCGAGCCTGACCAATCACGCCTGCAATTGTTCGGCTTTCGTTGCGAGCCGATATGATAATCGATAGCTTTTGTCCTAACGGACTCACTCTGGCGATCGCAATAACCTCCCTCATATAAAATCGTAAGCAGCATCAATCCCTTACTTATTGTATTAAAGTCTATTGTCGAAAGTACGGGCATCTAATTCACAGCAATTGCCCTAAATTTGTAAAATTGTGGATATATGTTTATCGTCTCATATGAATAGCAAACAAGCCGTTCAGGCATCATGCAGATGCCTGAACGGCTTTATCGATGTCCTTAATTCGGATCTTTCTCTCAGACTTTAGAACGATATCCCTCAATCATCCGCCGCAATCCGTTCTCCAGGCCTATGGAAGGCTCCCAATCGAGCAGCTTTCTTGCTTTATCCAGTACGGGCCTTCGCACTTGCGGGTCGTCCTGCGGCAGCGGGTGGAACGTGATGGGGCTTGCGGAATTGGTAAGCTTCTTCACGAGGTAAGCAACCTCCAAGACGGAGTATTCCTGCTCGCTGCCGATATTGATAATCTCTCCGTTGGCCGCATCCTTTACCATCATCAAACGGAGTCCTTCTACTGTATCATCTACATAACAGAACGATCGCGTTTGCGATCCGTCTCCGTAGACCGTAATTGCCCTGCCGGACAGTGCCTGCGATACGAAGTTGGAGATCACTCGGCCATCATCGTTCCTCAGGCCCGGGGAATAGGTGTTAAAAATACGCGCTACCTTGATGGGCGTCCGGAACTGCCGCCAAAATTCGTAGCAGAGAACTTCTCCGAGTCTTTTGGCTTCGTCGTAACAGGCTCTCGGCCCCCATGTATTCACATTCCCCCGGTAATCCTCGGGCTGCGGATGAATTTCTGGATCACCATAGGCCTCGCTGGTACTCGTGTACACAAGCTTTGCCCCGTTCTTTCGGGCCAGCTCCAGCATGTACCAGGTTCCGAGCGTATTAATGGCAATCGTTCCGAAAGGATCCGCCTGATAAAACTTAGGGGATGCCGGCGACGCCAAATGGTAGATTTCCGACACGCCTTGCAATTCCGGAAGAGTAAGAACATCCTTCGAAACAACGTCCATAAGCTTGAAAGTAAAGGACGCCTTGTTAATCAGTTCCTGAAGGTTGGCCAGATTGCCAGTTGATAAATTGTCCAGACCGATGACCGAATAACCCGAGCCCATCAGAACCTTCGCTAAATGGGAGCCCAAAAATCCGGCGACGCCTGTAATAAGAACTCTGGTTGTCACATCCATTCCCCCTCTCAGTCCTTCTCCGAGGGGATAGAGGTGAATGTGGCAACGAACTGGTGCAAATACATGCCAAATTCCCCTTTCAGTTGGTCGTGTTTCAATGCGATGTTCAGCGTGGCCTTAAGAAAGCCGAGCTTATTACCGATGTCGTAAATTGGGCTCTGAATATTATAGGCGTAAATCTCCCGTTGATTGAGCAGCCTTTGCAGTGCATCTGTAGGGATTTCCCCTCCACTACCTATTGTATGTATTGACTGGAGACTTGCCATGGTTATATTCACTAATGAGAATAGCGGATAAAAGCTGATTTAATACGGAGCTAGGCCGATATTGATGTCCATTTCCGGCTACTGACATACGATATTCAAACAATATGTCTAGAAGGGGAAGATATAATGAGGGTCGTATGCGTTGGAGCAGGATATGTGGGGAGCGTTACAGCCGCTGCATTTGCTGTGCTTGGACATTCTGTTACGATTATCGATATCGACCAACAGAAAATAGATAAGCTTCGTCAAGGTGAGAGCCCGATTTATGAACCGGGTTTATCCCCGTTGATCAGGCATTGCATAGGCCAATCTTTGTTTACAACGGATATTTTCGACAAGGTTGGCGATGCCGATGTTGTTTTCATCTGCGTAGGAACTCCATCGAAGGCCGATGATACGGCTGATCTGAATTTCGTAAAAGAAGCGGCGATCCGTATCGGGAAGCATCTGAGCCCGGAACGTTATACTGTGGTCGTGAACAAGTCGACGGTTCCGGTCGGAACCGCGAGATTGGTGGGCTCCTTATTAGAAGAATCGTCGGGCTTACGTTTGGGCCAAGCATTCGACGTGGTAAGCAATCCCGAATTTTTGCGGGAGGGTTTCGCGGTAACGGATGTATTTTATCCGGAGAAGATTGTTATCGGAACCGACAGCGTGCAAGCCGAGCATATCATGAAAGAGCTCAACGAGCCGATTATGACCAAAACATCGTACGATAAACTGAAACCTGTTCTAGACCCGTCTCCTGCCCAAGGATTAAAAACCGTATGGCTTCGCACGACTCCGGAAAGTTCAGAGCTCATTAAATACGCATCCAATGCCTTTCTTGCCGTGAAGATCAGTTTCATCAATGAGATAGCTAGGCTTTGTGATAGTTTGGGTGCCAACGTAAAGGAAATTGCTGCCGGAATGGGACTGGACAGCCGAATTGGAGAGAAATTTCTGCAGGTGTCCAGCGGATGGAGCGGCAGCTGCTTCCCGAAAGATACCGCTGAATTATTAGCTACTTGCCGAAAATACGGATGCGAGCAGGGCATCGTGAAGGCAGCTGTAGAAGCAAATGAACGGATGCATTTGTACGTTATTCAAAAAATCCAATCCAAACTGAAATCACTGAACGGGAAAACCATAGGAGTGCTCGGGTTGACTTTCAAACCCAATACGGATGATGCCCGAAAAACACAAGCCTCCTTTATCATCCGTAAATTGCTTGAACTCGGATGCACCGTAAAGGCGCACGACCCCCAGGGGATGAAGATGTTCCGCGGGGTAAATCCCGACTTGCCGGTTCATTACTGCGATCAGCCGGAACAGACCGCCCAAAGAGCGGATGCGTTGCTGCTACTTACGCACTGGGACTGTTATTTCACGATGGATTGGATAAAGGTCATGACCACCATGCGCACCCCTTATGTGCTTGATACTCGAAATGTATTGTCTAAAGACCGGATGATGGAGCTGGGTTATCAATACGAAGGGTTGGGCATTAATACCTGAACTGTTTTAGGATCACAATTTGCTTCACGATAATGGAAACTCAATGGGGTGAAGAAATGGGTCAGGTGAAAGCAGATAAATTAATGATCGTCGCTCATCCGGACGACGAGGCGATCTTCGGAGGCGGTACGCTACTGAACGAACCGGGATGGAAGGTTATCTGCTTGACAAACGGCAGCAACAAAATAAGAGCTGAAGAATTTTACAAAGTGATGAAGGCCCTAGACGCCTCCGGGGAAATATGGGACTTCCCCGACGAATACGGAGGAACCTTCGACGAAATTGAGGTGACCAAGGCTTTGAGAAAGGTTATCGACAATGGGAATTTCCGCAAGATCGTCACCCATGACCTTCACGGTGAGTATGGCCACACCCAACACTGCTCTTTGTCCCAGATCTTGTATAACATGAACCTGAAAAACTTATCGGTATTTCGGACGTCGGATGAGATCCTTCCTTTCCGTTTGCTACTTTTGAAGCTACAGCTGTTAAAAATCTATAAAAGCCAAAGAATAGTCATCCAATCCTTAATGTCGTTCATCGTTCATGAACAGATTCTGTGAAAGAGCTGTAGCGCAAATGGAGTTGCTTTAGAGCACGGTTCGCGGATTTAGATTCCAGGATGTGTGAAAAAACATGGATTTGGATTGTTCAAAACCACGACGTACACGACTCCAAGTTCGATCCATCTTCACCTCTTAGCTATTTAGCTCAATGAAGATACTGTGTTGCGAGTCTTCGTTACGGAATAAACAGCAGAAATAAGTGCTAGAACAACCATAATACCAGCTACCCAGGTATTGGTCGTAACAGGGTAATCGTCGATAAGGAAACCTCCTAATCCAGAACCTAAAGCTACCCCAAGGTGTAAAAATGAAGTGTTTAGACCTAATTGAATGTCCGTGGAATCTGGAGCAGACTTGGCAAGATAACTCTGGACTGCTGGACTAAGCGCCCAAACCATCACACCATAAAAGATAACAACCATCAACAAACTTATGATCGATCTTGTAGCGTAAGGTAATAGGAACAGAGAAGTTCCAAATAGAACTAGAAATACTAGTATAGCTCTAACCCCTCCAAATTTATCTGATGCCCATCCGCCAATCCATCCACCTGTTATTCCAGCTGCACCAAACACCAGTAAGACCATGCTAATCATATTCGTGGACAGTCCCATTGTAGCTTGAAGGAACGGAGTAAAATACGTATATACTGTGAAGTGACCTGTCAGCTCCAAAACAGATATGAGTTGGATGGAAGCGATTTTTTTGCTTTTTAACGTTGCAATTTGTTTAAGTAAAGGAATGGTTGGTTGTGCTGGAACCTTAGGTAGAAACTTCATAATTGCGACAATAGAAACAATACTGAGAACTGACACGAATACAAATGTCATCCTCCAACCCCAATACTCACCAATTATAGTACCTAAGGGTACACCTAACACTAACGAAGCACTTAAACCTATGAATATGATTCCTATAGCACGTCCTCTTAACTCAGCAGCAACCGTTTTAGCAGCGATTGTAACGGAAACAACAACCACAATCGAGCAACTGGCGGCAAGAATAATCCTGGTAATGAATAGCGTTGTATAATTGGGGCTAATTATTGATATAATATTTCCCACTAAAAAAGTTATCATAGCTATGAGTAGTAATTTTCGTATCTCCACTCTAGAAGTTAAGGCAATGAGTATTGGAGCGCCAAAGGCGAAAACCAAAGAAAAAATGGAAACCAACTGTCCGACTCTTCCTACTGAAACTTCTAAATCTGTAGCAATCATATTTAAAATACCTGCGATTACTAATTCCACGGTACCTGCAACAAATGTTGCAAATGCTAATATAAAAATACCTATATTCATTGAACTGCCTCCTAAAATGTAGTAAAGCTGAATGTAGGTCCAAGCATACTCCTTATAGTGCACTCTAATGCAAGCATGTTATAATTCAAATATGGAAAAAACACTATCGATTCAGAGTATATCCGCAATCACGGGGCTAAGCACCTATACGCTTCGTTACTATGAAAACATCGGCCTATTAAGTGGGATTGAGAGAGACGCGAATGGATACCGTAAATATTCCATGGAGGATATTTCATGTATTGATTTTCTCATTAAATTGCGTAACACAGGCATGCCAATAAATGAAATTAAGGAGTTTTCAGAACTAAGACGCCACGGCAACTCTACTGTGACTAAACGACGGGAGTTATTAGAAGTTCATCAAGCAAAATATCTTTGATGAGACCTTTATTTAAAAGGTCTTTTTTTGTTCGTACACTTGCCTTATAGTGCACTCTAATCGATATACTGTTCACATAGATAAGAACGATGAGGAGGAGAACAATGAAATATCGAACGATTGGATCTTTACGTGTCTCAGCTTTAGGAATGGGATGTATGGGAATGTCCGAGTACTATGGGAATCGAAATGATGTGGAATCGATGGAGACTCTTCGTTTTGCTGTATCACGGGGTATAAACTTCTTTGATACCGCGGATCAATACGGACAAGGAAGAAACGAAGAATTACTCGGTCGTGCATTCAAGGAATCTAGACACAATATTAATATTGCAACCAAATTTGGATTCGTCAGAAATAATAGTGGGGCCGTATTGGGTATTAACGGAAGTCGCGAATATGTAAAAATGGCATGTGAATCAAGCTTAAAGCGGTTAGGTACCGACTACATTGATCTTTATTATCTGCATCGAATTGATCCTTCTATTCCAATTGAGGAAACTATTGGTGCTTTGAAAGAGTTAGTGGAAGAGGGGAAAGTTAGACATATAGGACTTTCAGAGGCTTCTTCTCAAACGATTAAGAGAGCACACAAAGTCCATCCTATCGCAGCATTACAAACGGAGTATTCACTATGGAGTAGAGATATAGAAGAAGAAATACTCCCCCTCTGCCGTGAACTTAATATTGCAGTTGTACCCTATAGCCCCTTAGGGCGTGGGTTCTTAACTGGAAAGATCAAATCTGTTGATACACTTGTAGAAGATGATTACAGAAGGAATACACCACGATTTCAGGTAGACAATTTCACTCACAATCTTGCATTGGTTCAACGTTTAGAAGAAATAGCTAATGAGCTGCATATTAGTCCTTCTCAGCTTGCTTTAGCATGGTTACTATCTAACGGCGAAGACTTGGTTCCTATACCTGGGACAAAAAAGAGTTCTTACGTAGCAGAAAATATAGGAGCAATAGACATTGAGCTACCTAAAGATGTTAAGGAATTTATAGACAGAACGATTCCAGTAGGCACGGCAGTTGGTGACCGCTATCCTGCAAATTCCATGATGTTACTAAATCAGTAAGCATGGTGAAGGTCGAGGGATTTCGCTTACCCACCATAACTTGCTCAAGAAAGCAGTAATTGACCAAAATCGAAAAATGGCGGTTAAGGAATAAGCTCCTAGACCGCCATTTTCTCAGTATTAGGACATATCAACCACTGGCTTTTGTTTTGAGCAAAAAAAAAAGACGCGCCCCTGATGATTATCAT
Organism: Paenibacillus sp. EB106-05-06-XG162; assembly: GCF_058791655.1. Taxonomy (NCBI): domain Bacteria; kingdom Bacillati; phylum Bacillota; class Bacilli; order Caryophanales; family Paenibacillaceae; genus Paenibacillus; species Paenibacillus sp. EB106-05-06-XG162. Next base: position 434,127 of record NZ_JBYTDT010000003.1, read on the forward strand.
GGACACGTCCTGCGTTCACCCTGCAGCACCGACGTTATTGAATAATTGCAAAAGCCCTTGCTGTATCGTTTGATGAATGGGAAGATCGGGCACGAAAACAACTTGCGGCTGCACCTTTTGGATACGTTTATGGCGCCGCAGGATCCGGAGATACGCATCAAGGTAATGTTGATGCCTTTCAAAAATACCGTTTAAGACCAAGGGTTTGCTGTGATACTACTAAGCGCGATCTCAAGCATATCTTTGGAAGAGGTTGCCAAAGAGATGGGTGAATCCGTAAGATGGTTTCAGCTCTACCCCCCTAAGGATCACGAACTTACGAAAAGTTTTCTTCACCGTGCAGAAGCTGCAGGATTTTCTGCAATCGTCGTAACAGTGGATTCTACACTGCTTGGATGGCGCGAGACAGATTTACGTAATGCCTATCTGCCGTTCCTTACTGGACAGGGTATGGGTAATTATTTTACGGATCCTGTATTTTGCTCGAAGCTTAAAGAGCCACCGGAAAAGAATGTTAAAGACGCTGCCCTTAAAGCATTGGAAGAAGGCAATAACACTTGTTTCACATGGAAAGAATTAGACTTTATACGTGAACATACTCGATTACCTTTACTTATTAAAGGAATTACTCATTCAGACGATGCAATTATGGCTTTAGAACATGGTGTAGATGGTATTATCGTATCTAACCATGGAGGGCGTCAGCTCGATGGAGCAGTATCTACACTAGACTCACTACCTTCGATATGTGAATCCGTACAAAATAAAATCCCCGTTTTAATGGATAGCGGTATTCGTCGTGGGGCAGATATCCTTAAAGCAATTGCTCTTGGTGCCTCTGCCGTTCTTATAGGTCGCCCATATGCATATGCTATGGCCGTTGCGGGGGAAATAGGAGTTCGGGAAGTTATTAATCATCTCATTGCCGAGACCGAGCTGCAATTAGCCATATCTGGGAGAAGTTCCATTCAAGATGTGGATAAAACCCTTATCATAAAAGTAAAATGATATCCTCTTTCTCTCTCTCACTCCCGCTCTTAATCAACATGTCTAATCCATCCGCTGCATCCGCTTGTAAGTTAGGAAGTAAATGCGAATAGGTATCTAATGTGATGACAACAGATGAGTGTCCTAGACGTTCGGAGACAATCTTAGGATGTACGCCTTGCTGAAGTAATAGACTTGCATGGGTATGCCGGAGGTCGTGGAAGGTGATTCGTGGTAATTCCAATCGTTCTATAAACTTATTCCATACTTTCATAATGGATCGTGTGCTTGCTGGTGTTCCTTTGGATGAGCAGATTACCAGATCATTCTTCTGATAATCTTCTCCTTCCTTTACCATTTCCATGACAATAAGTTTGCGTTGCTCCTTAAGTCGAGCTACGGTTTCCGTTGAGATCGCAACGGACCGAATACTTTTCTTACTCTTCAATGTATGGTTTATTGTTTTGCCATCACGAGCGAGCGACTGCTGCACGTGAATAGTCTTATTGTCAAAATCAATGTCCGCCCAACGTAATCCAAGTAACTCGCCCTGGCGCATCCCTGTCATGAGTGCAAGGTACATTGCAATGGAATACCGACTACCGTCGTGAGTCGCTTCAAGAAATCGATTGATTGTCTCCAAATCCCATACCTTAAGCTCTCTTCTTTCACCTTTAGGCTTACTTACCACACTAGCCACATTCCGTCTAACAAGTTCCATCCGGAACGCTTGGTTTAAGGCGGTGTTGATGACGGAGAAGATCCGTTTGACCGTATTCTCCGCTAATCCTTTGCTTCGGAGTAATGAAATGAAGTTCTGTATATCCATCGAAGTTAATTTATCTATCGAATGATGACCCAAATCCGGAATAATGTGAATCCTTAAGTACGATTCATACAACTCACGCGTTACTGCATTTAGATCCTGTTTATTATCAAGCCAGCTGTTCATATACTCAGAGACCGTTATTTTTTTACCTTTAACAAACTCACCGCGTTCGAGTTCTGCTTTGGCTCTAACCATTGCAGCATCAGCTTCTTTTTTCGTACGAAATCCCCGCTTCTTTATTCTTTCCCGTTTCCCGTTAATAATCTCACCTGTATAAAACTGAAAGAACCAAGGATTTTTCTTTGCTTTCTCATCTTTATGGACAGGCATATTTCATCACCCCCCTGCCTACACTTTTAATAAAGACAGATTAACACCAAATTAGTGCCAAATCAATAAAAATTATCTCCTGAAATGGCGAAGAACCCTTATAAACAAAGGGTTCTTCGTATTTGGCAAACACCCTTCAATAGTGTCACCCCTCCTTGCTCGGGATTTTATGGTGTAACAAGGTTAAGGGATACAGTCAAATCATACTATGAAGGGGGCAATCTAATGGTGCGGTCATCGTGGAAAAATGGGCAGTACAGCGTCTAGACCATCGTGTTCCCTTAACGACGTACAGATGGAGTCGTTGGCACATTCATATCTTGATTATAATAAGTCCCTGTGTTGTTCGTCATATTGCCACGATACATTTTTGGAGTGACCGTGCCCGTGCCTGGTCCAGCAGCGCGTTCTGGGAAGAGGCGATTAACCATGGTCGTAAATTCATTCGCAAGCCCTGAAATCGGATGTCCTGCACGAACTTGATCCGCATAACCGTTCACACGGGATACGAAGTCAGCGTTTGCAGAGACGTATACATTCTTGGTTTGAGGCACAGCCTGCTTCACCGCATGCGCAATGCGCTTCTTCATGTCATCCGATACACGATCTCCAGATGTTGCACCAGATGTTGCATACGGTCTGACATGCGTCGTGGGATTCATCCCCATATCTGAACTCATATGGTGTACGATGCCACTTGTGTTACCTGTACTTCTGGTTCCATAGGTACCAGTACCATAGCCATCAGTTGTAGCGATATGGGTACCCTTGCCAACACCTTTTGCCGACGTCGATTTCAAGACAACAGCTACATAAGCGTCATTACCCATCATGACGACATTCGCAGAACGAACCCCTGGAATTTTGGTGACGTGATCAGCAGCGATCTTACTTAACTCCATCTTGTTGGCTTTGTTCGTGCCATAAGGATGGACTCCTTTCGCGCCATATCGACCATCCACCCCAGTTCCATAAGTCCCATAGCGACCATCCATCCCGGTGCTATAAGTCCCATAGCGGCCATCTAGACCATACGTGTTCCCCGTATTTAATGGGTTCAAATTGTTCCGGGTTGTCGAGTTCGGTACAATTTGATTACTCGTATAACCTAAGCTGTTCGTCTTCACCTTTGACGGATTGGTACATCCTGTCAATCCCATAGAACTAACCATGATTACAGCCGCGCTTAGACAGATCAGAGCCGTTTTTGAGCTTCGCATAACCATCCTCCATCCAATTTGTAATGGCCTTGACATGTCATATCATGCATCGGTGGAGGATAAGCTATACCCTCAGGAATTTGGCAGTGAAGGAACGAAATAACCCTACAAAGTTATACCATTCAAAATGAAAAAGCCGTTCGGCCAAATGACCAAACGGCTAATCAACTATTTTATAGGATGGATCCAAAAAATCCTGAAGACACAATACCAAGCACAATCACATAACTTCCTATGGCATAGACCAGCAATTCTGCTCTCTTCTGCATGGATTCAATTGCATAAATTTCTAGTGCGGCGATAACAATAAAAATAAGATTTAAAATCAATGTAACACTGGCAAGCAGGAACCCAATCTGACCTAACAAAAGACCAATGATGGCGGCAACGATGTAACCTGCTCCAAATAACCACTGTATACCACCTAAGTATGTAATTAAATCACGCCAAGCATACTTACGACTTCCTAGCCAATTACCGAATACCCAGATCGATCCGGTTAGGAGCCCTTGCGAAATAATGGCTAAAACAATCATGCGGAAGAACATACTCGAATAGACGCTAAATCCAATTCCTCCCCCGCCTGTGAGGCTCGCTAATGGATTCAAGAACGCGCCGAATATCGAGGATACCGACACCGTCGTCCATAGCGCAAATCCAACGATAGAGGCGACGATTCCGAGGACCCCATACAACCATTGCGACCCCGTTGATAAGGCTAGTCCTTGGAATGGGCTACGAATCAATTGCACCACAATCTGCATGTCGAACGACGACCCCGACGGCCTTGGCGACCCCGAGTTCGGATTTAAATGCGGTTCAGACATAAAATGCCTCCTTAGATAATGTATTGGAAATTTACCATTATATTAACTGATTACGGAACATATTGGAACCATTTCCCACAATAATTCTGCCTTTGGTCATGACAACCTTATATAATGAATGTAAAAAACCCTTATCAACGAAATGATAAGAGCTCCTCTTATAGTTGCCTTATGATTACTTAGATTCCAGCATTAATATATCTTCCCACTCCAAATACAGTCGAGTAATATCTTGCTCCGTAATATCATGCCCCAGTTGAACCTCGATGAATTCAAGTGCTGTAATGGCCTTCATTGCATGTCCTATACCCGCGTCAATCTGAATGGTGTCGCACGCTTTGATGCTTTTTAACTGATCGCCGATCATCACGAGCGCTTCACCGCGAATGATCGTCCATAGCTCTTTGCGATGGTTATGGACATGATAACTCAAATTTTTTCCCGCTTCGATTTGTATCCTTCGCGTAATGACTTCCAATCCGTTCTCGGCTTGAATAAAATCAATAATCCGATACCATCCCCATCTGCGTTCGACATACATCGGCTGACTCTCGAACTCGTGTACGATTCCTTTAACTTGAGAGCTTGCTTCCTTCGAGCTGACAAGGATGCCGTCGGGACTCGCCGCTACGATGACATCTGACAGGCCAATCAATGCCACAGGGATATCCAATTCATTCACGATATGATTATTGGAGAATAGATGTGGATCTTTAATAACTCCTTTCCCAACCACCGAATTCTCAATTTCATCCGTCAGCGTGTCCCATGTGCCAAGATCTTTCCAGAATCCATCAAAAGGCAGGACGATGATCTTGCGTGTATGTTCAACGACTTCATAATCGAAGCTGTTCGTAGTCAACTGCTTATACAAGGCAAGAAAAGCGTGATAGTCGGTTGGAAGCCCCTTCTTCTCGAGCATAGACAGAATAAAGCTCAATCGAAATGAGAATACGCCGCAGTTCCACAGAGCATTCTCTTGCAAAAGCTTTTTCGCCAAGGTTTCATTCGGTTTTTCTTTGAAATAATGAACCCGCATATACTGCTGACCTTCACTAAGATGCGGGACAATGTAACCGTAGATCTCTGCTGGATACGTTGGCCTTACACCGATTAGCGCCAGATCGGCAGAAGTGTCATTCAAAACCTGCTCCATATCTTTGATTCTATCGAAAAAAGAAGCATCAACAAAGGGATCGACAGGCATCACCGTCATAACTTCGTTCATATCCATATGGAGCTCAGAACGCATATATAATGCAGATAGAACGATAGCCGCGAAAGTATCTCGCCGTTCCGGTTCCACCACCATGTTAACATGGCCTTGGATTTGATTGATTACAATTTCTCTCTGCGCGCTGCTCGTTGCTATCATGGCATGTTCAGCTAATCCCGCGTCTTGAATTTGCCTCCAGACCCGCTGGATCATCGACTCATATTGTCCTTTGTTGTTCACAAGCACTTTAAGAAATTGTTTGGACCTCGCATCATTGCTTAACGGCCACAACCGTTTTCCAGACCCCCCAGACAACAAGACTAATCGCATTCCTTCCCCTCCAGTACGCATGCTGCCACTCAAAATACTCCATGTGACACCATATTCAATAGAACGCAAAAGAGTAAGGGGGATTCAACCAATAGTTTCACCCAACCTATCAAAAGCCAGCACGTGCCGATACTCCATAGGCGTGTGCTGTTTGAGTTTGGCGAAATAAACTTACATCTGAATCAAGCCTTGCAGCATATACATGCAATGGAGCCTGCTCTCGCGTACTTTGTTGAACAAAGGACCACTGTGGCTCTTGCACCCCTGGTTACAACCAGAACCACGGATTAATGTGAGATGGTATACATTAACTATATAGCAAAGGGGCTTAAACGATGAGAATACTGATTTGGTGTGCTAATTTGATCTCTCTAGGAGGAGGAGCGAGATTACTTTCTAATTTACTTCCAGCTATGGCGCGTCAAGTGGATATCGATCTGGTCAGATTGGTCATTTCACCTGGAACGAATTTTAAAGATAGAATCAATTTATCGAGTTATCCGAACATTGAAGTCGTCTATTTCGAAGGAGATGTGCAGTCACCATCCGGCCTTTCTTATCTTCACGATTGCCATGTCGTATACTTCTTCTGGCCCCACGGACCCGAGTTTCAAAAGATCGATAGACCAACCATTTGTACGTATCACGATACGACGATTCTTGATTTTGTCCCCGCTTTCTTGTCGGGTTCTGTCGTTAAAAGTTGCTGGGAGGCGTCTAAGACGTGGGTTCATCACGTAACATCCGTCATTGTATCCTCCCACTACATGAAAACAAGGCTAATTGCTCATTTCGGTGAGCAATGCCAGAACGCGGTCGTCATTCCGCATGCCATATCACCAGCCAAACCAGAACACAGCGAGACCGCGATCAGTTCTGATTTGGTGCAACGATTGCCTTCGGAGTATGTCGTATTCTCGAGTAATATTTCACCGCATAAAAATCATCACAATTTATTGATCGCTTATTCTAAGTTTTCGCAGCGCAAACAATATCCCCTTGTTTTATTTGGGTATCTTACACAGCAATTGCGTAATGCACCTCCAGATTGGCCGGATTCGTATTATCTTCCAACGCTTATATCGTTAATTAAAAGAGTAGATTTACGTCTCGACGAGGATTTTTATCCGCTCGGATTTATTAAGGACGAAGACGTGATGCCTGTTCTAAAGCATGCAAAAGCGCTCGTCATGCCAAGCATGTCGGAAGGCGGCGGCAGTTATCCCGTAGAAGAAGCATTAAGGCTGGGGACACCGGTCCTTTGCTCCGATATTCCCGTTATGCGTGAACATCTGGCTAAACATAGCGCAGAAATTGTATGGTTCGATCCAGATTCGCCGGATTCCATCTTGCAAGCTCTTGAATACATGACACTGCACCATGATCGATTGAAACAATCGGCCGTGCAAGGGATGAACGATCCTTCCGAAACATGGGATGACATTGCTCAAAAATATATCCATGTATTTCGAATCGCTTATCTAAAATATCACGGTCAGCTATAACTGCAACAACTAGGGGACCGCTTAAGTTGCCCGAACTACATGCTGCGTAAGGTTATAGTATTCACTCGCAACATCGGACCACCGTCTGGAAAGGGATGATATGAGTGCATTGATTTGTCTTGGCAGTAAATCATTTTTTTGAATCCACATCCAATGAATAGAGGCCGCTATCTCCTCGACAGAAGTCGGGTCAAATGGCAGAAAGGCATCTAAATCAGTAATAACTTCTTTCGTGACCTCGATTCTGCTCACTGCAACCGGAGTCCCGACAGCATGCGATTCGAGAATAGGAAATGGGCAGCTGCCTTCGAATAGTGTTGGTACGATTGTCCCGATGGCATACTTATACAAAGAAGGCAAATCCACCGACGGAATTCTGCCTATAAAATGAATGCTGCTGGGAATGTCCGAGTCAGGACAATTGTGCAGTAAATCAGAAATTTCCTTGCTAAATAAACTCGTGTGGCGATCATCGGTAAAGACGAGTTGAAGGTTAGATCGATATCCATCGGGTGTCTGCCTGAACTTCATAAACGCTTCAATAAGCCGGCAATGATTTTTATGCAGGCGTATGACAGATGGGAACACGATGTAATCTCCATATAATTGGTATTTATGTCGAATCGAGACTTCATCGGATATTCCAAAAGAAGCATATTCTTCAACAGGTGAAGCCAACCGAATCACATGCGTCTTCTTCGTTGGAAGTCCCAAATGCACAAGACCGTCGGTATTTCGCACATAATTGGAGTGAGAGACGACCGCCGCCGCTTTATCCGCTAATGGATAGATGAAACGGTTGAGCCGATTAGGCAATTCAGCGTGTCTACTGTTATACATGTCTTGAAAGTGCATATACACCAAATCGTGCAGACAGAGTATGAACGGCTTTTGCAGAAACATAGCATTTTCTAACCCAACAAAAGGAACGATCCACACGTCCACGGGAACATGTCGGTTGATCCAATCCATCGAGTTTGATTTCAATAGGAAGAATCGTTCTGGAAATTGGGCGAGAACATTTCTGAACAGCCTTTCGAATGTCCCGCAGTTTTCCACCGTCGTTGCAGCATATATTACAATCTCGTTGTTATGAAGGAGCAGACCATTTACTAACCTAACCAAAAAACGGCCAATCCCCTCCCCTTCGATTTCCAATGGGTGAGCATAGCCAACGAAAATACCGATGCGCTTCGATGAGTGTGAAATGCTTTGTGAAATGCTATGATCCTGAAAGACTGGAGCCTGCTCGGAATACAGAAGCCGCTGACATTCCTGCGATAACAGAATATCGTTCAACAGTCGGATACGGGGTACACTTCGTCGCAAGGTATGGATGTGAGCGTCGATTCCCTCTTGTTCCGGGTTTCTCCCTAAAAGTTCATTGTAAAGCGCATGAACAAAGGGCAAATTGTTCGTCAGATAATATTGACTGATGATTCGCGCTACCGTACTTCGATTGGATTCGAGAGGAGAATGAGGCGCTTGTCTATAGATTTGTTCTGCTTCTTTACTCTGTAGGAAGGCAGAAATAAATGACATTTTGGGAGCCCTTCTCGCTAGCAAGCTGACATGATGCTGAAGTCCTTGCGGATCAGGCTCCCTGTTTAGCAGTTGCCTATATAACGCACGAATGAATTCTTCTCCCTCTAGTCGGAGGATTCGATATAATATTTGAACGATTCGTTCATGACTGATCACGATGCTCATCTCCCCCCAATCTATCTAATACTTCCTTGATGTTCATACAAATGTATTTGACGTCATCTTCCAGTAAAGTCCCGTAACTGGGAACGTTCATGCCTAATGCCGAAATCCGATTGACGACTGGAAACTCTTCTTCCATTTGAAGTTTTTGATAAGGAGGCAGCGTATGCATAGGGTAAAAAAACGGTCTACTTTCGATCCCCCTTTCCATGAGCTGCAGCATCACTTGGTCTCGATATTGGGACGTCCCCTCCTTCAGGATAATACTGGACATCCAAAACACATTTAGCGCCCATTCTTTCTGGACAGGTAACGTCAACCGTGTATCATCTTCGAGGAATTGTTGATAGAGCATAGCCACTCTGATACGCTGCTCGATATGCCAATGAATATTTTCCAATTGTGCGCACCCGACGGCTGCTTGCATATTGGTCATGCGATAGTTGTATCCGATGACAGGGAACCAATATCTTTTTTGAGGATCTTGCCCTTGCCCTCTAAGCAGTCTAATCTGATCTGCTATACGATCGTCATTTGTCGTTATCATACCACCCTCGCCGGTCGTTATAATTTTGTTCCCGAATAAGCTGAAGGTTGCACTATGTCCAATGGATCCGACCATCCTTCCTTTATACTTGGCCCCTACTGCTTCAGCGGCATCTTCAATGACGAACAAGCCGTGTTTTTGGGCTATTCCCATGATGGGATCCATGTCCGTGGGATGTCCGTAGATATGAACAACGATGATTCCTTTTGTCCGTGGGGTAATTTTGGACTCTATTAATTCAGGATCCATATTCCAAGTCTCGGACTCGGAATCCACGAATACAGGTTGGGCTCCGCAATAGACGACGGCGTTGGCTGTAGCAACAAAGGTGAGCGTCGGAACAATTACTTCATCTCCCCATTCAACTCCATGTGCCAATAAAGCCAAGTGCAATGCTGTTGTGCCATTATTACTGGAAATCGCATGCTTCGTGCCGCAGAAGTCTGCGAATCCTTGCTCAAACTTTTCAATGTAGGAACCGTTGGAAGAAATCCAAGTTGAATCCAGACACTCCATTACATACTTCTTTTCATTTCCGTTTAAGACAGGAATTGCGACGGGATACATCTTCTTCAATGAAAGTTCACCTTCCCTACCCTTCATCATTTTAGGCAAGCTTCTTGATGATCTTTGCCGGTACACCTACAGCAAGTACGCGGCTAGGGATATCCTTCACCACGACCGCGCCTGAACCAAGAATTGACCATGAACCGATCGTGATGCCATCAATTACTTTCGTTCCTGTACCTAGGAAAGTTCCCTCTCCTATCGTCACACGACCTGATAGGTTACAACCCGGTGCGATATGGCATGTCTCACTAACGTTACATTCGTGATCTACTGAAGCCCCTGTATTGATAATAGAGTTATTGCCGATACAAGCTTCCGCATTTAGTACTGCGCCAGGCATAATGGCTATTCCGCAACCTAGCATTACAGAATCCGCTACATAAGCAAATGGACTGATCGCATTAATAAGCTCAAAACCTATATCTACGACATATCGTGCAAGTCTATGTCTTATTGAATTCTCTCCGATGGCAACAAATGCATGGTGAACCCCTTGTTCGTACAGTTTCGGCAGGATGGAATCATCGCCTAATACCGGAATGCCGGACACTTTGCGATGTCCAATTTGATCAATGCAGCCTACGATCTCAAAAGCCGGATTTGACTTGATCATATCAATAATGACTTTTGCATGGCCTCCGGCTCCTAGTATCACTATTTTGCATCGCAATGCCACTTGTATCTCCCCATTTCTCATACCTATCATTTCATTCATATGCTATGTCGTTCTTACAGACACGGCGTTTGCCAGAGGGCATAGGCACTTGTCCATCATTTCTTTCACTCTCTATTTCTCTGCTTCACTCGCCACCAATCTAGGGTCAGCATCAATCCTTCATGAAACGGAATGGAAGGCGTCCAATCCGTCGCCGCATGGATCTTATCAGCACATCCCACAAAGATAGGTACGTTGGATGTCCGCAGCTTGTTGGCATCCCTCTTGACTTCAAATGTGACCTTGGATTGCAAAATTAAATACGACAATATATCTTCGATCTTCCTAGAAACACCTGAGCATACATTATAAATACCAGTGGGTACTTCATGCTCAAGCAGCTGAATATAGGCATGAATGACATCGTCAATGAATAAAAAATCTCTCTGTACCGTTATATCGCCGACCTTAACAAAGGGAGCACATCGATTCTGCTCAATCGCGACAATTTGCGATATAAAATCACTTATAACAAAACCTGGCCTCTGTTCTGGACCAAAGTGATTAAATGGACGCACATGAACAAGCTCTAATTGATTTTTCTGAGCCATCTGCAATGCAAGTTGTCCTGCTGTAAGTTTGCTCACAGCGTATGGGTTTTGCGGCGAACAGGGTGAATCCTCCGTCAAAGGTACGCCCATTCGTGCACTGATTCCATATTCTTCGCTTGAACCGATCGACATGATTTTTGCTTGCTGCGCCGCATGACATACAGAATCGATCACATTCATCGTACCTATCACATTCGTCTGAACGGTGTGCACGGGATTGCTCCATGATGGCTCGACAAGTGTCTGTCCTGCTAGATGCACGATGCATGCAGGCTTAAACTGACGCAACACCTCGACCAGAGTGTCCGGCTCCAACACATTCATATAGCGGCAAATAACGGGTTCATCGAACGTAACCTCTGTTCGATGAACCCCCGCCAAAACCTCATGGTCGCGTTCTACTAGAGCCCTAACTAATCGCCTACCAACAAATCCGCTAGCTCCTGTTACAAGGATTCTCATAGCTGCGATTTGACCCGAGCAAGGTCTGCCTCCACCATCATCTCAATTAATTGCTGGAGACTTGTTTCTGCTTCCCAACCCAATTTTTCCTTCGCCTTCGCCGGATTGCCAAGCAGAAGATCAACTTCCGCTGGACGATACAATTTCGGATCAATAACGATATAATCTTCGTAGTTTAATCCTACTGCGTTAAATGCAATGCTGCACATATCCCGCACGGTTGTCGTCTGCCCGGTTGCAACAACATAATCATCAGCTTCAGATTGCTGCAGCATCTTCCACATGGCTTTCACATAATCCCCAGCGAACCCCCAATCGCGTTTCGAATCAATATTGCCAAGCCGAAGCTCCTTTTGCTGTCCAAGTTTAATTCGTGCCGCACCATCCGTTACTTTACGTGTTACAAATTCAATACCGCGAAGTGGTGACTCATGATTGAACAGAATACCGCTGCATGCAAAAATGTGAAAACTCTCACGGTAATTAACCGTAATCCAATGACCATATAACTTCGCGACACCGTAAGGACTGCGAGGATAAAACGGAGTTTGCTCGGATTGATGAGCCTCTTGGACTAAGCCGAACATTTCACTAGAGGAGGCTTGGTAAAATTTGATGGAAGGATCTGTTAATCGGATCGCCTCCAATAAATGAAGCGCTCCTAAAGCTGTCACTTGCGCCGTTGTAATCGGCTGTTCCCAAGACGTGCCGACAAAGCTTTGAGCCCCCAAATTATATACTTCACACGGTTTTACATACTGAACAGCTCGGATGAGCGAAGACGCATCGATTAAGTCTCCCTCGATCAATTCAATCTCCTTATGAATATTCAAGTACTCAAGCCGCCATAGCGTGTTCGTGCTTCTTCGCGCGATAAGACCGCAAACACGATAGCCTTGCTTAAGTAAAAACTGTGCTAAATATGCACCATCCTGCCCTGTAATCCCTGTAATAAGCGCTGTTTTCATCGTTCACCTCTCAACAACTATGAATTTCTTTTCGCAACCTAAAAAGGAAATTTCTACAGTAGATGCTGTAAACGATGATAAGGTTTGGGCAATAATTAAGATTACATGATTAATCCCCCCATAGTTAGGGCTCGTTCACTATTAAATCAAAAAAAGGGATTTCTCCCTTCTAGTTAGATACTATTCTTTCTCCAATACCATCCACAGGCATCGATTTGAATAAGGGGCTCCGTTATTTGATATCGATCTCTGAAATCACTCACAGCTGCTACACACATATGCAGGCAATAATCATCAATAATGATGAACCCGCCTGGAGATACTTTATGATACAAACTCGTTAAGCTATCCATTGTCGATTCATACAAATCTCCATCTAGCCGTAATACGGCCAGTTTGTCGATTGGAGCCGTAGGCAAAGTATCTTTGAACCACCCTTTTAAAAAACGCACTTGTTCATCCAGTAGATCATATTTTCGAAAATTCTCTTGTACTTGTTCAAGCGATATCTTCAAAAAATTGATTGTGCTTAGATCCATACCTTTATCTTGCGGATACTTCTCATCGTTGGGAGCGGGCAAACCTTCAAAAGAATCAGCAACCCATACCTGACGATCCGTAATTTCATGCGCCTTCAACAGACCTCGCATAAAAATGCAAGAACCGCCTCGCCACACACCGGTTTCAATGAAATCTCCCTCCACGCCGTCTCTCAAGACCGTTTCCACACACATTTGTAAGTTATCCATCCGTAGGCGACCGATCATACTATGACCGATTTGCGGCCAATCCAATCCTTGGAATCGCAGTTCTTGATTAGGCGTTATCTTTTGCACAATTTCCAAACCCTGTTGATGCACGGCTTCAATAATCGATTGAGGAATATCCCCATAAACAGGCAAATATTGTTCGTGTTCAAGCCAGATCTCGAATAGAATCGTTTTTTTGAGCAATTCTACGTAAAGTTCTTTTTGAGCGTTATTTATCATATTCACGCTACCCCTCGCTATAATGAATTCCTTCAAAGATGGTACTCCAAATCTCATCGCTTTTCTCATCCCATTGGTCAGGGGCCTGAATGGCGCAAACCTTCGCAAGCGGCCAATCGCACTCGATTAATGCAGCATGGGAAATTGGATTAACTAGAAGGACGCAAAAATCATGCTTAACGAACACTGACAGCACAGACTCCAATTCAACAGCCTCCTCACAAGTCCCTCCGAGACGAAAGAAGAATATCGATTTGTTTGTATTCATTTTTGCTAGAAACCGCTGTATGCGACGGTTCAGTGTATCCTTAAATTCCGGATACTTACGCAAGATGCCTTCCGGTTGCTCGGATACTAGAAAATCATGTGCAGACTCAATCCCGTATAACCGGTCTTGGACTAAATAGTTAAATCCGTTAAATAGCTCGCCTTGGATCGACATGTTCGGAAGCTCCATAAAATTCGAAAAGTGGTTACGAAGCAATGAGCTCACTCCTGACAACGAATGAGAGTACATCCAATCGATTACGCCCGAATAGGGCCTTAATTGATAACGCTCAAGTCTTTGGGCCGGATAACAGTTGTACCCTAGACTATATACTGCATCATACGTACGTTTAATCTCTGCCAGCTTCACCGCAACTCCACCTTTCGATTTTATCGATTAAAAGGCGTACCATAGGTTTCTTCCGCCATTTTGCCTCCCCACTTCATCTCATAATATCGCTCATACAACGGCCAAGTCGTATTCACAATAAATCCGAGATTCGAATCGGATTTCACGGTAGAACTAACGTGATGCATGACGGGAAGCCCTGTAAATATTTCCTCGTAACCAGCAAGTCGAAGTCTGCGATGATAATCGATATCGGCAAAATAGCTGCTAAACGTTGTATCCCAGGAACCAGCAGCTCTTACGGCTTCCATATTATAAGCAGCCAACGCATCAAAATTGGTCAGCGCAATCCCCCATCTACGCCCGCTTGCTTGCAAGCCATGAAGGATCTCCAAGAATCTCTCTGGCGTTCCAGCATTTGCTTCTGCGTCATTATGCATATATAGAACCGCGTCACAGCTCTGCTCGCTCGCCAATCGCTGGAAATAATTCATCGATTGCGTAAAGCTAAGAGGAACCGGAGGTTCATAAACAGACACTAGATTCGATACACTTGCTTGCCGCAGTTCCCGTTGAGAAGAATTATCAATGACTACGGTGTGATTCCAATATGGCTGAATACTGTGGATTGCTCGGCTAAGCAAATCCAGACGATTGACATACGGTATTCCAACGAGGTAACGCAACGCCCATGCTCCTTCCTTTAGACCATTTTCAACCGATGATTGATCTTCATCGCGGCTTCATCCCAACTCCATTTTCTTACGATATCTTTAGCAATCTCAACACTCCGTTGCCTTGCTTGTTCACGGTTTTCGTATACATGACGCATTAAATAAGCCATATGATCGAAATCCGGTTCTGCCCAGTTGAAATTCGTATAGTAAGGACATTTACTGATGGCAGGTACTAACGATTTGATTCGAATTGGATAACCGGTGTTGTCATTTAAGAATTCCTTCTGTGCGCTCCAGTCGGTGGCGATCACAGGTATTCCACATGCCATCGCCTCCAAGATCGGCATTCCCCAACCTTCCCCTCTCGTTGGCAGAACAAAACAATCAGCCGAACGGTAAAGGCTTCCTAGCATATAGGACGGTAATGTTTGATTGTGCAGAATAAGTATTTTAGAATCAATATCCTTAATGTTCAACTTACGGATTTCGGCGGCAACGTTAATGGCTGAATCTGTATTAATGATTTTGCATACGAGCAATACATCCTCATGCGCAAACTCCCGTACAAACGTCTGCAACAATTCAATCGGAGATTTGCGCTCACCCCATTCAAATATAGATAAAAATGTGAATTTATCCGAGAATCGGGATCCTCGAATCGTTGGATTAAAGTAGTTCGGATCAATTCCGAGTGGAATGACATGAATTGGCACACGAACGCCGCTATTTCGAAAGGTATCCACATTAAATTGCGAGGGTACCCAAACTTCGTTCATCATGTTGCATTGCTGCACCCACTCCTGAGGGATACCGTCTACTTCCAGCATCGTAAATCCAACTTTGTATGACCCGCTATTCTTGTAGAATACATCGCCTTGCCCATACACAACTTCCGTTGCGTTAGGATGGCGATTGCGCATACGGAACAGATTGATACGATAGTCATCGCTCATCTCGGGCTCATTCAATTCAAACGGCGTACCCGCCCCATATACATACCGGTAGTGCATTTTTACCTGCTGACGATCCAGCGCAATCATTAAATTGCGGGAAGAAACAGCATATCCGGTAGGCAAATTGGCGATGGAATGCCAATTTAATGGCTGGTGGTATTGTGCCTGCAATGGCTGCTCCCACTTTTGGCGGAATATACTACGGGAGCTCTCAAACAAATTTGAAAAATTGACTTTATTCACAGCCGTCGTCGTATTTTGCAAATGCGTTAACGTTACTCTCCCGTCATAGACCACCCGATATCCAGCACCTAATGCTTTTAAACAATAATCCGTATCTTCGAAATAGGCGAAATAATCCGTATCTAGACCACCGATAACATCGAACAGCTCCCTCTTAATGTAGACGCACGCGAACACAACACCCTGTACGTCACGGATCGAAGAATACTGATTGATATCGAATTCCTGTCCGCCAATTTGTTGTCCCCAATTGGTTTCGGGATAAATGTAAGTGCCTGCATGCTGCAATTCTCCATTCTGTCCACGCAATCTGCAGCCGACTATACCAATCAACGGATCTTCGAATGCCGTTTCTTGCAGCATTGCAATCCATTGATTCTGCCCGACCACAACGTCATTATTCAGCAGGATGACGTCGCTATTCGGATCGCAATATGCAAGGGCACTGTTATTTCCCCTTGTGAATCCAATATTTGATCCGTTAGCCACCGTCTTTACCCAAGGCAGAGTACTTAAATATTCAACCGTTCCATCCGTGCTGCCGTTGTCGAATACGATGACTTCAATCTGGTCTTGTTCCATGGTGTCTTGCAGCGATTCAAGGCATTCCTTCGTAATTTCCAGGCCATTCCAAGTCAGGATAACGATCGATACTTTCTTGCGAAGATGCTTCTTCGCCCATATATGATGTTGATGAGGTGCATCGCTCAGCCTTATGCTGAAATGCCCATAGGTCACTGATGCATTCTCATCCCAGTCAGGTTCGGATGAAGCAAGAATCAACTGACACTCATTAGATAACAAAATGCCTATAAGAAGAGTTATCCGAGATCTCCCTTTACGAAGCAAATATACATGGTGGTTCAAACCCGCTTCATCGGCTTCGCGGCATAATAATTCACTATAGAGTTCCTTGACAAAAGAACAATCATCGAGCGTAAGCAGAAATCGAATTTGATTTGCTATGACTGGATGGTTCACATATATGGGGGTCGCAGTCAGTTGCTTGTAATATTGCCCGGCTTCCTCGCTCCGCAAAAAAGCAGAAACCAGCGAAACCCTCGAAAATCCTGATAGAAGTACATCCATATAGTGACGAATTCCCTCACCTTCCGGCTCACGACCAAGCAAGTTTCTATAAAGTTCCGTGATAAATGCTTGATTCTCCATACGGAAGATTTGGTGCAATTTTTGGATTATTTTCAGAATAACCCCTCCATCCCTACAGGTCATATAAAGCATTTAAATACAATATATTAACAGGCATACTGTTTTGATTGAGCGTTTGACCTTCATTTGATATATTCGTGGTCTGCATTCTGGAAATCTATTCAGAGCATGAAATAGGTCAACAATCCCACACATCCTTTATGGATATGAATACTCTATTTAACAAAGTAATGCTCTTACAAAACGATTTAAGAAAGCCTTCAGCTCGAAGCTTATGAATGGAGGAAAACGATGATTTATTTTTGGAATGAAATCATATGCCCGATTCTTAGAATCACTAGACCGAATACGATCGTGGAGATTGGCTCAGCTCAGGGGTTTAATACGACGAATCTACTCTTATATGGTCAATCGGCAGGTAGTAAGTTAATTGCGATCGATCCTTATCCACTTTTTGACGTTGAGCAGATGAAGCAGGTATGGGGAAGCCAATTCGAAATGATACAAGATTACAGTCTTCAAGCCTTGCCTAAACTCGGCGCATACGATGCCATACTCATTGACGGAGATCATAATTGGTATACGGTATATCATGAACTTAAGGAGATTGAAAAAGCAGAGAACTTTCCTATTATATTTCTCCACGATACGGAATGGCCTTATGGAAGAAGAGACATGTATTATTTCCCTGATTCGATTCCTGAGTCATACCTCAAACCGAATGCGGCAAAGGGGATCATGCCGGGAATAAGCGAACTTGTCGATGGAGGACATAATGCAACGGTAAATAATGCTCTTTACGAATATGGCGACAAGAACGGGGTATTAACCGCAATAGAAGATTTCCTCTCGGAAACTAGACTGAATTTACGTTTTCATCGCGTGCATTCGCAACACGGTCTTGGCATCATCGTTCCAAGCGGTTCCTCTATTCACACCTACTATAATCAAATGATTGAGGAAATTATTAGACAATCCAATCTATAGAAAACAATCCGCAGACATGGAAGCATCTGCGGATTGTTTTCTATACCTCGAATCTTCACCTGAAACTATGTTATGACTTCATGGAAATGGCCCCGTGTATATCGGCATAATGAAATGAATCGTCGACAACGACGTAAGATTTATGCCCCCACTTTTCACGGAATATAGATTGGTTGGATTGATATAATGCCGCATCAGATGTACCCTTTTGTTGCAACCAAGTTGCATAGTCTGCTTTAGATGACGTTTGGGTGCCTACATGCTGATGATAAATCCCAATCGTAATCACTTTATACCCTCGATAAATAGCCTCCAGACACACATCCATATCATAGTAGTGATGATAAGAGTATTCTTGCGCGATCCCCCCCATTTCAAGAATGAGTTCTCTGCGGATTATTAAACACATCCCATCCAGCACAACGGACGGCACATAATCTTCTTCCATACGTGTCCCATGGATTTCTGCATCCAGTAAATTGCTAGTAAATGAAGTTCGGACGCCGCTACAGTGGACGGAATGTCCCCCACCAAACCCTGCGACGCCTATATTTTCTATTTCATTTAGCACGCGAAGAATTCGTAGGTTGAATTGCGATTCCATCAAAAAAATATCATTGTGCATATACATAATGTAAGGGGTATTCAATACATACCACGCCTGATTCATCGCCGGAATTACACCGAGGTTATGATCATTGCGAATGTAGTAATCGCTTAGCGATTGCAGCTCCCGTTGATGAATCAAGTCGGAACCGTTATCGATAATAAGGATCGGGATATGTTGACTCGCTAAGGCTCGAATACGCGAGACGCATTCTCTAGTGGATTCCATTTGATTCATAACACTAATGACTATAGTAAAGAGCGATGAATTCATCCTACCTTCGCCTCCATTCCACCTCTATAAAACTGTATATGCATGAATTAATTAAACGCGTATACATGTGTCATCTCCAATGAACCAAAATTATGAAACGGAATAATATAAATGGATCTAAACAAAATCTCTTTTCTAGCATCATCATTTGTTTCGATTTGGTAACCTGGATGGATTAGAATCTAAAAAATGTAAAGGGGAATTTGTCATGACAAATACCATTGATGAGTTTCATAAGGAGTATTATTATAGCCTGGCCTGGGGACAGACCTATTGGCTCGGTCAACCAGTCCTTAAATGCCCCTTAGATTTGTTCATATATCAGGAAATACTATATGAAATACAACCGGACATTATATTAGAATGCGGTACAAACCAAGGGGGGAGTGCATTATATTTGGCTTCCATCTGCGATTTGATGAATAAAGGTAAGATCATTACGATCGACATTATGAAATACGAACAAACTCCGGACCATCCTAGAATTACCTACTTTATAGGCAACACCGCTTCAGAAGATATGTTAAACCAGGTGAAGGAACTAATATCTCCTACTGATGTCGTACTCGTTATTCTAGATTCTGATCATAGCAAACAACATGTATTGAATGAAATGAACCTGTACCATCCTCTCGTTTCAATAGGCAGTTATTTGATCGTTGAAGATACAAATATAAACGGCCACCCCGTTCTACCTGACTTTGGTCCAGGTCCTATGGAAGCCGTTCAAGACTTTTTACTACAGAGCGAGGACTTTATTATTGATTCCAGCAGACAGAAACATCTTTTAACAATGCATCCTAATGGTTATTTAAAGAAAATAAAATAATCGACACCATTGTAAAGAAACAGTATGATATCAGCCAGATGTTAAGCACCCCACCGCTGTACGAGATTCATAAGCTGAGGATAGTTCAGCGGAACCGGGGTACAGTCCTGATTAATAGATGAGTATCCATAAATAAGATATTAGATCAACGTGCCGTGTCCTTTTATCCTATCGTTACATATGTAAATAACATCAAGTTTAATTATAGAAAGCATTTCCGACAGCAGGGAGTATGTCAGGTGGAAAATGAACTGTTCATTAATAATATTGGGACCATGTTTGAACCTACGGGGTATGCCAAGGCAAACAGGCAAATCATATCAGAATGGATCCAGCACAGCGTTCGGGTTCGTTATACGCCAATACATCATGAAGTTGTTAGAGTTCCCCTTGACAGTCATCTGGAATCGACACTGAACTCGCTTGCGCATACCCCACTTCCCGAACGTCATCTTACGTTCTTCCATTATCCTGCAGCATATTTTACGCGAAGAGATCATTCGTATTGCATCGGCATGACCATGTATGAATGCAGCCGGATCCCCTTCACTTGGACCAGAAGATGCAATTTGATGGATGAACTTTGGGTCCCTTCCGAATTTAACCGTGTAACCTTTATCAAGAGTGGGGTACTACCGTACAAAATTCGAGTCATGCCATACGGTGTGGATACGTCCATGTTCGCCCCCGGCAAAGCCCCCTTATCGATACCAAGGCAGCGTAGTTATACTTTCCTAAGCGTCTGTTCTTTTGATGAACGCAAAGGAATTGATACGCTTGTCTCCGCGTTTCTAGAGGAATTCACAGCTTCCGAAGACATCTGCCTTGTCATCAAAACACGCGCATCAACGGAAGACGAAATCGCGAGACAACAGGCTTATATTGATCAAATTGCGTTAAGTAGCGGAAATAAAGATACGACATCCGTAATACTGGTTTCCTCCATCCAAAGCTGGACAGAAGAAGAGCTCGCAGCACTCTACAATAACGCTAGCTGTTATGTCCTTCCAACACGCGGAGAAGGTTGGAATCTAACCGTTATGGAAGCCATGGCGACGGGACTTCCAGTCATTACGACGAATTGGTCCGCCCATCTTGATTTCCTCAATGATACGAACGGTTACATGATTTCCGTTCAGGGATTCGTTCCTTCGAATCCGAGTAATCCTCGCTTGATGTGGGCTGTTCCAAGCAAAAATCATCTTAAGCAGTTGATGCGATATGTCTACACCCATCCAAGCGAAGCAGCGATGAAGGCACACGTCGGAAGACAGACCGTTACGGAGCGGTATTCATGGCAACGCAGCGCCGCGAACATGCTTCATCGATTGCGTGAAATTTCAAGGTAACCCATGAAGGAGTTCTGAAAATGATCAGTGTCATTATTCCAACCGTCAATCAAATTGACTTAGTGAAACAATGTTATCAAAGTTTCATACAGACTGTATCGGAAATTCCTTATGAAATAATCGTTGTAGATGACGGGAGTCCAAGGCACATTCAGCAGGCTTTAATAGAATGGGCTAATAACGTATCGATCAAGTGTATTCTTAAACCGTCTAATAGCGGATTTAGTGCTGCGGTTAATGCCGGGATCCGAGAAGCACAGGGGCAGTACGTGCTTCTCGTAAATAATGATATCGTATTTCATGAACCAGGCTGGCTCGGCCATATGATCCAGACGATCCAATTGACGCCGCAGATCGGGATCGTAGGTGCCAGACTGCTCTATTCGAATCATACGATACAGCATGGCGGCGTCTACCCTACGACGAGGGGGAATTTCGATCATCGTTACCGTTTCCTTCCGAGCAATCATCCTCCTGCACTCGCCGTTGAAGATGTGAATGCCGTCACGGGAGCGCTTATGCTGATCCGTAAGGAATTGATTCAGAACATCGGCATGTTGTCCGAAGAATATTACATTGCCTATGAAGACATTGATTTGTGTTACCGTGCGAAGCAGTACGGCTGGAGAGTCATGTACTGCGGTACTGCCAGTGCCGTACACTTGGAAGGTCAGACGCGAGGCACGACATCCGCCAATAAAAATCCATACTGGCGAAGAAAGGAAATGGAGTCGAAAAGAACGTTCTGGTCTAAATGGATGGGGGTTCGATTCTAAACGATGAGTAAACTTGACATTGTCTACGTGCTAGAACTAGTCGGTCTTGCAGGCGGCATTAAAAATGTCCTCGAGCAAGCAAACCGTCTGCATGATGCCGGCATGAAAGTTCATGTGTTTGCGCTTGACGAGCATCCGAACTGGTTTCCGTTGAAATTCCCAGTTCGAAGTTTCCCGAATTACCCTTCGATGCTGAAGGAATTAAAGCAGATGAATGCGATTAAAATCGCTACCTGGTGGAATACCCTCCCCGTTGTCTGGCATAGTTGCGATCCGAACCATGGCGGCATCGGTGTCCCTTTCTATCTCGTGCAAGATATCGAAGAAAGCTATTATCCCCTATCACCGGAAATGCAGGCTAAAGTGAGACATACCTATCAACTGCCAGTGAATATATTGACGATTGCGGACTGGACGACAAACCAGCTTTTGGAACGGTTCCAAAAACAAGCGACCAACATTTCCATTGCCGTAGATCAAGATATTTATAAACCGAATCGGACCCACGATTATGATCCGTTTCGCGTATTAGCCTGCAGCCGTAAAAGTCAGCATCTAAAAGGATTCCATATAACAGTCCAAGCGATGAAAATCGTAAGGCGACATGTTCAGCAAGCATCCATGGTGACATTTGGCCCTGAGAGGCCTCGCCTATCCGGAATACCTGCGCTGCATTTCTCGCGCCCAGATGACCCTGGCGTTGCATACCTCTATGCCAATTGTGGCGTATTCGTTCAGACTTCTATGCATGAAGGATTCGGGCTTCCGATTCTGGAAGCGATGGCTTGCGGCGCGCCGGTCGTGACCACCAAGGCGGAAGGCAATGAGGAATTCTGCCAAGATGGGTGGAATTGCGTACTGGTTGAAAAAGGCGATATCGAAGGCGTGGCACGAGGCATCATCCGAGTACTAACTGACCGGGCATTTGCCGAGCATATCGCGAAGAACGGACGGGAAACGGCCCAGACTTACAACTGGACCGAGGTTATGCATCGATTGCAGCATACACTTTGCCAATTTGGCGCCTAACTTCGATATGGATATGTTCGAAAACTCGCTCCACGCTAGACTAGCGGACGGCGAGTTTTTTGCGTTGTTCCTTCTAATTCTCCTATCCGGCAAATACACTCTGAGGAAGGGAGGGATACACCTTGACGCAAATCATTTGGGTTGGGAATGTATTTGATTTTACCGGATATGCCAAGGCATCAAGGCAATATGTGTTGTCACTGCATGCCATGGGAGTCGATGTGAAAGTCGATGCGTTTGATCCCCAACTCCCAGCGGTTGATCTACCTCACAACCAGCAGGCTGTGCTTCAGCACTTGATCGCAAAACGGAAATCCCCGGGTCGCAAAGTATACATCTATCACCAAATCCCCGAAATATGGCGCCGAAAACTCCATCCGTCCGTTGGGTTTACATATTGGGAAACTTCGAAAATTTCGGCAGGGTGGGTGCAACAAGCAAACCGTATGAATTCGGTCTTTTTGCCCAGCCGTCATAATATTGAAGCATTTCGTTCATCCGGCGTCCGGGTCCCGCTACACTATGTTCGCCCATGCTTATTCAAGCCGGAATCCGATGATCATCCGGAGCAAGTCCCGAACTATCTGAAGCATCTCCCTCCGTTTCGCTTTCTGTCTGTGTTCTCATGGATTGAACGCAAGGGCTTCGACCTTCTTCTTCAAGCGTTCTGGGAGACATTTTCTGCTCATGATCACGTAGCACTTGTCATCAAGACCGTAGGTTCGCCCAATATACTTCAAGAAATTGAAAAAATAAAACAAAACCTGCGAATCATCGAACCACAGGCCCCCGTCTATGTCGACTTGGACATTCGCAGCGAGGCGGAGATGGAAGCTTTATATGCGAACTGTCATGCCTTTGTGCTGCCGAGCCGTGGAGAAGGCGCTGGTTATCCAATGTTGGAGGCGGCTATGCGAGGATTGCCGGTGATTGCAACCGGATGGGGTGGACAAACGGATTTCCTTCATGCAGATAACAGCTATCCGATTCCATACCAACTCATTCCCGTCAAACCTCAAGCTTATTATGACGGGTATCAGAGTGATCAGCTCTGGGCAGAAGCCTCCGTCTCCGACTTAAAGGAACTCATGCGTTATGTCTATGAACATTACTCAGCCGCCAAAGCCAAAGGTTTAGCAGCTGAGCAGTACATTCGTCAGCATTTTACGCCAGAACAGGCTGCACAGGATATCGTATCCGCTCTTCAGACCTTGTAGTTCTCCCCCTTCTGGCTAGTGAATAAGATGATAGTGAGCAGATTTGAGCGCGCCTTGATTGGAGGAATACACATGAAAATCCACCATATCGCAGCGAATCGTTATCATTTGTCTGTTATCAAACCTACAGAACGTGGCTTTATCATTGCTCCTCAGGAACATTGCTTGCTTGAGCATCCGCACGAGCTGTTTCTGGAAGGGCATTCAGATAAGCTCGGCATTTGCCAAGATGAGCAACAGTTTATTCACATGGTCTATATCAATCACTTCAATGAGTTGATTTACGCGGTTCTGCATCCGCACCAATATACGCTTCAATTGCGCTCGATTGAACGGAATACAGATGACGTCACCGATATTAAATTAGGGTACCGCTCGAATCGGCTGCATTTGTATCTCATTTACCGTAATCGAATCGAACATCGTCAGCTCTCAGGAATCCACTGGTCTGAACCAACCCTATTGATCGAATCGGACGCTATTGAACAGGTGCAATTTCAAATGAACAGTAAAACCACAACGCTGGGATACACCCTCCGTCATCAGAACAGCAGACAGTTTTGTCTGCTGCAATACGACCACGGCAAGGAGGAATGGATAGATCCGAAGGTGATCTTCGAAGCGAACGACAATTGCAGCCTGTTCCCGCTCCTGGCAACAGGTTCCGATGCAACATTGCATGTCGTGCTGCTGCAATTCTACCTCGGACAGCTGCATCTCACTTATCACCAGCTTGATCATTCACAGCGCATGCTTGCAAGCAGCGAAAGTGCTGTCATTATCCCGTATTTAAAGGTCGAAGATGCAACGTTCTCCATGGAAGGACAGCAAATTCGATGCATATGGTTATCCGATCATCTCTTGTATCAGCTTCATTATCATCGATCCACAAGCTCTTGGGGGCCCTTAAGAGCGATAAATGCAGAATCCCAAGTACAATGGATTGCCGTCACGGAGAATCTATCATTCGGCACGATAACCCCTTATTGGTTCGCAGACAGCCGCAGTCTTCATGGCTTAAATGAACGAACGGGATACGGTATCGATCAATATAAGTCTGATCGCGATTTCCGCCAGTCTCTGCTGTTTACAGAGCGCTCAATGTCATCTGCTGTGTCCATGATCAAGCAGAAAGAAGAGCTTCTATCCGAACAACAGCAACTTGAACAATCGATAAAAAAATGGAAGGAACATATATCAGCCCTTAAGGCTCGTCTATTGATCCTTAACGAAGAGTTAACCATTCGTAAAGAGGCCATTCATCACTCATCCATTGCGGATCAAAACGCACTCGTCCTTGCGTCGAACAACGCCATTTCACCGACGGTACTAGCAAGTAATGCAATCTTGACAGAGCCGCAATCGAATGTGATACCCCTTGATTATCGTGATGACGCAAGAAAGAAGAGCGTGAAGGATAAAGTCGTTCATTTCTTATTTAAAATAACCCGGAATTAATGAAAGGAAATCTACGATGAATGGAAATAACAAAATTGCAGGCGTTGAATCGTACTTTCAACATTTCACCGATTTTGATTTCGAATTGCGGCGCATTTCCGTTTATGCCAACTTACTTTTTCGAAATGTAGGCAGCGAAACGCTTGAAAATCCGGAAATCATGATTCAAATCTCCCCGGAAAATACGGGAAAACTCAGCGGAAAAGTAATATCCCCGAGTTTAACTCAGGTATTCGGGGTGTACACGAAGACAAAGAACGGCGCACAGCGGGGCTGGTCTTTTGTTCGAGAAGACTGGTTCTCCCATGGCAAAAAGACCGGTGAATATCGAATTCGATCGATCGAACCCATTCAGCTTACAGCAGGTTCTTCTTACGAGCTGAGAGAGCTTCAGATTGACTTTGAATTCCCTAAGCTTGCCGGAACCATCCAAATTGATGCCTACATCCTCTCCGGTGAAGATATGCATAGTGTGTTGAATCCGATATGTATCCATCTCTACGGCACCCCGCAACAATGATCAAAAACCGCAGACCGAACTCGGCTGCGGTTTTTCGTTGCTCCTTAAGTCAATCTTCAGATTGGCCTAGGACGGATCGAAGCACAGTCCCCTCCGGCGACGATAACATCTCCTTGGAAGTTCGTTGGCGCAATTTGAAATCCTTCAAACTCTGTAAACGGGCGATTAAAGACGAGTGTGAGAATGAAGAGATTTTCTGGAAAGGTATTTGGGATGCAGCTTGTGAATCCGAAGAAACTTTTAATATCAATGTCTAGCGAATTGGTAGGGACGCCTAATACAACGGTTTTCGCATTCGTATTTGTCTGCAATTTGATTTTGGTAATCAAGGGCGGAACACCTGGAAAATTTCCTGTTGTAAACATGTGCAAATCGCATATCGGCTGATCGGTTTCATTCCGAAATACAAATTGATAGGACGTTTTGCCCGGAACTAGACCGTTGAAAGAACCGAATATTTTATTTCCATCGAAAAATATCGGCATTGCAATCACCCCCTTTGTTTTTTCTACTCTATGAATATGTGACTTTGGAATTGGTAGCTTGTGCATCTATCTTACAAGGTAAAAATATACGATTGGATTAAGTAGATTAACTATACGCTTGTTAAAGTGCTTGAATATATTAATATCGTACGGGGATAAGAAGTATAGACACTAGATTGTAAATCACATAAGGAGATGATTATGCATGCCAAGTATTTCTGTTTCACCTCTTCAACGTATTGTAAGCTCCACTGGTAATGTCGTAACAGGCGCGAACAGAGCAGCAGCCGTTACCTCTTTGTTATCCGGAGGCGCTGCAAATGCGGTAAACGTCGGGAATGCCCCGCTTATCTGGCCGCAAATCAGTAAATTTGATAATGACAACAACACGGCATTTAACTCTCAACCAAATCCTCAATTTTTATGGACACAGCCCGTCCCTCTTCCTGGCGAAACGAAAGGTTTTGCTGCGAGATCGTCTAACATTCCATTAGCCGCGGGTGTATTCGGCGAGTTCGTCATCGCGATGGCTGTGTTTGCCGATAACGCAGTGACTGCACGTATTCAGGCCGTTAACCAAGCCGGAGTTGTTATTCTACCTGTTCCAGTTACAGGGTTGGATGTTGATTTGAACGCTGGGTCCTTAAATCCGAACTCCGGCATCTTCCCAGATAACCATTTCCCTTATAACTGGCAGAACGTCCGGTTCTATACGATCCCTGTAAGCTTCGGATTGCTTAGCGGAGCTCTCAACCTTAGCTTCGTCTTCTCGTTCGAAGTCGCCAACTATGTCAACAACGGAGCAACGAACACAGCTGGCCTCGCTTTCGTAGCGGATATCTATCAATCCGTCCTCACGCTACCTTAATCCCTTTTCGTTCATTATTATTGAAGATTCGCCTTCTTATCCCCTTACTATTGTTCATCCAGTAAGCATGCCAAAACAGCGGTTTTTGGGCCCTGACCTTCGGTTCAGAGCTTGAATACCGCTATGTTGGCAGCAGAATAATTCGCTCGGGATATGCTTTTCCTCCTGTAATCGTATAACTGCGTATACGTGGATGATTCCCGACAAGCGATACGATAATAGAGGAGATCGGATATACCATATGTTCAATATCAAACGGCGAAGGATAGGGAAGTCCCGTAGGATGCGAGTGAAACATCGCGTAGCACTCCTCACCGAATGCTTCAATGCAGGTGAACGCTTCATCAAGCTCACCCGGGTTCATCGTAAATGAAAGGGGGCTATGATCATCATTCCGAATGGGCCAATATCGCCTGACCACCTGATCTGAACCGGACAGGAATCCGCATGCCTCGATCGGTTGTTGCGAGATGCAGTAATGAGCCATTTGTCGGTATACATCCGCGGTCATGACTAAACCGACCATATCCGAACCAGCTCCTGTCATTTTTGTCGATTAATCGTTAATATGTTAATGGACTTTGGTTCATTTTGTTGATTCTGCGGCTGATTCGCCTGCGCCAATCGATTCATTTGCCCCATGAATGAATTTGTCGTCATTCCGCTCTCTGGTTTCTTTTCTGTTTCTCTTCTCACCATTTGGGATTGCATCCAAGAAAAAGTGGAGTGGTTTAAGTTCGGAGAAGTTATGGGTTCGTGTTCTTCGGATTGCTCGTTCAGGTTCAGGGGGTGTTCTGCGGTTTCTTCCTCCTGTAACTTATGTTGTACTTCCTCCTGCCGTTCTTCTTGGTGGAAGGCCACTTGCTCGACTAAGCTTTGATCCATCTTTTTTGGTTGTTCTTCTGGCTGAACTTCCTCTTTTTGCACCAGCACTTGTTCTTGTACTTCATCGATTTGTTTCTCTTGTACCTCCGAGACTTGAATAATCTCTTCGCTTGCTGTAGTCATAATTTGCTCCGGTTCTAACGGCACCGGCACCTTCTGGAAGTACAGGAAATATTGGATGACATCGATCAGAAAGGATTGTTGATAAAATGCAGTAAGCGTTCGTGTGATACAGAAAGTAAAATCTTCAATCTGACGCTCGCTCATTTTAGCAAAATCATTGTAAACCAATTGAACGGTTGGCATTGACGGCTCGGATCCGGCTAACGGGATCAAGCTGTTCATCGAGTTCTTCCACTCAAAGGATGCGCCATTTACCTGTAAATCTGTCATTTTGGCAATGTTTTGATTCAGAAGTAAGGCGAGTTGTTTGCTGGATTTCTTTTTATTCAGCGAATAATTGACGTTCATACCGGTTGCGGACTGTCTGTTACTTAAGACGGATAACCATAGACTTGGTTTGGATTGATCCCACAATTTCTGCTGCCGTCTTTTCTCTTCTCCATCCGCTATGACTCGAACATCAAATCCTAGCTGCGTAAGACTTGCACTGACTTTCTCAGTCAAGGATTGAGGGATGAACCCGTTGTCAATTTCCCAATAGATCCGGTTGCCTTGCACTGGACTAACAATGTACAGCCTTTGATGATCATGATCGACATGAAATTGCATGGCATACCGGGTCAATACATCATAGACATCTCTGAGCAATGAGTCGGATACATGACCAAGCGAAACGGAATTGATTCGAATCTCCATACCTTTCACCTCCGCCCATAGGCATTTATGTACTATCTTATGAAGCGTAGGGAAAAAGGTTCTTCCGCTTTCATTTCGTTCACAGCCTTAAGCTGTTCAAGTACATTCTTTTCCTCTTCCTTCAATTGATCAACTTCTCTCATGAGATGTCTGACCTGATCTTCCATTGCTTCATTAAGAAGAGCGATTTCGCTCGCTTCCTGCCTCAACTGACTTGTATGTTGCAGGTAGTCACGATAGAGATATTCCATCTGCAATTTGATCCAGTGCAATCGTTCCAACATGGATCCCGAGAATCCCAGTCCGACGAGGGGGTTAAACAGGTCGATAAATTCAAGGGACCGAAAAAAAGGCATATGAAAGCCAAGCAACTTCTCCGGTGATACAACACAAGTCTGTTTCCTAATGGATTGAACCATTCGCAAGGAAGATTGCTTACCAAAATGAATATGACCGCTGGCAGACCATGTCCGCCCCTGGTTTAAGGAATACACGTATTCAATTTGTCCATCGCCGTCCCAGAACATGACGAGGATTAAGTCATTCGCAAATAAGAAATGCGGTATGGCCGCATCTTGATCCCTGTTGATTAATAGCGGCATCGAGGAACGCGCTTCACGGTCCGCATTCACATAATAATAAGCAGCTGTTCCCCCACTTAGGATCGTCCATACATAGTGAGGCATGCCGAGACTGTCCACATCCAGCCCCAAATGCCAGCGTTGGTTCTTCTGCTTCAATGCAAATAAGCGGCGTTCGATTCGAACATCCTGCTCTACATCATATTCCAAGCAAGACAGAACGCATTCATCTAAGGGGTTGAGGTAGCGAAATAAACCATGCAACTTGCCCTGATTCGATATCGTGAACACCGCATCATCCAACCGAACCGAGGTACCTTCATCTCCAAATAAAGGAATACACTTCTCGCTCCATAATCCAGCTTCCAAAGACTTCAAGATAAGCTTTGTTACTTCAAGTTCCGTGACAATACAACATACATAAAGAATCGATTTATAAAAGAACAAATAGGGAAAACGTGCTTCCGTACTCGCTACGATTCGCTGCTCCTGCTGATCTTGGCTATTCTCTACAGCTTTGATGTAATACATCCCGCTGGCGGTATCAGCCATGATATGAAGAATACCGTCGTTCTGGAGCATGCTGAAGGATGTAATCGGGGCGTTCGCCTTGATACGTCCATAAGCAGGAAACCCGTCCAGACGGTATTTTGAATACGCCATGGACCCGTCTTTATTCAGACCATACCACTGAATATCCGCTGGATTACGAATGACGACTTGCTGTTCCACACGCATCCCCCCTGAACAAAATAAATCAAACTTACCCGTCACCTTTTTACCACGATACCCATAGACTGTAATTGAGTTTAACAACTACAAAGGAGGCTCGAAATATAAATGGAACGTAAATTAGTTCAAGGGCAAAATACACCTCCAGAATATTTACCATTACCTACTCTGGAGTGTATACAAGTTCCAAAGATATTCGACTGGATTGTCAAAGTGGTCCAAATCGTTGACGAATCAATCATTGACCCAGTTGCATGCTTACCGTTGCCTTCGTCGTTTTCCGTTGAAGTCGAGTTGGTTAGTGTTGCAGCAGTAGAGAAACCTGGTTCCGTGAGAGAAAATGTATCCGTAGTAATTGGTGGGACTACAGTAACATTGCAACGGGTGGTTATTAGAAAAACAGGAACCTATCGCGTTACGATCATTGATAACACCACAGGTTTGCCTCACTGCTCTTACACGAAGAGTTTTGTCCGATTTGAAAAAGTACTGTTATGCGCGCCTCCAGGAACAGACGTTGAAGTGACTGTCATCTTATCCGGAACGACAATCGATGTTCTAGATGTTGTAGACGATACCTCTGTGAACGTCGATATCAACATCTGCCAAAGCATTCAAGTCACAGCGATTGTCAAATTGATGGTCGAAGCGGAATTGTGTCAACCACGTACGGATATTCCGATTCCGGAAAATCCATGTACGGTTACATTCCCGAATCAATGTCCTACGATCTTTCCTGGTCCCCCATACCCATTCCCGCTCACTTAACAGAAAACCTGCTGTCGTTGGGGTGGTACCACACCATCCCTTTTTTTTTACAAATTTGCGTTACAGCGACAGCATACAGGAGAGAACTATGAAAATTTACTATATTGTTTCAGGATATCGCAGGCCCATCGATATGCTTGATAATGCGCTCATGAAGGCCCTGATCAGCAGATATCCCGAGACCCGATTTTTTCTATTGAACCGATCTCCGATTCAACATTTATTGCCGGAAATCGAGCAATATGCGCCTGATCTGGTGTTGACCCTTTGCGGTCCGAAGTCACATTTACCAGTCGATATCGTTCGCCGCATTCGTAATATGGGCATCGAGACAGCCGTCTGGTTCACCGATGACCCCTATGCCATCGACAATGCCTTCGAAGTTGCGGCAGCCTATGATGTTGTGTTTACGATTGATTCCGGCTGCATTCCTTTCTATGAACGCATTGGTTGCAACCGCGTATTTCACTTGCCGCTTGGAACCGATCCAGATATATTCCGTCCTTTCACAACGCACCCTACTTATCATAGCGATGTGTGCTTTGTCGGGACCGGATATCAGAACCGAATCACTTTCATGGAGGAAATGCTAGGGTATTTAGACCGTGAACTGAAGGTTCAAGTCGTCGGCCATTTTTGGGATACGCTCAAACTTTCCGATGGTTGTATACCGAACATTCGCAAAAAATGGGTCAACACCCCGGAAACCGTTCGATACTATAACGGAGCCAAAGTGGTACTTAATATTCACCGAAGCCACGATGATGCCTTTCTGGATAAGAATAAAACGGGAGTACCTGGCTACTCCATTAACAATCGGACATTCGATATCGCAGCCTGCAATGCCTATCAACTCATTGACTATCGGCCTGATCTAGAACAATGTTATAAGATTGGCGAGGAAATTACCTGTTTCTCATCACCGAAAGAATGTGCCGAGCAAATTCATGCCTTGGTTAACGAAGACGGCGCGAGAACATTAATAGCCAAAAAGGCTTACGACCGAACGTTGGAGAGCCATACCTTCGCCAATCGCCTTGAGACGATGCTGGGAATCTTAAATTTAACCCCGAACAAATGATTCTAGAATCCCCGCTGCTCCAGCAATCGCTAAGATGAGAATAACGGGAAATGCGATAGACGGAATCAGTAAATAAGCGAGTGTTATTGCGACCGATGACCATACGCCCACACACCAATAACAGGTAAGCAAATCCCGCATGAATGCGTGGAAACGCCCGCCCTTCTCCTCAATCGTCGCGACGACAAATCCTGATGCGTCTTGTTCAAATTTTTCTTCCAGAAATGGACGACGAATGAAAGATGTAATTTGATCAAATACAATTAAACGAGTTAATCGATAACTCGCCAGAATAAGCAGGATAAACGTTATCCAAGGTATTTGCCACAAGTTGCAAGTTCCCCCTTTACTTCTCTCGTAACGATATTACTTCATCATATGACACGGTAAGCTACACAAGAACCGGTCAGAATTTGGAGATATCCTTATATAAAGGAGCCCGCCTCATGTCAGGATTAATCATGCTACAAACCGAGGAACAACTTAAAGATTGGTTGCAAAAATCATTCGAAACCCCGGTATTCCTATATAAGCACAGTACGAACTGTGGTCCAAGCCGCAATGCGCATGTCGCCCTACATCGGTTTATGGATCACTTTCCAAATCAATCTTCTAAGTTTCTATTCGCTGTCGTAAGGGTTATCGAGGAACAGCACATTTCGAAGCAAGTTACACAATTGCTTGGGATTCCACATCAATCGCCTCAAGTGCTGTTGATTCATGACAATAAAGTCTTGTGGCATGCTTCGCATCAAAGGATTCACACGAACAGCCTGGTCGCTGCTGCAGATCAATTTTTCCCTAACTAATTAAACAACAAGCTTATGATGTTCATCGAATAAAGGATGGACATTTTTGTGCTAAATGAATGAGAAGCTCTTTAATTTTAGATTTGTCCATTAAATTCTGGGACGAGCTGAAGCTGCTGAATTCTACAAGCAGCTTCAATTCTTCAAACGCGGTTGTCAAATGCACTGCGGGTTCGTACAAATTCCGGGTTGTCCCATGCATTTGTGCAAAGAACCCCGGTATAACAGGCGTATACCGGGGTTGATCGATACCACATTAGGTGTTAAATATCGTCGATAGCATACTATCAAGCCGTTTGGCGTAGGTATGCTCACGTGAGGAACGTTCGAGCGCACGCAAGGCAATCTCTCTTCGTTCTTTCTCATGCGTGAGGTAGAAATCGACCTTATCCCTCAGTTCCTGCGGTGAGGAATACGTCTCGATCTCTACGCCTGGCGTAAAGAACCGGGCGAGATCATCCCGCACATCGGTTAATTGCAGCGTTCCAGATGCCGCAATTTCGAAGGTGCGAATGTTCGGGGAAATGGCTGTTAGTCGGGTTGCATTGCTGTTGACACTATCATCATCATACGCACGATGCATATTAATGACGATCTTCGAGCCGCTGTAGGCATCTGAGGTTTCTTGCGGTCCCATCCATTTATCCAGCTCGATTTTGTGTTGAATCGCTTGATATTCACGAAGGCGATCCCACCAGATCCCGGATATGATTATATTTTTGTCATGTAGGTAACCTGTTAGTTGATCGAAATATGCAACACGGTTCCAATAGCCTGAGCCAATAAAGCTAATATCGCGGCGTACACCTGACACATGCGTGAGCGGCCGATATTGTTCAGGATGGAAGCCAAAAGGTAAATAATGGACTCGGCTGCAGCCTTTGGATTGATAATGCGCGACGCAATTCAGCTCCAACGTGAATACATCATCATAGTGAGGTACGATCGTAGATGTGATGTCGGTGTAGTATGGATCATCCGTGAGCCAGATTGCAGTACGGACGCCTAAGGCGCGAACGGCTTGAATTTGTTCAACAGGAACCACCATCCCATCAAGAACGAGTACGAGGTCGGGATGCAGTTCCGCTACTTGCGCAGAAATAGGCTGTCTTGGATCGGTCGGCGTAACACGGGCTACCATGCTCTGCAGCGTTGTAATGATCGCTTCATCCAGCGGAGAATAAGGGAATCCTTTGCCTGAGGAGACATACAGCACATGAAGCGGACGAAATACGGGCTGCTCCTGAGGACGATTCACAATCACATTTGCTCTGCCGCGCAAGTAGCCTTCATCAAAGCCCTTCTCATATCCATGCTCTCTCCCTTGTCTTCTCATTTCTTCAATCGCATGGGTATTCTTGATCACTCTGATCACAGGAGATACGGCCAGCTTACTTCTGATCTTCGATCTAACCTTCGATCTAACCTTCGATTTATAATTAGATATCACTCGAGCCACCAGCTTCGATTTCACTCTGGGCTTCGGACTCAACCTATAGTTATTACTCGTACTCGGACTTGAGATCGTGCGTGCTGAAAAGCGGTTCATGAGGCTATTTGGTACAACGACACCAGTCTTAAAACGAAATGTCATGACGCCACTCCTTCACAAAAATTCAATTTTCGTATATCGGTGATTTGCAATGTAGCCCATCCTGCGATTTCGTAGGTTCGCAGGTTGGTCGATGTGCCGACAATTTTTCTTTTGTTCTTGTTATCGCTCCTAGCATCGGACTGGCGATGCAAATTAAGAACAATCCGAGCACTATTGTAATAATTGGCCGTCTCTTCAATCGGGATCCAACCACCAATGAACTTATCGCGAAGCAATTCATAGCTCCTCAATCGATCCCAGTGACCACCGGCAATTAACGTGCGCTTGGTCGCGAAGGGTCACTGAAATCCCCATATCGATCGCATCAAACCCTTGAGGTACATATCACACTCATTTTTCAAGTTAAATGATGATCACTCGGGAGTCTCTTGATAATGTTTTCACTGTGTCCTAGCCGATAGCCATGTGAATAACCCAACGCATATTGATCATCCCGTCCGCTGCTCGAAAGACCATGATTCTTTGTTTCCACAGCATTCATCCTGTCTATAGCTGGATTAATAGGTCTGTATACTATATATGCACCGTAGTTATTTGCATCATGGACGTTAATCCAGATGAGGGAAAATTGGCGAATGACCAGTTGTTGAAAGGGGGCTGTAGGGCGGCTCCGGGAGCTTTCGGGGTTTTATTGCGGTTTTTAAAACACCACCGTCTATTCCCCTTTCTAAGAGAAATGCACGGTGGTGTTTTAATTCAGCAAATGATATTCTAATTTTTTCATTTTTGGTTGTGAAATCTGGTGGAATTTTCCTCTATTAGTGAAGGATGATTGATACCACGTTTATACAGAGTAGAGATGACTCTTTATAAACATACATCTCTATCACTTGTTTTATTTTAATAAAATTATTACGGATATGGAAATTAACACGGATAAAATTATATAGTAAGTTTTAATACTTTTAATATTATTTGCCCAACATCCTATAGAGAATACAATAGCAGTTCCAGCAAAAAATGCATAGAACGGGATCATAATCGTTGTTTTAAAAAAGCTACTCGCATACATCATAAAACCCATCAAGAAAAAAGCAATAAACGTAGGAATAATACCAACAATAATAAAAATTAGAGTTCGAAGCCAGAAATAGGAACGGTTAAAGTGTAAGAGAAGATAATGAATAAATAAATATAAAGGAATGACGATAAATAAGAACGAAGCTGCTGTCAAATAAATAAGATTTTCCGCATATTCAAAGCTCTGGCCATAGATAAAATCAAGTAGAAGCTGCATTCCCATATAGGAAAAAACTCCAGTAAAATAACTTGCAATCGACACTGTTATAAAATATAGAAATTGTTTCATAAACGTTTCCCTCCTTATTTAGACAACTAAACCACCGATCGGGTAGTAATCCGAAGAAAAACAATGAAACATGAAAAAGCACCTGGTCGCAATGAATGCGAACACAGAAGGAATCCGGTTTTCGTAATCGGTTAATAGAACTCGTTGAACTAACGTTTCCCGTTATCTGAATGACAAATTACTGGGGCCAGCCACCCCATATATCGAGTTTATTTCCATCTGGGTCATAGGCATAAAAATTAAGACCACAGCCCCCATTATCTTCAATCTCTGATACCTTAGCTCCGTTGTTTTTCATTTGGCTGTAGAGTCCTTGAAAATCATTGACTTCCAAGGTAAGTGCACATTGTTCCGTTCCACCTATTTGAATGTAGTTTAGATTTGTCTGCTCAGGAGTCTTAATCAAAAAAATGGCTTGTCCCGAAGGAATACAAAGCTGAGCCTGATTTTCGTGAACGGGTCTCATTAACTCCAAACCAAAATTATGCACATACCATTGGGCCGATTCTTCTGTATCGGTTGTAGGGATGTAAATGCAGTTAATTTCTTTTACAATACTCATCACATCGTCTCCTCCTTGAATTTAGAATCTCACCTAATTGTATCAGTTTTTGTTATTTTCTGGTATATAAATGATTGTTTTTCTATGTCAACAACCATCCGCCACAATGTAGGTTACTTTATGTCAAAATACTATTATGTAGGAACATTTGTGTATTTTTGTATGACACAAATGTTCCTACATAAAAAAAGAAAAGCCTGGTTTATCAAGCTTTTCATCGGTAGCGGCTTGCTATAAAATCGAAACTTGTAGCTTCATTTTGTTGGAAAAATGCGAATTTGATTAAGATAACTCTTCTTTGCTGATTGCTATAGACGGATAGTGTTCAAGAGTTGTTAGGTCTATTTCCAATGGCACACTATAAACCATATAGTAGTCTTTTGAATCGGTAGTTGATATTAGTTTTTCTATTTTTTGTTGAGCAGTCTCTTTATTGGTTGTAGCAAATACTACTGATACAACACCGACTTTATTATTTTCCAGTTCTTCTACAGAACCTTTCATTATAATTTTTAAGGCTCCTTCTCCATTTAGCCCTAATGCAATGTATTCATCTTGCGTCATATGAAAACCCTCCGTTTTTATGCATCTTATTTTCAATATTACGAACACTCAATAAATCCCAATTCCCGACAATTTCCATTTTATCACATAATTCCTCCCCCTTCACAATCGATTCCAAAGATTAGCATAATAGTCAACTCTATAGTTTTGATCTATTCAAGAATTCACATAACGTCTTATTTGCCGGCTGCTCTCATTATTTTTAGCTATTCGTTTTTAATATCAGTACTCTCTTTTATTTCCCTTCTTTACGAATTCCCACTCGATCTCAATATTTTTTCTAACTCTATGCAGAAGATGAAACAATGTTTCGGATTCTTCTTCAGAAAGTCCCGCTAACGCAACCGAGTTAGAATAATCCCCTTCTCTCTTTAGAAAGGGGTACGCTTGCTTACCCTTTTCAGTTGAAAATAGCCTTTTAATTTTTTTGTTTGTTTCATCGTCTTTCTTTTCAACAAATCCAGAGATTTCGAGTTTTTGTATCGCACGTGCTGCAGTTGTTCGGTCCACCTTTATCATTTCCGCCAGCTTTTCTTGAATAATTCCCGGGTTCTCACATATACGAACCAGATATAAGTACTGCCCTTTTGTAAGATCTAATTCCTTGAACTCTATATTGCTTATGGAATCCAAAGCTCTAGCGATCATTCCAACTTCGCGAAGTATTTCCCTCATTCGAACACCTACCAATAGATTTTTTGTTGCATTTGCAACAATATTATTTTATTATATACCTGTTATTGATGCTGAATTCATTATGCCGAATTTTTCAAAAAAAATAAATCCAGAGAGGATTGGAACCGTGAATACAAAAAGAATCACACGACCTGAGGAATTAGAAAATGCATTCTCCATTCGAAAGAAAGTATTTGTTGATGAACAGGGTGTACCCCTTAAAGATGAATTTGATGAATTTGATGCGCTGAATGGACAATGTGAACATATACTCGCCTATTACAATGGGCAACCCGTTGGCACAGGAAGGATTCGCATTCTTGATGGAATAGGTAAATTAGAACGTATCTGTATTTTAGAGCCATACCGGAAATTTGGGATTGGGAAGAAAATCATTTCCGCATTAGAAGAAATCGCTGTTGAAAAAGGAAATCATCAAGTCAAATTGCACGGGCAAACTCAGGCAGAGGGGTTTTATAGAAAACTTGGCTATCAGGCTTCATCAGCTGAATTTATTGAGGATGGTATCCCTCATATTTTAATGATTAAAGATCTCCTTTCACAATAATGAAGAAGTTTGGCGCGCACGATCATTTATCTGTTTTTCTTGATTACCGCAGTTATTTTCAATGGGCCAATTGGTGTTGGAACTCTACTAACCGTTGGTCTAGGCGGATTAATTCTTAATTACTTTATGCCACTTACACAGAAAGTCTTGAATCAATTGATAAAAACCAGTAAAACACATCAGTGAACCCTTTTTTTGATAAAAGGCATCCACAATAGTAAATATTTAAGGAAGGAATATATGAAATGAAAACAAAAATAACAGGTGTGATTTTGTACCCTTTGTTTAGTGAATATGAATTAACCGTTGCTCTCTCCATTCTTAAGCAGGGAGATCACCCGATAAAGACGATTGGGATTACTTCAGAACCAATAATCGGTGAATCGGATCTAACTTGCATTTCTGATACAACGATCTATGATGTCGATATTAATACGCTAGATAGCCTATTACTTCCAGGATGTATGGATATTTCCACGCTGTATGACAATGATGATCTGATAGATTTTATAAATAGATGTTTCCTATATAATAAAGATCTTGTAATTGCAGCAATCTCAAGTTCTCCATATCTATTAGCAAAAGCAGGAATATTAAAAGATCGTAGATACACAATTGGCATGTATGAAAAACAGAGAAAGGAAACAGGTTTTTTTAATGAAGCGAATTATTGTAATGATCTTGTAGTCCAAGATGGGAATATACTGACTGCAAGAGGAAGAGGGTTTATTGAGTTCGGTGAGAGATTTGGACAATTATTGAAGTTGGATTTCGATTCCAATTGGTATCATGGCAATGCTCCCGACTAAATTCCTCGTAATCGGCGATTCTATCCTCAATGAACTTGTATTGATGAAACCAATTAAAGAATGAAAACAGTAATTTTTCGACCGACACGTTTTTTTATAAAAACGGACAAACAAAGCAGGTTGCCGCGACAACCTACTTTGTCATCAAGAAAAGGGCTATTTATAATATTTTTTGCCAAGGCCGGTGCGGAAGCGCTACCTCTGGGCGATGAACGCCCTTAGGCCTATATCCCAAGCTTTCGCTTACACCGACCACTTCAGTAAGTAAATAAACGATGCTGAGCCACATCTCTGTGCCTTGAAGGCTTGGTTGGTCCAATCGATCTAACTGAAAACTGAATCCCCTGCCCTCTACCCAGCGGTTTAACACCCGTTGTAGCTGGTGTTCCGCCCAGAGGTGAGCGAAATGGTCTATTCCTTAGACGATCTAGTTGTACGTATTCATTGGATGAATGATAAGCACAAGATGTCGGGCTGGAGCGATAAAAGACGAAACATTCATACACATAGCTTCTATTGGATCTATGGAGGTAGCGGATCGTTTATTACTGATGAGGGAATTCAAACAGTTGGACCTGGTACCCTGCTTTACTTAAAGCCCGGTCTTAGAATGTCGATGGAGGCTGGTAGCGAAGGAATGGATATTATCATGACGTTGACCGAGCTCATACAGGTCACGAAGAATTCGGAGACTTCTTTGCATTGGTCAGCCGACGCATTGACGGAATCGCTTCATTTACCGTTTCTACATAAAGCTTCTCCCGAACATCTCCTTTTATGGACGCAACGTCTCCGAAACGCGCACAAATGCTGGGTCCCGGGCTTACAGCGAGGAGAGTTCCATACACAAACGATACTTCTTGAGCTTATTGAAGAATGGCACCGAATATCTACTGCCGAAGAAAGTGGATTATCCGAGCCTCATAAGAGTTTTGAACGTATTCGTCAAGAGTTGGAACTGAGATTTGCTAACAATCTCCAGATCCGCACGTTGTGCGAACTCAATCATCTCTCAACGTCGTATGTTCGAAAATTGTTCATTCGTTATTTAGGAGAGTCCCCGAAAGACTACTTAATGCGAATCCAAATTGAGCACGTTAAGAAGTTTCTTCTTTACACGAATATGCCGCTTAAGGCTGTTGCTGCCAATTGCGGCTTCCTCGATGAATTCCATTTGAGCAGGACGTTCAAGCGATTGAACGGGATTCCGCCAAGCGAATATAGAAAGGTCAACCGGCAATAAACTTCGAGACCGCACTCA
Source organism: Paenibacillus sp. EB106-05-06-XG162 (assembly GCF_058791655.1). Taxonomy (NCBI): domain Bacteria; kingdom Bacillati; phylum Bacillota; class Bacilli; order Caryophanales; family Paenibacillaceae; genus Paenibacillus; species Paenibacillus sp. EB106-05-06-XG162. The sequence goes on from NZ_JBYTDT010000003.1 coordinate 474,975, forward strand.
ACGCGTTCAGAATCTGCTGAAGAACTTTGCCATCAAAATATAATTGATTATAAAAGCAATGTTAATTACTCAGAGGGCGATTTCAATGGAATGGTTCCAATCACTCCAACTTTCGGGGAACGCGGACCGATAGCTCAAAAACCATTAATATGTAAATCGGGATAATTCGCTATATTTATAATATTGCCTGAAGGATCTGTAACATTGAATTCAGGAAATCGATCAATACCCCAAGTATACGTTATTTCGGTTACCTCTTCACCTGCGTCGACGAATCTTTGGTAACATTCAAAAACATCAGATGTTTTTATACAAAGTACCGCATAGGGTTTTCCGTCCGATACAATATGGATTGGAATGGGTTGTTCTACTCGTTTAAAAAACAAATAGGGTCCTGGTTCAAGCTTCAGGTCTGATTCTTCTTCGGTTTTCCAGCAATGTGTAAAGCCGAAATACTTTTCATACCATGCAACGGATTCATCGATATTTCTAACTGGCAGTCTAACCTGAACTACAGTATGAACAAGTGGTTTACTCTTTGATGTGGTGTTCATTTGAAACCCTCCCTCAAGAGAAATCATTCAATACCTTCTATAACTTCTCCATTGTAATAAATAATCCTCTAGACTAAAATTGACCTGCTGGCGTTAACTTTTATTTAACCACTTCCTTCAACTCTTCATCCTTATTACGTGGCTCTTTCAAAGAATGAATCAATACAATAAGGACACCAATGCATAAGAAGGAATCAGCTACATTAAAAACGGGGAAGTGGAAAAAATGAACTTGAATCATATCCACAACTTCCCCTTTAAAAACACGGTCAATAAAATTACCCAGCGCTCCGCCCAATATAAGGGCTAAGCCATAAGGCAAGATCGTTTTTTCACGATGCGCTTTGGGTAAATAGAGCATAATTCCGATAAGGACAACGGTCGTCGCGATAATAAAAAATGTGATTTGTCCTTGCAAAATGCCAAAAGCAGCCCCTCTGTTGCGGAGGGATGTAAGCCCAAGAACTCCAGGTATTAAGGGGATTTCTTGTCCGATTTTCATATAAGTCGACACAAGCCATTTTGCCGCATGGTCCGCAATAATCACGCACAAGGCTATAAAGTAGTAACGAAACACGATGTGAACTCCTCTCCCTTTCTTCAATCCTCTTTGACAACCGGCAATGTCAAGTAAAACTCGGCACCTGCCCCCGGTTTGCTCTGCACCCCAATATGACCTCCATGCTCTTCTACGATTCGTTTGCATATAGCAAGACCCAATCCGGCTCCCCCGAACGCACGGGAACGCGATTTTTCTCCTCGATAAAAGCGTTCGAACAAGTATGGAGTATCCTCTTCGGAGATTCCAATCCCATTGTCTCTGATCACAATCCGAATCCAGTCCGCTTCGTCTCGAGTCGAAATTGTCATTTCAGCGGGATTGCCGGCATATTTTTTTGCATTTTCGATGATATTTTCAAACACCTGCGCCATGCGATCGCTATCGACTTGAATAGGTCTGGAGGGAAAGGGCCGTTCGACAGTCAATACAACCGCAGCATCATGAAACTCCATTTCGAATGGTGCTATCATCGCTTCGAGGAACTCTCGGCTGTCTAGTTCCCGAATGTCCATCACCAGTTGTCCTGACTCTAATTGCGAGAATTGAAACAGATCTTCAATCAAGCGGTCAAGCAGATCGGTTTTGTTTTTGATAACCGCAAGATATCGGGTGACCTTCTGCTCATCCCGGGCTATGCCGTCCTGCAAACCTTCGACGTATCCGCGAATGGATGTAATCGGTGTCCGTAAATCGTGGGAAATATTCGCGATCAGCTCATTGCGGGACCGTTCGTAAGCAGCTTGCCGATCCAAAGATTCCTTTAACCTGGCTCGCATGATATCGAAAGCGGAACTAAAACGGCCCATCTCGTCATTGTATCGATTTCGAATTTCAACATCCAAATTGCCATTCATAATCTGTTCCGCGGCAGCATTCAATTCCTTAAGCGGCAGGAGGATACGTCTTGTGATGACCCGCGCTAATAGATAAGCGCATAAAACAAACGCCACCGCCAGAAAACCGATCAGGAACATGAAGTTTATTCCAATAGCCCCTTCGATTGGATCCGTATGCTTTTCTCGGACTCCGGAAATGCTCATCAAAACAGCAGGAACGATGATGATCACGGTCAGCGTTGCGATCAGCTTGAAGCGAATTCCGAGCTTCATCGCGGACCACCGTCAAGCTTGTAGCCGACTCCCCACACCGTTTTGATCATCGTCGGATTGGCGGGGTCGACTTCGATTTTTTCCCGGATTTTCTTAATATGAACGGTTACGGTATTCAAGTCCCCGCGTTCGTCGAGCCCCCATACATGCTGAAAAATTTGTACGCGAGTCAGTACCTGATTCGGATGAAGGGCAAAAAAACGAAGCACCTCGAACTCCTTAGCCGAGAATGGGACAGGTAGATTCCGGACCGTCACTTCATAAGCCTTAATATTAAGCTCCAGATCTTGATATCGGACGATTTCCGATGTCCCCACAGGAGACAAAAGCTGATTGGCCCTTCTGAGCTGCGCCTTGACCCTTGCGATAATCTCGCCTGGACTAAAAGGCTTAACGACATAATCGTCTGCACCGATCCCTAGTCCGATAATTTTATCCACGTCGCTTTTCTTGGCGCTAAGCATGATGATTGGTATCGACGATTCCGATCGGATCGTGCGACATACTTCCATTCCGTCAAGCTTGGGCAGCATGATATCCAAAATCATCAATTGCGGCCGGTATTCTCTGTATAGGTGTAACGCCTCTCGTCCGTCGCTTGCGATGATGACCTCAAAATGTTCTTCCACCAGGTAGTCTTTTAACAATTCGGCGATTTCTTTCTCATCTTCCACGATCAAGATTCTGTCAAACGACACAGGTTCACCCCATTTAAATCAAAATATCTTTCTTCCTTATCATCATAACACTACCCGCGTATAGAACACCAAAATAGACGATGATGACGGCCAAACCGCCCCACAAGTCTATCGCAGCCATATCGTGTAGAGGAAGAAAGGGAATGACCCGCATTTGATAACCGATAATAAAATCTCTAACCTGCGGGATTCCCTCGACAAGCGGAGAAACAGCTAAAAGCACGAGAGCTGCTCCGATGGAACCGCCTGGATTTGTCGTCAGCAAGGCTACAAAAATAACGATCATACCGAACGCCAGATTAGGCGGCACAGATAGCAGAACGATTTGGGCCACAAGCCGGACCCCTTCGCTAAATGTATAAACAATTTCGTCGACAACTGTTCGTTCCCCCCACCCAAAAGCCAGAGTACCGATAACATAAGAGGAAAGAACCAGAAAAATAAGCAGAACCGCCACAACGGTGAACATAGACACGATTTTGGCATGAAGCAGATCCATCCTGCTTACCGGGCAAAGAAGCGCCTTTTTTAGGTTGCCGCTCCGGTATTCCTCCGCAATGGAATCGGCCGCCAGGATCGCGATCAAAATAGGGATAAAAAATGTGCTGTTATGGAGTAGGATCAATGGAAACGACTGACCATTAGGCCCGAAGCCAGTGAAACCTGCTGCTTCCCGATATATTTGAAAAACAGCCGATATTTCCACAGCGGTCAGAAAAAGCATGAACAAGTACAGCTTTTTCTGCCTGAACACTTTGAAGAGTTCGCATTGGATAAGCTTGCTCAAGGAGCGTACCCCCTTACAGGATGAAATCTTTTCTCTTTATGATGATTGCGCTGACGAGATAGAAAACGGCGATATATCCGGCAATCACCGCGATGTTTTGAGTCGCGGCCTCCCCGTTTATCTGATTAACATATTCATGAAAAAAATACATTTGGTTCACAATGGAATAAGGTTTGAGCTGCTCGAAAGCATTCAAGTATTGCGTGGCGGTCAACACGCCGATGGATAACCCGATCGTTGTGCTTATGTTCGTCGCGGATACGGCAATGAACATCACAATCATTCCGCAAGCCATATACGGCAGGAGCATGGAGAAGGACAGGCGAAGCGTCAACCACACACCTTCTGTCTGCGTATACAGCGATCCGGCATAGAGTGTTTGTTCGCCCCAACCGAATGCGAGCGTTCCGATCGCGTATTCCGCTGCGATGGAGAAAACAAGCAGTACCGTCATGAATACGAATAAGGAGACGATTTTGGCATTGAGCCATTCGATTCGCCGGACTGGACGCAGTAACGACATTTTTAACGTGCCGGTTTTTACTTCGCCTGTTATCAGGTCGGCAACATAGATGGGAATAAATACGGTCATAAATTGAGCCATGCTGTTCAGGAGCGTCAGCGGGAGAGACTGACCGTTAGGCATCAGAATCACCGACTTCCATTCCCCGCCTGCGTTATAGAAATGAACGGTTAACCAAGCATGAACGGCCAGGATAGCCATGAAAATATAAAGTTTTTTTAATCTGAATGTTTTGTAAAACTCGTTTTGGATCAGCCTGATCACGGCTCGCCATCTCCTTCCGTTATGTCGAAAAAGAATTGCTCAAGCGTCCGAGGCCTGCGGCTAATGGTTCGAATGTGAACGCCGCTCGTCATGAGCAGTTGATTCAGCTTGAATGAGCAATCGCCGTTCGTTCGGACGATGAGTTGGTCTTGGGAGCGCGAAACGGAAATGACCTCGGATGCTGATCTTAGAAGCTGCTCCGCCTTGTCCCGTTCCGAAGTGACGATCTCTACGGTTTCCTCTCCTGAAGCAAGCAGCTGCCTGACCTCACCCTCCGCAATCAGCTTCCCTTTCCTGATAACCCCTGCCTTGGTGCATATTTGTTCGACTTCATGAAGCAGATGGCTTGAAATCAGAAAAGAGATCCCTTGCTCCGCCGCGAGCTGCGCGATCAACTCCTTGATCCCCCTCATTCCTTGCGGATCCAGTCCGTTCGTAGGTTCGTCCAGAATGATCAGCTTCGGACGGTTCAGAAGCGCACACGCAATGCCAAGCCGCTGCTTCATGCCAAGCGAGTAAGTACCAACCTTGTCTTTAGCCCGATCGGACAGTCCAGCGATTTCAAGCACTTCATCGATCCGCTTCCGGGTTACCCCCGGCAAAAGGTTCGCCGTCAACTTGAGATTATCATAGGCGGAAAGATACGTGTAAAAAGCCGGATTCTCAACAATGGCGCCTACAAGAGAGATAGCAGCCTTAAACTGCGATTTCAGATGAAACCCGCCAACCCTAACCTCGCCGGCATCGGGATGGACGAGACCCGTTATCATGCGGATCGTCGTTGTTTTTCCAGAACCGTTCGTGCCGAGGAACCCGTATATATCCCCTTCCTCAATTCGAAGATTCAGACGATCCACGACGGTCCTGGAACCGAAGGTTTTCGTCAATCCCCGTACTTCCAGCAGTATCTTGTTTCCCATAAGCTTTCCCCCCGAATATCCTTCGATGATAACCTTGCCTTTCATGTTAACCACTGAAAATTAAAAGCTACCTTTATAAAAATAAAAGTTTGATACTGAAATGATTAAAATTCGATAAAGTGTATTTCAGATTTACCGTCGTTGGTAGTACGTTTAGATAACTTGCACTGGTGCAGTTCTTCGTCCCGTTCATGCACTAGGAATGAAATATGTTACCTTGCAAGAAAATTCTTGGTTTCTTGACGATCCTGCTCATTTCATATCTGGGACGAATGCATTTCGTCATTGCACAGCAAAAAAGGGATATCTCAACAGTCATTGAATAATGACCTTGATGCTCCCCTTTTTAGCCTAAGTACCGCTATAAAAATTCAAGTTCAAACTTGGTTAGATTGAAGACTAGAGCGACATTTCAAGATTAAGCAAAATTGGGCCGGAGCAGACCTCGCCTTGATTTCGATCGCAGGTGCTTATCGTAAGTTGTGGTTTCTAGCTCAAACGAAAATGCGAAATTAACTCTAATTGAAAACCGTCTTCATTCACGTAAAACAATATATGTTCTTGTCACCCGACAATAGTTAGTAGTGTGGTTTTAAATAGTTGCAAAGGTGATCTTCATTTTGATAGTAATCAACAATGATGATTACTTAGCCATATTTGTAAGCGTAAAATAGCCCCCACCTGGCAATTGGTCAAGACCCCATTTTATAGACACTGAATAAAGCCCTAGGCTGTAAGCTGCTTCCGGTACTCTACCGGAGGCAGCTTATTTAGCATTCGTTGTGGACGATGTTGATTGTAAAACTGAATATACTTTTCAATTCTCCTTTGTGCCTCATTCATATTTCGGATATCATAAGGATA